>PNJU01000005.1 GCA_013822015.1 Candidatus Puniceispirillum sp. | reverse complement strand
GTTTAGTGCTTGCCCTTGGCAATGAGCGCTGTGTAGCGCTTGTTCAGGCCAAAGACCGCCGCTGCCCAGGCGCCGACCACAAGGGCCACCACACCTGTCAAGTAAGGCGCAATGACCATTACTTCCGTTGTAGACATGAGGGAGAACAGGATCTGTTGCACAAGGCTACCACCTGCTTTACCCAAACGGCCACCAATGACGTCAACGGCTGCCTTACCCTTGGACTTAAGTTCTGCGTCCAAAGGAATAAAGGCCATTTCCTTCGTGGGGTCAAAGTTGGAGTACTTTGTACCCTTTGTCAGGATATTTTGAGCCGCACCGATGTAGGCAATGAGCACAGGCAGTGTCATGCCAAGGCCAGCCGCGATGGGTCCAAAAATGTCTGCACCAAAGATACAGAAGAAGAACAGACCGCCTGTGACAATGGTCACAAGGGGCGTTACAATGGCGCCGGTAAACCAACCAAACTTACGCACCAAGCCCTTTGTGAACATGATGAGCAGCATTGTTGCAATACCGGTCATGGTTGAGAAGTCACCCATGAACGCGTTGTACTCGGCCTTCGTCGTGTAAGCAATCTTAAGGTTATTCTTCCACACAACTTCGATGACGTTCACGGAGATACCGTAGCCGATCACGAGAAGCGCAATGAACCCAATGTAAGGATTCGTGAAGATGTACTTGAAGCTTTCGCCAATACCAAGCTTTGGCTTGCCGCCCTTGCCCTTCTTCGCCGCGCCTGTATCGGTCTCGCTTTGGAAGCGTGGATCCTTGAGGACAACAACGTTGAGGTACGTGTAGAGCGCAATGGCTGCAATACCTGCCGCAGCAACGGCCAAAGAGATATAACGCAAGGACACGCCCCATGGGTCAACACCCTCGGGCACATCGACACCTGCCTTGGACAAGTACTTGTTCAGCTGACCTGCAAAGATCAAGGACACGTTGGCAACCAGGCCGAAGAGGGCGTAGAAACGCTTTGCTTCATCCGTACGGATAATGTCGTTGGCAAACTGCCAGAACAGAAGTGACAGCATCACGCTACCCCACAGCTCAGACAATGTGTAGAACAAGGAGTACGTCCACACACCCCACACAGGGATGATGGCCTGGAAGCGGGGAAACGCTGCACGTAGCTCGTTCACACGCTCAAGGGAGGGGTGAAGTACGTCAAGGTTTGGATAGAGGACGAACGCAAACAATAGGAAAAAGGCCACGAAAACCGAGACAATTCCCACAAACAATGCCTCGCGAGAGAACATGTTTGTCAACTTTGCGTACAAGACCACGAACAAAACTGCCGATGGCATCACGACATACAGCTTGAGCGAGCTCAAGACCGCTGCACCCGCAGCAGGGTCGGCTACAATCAAAGCGTCCTTAGTGTTACGCAAAATTGTATAGTTAAAAAGAATAAAGAACATGACCAAGCACATGGGCAGAAACTTTTTCAGCTCATGTGTGTGGATGGGCCAAAGTGCGGCCCGAAGTTTACCAAACTCTGGCGCTTGGGAGGAATTTTGTTGCGTTGACATCCCTACAACCTTTTATTGCTTGTTGCTAACGAAAAAAGCCACATGACAATGGGTCATGCGGTCCTTTTACCACTTCATTTACCCAGAAAAGAGGGGCACATTTTTGACACTTGCGCGCTCCTTCAAGACAAAAGACAAGACCTTTTACCTTATTTTTTGTCCATTTTACATCTTTTTTTACACACGCCTCCTTTGCAAAAGCAGGATAAATCCGGAGTCAATCCCATTTGATTCCAGTTAGAGGCCTTTATAATCAAGAACTTCTTAACAATTTGTAAAATAAAGATTGGATATTTTCTTGCGTCTCTTTTTGTTTTGTGCGTGCTTTTTTTGCAACAGGTGGGGGAGCGGCTTTGGGTGTAGTTAGATCTTTGAAGAAGAGAGAAAAGATGTCTCTAAAGGCAAGGAGGTCACCATCCTTGCCTTTTACAAGACTACTTTGTACGGAAAGTAATACGTCCCTTGGTTAGGTCGTAGGTTGTCATTTCAACGGTTACCTTGTCCCCCGCCAGAACGCGGATGCGGTTTTTACGCATCTTGCCAGACATATGGGCGAGGATAATGTGTCCATTATCCAAGGTTACCCGAAACATTGCATTGGGAAGCACCTCTGTGACAACACCTGCAAACTCGATTAGATCTTCTTTTGACATCCGTTAAAAATGAACCTTTCCTAAATACATTGCGCCAGTTTATAATGGATTTTGGTCAAGAAGCCAAGTTTTAAAATCGATCCCTAAACCACTCGGAGCTGTGTAAACAAAAATGTCACTGACCTACGTCCTGGATATTCTGCGTCGCTATATGGAAGAAGCGCCCCTCGAGTTCATCGCTTTTGTGTGGTTTCTGATGTGTTGGCTTGGGTACAATTATATTGTTGATAATTTTATGCGGGGAGCAAGGGGCCTGAGCGCGCGCATGCACTTGTACCGCGTTCAGTGGATGAATGTGGCCCTGCGCCGGGACAACCGTGTGCTTGATATCAATATCTTGTCTATGCTGCAGTCAAGCATTGCTTTTTTTGCCTCAACGTCCATCCTGATTTTGGCAGGTCTTTTGGCGCTTCTGGGCGCGACTCCCCAGGTTTTTGCGATTTTGAAGCAAATTCCTTTCGCTGACGTACCCGCAAAAGTCATTTGGTACAGCAAAGTTTTCCTTTTGTGCTTTCTCTACATCTATATCTTTTTCAAGATGACGTGGTCTTTGAGGCAGCTTAACTACGCCTCTGTTCTTTTGGGGGCCATGCCCCTACCCCATGAGCACCAAAGCGAGCATTATCTGCCCACGGCCAGGCGGGCGGCCATGATCAACACCATGGCCGCCCGTGATATGAACAGAGGCCTGCGGGCTTATTACTTCTCCATTGCAGCGCTGTCATGGTTTGTAAGCCCTGTTCTCTTTATGGTCTCAACGGCCTTCATTATGCTGATTCTTTATCGCCGTGAGTTTGAATCTCAAATCGTTCATATTCTGTCATCCCAAGGTAAAAACGCCGGCACAGATAAAACGGAATAAAAAAAGGGGGCCAAGCCCCCCTTTTTTTGACTGAGCTGGCATTACATCTCCAGCTCTTTCTTTTGCTTGTAAAGGTTTACAACCCCAACGAGCGCCATCAAAGAGAGGTACCTCATGGCCACCACCTGCAGGGTCAGGGAGACCACCATCAGCGCTGGCACTGAGACCATGACAAAACCTATCACCAAGCTCACAACGGAACCCACAAGCCCCACCACAATACTTGTGACGAGGAGTGTGCCTATGATGCGCCAGACAACCCCTTTAGTGGCGCCGAAAGCACCAAAGAGATCCACCCTATCCTTATCAACCACGAAGGCGCTCAAAAAGGAAAAGCGCAGTCCAACCACAGTCACAAGAAGGATAAGCACACCCACCACGCCCATCACGACAGGCGTCATCTCCCCCTTCAGGCCGCCCAGATTCCCCAGAACCTCAGGTGTGAGCATGTTTTGTAGCGCGCCAGTCCCCAAGCCCCCGGCCACCAAAAGTCCAACAATGGCAAGGAGCAAAGGAATTGCCAGGAGAACACCAACAAGCAGACCAGAAGCCAAGAGCCGCCACGTTACCCCTTGGCTAAACAGGTCAAAATAGCGCCCAGTTGCCTGCCCTGTCAGGGCCTTTTGAATGGCCCAAACCGTCACAGGCAAGGACAGAAGAAACTGAACAGACAATGTCAAAAGAGTACCCAACCCACCACCGATGCCAAAAAACGTACCGGCCTGGCCGCCAATACCTTGACTCAAAAATATCCAAGCAAGTGTCACGATGGCAAATGTCCCCATCATTGCGGGCGCGTCCTTTCCTGGGCTCATAACAAACCGCAATCCTGTTTTAACAGCGACCATCACCCCAGGCTTTGTCACTTGTGTGACAACTTCTTTTTCTTCCATGTGACCCTCCACACGTGCATATTTTTTTCCTATTCTTATTGTAAGAGAAATTGATTAAAGTTGCGTTAATTTAGACAGATTGTCATCTTATTGATTGTCAATGTTACGTATTTAAGACACGGATTTTGGCTCAGCGTCACGCGTCTTAACATACAAATCGCCCAATGCAACCGTGACCATAAGGCCAAAATAGAGATGCACAGTTTGATAGAATACTGTTAGGGGGACTGTGCGCCAAAGAGGGCCTTGATACATCAGGTCTAAAAGTCCCCCTGCCTGCCAAAGGGCATGGATACCCCATGACAAAAGGAATGTCAGCCCCCCACTCAAAAGCAAGACCGCAAAAATTTCACCCGTCAAATCCCTGGAGGCACGAAAGGCCTCGCGCAGGTTCAAATCTTCTTTGTCCACAACATGGACACTTAAAAAAGCAAGACGCAAGAGCACATAGCACGCAAGGAACAAAAGACTGACAACACCGGCAACAAGAAGGGGTGCAAGATTAGACATGCCAGGCACCGTTAGGGACGCTAGGGAGAAGTGATGGAGCAGATAACCAAAAGCGGGACCGTTTACACCTAACTCCACAAAAGTTCCCACCATCACAAGGATGACAGGCAACGCCACATAAAGGGCGCGCAAAAGGCTAGCACCTAACACAAGTAGCGTCACGCGCCACCTAAAAAGCGAAAAGTATCCGCCTCCACCATCCTTGTTGAGGATTTTCATGAGCGCCCACACCAAAACCGGTACGGGCAAAACGAGGGTCTTGACCCCCAGAATCACGTTTTGAAGGTACAAATACCCATGGGTCTTGCCAAGGAATTCCGCCAAAAGCACCAACCCCAAAACAGCAAAGGCGTACCCCCCAAAGACCTTCGCCATCTGTCTATCTATATCCAGGATAAAGCGCACTCCAAAGCGTGTCGCATCAAGGACTTGAAGCATTTTTCTTCGTTCGATTGCACTGTCCTTATCCATGTGAACACCCCGTCAAGAAATAAACTCTTCTTTAAATATTACATTGGATCAGTTAATATTTCATAAAATTGTGATTTTTACTTTATTGTTTATTTGTATTATATGTTGGACGATTAATTGTGTGCACCTATTAAGAATCTGTTAATATTGAGGCGGTACTCTGCGTGTAGCAACACGTCACAAGGACATTTCTGCTTTGAAGGACCCACACCCACCCCTGGCAGCTCCCTCACCCTCTCAAGAGACCAAAAAAATATGCCTTGCCCTTCAAGGAGGAGGCGCACACGGTGCCTTTACGTGGGGCGTTCTCGACAGACTTCTTGAGGAGACGGATATCGAGATCGAGGGCATATCCGGCACAAGCGCCGGGGCCATCAACGCGGCACTTCTGTCCACCGGCCTTGCAAGGGGAAGCAGGGAAGAGGCGCGCGCACTCCTTGATGGCTTTTGGACCGCTTTAAGTAAGCTATCTCTTACCAGTCACTATCAGATGCCCCAAGTTTTACCTCGCACGCCTCTCACGAGCGCCCTCTCCCCTCTCATTGGTCTTTGGCTGGGATACTTCACGCGCATGCTCTCGCCTTATGACTTTAATCCCTCCAACTATAATCCGCTCCATGACCTGTTTCAAAAGTATGTCGATTTTGATCTTTTAAAGAGCACAAACAAAATCCGCATTTTCGTCAGCGCCACCGACTGCCTTACAAACCGCATCAAGGTTTTTGATAACACTGATTTGTGTGAAGAGGCCCTCTCGGCCTCAACCTGTCTGCCCATGTTCAACCAGGCCGTCAAGTGGGGAGACAGTTACCTGTGGGACGGAGGGTACATGGGAAATCCCATCCTGGAGCCCCTGATTTTCAACTGCCTTGCCTCTGATATTTTGATTGTGCAGGTTTCCCCCATTGAACGCAAAATTGTGCCCAAAAAATCCCATGAGATTCAGCACCGCATCAATGAGGTCACCTTCAACAGCGCCCTCATGCGCGAGATTCGCACGATCCTGAGCATCCAAAACCTTTTCCAGGAAAGTAGTAGCGCTTTGTTTAATCCTTACGCTGATGTGCGCCTTCACACGGTGCATGACGAAGCCTACATGTCCCGTCTGTCAGGACGCACTCAGTTCGATGTCGGCTTGTCATTTCTCCTCCTTCTGCGTGAGAGAGGGCGCATGGCGGCAAGCAATTGGCTCAAGGAAAACAAGACAAGTCTGGGCGTTACAACCTCCATGGATTTGTCTTCTTGGCAATTTGAGACACCTTCTACCCATTGCCTTGCGTGGCACCAGGGGCGCTCCGAATAGTTAATTGGATTTACATATTTTTCCAAACATACAAAATTTTAGGTATTAATATCCCGGAAAGGATTCTTTCACTTCTTGGCAATGGCGTTGTGCCTATGATGCTCTTAAGAACAGGCATCAGGCGGACCTTACCATGGGAAAAAGCGGACTTTTCATCGCCAGCATGATGATCATGCACGTAAGTGCCGCGTGGTCAGGGCAAGCACTCACCTACGCGCACATCCATACCGCCAGCAAAGAGCTCCATGGCCAGAAAATTGTGGCCATCACCTTTGATGACGGCCCCAACCCAGCCACCACACCGGGAATTTTGAAAATTCTGGATAAATACCATGTCAAAGCGACGTTTTTCATGTTGGGACAAAATGTCGTGCGCAACCCTGCCCTTGTCAAGGATGTGGCGCGCCGGGGTCATGAAATTGGCAACCACAGCTTCAGCCACCCCAATTTGGCAAAGCTACCCGCGCCCCGCATCGCCAGCGAAATTGCCAAGACCCAGGCAGCTCTTTTGAAGGTTGGGGTCCGCCCCCAGTGGTTTCGCCCACCGTACGGCGCGGGTCTCAAGAAAGTCAGCCCCATTGCGCACGCCTCGCACCTCACCTGCGCCCTGTGGTCTGTGGACACCCGCGACTGGATGCGCCATTCACCAGATGCCATTGACCGCGCGGTCATGGACACCGTCAAAAGCGGTGATGTGGTCCTCCTCCATGACACAAAAAAAGCGACCCTTGCGGCCCTTGATGGCCTTCTTGCGCACCTTCGTGCCAAAGGATATCAGTTTGTGACATTGAGTGAATGGGCAAAAGACGTGCGCGACAAGCAAGGCGCTGATGAGGACACAGGCACCCTTGACAATTGGGATGACAGCCCCCTCGATCAACCCCTGACCGTTGCTCAAAAAGGGCACGTCAATCCCTTGGGTTAAGAAGCTCCTTCAAACGTCCTATGACCTGATCCATTTCTTCGAGGGGTGGATTGTCCCACACCTCAAAGCGCCCTTCAAAGGGACGTGTGAGGCCGAGCTTACGAAAATACGCGTGAAAGCGGTTAAATTTGCGCGACCCACCAGGCAAATCAAAGGAGTAAACCGGCTTACCAGTTGCGCATGCCTCCGATGTCATGGACACCGAGTCACAGGTCACCACCACAAAATCTGCAAGGCCCAAGAAGCCGAAATAGGGATTTTCGCCTTCCCCGTCCCAGATAACTGCGGGCACGCCTTGAAGCGCTTGCTTCAGGGCTTGGGTATTTTCCGGGGCCGTGCGCCGCGACATAGACACAAGCAAAGCGCCCCCTGTGTTCGTAAGCGCCTCCTTAAGCATCCCGGCCAGGCTCTGCATCTCCTTTGGCGCCATGGTGTAACACCTGTTGGTGCCACCAACCAAGACAGCTGTGTAAGGACGAGGCAGATGGGCAAATTTTGCGGCAAAACGCGCACCCTCTTCCTGAAGACGCGCACGCGTGACGCGGTGGAGAGCCCCTTTTGTTTCAATGATGGTGGAGCCCGTGAGACCATCGTGGCGAGGCGATATGATGGCATCGAAAAGACGCGCGCTGACCCGGGGATTTTGCATTTGAATCACGCGGGTGCGACCACCTGTGATCCGGCGAATGGCGGCCGTGGGCGCAACGGACGCGCGCCCCGCTGCGATGATAAGATCGGGCCATGGAGGCGACAAGGGCGCGCCCTCGAGGCCCTTTAATGGGCATGGCCAAAGATGTGCTGGCAAAAGGGACCAAGGGAAACGGGCGCGCACCGGGATCACCTTTGCTTCGTACCCAAGGCCCTCTGCAAGGCCCACACACTGGTTCTGTGTCCCGACCTTACCTTCGTCGCATACGACCCAGCACAGGGGCAGATCCTTACTTGTAGGTAACACTAACAATGGTATAGGCCTTTTCTCCACCAGGTGATTTCACACTGACGCTGTCGCCTTCACTTTTGCCAATGACTGCTCTGGCCAGGGGAGCGGAGAAAGACAAAAGGCCTTTCTTGATGTCCGCCTCATCCACGCCCACAATCTGATAGGTCGTCTCCTCGTCCGTATCTTCATCAGCCACCACAATGGTCGCGCCAAAGCGCACCGTCGTCCCTGTGAACTGGGTTTGATCAATGACCTCAGCCAGTGAGACTTTGCTCTCAAGCTCCGCAATACGGCCCTCAATGAAGCCCTGCTTTTCACGGGCCGCGTGGTATTCAGCATTTTCAGACAGATCACCAAGCTCACGCGCGGACGCAATGGCCTCAATCACCTGGCGACGCTCAACCGTCTTTAGGACATGAAGCTCTTCCTTCAAAGCTTCAAAACCCCGAATTGTCATGGGAACACGCTGCATGTGACTCTCCTTAACCTTACACGCACACTCGCAAACATCCTTTTATAGAAAAGACCAGGCCTGCTTGCAACAGTTTCCTCATTGGATACGCCCAATGTTCTTTTTCACTTGGCGCATGGCCCTCATAAAAAAGGGATGGGAAAAGTGGAAGGAGCACATGGTAAAGTAAAGGTAACGCACATCAGAGGCCATGGAAAATGGAACCAGCGCCAGCATGAGGAAGAGGCCTGAACCGTTGAGCAAAAAGAGCACCTTGGCAAAGGCTGTCTGACGCGCGTAGACAGCACCAAAAAAGGTGTAGAAAATCATCATAGGCAAGTAGTATATAAAAGGCGTCAACGCTTTTACAATTTGTAAAAACCCCTTATCTTCCCCAAACTTAATAACGCGTTGCGCGAGTGATGGGAAGACCTCCCCCCTTTGGCTTGACTCCCCCAGCCCCTTGATGGGCGACTTTTTTAAAATCAGCATCAAAAGGCGCAAGCGGTGTTTGAGATAACTGGTGGGGTGCGTTTTGACCGCGTCAAACCATGCGTCCCATAGCTGATCCCTCTCCCTATCGTCTTTCCCCAGGCGCAGGAGGGGTTCAATTTTGGGATCAGAGCCAATTTCATTCACGCGCTCGGGGTTAAAACGTTTTGCCAGCTCTGCCATGAAATCACCCTGGGGATCTTGCTTATTAAAGGCAGGAATGAGGTCTTTTTTCTCTTTCAAACTGATGGCTGCTAAATCAAAAAGCTTCACCCACTGCCAAAAATGCGTCTGCCTGACGTTAGCGAGGTGCTGAACGGCTTGCGTCGCCCCAAAGACAAGGGAAAAAACGATGGTTGCTTTTATCAAAAGGTTTTTCATGCTGTCTTGAGGTCGCAAACAAGAAACAAACCAAAACGCATAAATAGGCAAAACAAATCTGGCCTGATACTTGACACCCGTTCCGTAGAACAAAAGCACAAACAGAACAAGGGCGACGAACCAGGGCATAGGCTCCTTTTTTGTCGTGTAAAAAGCCAGCACACTTGCCACCATCAAAAATGAAAACGCAAAAGCGATATCCTTTGATACAAACTGCGCTGAAAAGAACACTTGAGGCCAGAAAAAGATAACGGCGTAAAACCACTTTAAATGAAGGGGCTTAAAAATAATTCCGCACACAAGGAGCGTAAGGAATAGGAGAATCATATGTGTTAAAAACATAAGCCCCGAGCCAGGCAAAAGCACATACAGGAAGTGCCAAAACATGGCCATGACAGGGGGGTTTGCATCGCTGTAGATGCCGGACTTGGCTTGGCTTAATTGGCTCAGCGTGTCGGGGCGAATGGTGCCTGGCCACAAAAAGAAAACCACCAGGAAAAAGACGCAAAAAAGCACCAGACCAAACAAGAGATTTTGCTTCTCTTTCAAAACAGACTGTATAAATCGAGGCATGTTTGCTCTTTTACATAGAAAAAACCCGGCGAGAAAGCGCATCATGCGCCCAATCACTTTCTTTTTCAAGCCGCCTTGAGATAGGAGGAAGTCTGTGCTTTATCAACAAGATGAAGCAGCGTCCTGGCACGCACCCCCATGGGAGACGTCAACTCAGGGTCACTCGCCAAAAGCTCCTTTGCTGATGTGTGCGCAAGCTCTAAAAGGGACGTATGTAAGAGCACGTCTCCCATGCGGAAGGTATTTTCGCCACTTTGCCTGGCGCCGGCAAGCTCCCCTCCCCCGCGCAGCTCCAAATCCTTTTGGGCGATAAAAAAACCGTCCTGGCTCTGGCGCATGACCTCTAGGCGCTGGCGCCCCACTTGGGAGAGCTCAGGACCATAAAGGAGTAAACACGTGCCCGGTGCCTCACCCCGCCCCACGCGCCCCCGCAGCTGGTGGAGCTGGGACAAGCCAAAACGCTCGGCGTGCTCAATGATCATGAGGGTTGCGTCCTGGACGTCCACGCCCACCTCAATGACCGTTGTGGCAACTAAAAGACGCACACGACCGGCGCGAAAATCTTCCATGCGCGCGTCCCGTGTGGCGGCGTCCACGCGCCCGTGGATAAGAGCGATTTGTTCAGGTGGCACGTGCTGTTGAAGTTCCTCAAAACGCTGGGTTGCGGCGGCAATTTCCAAGCTGTCTGATTCTTCAATCAAGGGACAGATCCAGTAAATCTTATGCCCCTGGGCCATGGCAGGCGCTAGTCTAGCCGTGACCTCTTCTAAGCGCGCCAGCGCCACAAGGCGCGTGTCGACGGTTGCACCCTTATGAGGTTTTTCCCGCAAAATGGAGGTGGGCAAATCCCCAAAGGAGGTCAGCATCAGGGTGCGCGGGATAGGCGTTGCGGTCATGGTCAACACATCCGGCGCCCTTCCTTTTTCCACAAGCTTGAGGCGCTGCTCCACCCCAAAGCGGTGCTGTTCATCAATGACAACCAGTCCCAGATCTTTGAAAGAGACGCCGTCTTGGATGAGGGCATGGGTCCCGATGAGAAGGTGAACGTGCCCCTCGCTCACTTCCTCCTGAATACGTTTCTTTTCTTTGGGCGAGAGGGAACCTGTCAGACACGCACCGCGCAGCCCTAATGCCTCGAGCCACGGAAGAAGGGTCCGGGCGTGCTGTTTGGCAAGGACCTCCGTGGGCGCCATAAGCGCACCTTGGGCGCCGTGCGCCAACGCCCCCAAAAGGGCCATAAAGGCAACAAGTGTCTTACCTGTCCCCACATCTCCTTGCAGGAGGCGCACCATGGGGGTGGGCGCAGTCATGTCACAGTCAATCTCCCGCAGGGCTCCTTCTTGATCAGTGGTTAAAGCAAAAGGAGTGCTTTCTAAAAAGCGCGCACGCAAGGCGGCGGCTTTGTCCGCACAAAAGGCTCGGCCTTGCTTTTGTGAAGCCCCCTGGCGCATAAGCATAAGCGCCAGCTGGGACGCAAAAAACTCGTCAAAGGCCAGACGCATATGGGTTTTGCTTTGGGGGGAGAGATCGTCCTGGGAGCGCGGCGCGTGGAGACGCCCAATGCTGGCGCGCCACGTGTCCCACCCATAGCGCTTCGTAATACTTTCAGGAATCCATTCCTCCAGGTCTGGCGTGCGCTCAAGTGCTTTTTGCACGAGCCCTGCCATGCGCCTATGGGTAATGCCTTTGGTGAGGGGATAGAGGGGCTCTTCCCCCACCCACGCCTCAAGGGCGTTTTTGTGCCCCACAAAATCAGGATGCACCATCTGAAGTACGCCGCGAAACTGCTCAAGCCGGCCACTCACCAGAATGTCGCTTCCCAGCTGTGTGATGCGCTCAAGAGCCGCGTCCGCGCCGTGGAAATACACAAGGGTTAAAGGTGTGCCGACCTCGTCAACGCACGTCACCCGCATCCGCCGCGCAGCTCTTGCCCCTGTCACTTGAGTATCCGTCACATGCACCATGACTGTTACCACCTGATCATGCATGGCAAGCTTAAGGTGCGGCATATAACGGCGCGTCAAAATCCCACAAGGTTTGTGCCACAAAAGATCCCCCACCCGCCGCATATCCAGCTGCCCTAAAAACAGAGCAGTCCCCTTCCCCACAGTGGGCAAGGTTGTGATGGGCGCAAACAAGGGAGAAAGGCTGTGGGGGCGCATGGGTTACTCGGGTCTTTGTCTTGACGCCCATACTAGCGCGCACACGCGTTCCTGAAAAGATCCAACAAAAGGGATTGACCAAACCCACACACATGGATACTCTCACGTCGAGACAAAGCTCACCCTAAGGCCGGGTGGCAGAGTGGTTATGCAGAGGACTGCAAATCCTTGTACGTCGGTTCAATTCCGGTCCCGGCCTCCAGTGACCTCCCTTTTCGAAGGGGCGTCAAAAAAAAACGAGAAGCGCATCTTTTGCCTCTGGTTTTTTAAAAAAGGGTCTGCTATAAACACCTCATTCCCCGGTAGCTCAGTCGGTAGAGCAGGTGACTGTTAATCACCCTGTCGGCGGTTCGAGTCCGTCCCGGGGAGCCACTCTTTTGAGTGGTTCACTTTCTTTTCAGCGCACACTTTTTTACCCACTCAAAATTTGACAAATTGTCTTGTGTGATTCTATATGAATCAGTTTTTCATAGAGTAAGCCCCATGACATTGTCCCCAAAACACATCGTACTTCTATCATGCCTGGCCGTGACAACCGCCACGGCCTCAAACAGCGACGATGATTTACAAAGAGCCCTCGCCCTCTCCATGGAGCCTCAATCACAAGGCGCACACCAATCCGATCACTTCGGGAGATGGCTGCGAAGGCAGCCGCGGCAGTTTGCATATCACCTCACACCTGAAGAGGAGGATGCTCAACTGGCGGCCGCACTGGCGCGCTCACGCGATGCTGTCTACGACCACAAACCAAGCACCCCACCCGTTGAAAGCAGCTCTTACGCGTGCTCAAGTACAGACACTGGGCCTGCGCACCGCACAGCGCGCAAGCGCGACACCTCTCATCTCACCCATGCCTGCAAAAGCAGCAAAGCTGCGCGCTCACACAGCACGTCAGAAGACTTTAAAGACAACTCAAAGAGCTTTGACCCCATGGACCCCTTTTCTGATATGCCCCTTGGCCCATGGAACACAGCGCCAGAGATGACATCTCAAGATGAACATCTGCCCCCTCTGGACGCTGTGCTTTCCCGTTTTGTGCCCTCTCTTCCTGCTCTGCCGAGTGACATGGCGCAAGCCACCCATGATTGTTGGGACGACTCTTTGCCACTGGCGCGCGCCCACTCAAGCACGCAAAACGACATCACCCTTGAAGAACTACAAAGCATCTTTGACGACTTGAGACTGGGAAATCTGCCTCCCTCAACTTTCTTTGAGGACGAGGCATAGTCTTTTTCCAACCACTAGCCCCCCTTGCATCAACTGGTCGATGATGGCAGCATAGTCTGATAATCAAATACACAAGGGGGGACGTGAGGAGATGCTGAAACATCTGTTCATATACAGCGAAGAAGCGGCTGAAAAAGTTGATAAATTCTTTGAGAAAAAATCAACGCATCTGATTATTTCCCTCCTGGTTTTCACCAATGCCTTGATCTTTGGTCTTGAGGATATTCCCTGGATTCGCCACTACACCAAAGATCTGCTTGAAGGTATGGATACCTTTATCTTGACGGTGTTCATTGTGGAAATGATCTCGCGCATGATGGTGACCCGGCGCAAATTCTTCAAAAACTATTGGAACGTGTTCGACATGATGGTCACATTCATATCCCTTCTGCCGGCGTCCTATGGTCTTGAAACGGTACGAGTACTGCGTGTTTTGCACTCCATGAAGATGCTTGAGATTTTACCTAAAACCAAGCACATCATTGACGCCCTGGCCCACGCCATCCCGGGCCTTCTCAACGTTTTGTTCCTGTCCTTTGTGTTCTATTTTGTCTTTAGCAGCATTGCCGTGGGCCTTCTTGGTCCCCATATTCCCGGCGCCTTTGGCAGCCTTGGCAGCGCCATGTTCCATCTCTTCTCCATCATGACATCAGGGATTTGGATTACCTATACCCAGAACCTGGCCCATGAAGCCCCCCAAGTGGGCCTCTTCTTCATCGTCTTTATGATTGTGGTGGGCTATTTGATCGTAAACTTGTTTATCGGGTCCGTTGTGGCAGCCGTTGCCAAAGCCGAGCGGGAAAATGAGGGCGAGGACGAGTCAACGCACACCCTACGCCAAGAGGTCAAGGCCCTGCGCAAAGATATTGCCGCACTCAAAGCCGCCCTTACCGGGCAAAGTGACTCGAAAACCTAGTCAGAATTTAGGGTTCGCACGTTTTTTTACTTGGCCACACCATGAACGAAAGGGGCATCCCTGCAATAATCGCACACAAATGAATTGACATTTTTGACAATATGACATAAGAGAGGAGTGCTTAAAAAAAAGAGAGAGAAAAACAATGCCCCCTTTTAAAAAAATCGCCCTTCTGTTGTTGTCCACAACTTACAGTTTCTGTGTCTTTGCCTCAGATGCCACTGAACCGTCCCAGGATACCCCTGCCGCGCACGCCCTTGGTCACGCCCTAAGCGATGACGACCTTGACGCCGTCGCTCTTGCCCTGTCCTTAGAAGCCCAGCCCGTGGCTGCGCCTGAGCCCGCACAGCAAGAGCCCGCGCAAGAACAAGGTGCTCTGGTTGTGGATGAGCATTTTCACACAGCAGATCACTACGTACATAATGATCAAAGAGTGAACCCTGTGGCTGCCAGTGATGATTCCGACGATGAGCTCGCTGAAGCTTTGCGCCTATCCCAGGCACCCTTTGATGATACCCAGGTCATTTCCGATCCAGAAGAGGATGATCACGCCTACACATCGGACCAAGAGTGCGCCCTTCATTTTGACGCTATTCCCCTGGTATTCCCCCAAGGAGATCCCACATATACAGACGAAAATGTTGGATATCTCCAAGAGCACGGATTTGATTTACCAGACGAATTTCTAACTCTGGAAGAGCAAGAAATGAAAGCCATAATGCTTGCGCAGCGCGCAGCGCGTCTTTCAGACTCCTATGCGTGTTCCAGCGTGCCCGTGATACCAGAGACGCCTTCTTCATCGTCCTCGTCCTCATCTTCTTCCTCTTCCTCTTCCTCGTCCTCTTCGCAAGGACGTCCACGCGCCCCTTTCTTTCGTGCGCCTGCACAGCCAACTAAAGGCCAAACTTTTTCCTTAAACGATGATGATCTTGAGACCCATCCACATGAGGCCACTCCACTTCGCAACGTTGCCGTTGGACCGGGTGGTTTTACAGTTTTGGGCAGAGCAAGCGATATGGGCACCCTGTCTCCATTCACCAGCTCTTCAAGCTCAAACTTTGCGCCATTGATGCCCATGGATTTTCCCCTTGTGTTTCCTGGGGATGACCAGGATGGAGAGTGGGAAGACTATGATCCTGCAGCTTTTGAAGCAGCAGGCACAAGATAACAAAAACACCGCAGGTGCGCCCGCAATGGGCACCCTGCCCCCTTCTCCATAAGACGTTAAACACACCGAAGACATTGACATGTTGGGCGTCTTATGGAAGGGTCTTTGCAGAATAATACTGCGCACCAGGTGATCCATGTCTTCCAGAAAAATCATTGGCTTAAGCATTGTGGGAGCATTTGTTCTGGGCGCAGGTTTCCTCGTGTCGCGTGCAGGGCTTTCCCCGCAACCCCACGCCCAGTCCACAACACAGACGGCCGTTGCCGAGGCGACCCTCATTAAGGGCGCAGGCGGAGTCTCCATTGGTGGGCCCTTTTTGCTTGAAGATCACACGGGACGCACACGCTCCCACCTTGATTTTCGCGGCAAATATACCCTTGTTTATTTCGGCTATACTTACTGCCCGGATATTTGCCCCACAGCGCTTTATGGCCTGACGGACGCCCTTGAGCGTATGGGCGACAAAGCAAAAAGCTTTCAGCCCCTTTTTATTACCGTTGACCCCAAGCGCGACACGGTTCAAGTTTTAAACGGCTATCTCAAACACTTTCATCCCTCTCTCACCGCCCTCACCGGCACACCTGAGGCCATTGCAAAAGCCATGACTGCGTACCACGTCCACGCCGCCATCCCGCCCAGCGAGACAGGCAAAGCGGACTACATCATGGATCACTCATCCCTCATCTACGTCATGGACCAGCGCGGACGCTTTGTAACCTCCTTTAATCATGCAACGCCCCCAGAGCATATGGCCCGGGTCCTCTTAACCCTTTCTTAACACTCTAACCGCATAATTACGTGACTTTTTGTAAGAGCGAAGGATTCACGCCATGCGCCTTTTTAACCAGCGTCACCCTCACCCAGAGCACCCCCTTGTGCCAAGACCTGCTGCGGACCTTTTCCAGCACAGCCAAATGACCATGATTTACTACTCCCATGATTTTGGAGAGCTTTCGGGCAAACCCCTCAATATGGCCTCCCACATGTTTCGTAAGGCCAATCGGGGAGTCTTTTCTCCCTACGCCCACACGAATCTGGGCAGGCGCATGGCCGCGGGGGTTGAGATCCTTGAGCGCGCCACAAACCGTTACCGCAAGCCTGCGTTTGGTATCGAGTCCATTACGTGCGCCGACGACCATGTGTACGCCGTTCAAGAGCGCGTTGTGGCCGCAAAGCCCTTCTGTCAGCTGATTCATTTTGAGAAACACACGGGACAGACATCGGAACTTTCATCAAAGGTGTCGCCCCTTAAGCAGCCCAAGCTCCTCATCGTCGCGCCCTATTCTGGCCACTACGCCACACTCCTGCGTGACACGGTCCGCGCCCTTCTCAAACATAACGATGTTTACATCACCGACTGGGAAAATGCCCGGGACGTGCCGCTCTATATGGGGAATTTTTCCCTTGAGGACTATATCCAGTATTTGATGGATTTTGCAAAACTCATTGGACCCAACTACCACATTTTGGGTGTGTGCCAACCGGCCGTTCCGGTCTTGGCCATGACCGCCCTTTTGGCCGCCCATGACTCAAAGTATCAGCCCCTGTCCATGACCCTTATGGGGGGGCCCATTGATACGCGCATTACACCCACCAAGGTCAATACCCTTGCCAAGGAAAAGCCCATCGAGTGGTTTTCCCACTCCGTCATTGCGCGCGTTCCTCACTATTATCCTGGCGCATTTCGCGCTGTGTGCCCGGGCTTTCTCATGCTGCAGGGATTCATGAGCCTGAACATCGACGCGCACATGAGCTCCCACCAACGCCTTTTTGAACATCTCATCCATGGTGACGAGGACCACGCCGACGCCCATCGTCGTTTTTATGATGAATACCGCGCAGTCCTAGACCTACCCGCAAAGTACTTCCTCGACAGCGTCTACACGGCCTTTCAAAAACACCTTCTGCCCAGGGGAGAAATGATCTGGAAAGGCGAGCGCGTCAACACCCATGCCATCACAAAGACAGCTCTCATGACCGTTGAAGGTGAAAAGGACGATATTTCAGGCGTGGGACAAACCCACGCAGCCCACACCATTTGTCCCAACATCCCCCAGGATAAGCGCGCCCATCTTGTACAGCAAGGCGTTGGTCACTACGGCGTTTTCAACGGACGTCGCTGGCGTGAGCACACGGCTCCGGCTGTGAGCAAATTCATTTGGGAGAATGATCCCTTGTCCCACAAGGCCCTCAAAGGTCCCGCGCCCGTATTCATGATTGGGGAAAATGCAAACGTTCCCTTGGAGGGGGAAAAAGCCCTGTCCGCGCCCAAGGCGTCCCCTGTGAAGAAAAGTGCGTCTGTAAAGGCGCCGCTTAAATCAAGTGCCGTGAAACCAAAGTCCGGTAAGGCGCCAACAACAAAAAGCGCGCCTCAAGGTGGAAAACCGCGCAAAGGGCCGGCAAAGGAAAAGGGTGCCGCAAACATTCCTGCGTCCGCTGCTCTTAAAGTCAAGCGCGCGTGACTTGCGCCCCCTTGAGGGGCACGCGCTTTTCCTTTAGGATGGCAAAAGCTGAAAGAAAACAGGGATATACCGATGAAAGTATTAGTCAGTATCAAGCGTGTCCTCGATTACAACATGAAGGCGCGCGTGAAGGCCGATGGATCTGGCATGGATTTGGCTGGCCTCAAGATGTCCATGAACCCCTTTGATGAGATTGCCGTTGAAGAAGCGGTGCGCATGAAGGAAGCCGGCGTGGCAGACGAGATTATTGTCGTCAGCATTGGCCCCTCCGCCGCCCAGGAAACCCTGCGCTCAGCCCTGGCCCTGGGTGCGGACCGCGCCATCCTCGTGGAGACCCAAGACACCCTTGAGCCTTATCACGTTGCCAAAATTCTGGCGAAAATCGTTGAGAGTGAAAAACCGGACCTGTGCCTTTTAGGTAAGCAGGCCATTGATGATGACGCCAACCAAACGGCCCAGATGCTGGCAGGCTTCCTAAACTGGTCCCAGGCAACATTCGCCTCCAAAATTGACGTGACTGGCGACGCCTTTAAAGTGACCCGTGAGGTGGATGGAGGCCTTGAAACCCTCACCTGTCGCAGACCCTGTGTCATCAGCGTGGATTTGCGCCTCAATGAACCGCGTTATCCAAAACTCCCAAACATTATGCAGGCAAAGAAAAAGCCCCTCGATATGGTGCCCGTTGCGAGTTACGGCATGAGTCTGTCCCCCACGCGTGAGATCATTAAGGTCGCAGAGCCCGCAACACGCAAAGCCGGCATCAAAGTACCAGATGTTGCCACACTTGTTCAAAAACTCGACACAGAAGCAAGGGTCCTATCATGAGCATTCTTTTAATCGCGGAACACACCCAAAACGCCCTTGCACCCAGCACTTTGTGCACACTCACGGCTGCTTCAAAAATTGGTGGCGATATCACCGTCCTTGTGGCTGGACACGGCTGCGAAGGTGCGGCGAAGGCTGCTGCCATGTGCGCGGGCGTCACGAAAGTCATCCATGTTGAGGACCCAAACCTCGAGCACGCCATTGCCGAGAGCGTTGTTGAAGCGGCCCTAGCCCATGCCCCTTCCCACAGCCATATCCTGGCCCCGGGCACAACCTTTGGCAAAAACATCTTGCCCCGTTTGGCCGCGCGCCTTGACGTATCACAAGTCTCGGACGTGGTGGAGGTGATCTCCCCCGACACCTTTGTGCATCCCATCTATGCGGGCAACGCCATGGAGCATGTGAAAGTGCTTGTGAGCCCCGTGGTCGCAACCATTCGCCCCACAGCCTTTGCAAAGGCCCCAGATCAGGGGGGAAGTGCTTCCACCCAGAAAGCAGCCTATCAAAGTGCTGCCCCTGCCCCCACAAGCTTTGTGTCCCGGGAGGTCAGCAAGTCCGAACGACCAGAGCTCACAGCTGCGCGTGTGGTGGTGTCCGGCGGGCGGGCACTGCAAAGCAAAGAAAATTTCGTGCTCATTGAGAAGCTTGCGGACACACTTGGGGCCGCCATCGGGGCCTCACGGGCGGCGGTGGATGCGGGATACGTGCCCAACGACTATCAGGTGGGTCAAACGGGCAAGGTCGTGGCGCCTGAGCTTTACATTGCCATCGGCATTTCAGGCGCCATTCAGCACCTGGCCGGCATGAAGGACAGCAAGGTTATCGTCGCCATTAATAAGGACGCCGACGCGCCCATCTTCCAGATTGCGGACTACGCTCTTGTGGGCGACCTCTTCACACTCGTGCCTGAGCTCACCAGCGCCCTTGAGGCGCGGGCCAAAGCCAAGGCGTCCTAAGGCAGAGTATTTAGCGTAAGGAGAAAGTAATGCCAGCTTACACAATCAAACCCCTTGTTACGGCAACTGCGATTAATACCGGCGGACGCAACGGACACTCCGAAACGACGGATCACTCGGTAAGCGTCAACCTGTCGGTGCGCAAGGAAATGGGCGGACCCGGCCTGCCGGATACGACGACACCTGAGCATTTATTTGCTGCCGGGTATGCGGCCTGCTTTGGTGGCGCACTGGAATTTGTCGCCAGCCAGCATAAAAAGAATGTCGCTGGGTGCGTCGTAACCTGTGAAACGACTGTGGGGCCGCGTGAAGGCGGTGGATTTGGTATTGCCGTCAAAATGCATGTCAAAGTGCCGACGCTGCCGACCGCAGAAGCGCAAGCGCTGGTGCAGGAAACCCATGACAAAATTTGTCCCTACAGCCATGCCACCCGCGGCAATATCGATTTTTCCCTAGAGGTCGAGGGCCTTTAGGGATGCATGGGAGCACACCCCTTTAAAGGGTGTGCTCTGGTCTTGTGAATGAACCCTGCATACGTATGTGTGCGCTGACGAGCGCCCTGGGGGCGCGGGCCAAAGCCCTAAGGCGTTGACCACGTCTGCTCCAGACGCTTGGCCGCACGGTGGGGCGCAAACCCTTCCTCCACTTGAGCTTGAAGATACGCCTTGGCTCCCTCTAAGCTTTCCATGCAGGGAAACGACAAATCAGGGTTTTGGGCGTACCTCTTTAGGGGGTTTATTCCCTCCATTGAGTTTAAGGGCAAGCAGTAAAGATGCACCTTTAAAAACCACAGATCCTCCTTTGAAAGCCCAGAAAAAGCAGCTTCAAAACGCTTAAGAACGGCGTGTGCCAGCTGCATACGGCGGGCAATATGTTCTATACCTGGATGATATCTCAAATACTCATCAAACATGTCACGCAGGGGAATGTCTTCTTTTTGCCTGGCAAGAACGTCATGGGATCCCGCTTCATCGTCCCTGAGATGTCGCGTCTCAAATAGAATGTTACCAATGCGCAGCTCTTCCTGAAGGGAAAGCGTCGCCCCGCCCCGGTAAAAATCAATGAACAACCGCTCCTTTTCCAGCATCACGAGGCGTGCCCGGTGGGCGTGCCTTACTGGTACAACGTACCCATTTGTTCCCTCATAACGCAGGACATAGAATTTATCCAAAAGTTCCTTGAACTTTGCAACCCTGGCCGATTGCGCAAGGGCCATGCGCAGCCGGGGCTCACCACTCAAATCCATCTCTGTGTCTGGCGTTGACCATACACAGTGCGCCCACACAAGAGCGCAGAATAAAAAGAGATTTTTCAAAAGAGAGCTCCTTTAACGAACGATCGTACGCTGGCCCGCACCAAGACCCTTCCCGGGCTTTTTGACGTGCTTTTGCGCCAGCTTCTGTCGCGCTTGCATCTTTTGGTTTTGAAACGCCGCACGTCTTTGGCGCCCCTCGTCAATGTGTACGCCGAAAAGATTTTTCAGCTCTTGGGGCGATATGTCACGTAAGTGCTCACGGTGCGGCGCACGCGCTGTGGCATCCAGGAATTCCTCCCAAAGGGAAGCCGCATCACTGGCATGCGCTGCGATTGCTCCACTCAAAAAAATGCCAATAAGTCTTGTGATTTTCATTTCTTCGCCCCCTCGGTGATCTTGTTATCACGCACGCACGCTTACACGCGCGCCCACCTTGTGTTAAAGTAGCAGCTGTTGCGCAACTCTCAAAGAGGTAAAGGCATATGGTAAGTGCTTCTTTTCCCAACACGCGTCTGCGGCGAAACCGCCGCTATAACTGGTTACGTGATTTGGTGGCGGAAACAAGTGTGAGCCCCAAAGATCTTGTGTGGCCACTGTTTATTCGTGACAAGGGGACGTCTGCGACAGTTCCTTCCCTGCCTGGTGTCAGGCGCTATCTTGTGGAGGAACTCCAAGACGCGGTCAGCCTTGCCCAAGAGGCGGGTGTGACGGCACTCATGCTATTTCCCGTTGTGGAGCAACACCTGAAAGACGCGAAAGCCTCCCAAAGCCTTAATCCAGAAGGGCTTGTCTTAAACGCCACACGCGCCCTTGCGCACCTTGCGCCCAACATGGGCATTATGGTGGATCTGGCCCTTGACCCTTTCACTGACCATGGCCATGACGGGTTTTACCACGAAGGGGATGTCCTCAATGACGCAACCGTTGAGCACCTGTGTCAAGTTGCCCTTCTCCAAGCCGAGGCTGGCGCCCATATGATTGCCCCATCGGACATGATGGACGGGCGCATCGGCGCCATTCGCAAGACCCTCGATGGGGCGGGATACAATCATGTTGGGATCCTTGCCTACGCCGCCAAGTACGCCTCATCCCTTTACGGACCCTTTCGCGACATTGTGGACTCCAGTGGGTGCCTGAAGGGGGGCAGCAAAGCCACTTATCAGATGGATCCACGCAATGGGAACGAGGCCATGCGCGAGGTTGCCCAAGATATTGCCCAGGGCGCAGACGCCGTTATGGTCAAGCCTGGGTCCCTTTATCTTGATATTGTCTACCGCGTCAAATCCACCTTCCAAATCCCGACATTCGCCTATCACGTAAGCGGTGAATACGCCATGCTCAAGGCCGCGGCAGCCGCCGGATACCTGGACGAGCCAGCTGTGCTCCTTGAAACCTTAACCGCGTTCAAGCGCGCAGGCGCCGACGCCATTATCACCTATAGCGCCCTTGAGGCCGGTCATTTTCTCCAAGAGGCTCTGTCATGACAAAATCTTTTCTTCTTTTCATTGCTTTATCATGCGCAGGATGCGCGGGAAGCAACATCGTTTATGGACCTGAGGAAGCGCCCCACGGTGACTTTCCAGATCTCCACGACGTGCCCGACAAGCCCGACTTCATGACCCGCAAAGACGCGGGGGATCTGGAGGAAAAAATGACCTCGGGATACGCCGACTCAGTTGCCCGTCACGACGCCCAGCGCCGCGCAGCAGGACTGGAATCCTCTCCCATAAACTAAACAAGATCAATGCGTTCTAGCTTTGTCAAAAATTTAGGGAAAATTGCTCTTTCCAACGCTCTCCGACTGTGCGATCTTCGGTGCGTTATTGCGCGTGCTCACTCGCCGCGCGGACGTAGCGTAAAATAAGAAAATAAGGATTAGGCCTATGATCGTTGGTGTTCCAAAAGAAATCAAAACCCGTGAGTACCGTGTTGGTCTTGTGCCAAGTGGTGTGCGTGAGCTTGTGGCCAATGGCCATGAAGTCATTGTTCAAAGCGGTGCAGGTCAAGGTATCGGCATTGATGACGCTGCGTACACACAGGCAGGTGCGCGCATTGCCCCAACCGCCGATGACGTATTTGCCCAAGCGGACATGATTGTGAAGGTGAAAGAGCCCCAGCCCGAGGAATGCGAAAAGCTGCGAGAGGGACAAGTGTTGTTCACCTATCTTCACCTGGCGCCAGATCCCGTTCAAGCGGCAGGTCTGATTAAGTCAAAATGTATCGCCATTGCTTACGAGTCCGTCACCGATGATAAGGGCAGACTCCCGCTTCTAAGCCCCATGAGCGAAGTTGCAGGACGCATGTCCGTCCAAGTAGGCGCTTACTCCCTGCAAATTGCCTCCGGTGGGTCTGGCGTTCTTTTGGGCGGCGTGCCTGGCGTTGAGGCAGCCCGGGTGACGGTCATTGGCGGCGGTGTTGTGGGCACCAACGCGGCACGCATGGCCCTTGGCCTTGGCGCACGCGTGACCATTGTGGACCGGTCCCTTGCGCGCCTTGCACAGCTCGATGAAATGTTTGGTGGTCGTGTCCAGACACTCTTCTCCAACCTTGATACGGTGGAGCGCAGCGTTGTGGGCGCAGATCTTGTCATTGGCGCCGTCCTTTTGCCAGGTGCGGCAGCAGCGCCCAAGCTTGTGACACGTGAGATGATATCACGCATGCGTCCAGGCTCCGTTGTGGTGGATGTGGCCATTGACCAGGGCGGGTGCATGGAAACAAGTCGCGCGACGACCCATGATGACCCCACCTATGTTGTGGACGGCGTTGTGCACTACTGCGTGGCCAACATGCCGGGGGCCGTTGCACGCACATCGACATTTGCCCTCAACAATGCCACACTCCCCTACGTATTGGAGCTGGCCAACCGTGGCTACCGTGAGGCCTTTGTTAGAAATGCCCACTTGTGTGAGGGACTGACGGTTTACCGTGGAGAAATCACCAACGCGGCCGCAGCCAATGATTTGGGATACGCCTTTGTCAGCGCAACCCAAGCCATGGCACAAAGTGCTTAAGGCTTTTTAGGAAAAAAAGGGGAGTAAGGCATGGCTTATCGCATTGCCATCGTTGGTGCCACGGGAAATGTGGGTCGGGCCATTGCCCAGAGCCTTGCCGAGAGGGCCTTCCCCGTGGAACGCCTCACTCCCCTTGCCTCTTCTCGCTCCACAGGTGCAGAAGTATCCTTTGGGGATACAGTCCTGAAGGTTCAAGACGCTGCCACTTATGACTTTTCAAAGGAAGACCTCGTCTTCTTTTGCGCAAATGCCCGGGACGCTGAAAAGATCATCCCGCGCATCTTAAGCACGTCTAAGGCCTATGTGATCGATAAATCCTCCGCCTACCGCATGGAGCCAAACGTGCCCTTGGTGGTGCCAGAGGTGAACGCCCAAACGCTCTGCCTGGCCACAAAGAAGCGCCTTGTTGCCAGCCCTAACTGTGTGGCCATCCCCCTTGCGCTAACACTTGCGCCGCTGCAAAGTTTAGGCACCATCGAGAAGGTGATTGTGTCCACCTACCAGTCCGTTTCTGGTGCTGGGAAAGAAGCCATGGATGAGTTATATCTCCAGACAAAAGCGACCTTTGTGGCAGAGCATATCCCCCCCCAAGCCTTCTCAAAACCCATTGCGTTTAACGTCATTCCCCAAATTGACAGCTTTGAGCAGGACGGGTTTACGGGCGAGGAACTCAAAATCATCATGGAGCTGAAAAAGATGCTCTCGCCCCAGATCCAAATTACGCCCACATGCGTGCGCGTACCGGTGTTTGTGGGGCACTGCGCGGCGCTCAACGTCACCTTTGACAAGAAAGTCTCCCCCCAAGAGGCACGAGCTATTTTCAAAAGTGCCCCAAGTATCAGCCTTCTCGATAGTGCCGACAAAGAGCTCTTTGCCACACCTCTCGACGTGGCCGGTGAAGACACAGCCTTCGTCAGCCGCCTGCGTCAAAATCCCCGCACGCCCCATGATCTCACTTTCTGGGTGGCCTGCGATAACCTGCGCAAAGGCTCTGCCCTCAACGCAGTCCAAATCGCAGAAACACTCGTCACCCAGAAACACTTGCAATAGAGACGTTGACGCCCCCTAGGCGACTTGACAAGGGGGCGTGCTTGACGCAAGTTTGCACATAAGACTCATTTCTAGGGGATGATCAATGGATTTCAAAACGCTGGGATGCTGGCTGGACACCTGTTGGCACTCTGTGTGGGCACAAGTCGCCGCCGCCGCGGCCATCCTTGTCTTAAGCCTTGTGATTCGCCGGGTTTTCAGCACCTGGGCCATCAATCTCATTTACCGCTTTGTGCGCAAAAGAGAAGGGCAAGAAGGTCTCCATCACATCCTTTTAGAGGCCTTGTCCCCCCCCGTAAGCATGGCATTTATCATCTTTGCCCTGCGCATAAACCTACACATTCTTGATCTTCCTAAAGAGCTGGACAACTTCTTTATCACCCTTTTGGCCACCATCATTACCTTCACGGTCTTTTGGGCCTTTTACCGCCTGGTCAGCCACATCTCCTATTTCTTTGAAAAGTCTAAGGGCGACTGGACCTCAGGCATTACGCCGGAGCTTCTTCATTTTACAACCACCATCACCAAAATCCTGGTGGCAACCTTGGGACTTATGTATGTCCTGGAGGGTTGGGGCATTAATGTGGGCGCGTTCCTCGGGGGACTTGGTTTATTAACGGCAGCGGTGGGTTTTGCAGCCAAAGACAGCATTGCCAATCTTTTTGGCTCCATTGCCATTTTTATGGATCAGACCCTGCGCAAGGGTGAATGGATCAAAGTCGGCGACATTGAAGGTGTTGTGGAACACATCGGCCTGCGTACAACCCTTATCCGGCAGTTTGATAAATCCATTACCGTTGTGACGAATATTAAATTGTCCGATGGCCCTGTGACCAATTACACCAAAATGACCCACCGCCGCATTGAGTGGCAGGTGAGTCTGCGCTACGACACCCCGAGTCATTCCCTTGAGAATATCTTGAGGACTTTCAAAGCTTACCTTGATCATAACATACACATTGTCACTGACGATGATGACCTCAAGCCCACCATACGCGCCCATGGGTTTGGGGACAGTGGCATTCTTTTGAAGCTGGCGTTCTACACCAACCAGACCTCCTCCCAAGCTTATGTGGAAGTAAGGGAGCAGTGTCTGTTGACCTTCAAGAAAATCGTTGAGGAAAACGCAGCGCACTTTGCCTTTCCAAGTCGCTCTCTCTACATGGAGCCCGCAAAAAGCGCATAAGTGCTTTTGTGCGCCCTATTGGTCACCCACCTTGTGAAAGCCTTTGTTTTTCTTTAAGCTAGAAGAAAACCCAACAGGGTAGGCGCCTATGTCCGCAAATGAAAATCGAAGTGATCTCTTTCGCTCCTTTGACGCCCTGTGGCAGGCAAGGCTAGCCCGCGCAACCTTGGGTATCAGCCCGGCAAGTGTCACGTCTGCTCTTGGGACGTGGGCGCTGCACATGTGGCAAGCGCCCGGCAAGATGATGGAGCTCGCCACCTACCCCAGCTTTCACACCCAAGAATATTGGCGTTGCCTTTTTGGCAGTGACGCACATCCTCAAAATGGAGAAGGACCTGACCCGCGCTTTAAATCCGAAAGCTGGAACCAGTGGCCCTGGCGCGCCTACAGGTACGGTTTTCATATGGCGGAAGAATGGCTTAGCCTGGCCACACAGGACGTGCCCGGCCTTGATGAGCGGTCCCAGCGCATTGTTTCCTTTGGCGCACGTCAACTGATGGACGCCCTTTGTCCTGCCAATTTTCCCATGACAAATCCAGAGCTGGCAGGCGAAACCATCGCCAAGAAAGGCGAGAACCTGGTGCGGGGGGCCCGAAATTTCCTCCACGACATACATCACATGCTCATGGGGCTACCTGCCGACGATGGCATGCATTTTCAAGTCGGAAGAAACTTGGCTGTCACACCTGGCCAGGTGGTTTATCGCAATGAACTGATGGAGCTCATTCAATACAGCCCCCAAACGCCCACGGTGCATCAAGAGCCAATCTTGATTGTGCCCGCTTGGATCATGAAGTACTACATCCTGGATTTGTCCCCGGCCAACTCCCTTGTACGCTGGCTTGTGGAAAGGGGGCACACGGTCTTCATGATTTCTTGGAAGAACCCAGACCGTGAAGACGCCCATCTCACCATGGATGACTATCAAAACCTTGGGATTATGACGGCCCTTGACGTGGTCTCAAAAACATGTGGAAAAAACAAAATCCACCTGGCAGGCTACTGTCTTGGGGGAACCCTTGCCATGATTGCGGCAGCCACTATGGCGCTCAAGGGGGACAAGCGCCTCAAAAGCCTGACACTTCTTGCGGCCCAGGGTGACTTTTCTGATGCGGGGGAGCTGATGCTGTTCATCACCCCCAGCCAAGTTTCGTTTCTGCAAAATATCATGAAAGCCCAAGGGTATCTGGACACAAAACAAATGGCCGGCGCCTTTCAGATGCTGCGCTCCTACGACCTCATCTGGTCGAAAATCATCAATGACTATCTCCATGGGATGCGGCGTGGCACCGTGGACTTTATGGCATGGAACGCAGACACGACGCGCATGCCTTGCGATATGCACAGCGCCTACCTTGAACGCCTTTTTCTCAACAATGAATTTGCGGAAGGCCACTATACCGTTGAAGGGAAAGCGGTCGCCGCCGAAAACATCCACGTCCCCGTTTTTGCCGTGGGCACTGACCGCGACCACGTGGCCCCCTGGGAGTCCGTTTATAAAATACACCTCATGGTGAATGGGGACGTAACCTTTATTTTGGCCAAGGGCGGACATAATGTGGGCATTGTGAGCGAACCCGGGCACGCGGGGCGCTTTTTCCTTGAAAAAGAGCGTGGCAGCGGCGATCCCTATATCGATCCTCAAACATGGCGAGACACGGCCACGCGCCAGCCAGGTTCATGGTGGCTTGCGTGGGATCGGTGGCTAGAGGCAAATGGCACGCCAGAAAAAGCGCCCCCTCCCCCTCCCCTTGACAATCTGGGCGCAGCGCCAGGCACATACGTTTTACATAGGTGAGAATCATGACCCAGGATGACTACATCGAAAATGTTCCCTTTGACGCCCTCACCATAGGGCGCCAGGCACGCCTTACGCGTACCCTTACAAAGGAGGATACGGAGCTTTTTGCCACCGTCACAGGGGATGTAAACCCCGCGCACATGGATGAGTCCTACGCCCAAAGCAGCCATTTCCACGGAATCATTGGACACGGCCTTTGGACAGGTTCCCTCATCTCCACGCTTCTTGGCAACGTGTTGCCAGGACCCGGCACCATCTATCTGGATCAAAGCTTTACCTTCAAAAGGCCGGTCAAACTAGGGGATACCATCACCGCCATTATCACCGTCAAAGAAAAGCACCCGGACAAACCCATCGCGACCTTTGACTGTACTATTTACAATGAGAAACACGAGGTTGTGTTGGAAGGCATCTCCCACGTGTTGGTGCCACTGGAGCATATCCGCTTGCCACGTCATCACCTGCCCCGTGTGGAGATCCAAAACGAGGATCACTACGAGATTCTCCTTGGCCTTTGCAAGGGGCGTGCGCCCCTGCGGGTGGGTGTGGTCCATCCCCTTCAGACCCAGGTGCTGGAAACCGTTGTTGCAGGGCGTGAAGCGCGCCTTCTTGAAAGTGTGCTCATTGGGCCGCGTGCGCGCCTTTTGGAGGTTGCAAAGGACGCAGGTATTTCCCTTGATGGCTTTGAGATTGTTGATACACCCCACAGTCACGCATCGGCCCAAGCGGCTGTGGCCATGGCGGCAGCGGGCGACGTACACGCCATCATGAAAGGCGCCATTCAGACCCACGAGCTTTTGGAGGCGGTTGTGGCAAAGGACTCGGGTCTGCGCACTGGGCGGCGCATGAGTCATGCCTATATCATGGATATAGCGACCTATCACAAGCCCTTCCTTATCACCGACGCAGCCATCAACATTGCTCCGTCTTTAGATGAAAAGGCAGATATCTGCCAAAACGCCATTGACCTTTGGCATGCGATTTTTGGGTACAAAACCGATCCTAAAGTGGCACTTCTTGCGGCCGTTGAGACGGTGACATCCAAAATGCAGGCAACCCTGGACGCCAGCGCCCTATGCAAAATGGCCGACCGCGGTCAAATCAAGGGGGGCATTTTAGACGGACCACTGGCCTTTGATAACGCCGTCAGCCGTGAGGCCGCCCTTGAAAAAGGCATCGTCTCACAGGTGGCAGGTGACGCCGATATTTTCATTGCACCCAATTTAGAGGCCGCCAACATGTTGGCCAAACAGCTGACCTTTCTTGCCCACGCAGAAGCCGCGGGTCTTGTGTTGGGCGCAAAAGTACCCATTATTCTCACATCACGGGCCGACAATTTGCGCACCCGCCTCATGTCTTGCGCTTTGGCGGTGCTCCTCAACTGTAAGGGGACGTCATGACCCACACGCCTTCCTATCTCCTATGTTTGAATGTGGGCTCCACCAGTGTGAAGTTTGCACTTTTTGAGCAAAACTTGGAGCAAACTCTCGTCCTGTCGGGTAGCGTCAAGGCCATCGGCACAGCCCCACGCCTTACCACCAGTCAGGGGGTGAGCGAGCTTCTCGCCCAAGAGGCAACCCACGAAGACGCGGTGGACGCCATCTTTGAGCACACACCATCGCGCAGTCACATCACTGGGGTCATTCACCGCATTGTCCACGGCGGCACTCTCTTTACAAAATCCTGCATTTTGACAACCAGTGTCCTAAGCGCACTGACCCAGTTTGAAAGCCTCGCCCCTTTGCACCAGCCCCACAATTTGGCCGGCGTGCGCATTGCCCAAACACTTCTCCCCCATGCCATCCAAATGGGGGCCTTTGACACGGCTTTTCACACGACTCTGCCCCTTTTTGCCACGACACTCGCCCTGCCCTCACGCGTGCGTGAAAAAGGCGTACGACGCTATGGTTTTCATGGCCTGTCCTATGCGTGGACCGCACGTATTTTAAAGAAGGAGCACCCTGAGAGCTATCGCGGCCGTGTTGTGGCGGCTCACCTGGGGGGAGGCGCCAGTGTGTGCGCCATGAAGGGGGGTATCAGCATGGATACGTCCATGGGTATGACGGCCCTTGAGGGCCCTCCCATGGGAACACGCTCGGGCAGCATCGATCCGGGCGTGGTTCTGTTTATGTTAGAAGCCCTTGAGATGGGTTTGGATGAGGTGACTGATTGCCTCTATGAAGAATCTGGCCTGAAGGGGCTGTCAGGACTGTCCGGCGAAGCCAAGGACCTGCTTGCCTCACCAGACCCCAACGCACGCTTTGCCCTTGAGGTCTTTGCCTACCGCGTTGCCCAGTATATGGCGTCCATGTGCGTGGCCATGGACGGCGTTGATGCCTTTGTCTTCACGGGAGGGATTGGCGAAAAAGCCGCTCCCATACGCGACATGATTTTGGAACGCCTCTCCTTTTTGGGAAAGAAGCCCATCCACATTATTGTCGCCAACGAGGAAGCCTATATGGCGCGCGAGGCACATCTACTTTTGTCCTCCCGTGAAAAAAAACACATTCCCCGTCAACATTAAGGAGAAATCTTATGCACCGTTTTTATTTGGCCAGTGCCCTGTGCGCCCTTATGACTGTGCCGCTCAGCGCGTCGCTGCCCGAATTCAATGCCAGCATGACGCAGCCTCACCAGGAAAGCGCGAAAGATATTCTTAAGAGGGCGTCCTCCCTTGCAAGCCAGTCTCTCACAGAAGCAGATCCGGCCCGAAAAGCAACTTTACTCGCACAATCAGCTGATCTTTATGGACAAATTGCGCAAGACCCAGAGTTTGTAGGGCATCACACCTCCATCATTATAAGTGCAGCGCACATCTACGTGCGGGCGGCGCAGGCAAGCCCAGGTGCAGACCAGAAGAAACAGTATTTCAATAAGTCCCTCCCCTACTGGCGAGAGCTTTTTGAGAAGGGCGAGATTTCGGACATTGACGCCCCCATGGCAATCCAAGCCTTTGAAGCGGCTGGGGACGCTGAGATGGTGCACAAGATTCAAGCCCTGCACCCATAACGCGCTTGCCTCAATGGGCTGCTGCGGGTGTCGGGGCCGTTGGCGGGGCAGGTGGTGCAGCTGCTGGGGGAGTCGCGGAGGCAGGTGGTGCAGCCGCCGGCGGGGCACTGCCTGCCACGAAGGCAGGACCGTTGGGTGTCTGAAGAGGAGGTGGAGCAGGTTGCGTCTGTGCTTGCGCTGTGGGTGCTGCCCCTGCCTGTGACGCCGCTCCTGGACCTGATTGCGCCTGGGGGGTGTGAGCTGCGCCCTGGGCGGTAGCCTTGGGCGCCCCTTGTTTCTTGGCGCCTGGCCCTTTCATGAGCACAATACTAATACGTCGATTCTGATCGTCTTCTGGCTTGTCGGGCACGAGGGGCTGACGCTCGGCGCGCCCCACAACGGAGACGATGCGATCGGCGGGCAGACCATCCGCCACAAGCTCACGCCTTGTGGCATTGGCGCGGTCAGAAGACAGCTCCCAATTGGTATAACCATTGCCTGTTGCAAAGGGTTTGGCGTCCGTGTGCCCTGCAATAGAAATCTTGTTAGGCAGCTTTTGGATGGCCATCACAATGCGTTTGATTAACTCTTTTGTCTTGGGCAGCATCACGGCACTTCCATTGGGGAACATGGAGAATTTATCTTTATCAATTAATTGGATGCGAAGGCCCTCTGGTGTCTTGTCCACCAAGATATTGCCCGCCAGATCCGACATATCAGGATTTTCCTTAAGGGCTTTTTTCAAGCTGTCGGCGGCTTCTCCAAAAAGTTGCTCCTCATAGGTATCAAGCATGTTCGCGGCGTCTGTCTGGCTAAATCCCAGGCCTTGCTGATCGTCCACACCTGCAAAGTTTGGGGTATCATCAACACCTTGGGGATCAACGTGGGGCTGTCCACCTTGGCTTTTGCTGGGCGCAGACAAGCCTTGGTCGGACGCGGCGTCTGTTGTTGCACCGTCCGCGGGCCCTGTCCCCTCATCGGGATCTGCCTGGGGTTTACTGCGCGGATTTGCGGCTGTGTCCGTGACGGGTGAGGTAGATTTTGTTGATTTATAATTGCCGTCTGACTCGACAGACAAACCGCCCAGGATACCTCCACTTCCCCCCGCACCAAGGCGATCTCCAGGGGGGCCGAAGTAATTTGCAAGACCACGCTTTTGCTGCTCCGTTGTGGCGTTGAGGAGCCACATGAGCAAGAAGAAGGCCATCATAGCCGTCACGAAGTCAGCGTAGGCAACCTTCCACGCGCCACCATGGTGACCCTCGTGACCACCTTTTTTTATTTTCTTAATGATAATGGGGGCGTCGGACATGACTTACCCCCTAGGACGGCGCTGAAAGCTCACCCAACTTTGCCTCCACATCATAGAATGAGGGGCGCAAATGCGTGGGAATCGCTTTTCTGGCAAACTCAACGGCAATGGCGGGCGCGTGCCCATTTAAATAGGCAATGAGCGCAGCCTTTACGCACGCAAAGATTTTGCCGTCCTGATCATAGAGTGCTTTCAGGCTATTGGCCGTGGGGCCCACGATTCCATAGGCCAAAAACACGCCAAGAAACGTACCCACCAGGGCGCTTCCAATCATTTTTCCTAAAACAGCAGGAGGCTGGTCAATGGCCGCCATGGTCTTGATCACGCCCAACACCGCCGCCACGATACCAAGGGCAGGCAGACCATCTCCCATGGTGCTAAAGACACCCGCAATTTGATGAAGTTCCGCATGGTGGACCTCAAGCTCTTCATTGATCAGATCTTCAATCTGGTGAGAATTATCCGTACCCATGGTCACCATACGCAGGTAGTCACAGATGAACTCCACCACATGGTGATCCTCTTTGATGGTTGGGAAGGCGCCGAAAATGGTGCTTTCGTGGGGAGTTTCCACGTGGGGTTCAAGGGCGAGCATTCCCTTTGCCTGGGAAAGCTTAAAAATCTGGTAGAGAAGACAAAGAAGTTCTAAATACGTTTCCTGGGTGTAAACGGGCCCCTTCAACATCTGGCCGAAGGATCCTCCAAGTTTTGACAGAATATGCTTAGGTGTGCCAATGATCATGGCACCCACAGCCGCACCAAAAATTGTGATAAGCTCCCAGGGGGCTGCGTGGAGGATAATCATAATATTTCCGTCTTCGATGATATACACACCAAAGACGCAAACAAAAAGAACACCTAATCCTGCGAAAAACACCTGAAATTCCCCGTTATCCGCCAGATCCTATTCAGGACGCTAGCTTTTTTTCTTTCCTCTCACTGTAACATATACTATAGCTTGTCTGTAGGGGTGACACAAAGGACTTTTTCACCCCGCAGAAATGGAAGAGACAATGCAGGTCCCACAGGACACAACTTTTCGGCAGACGCTGGCGCGCTTTACAACAGGCGTGTGCGTCGTTGCCACACAAGACAATGAAACAAAAGCTTATTTAGGCATGACGATCAATGCCTTCTCAAGTGTCTCCCTTGACCCCCCCCTCATTCTCTTTTGCCTTAAAAAAAGCGCCAAACGCACGCCTGCTTTTGAAGGAGCCTCCTCCTTTTCCATCAGCGTTCTGGCCAAGTCCCAGGAAGATCTCTCGCGGCACTTTGCCCGCGACGCCGCCATCGACTGGTCCGCCTTTGGTGACACGCCCCTTGAGACCCATGCGCCATTCCTTAAAGGCGCCATTGCGCACATCGCCTGTGAGCCTCACGCAGTGCACGCGGCAGGTGACCACCTGATTTTTGTGGCGCGGGTGACGCACGTCCACTTTGATGACACGAGCGCACCCCTTGTTTACTTTGGCAGTCAGTACGCCCATCTTGATAATCTTCCCCTGGCCTCTTCGCGCAAAGCCTCGTAGAATAGACGTAGACGAAAACCCGTATAAGAAGAAAAAGAGTGGACCACCTCTTCACCTATGAAGCCCTGTCAAGCTTTGCAGTCCTGACTTTTATGGAGATTATCCTAGGCATCGACAATCTCGTGTTTATTTCCATTTTATCGGAAAAACTCAAAGAGCCCACACGCAAGAAAGCCCAGCGCTTAGGCCTTGCCTTTGCCCTCATCACCCGCCTCATGTTTTTGGCCACCCTTGTGTGGATTGCACACCTTGCAAAACCTCTTTTTACGCTTTTTGGAGAACCCGTATCGGCCAGAACCATCGTGCTTTTGGGGGGAGGTCTCTTTCTTATTGTGAAGGGCACCCTTGAGATTCACCAGAAAGTTGAAACCCAAACGAGCTTAGAGGAACCAAGCAAGTCCCCATCAACACTCAGCGGCGTTGTCGCGCAAATTGCCATTATGGATATCGTTTTTTCTATGGACTCCATCGTGACTGCCATTGGAATGGCCAAACATGTGGAAATCATGGTGGCGGCAGTCTTGGTCTCCATGGTGATCATGATGCTATGCGTTCACCAGGTCAGCACCTTCATTAACAACAATCCCACCATCAAAATGCTGGCTCTGAGCTTTTTGCTGCTCATCGGCATGAGTTTGGTGGCGGAAAGTGTGGGTTTTGAAATACCTAAAGGGTATATCTACTTTGCCATGTTCTTTTCGCTCTTTGTTGAGCTCGTCAACATTTGGGCACACACGCGCCAGGGGGGTAAATAAACGTGCCACTGGCAGGCCTTCAAGCCTGCCAGTGGCACGTCTGACCCCACTATTTATGGTTGGCGCCCTTTGTCTCCATTTCATGGATCCTGTAATGCCTGGCAAGGGCGCGCACATCTTGGGCCGCATCACTGCCGCTGTGGCGCATGAGAAGGGGTGATTGGGCGCGAATGGCCTCCCGCACATACTTATCCTTACGTACACTACCCGCAAAGGTTGGGGTGTAATGAAGGAAATTCTCACATACCTTCTTCAAGGTCTCATAAACCCGTGCCCCTTCCTGGACAGAGTCAGCTTGATTCACCACGATATAATGATGCATGGCTTCCTGCAGCTTGTGGGTCACCTTCAAAAAGGCGTACGCGTCCGTAAGGGATGTTGGCTCATCCGTCACAACCACGTAGCATTTTGACGCAATATCCGTCAGGGCACGCACGGTCCCGCCAACACCCGCCCCCAAATCCATAATGAGGACGTCATAACGCTTAGCCAGTTTCTTAAGAGACTCACCCAAGTAGTCCAGCTTCTCATGGGTTAAGGACGCAAGGCTGCCGCATCCTGAGCGCCCCGCAACGATATCAAAACCGCCTTCTGCGTAGGGCGTGATGGCCTGGTCCAAGGTGCTTTGGCCCGACAAAAAGCTGCTCAAATCCCACTCGGGCATAAGACCCAGCTGAATATCCACGTTGGCAAGACCTAGGTCCGCATCAAATAGAAGCACCTTTTGACCACTTTCGGCCAGCGCATGGGCAAAGGTAATGGAAAACCACGTCTTGCCGACCCCCCCCTTACCAGAGGCAACCATAACAATATTGTCTAGAGGCGCGTGTCCCGATTGGGCGGCGGCGCTGCGCGTTGTGCGCGTTGAATGTGTCTGTGTCATGCCCTCGCCTCCTTTAAACGTGCAATCCAAATTGGCTCACGCACTTCTTTTGTTTTTTCAAGCTGTTTGATTTGAGACACAGCCTTCTCCTTTGGTCTGGTAGATTGTACAAAAAATGTCGACTTAAGCAAGTCATGAAGTGTCTCGGCTGTTGCGTCTTCCAAACGTTGGGACAAGGTTGGCCCCTGACTCAACCCCACAAGGTGCATGGGCTCCTGGGTCAAAACACTCAAGAGCGCTCCGTGGCGCCTGGCCACATCCCCCTTTGTGTGGATGATTTCGCGCACGCCAAGATCCTTGAAGATCTCAGCCATCTCAAGGGTTTCCCACACGTCACATCCGGCGGAAAAGACCCAGTGGGGGACGCACTGGGTTGTGAACACGCACTCCGAAACAAATTCAACGTCTTGCCTTGAAAAGGGATTGATCCCTGGCGTATCAATGAGAAGCAACTCGCCCCCATCAAGGAGTTTCATGTGGGCTGTGAGATCCTTTGCCGCGACACACGAGGCCACATCAACTTTGAGATGACTGCCATAGGTTGAGAGCTGTTCAATGGCGCCTGCCTTGCCCTCGTCGAGGGTCACAATGCGCACTTTGCGCCCCTCCAAGAGCGCTTCAACGGCAAGCTTAGCCAGGGTCACGCTTTTGCCCGCCCCGGGTGTGCCCACAAGCAAAATTGTTTTAGTTTCGAAATTGGTCACAAGCTGACTCACACGCGTGCCTTGGGCAAACCAAGGGGCCCACAGGGTCGCCGCGTCCTCCAGGTGCACGGCAGGCGTTTCTTCCGCCATGGAGAGGAGGCGTTCTTTTAAGGGAGAAGGAACCCCGTGGAATGTGACACACCGCGTCAAGTGCTCAAAAAGCTCATCCTTGGAAGGCGCCCCTTGACCAGCAACCTTGGGCGCCCGGTGCTCGAGAGCGGCGGTCACGCGCACACCGGTTTTTTCTTGGATAGTCGAGATAATCACAGCGTCACTGCCAAGGTCGTGTCGCACCTGCGTCATGGCTTCCTGAACCGTGGGAGCAAAAAATGTTTTCAAGCGCATCTGGGCAACTCCTTTAAATCTTTATAGCCTGGCCACCGTGCGAATGCGGGCACGGGGGTGAATTTCAGCCTGGGAAAGGACAACCGTTGACGGGCGGAACCTTTCAAGAATAGTGCGGACTTGGCCCCGCAGGGGCGGGCTGACGAGCAGGACCGCCACAATGCCTTGCATGGCTTGGGCGTCAAAAACCTCACCCACACGGGCGGTGAATTCCTGGAGCTTGCTGGGCGGCAAGGCAAGGTGACGATTTTCACCATCACCCATCAGCGCCTGGTTGAGTGTGTTCTCCCATTCAGGGGAAAGCATCACAAGGGGCACCACCCCATTCTCGTCGCCAAAAGCGGCGCAAATCTGACGAGACAGGCGCGTGCGCACATGCTCCGTAATGGCTTGTGGCGAGTGGGTAAAGGTGCACGCCTCTGCCACCGCCTCAAGGATCGTTGGCAAGTCACGAATGGAAATGCGCTCCGATAAGAGATTCTGCAAAATGCGCTGCAGCCCCGCCATGCTCATCTGGCCTGGGATCAGGTCACTCACGAGCTTTTGGTGGGTCGTTTGATCATTCACAAGGGACTGCGTCTCGGAGAAGCTCAAAAGATCCGCCGTGTTATCTCGCAGCACTTCGCTCAGGTGAGTGGTGATAACCGTGAGCGGCTCCACAACCGTATACCCCTTTGCCTCCGCGTCGGTGCGCAGGTGACGGTCAACCCACGCCGCACGCAAGCCAAAAGTTGGCTCCGTTGTGGGCTCTCCAGGCATATCGATGGCCTTGCCTTCGGGATCCATCACCAAAAGACGGTGGAGGCGCAGACTGCCACGGCCAACTTCCACCTCTTTGATGCGCAGCACATATTCCTCGCTTGAAAGTTGAAGATTATCCTGAATGGGTATCACAAAGCCAATGTCGCGTGCCAGTTGCTTACGCAGGGATTTGATTTGATCCGCCAAGCGGTTTCCTTCCACGCCGCTGACAAGGCTCAGAAGACCAAAGCCAAGCTCTAGGCGGATTTGATCCATCTGGAGGGCGGCTGACAAGGCTTGCTCTTCCGTTTGAGGGGCCTCCAGAGCGGGTGTGCCATCGGCCTTTGTGAGGGCCCCGGGCGCACCTGGCACGCCCGCGCGCGCAGGCATCCCCTGACTTTCTGTGAGCTTCCACGCAGCGTACCCCGTTAAGCAAGCAAGGGACAAAAAGGGCAAGACAGGAATGCCCGGCATCATGGACAAGGCCGCCATCAGGAAGGAGCTCATGCCCAAGGCACCGGGATATGCGCTGAGCTGGCTAAAGAGGGCTTTATCCGTGGAGCCCGTCATACTGGTTTTGGAGACAAGCATACCGGCGGCTGTTGAGACAATGAGTGCCGGAATCTGAGAAATGAGGCCGTCACCAACGGTGAGCAGCGTATAGGTGTGGGACGCATCAGACAAAGACATGCCTTGCTGTGCCACACCAATGATGATGCCGCCCACAATGTTAATGACAGTGATGCAAAGCCCAGCAATGGCGTCACCGCGTACAAACTTCGCCGCACCGTCCATGGCACCAAAAAAGCTTGATTCTCCCTCAAGCTCTTTGCGGCGCTCTTTGGCTTCAACGTCCGTAATCAGACCCGCCGACAGGTCCGCGTCCACAGCCATTTGCTTGCCTGGCATGGCGTCTAGAGTAAAGCGCGCAGACACCTCTGCAATACGCCCAGAGCCCTTTGTGATGACAACAAAATTCACAAGCACAAGAATGGAAAACACAATGAGGCCGATGACAAAGTTGCCCCCCATAACAAAGGAGCCAAAGGCCCGAATAACCTCGCCCGCCGCGCTCAGCCCCTCGTGTCCGTGGCTTAAAATCAAGCGTGTGGAGGCAACGTTCAAGGACAAGCGCAGCATGGTTGTGACCAAGAGCACCGTTGGAAACGCACTAAAATCAAGGGGTTTTTCGATATACAGCGCGGTCATAAGAACCAGCACTGATACAAGCAACGAGATCGCCAAAAGAACGTCAAGAAGCGCTTTTGGCATGGGCAAGACCAGCACCACCAGAATAGAAATCAAGGCAAGGGCAAAGGCAACCTCCCCCTTTTTCAGGGACTCCAGCACGAAGCTCAGGTCCATTCCTTGGTTTTTTGCGGTACTGTCTTGTGACATGTGACTGGTCCCCTACATGCCTGCCGCGCGGTACGGGGATGGGGCTGAAAGGCTCTCACAGGGGGCGTCATCTTCTTCCATGTAAAGACGCAGCTTGTTACGTAGGGTACGAATGGAAATGCCCAGTAAGTTTGCAGCCTGGGTGCGGTTGCCAAGGCAATGGCCCAAAGTCCCTAAAATCAAATCACGCTCCACGTCGGAAATGCTGCGACCAATGAAGGCCTTTTGAAAACCTTCCGTTTGGGTCGCGGATGCCTGCTGGGGTGAGGACGGGGCCGCTTGTCCTGCGCCAATGCCTGACAGTTGCAGCACATCCACCCCGATCTCGTCAGCACTCGCCAAGAGAACGGCGCGGTGCATGGCGTTTTCAAGCTCTCGAATATTGCCGCGCCAAGGGTGTTGACGTAAAAGAGAGCGCGCCCCATCGCTTAAGAAGCGCAGGGCTACACCGTTCATCTGGGCATACTTCTGTATAAAGTGCTCAGCCAAGGGCTCAATGTCCAGTGGGCGCTGGCGCAGGGCAGGAAGCGCGATGGTCACAACATTGAGGCGGAAATAAAGATCTTCGCGGAAAATGCCTGCGCGCACCGCCTCTTCCATATTGCGGTTGCTGGTGGCCAGGATGCGAATATCAACCTTCACGGGCTTTGTGCCACCGACCCGGTCAATCTCACGTTCTTGAATGGCGCGCAGGAGCTTCGCCTGAAGGCTGGGATGCATCTCTGTCACCTCATCCAACAAAAGGGTGCCGCCGCTGGCCTCTTCAAATTTTCCCACACGCCTTGCTACCGCTCCTGTAAACGCGCCCTTCTCATGACCAAAAAGCTCTGATTCCAAAAGGTTCTCTGGGATCGCAGCGCAGTTAATGGAGATAAAGGGACGCGCCTTGCGCCGGCTATGCTGGTGGATAAAGCGCGCCATGATCTCCTTACCCGTGCCCGATTCGCCGATGATCAGGACGCTGGCTTCACTGGGGGCGATTTGCTCCGCTAGGCGCATGACGCTTTGCATCACAGGATCACGAAAAACGAGGGTATCATCCTGCCTTGCAACGGTCTCAATGACGCCTGCAATCAGTTCAGAATCTGGCGGCAGCGGAATATATTCCTTGGCCCCCGCACGAATGGCTTTGACCGCCGTTTGCGCATCTGTGCCGATACCACATCCCACCACAGGGACCGTGATGCGCTCAGCATTTAAGCTCTGGCACAGCGTTTCAATATCAAGGGCGACATCAATCATAAGCATATCTGCGCCCTTGCCTGAGCGCAGGGACTCAAGGGCCGCCTCGACGGTATCAACCTGCACCACTTGCGCCCCGCGCTTGAGGGCTATCTTACTGGCGGTGCCAATATGACCGTGCAATTTTCCTACGATCAAAAGCCTCATGGATTCTTCCTTTTGTTAGCTGCTGAGCACCCGCTCGGACTTGAGAATTTCCGTCATGGTGATGCCAAGATGGTCATCCACCACAACCACTTCTCCCCTTGCCACAAGCCGGTTATTGACATAGACATCAATGGCCTCACCCACTTTACGGTCGAGCTCAATCACCGCGCCACGGCCCATCTTCAAAAGCTGACTGACCTGCATGCTGGTGTGCCCCAGAACCGCAGATACCTGGACCGGCACGTCATAGACTGCGCGCAAATCTTCATTTTTGGCGGCGTGCTCATCATCGGGCCTCACGTTATCCCCTTGGCCATCATCCAAATTAGGCAGTGGCAGTTCGTTTGTGTTTTCTTCATCGCTCATGGCGCTTCTCCTTCATTTTTACTCAGATCTGGTGCAGCGCATGCTGCTTCTGGGACGCCTTCCTGGGGAGGCTCTGCCTCAAGGGCGGGCAGCGCCGTTTCAAGGACGTCATAGGACAGCATGCTGCCAAGGACACGGTCGATCTCTTCATAAATGGCCCGCTCCACACGCTCAAAGCCGCTGTCCGCCCACGCAATCTGACAGTCTGTTGGCGCAAGACCCGGGTCCTCATGAAGGGTGATCTCGATGCCCTGCTCCTGCCACTTTGTGAATTTCTGAGCCAAGCCCTGGCTGAGCCCCTCGGCCACACGGATGGTAAAAACTTTTTCAGGCTTAGCCTTTGCAATGGCCACCTCCAGAACCGTTTCAATCTCATCAAACTGGGCGCGCCTTGCGTAGGTGGGAAAGGCGCGCCCAAAGGCCTCTTGGCAAAGGGCGCTGATCCAATGGTGAAGCGTTGCGTGCAAAGTCTCCTGGGCCACAAACAGGTCTGCAAACTTTTCCTCTAAGCGCAGAAGCTGTGCGTGATTTCGGGCCTCAAAATCCTCTTGGGCAGCTTGAAACCCCATGGCGTAGGAAGACGCTTTTGCCGCCTCCATTTCTTCAGGGGAATGAAAACTTTGTCGGTACGCAATATCTTCCGCCGCAAAAGAGGTCTCAAAAAGGTATTTCTTACTCTGGGCCGTGCTCATTCGATCATGGCCTCCTCTTCACCGCCCTCAGCCACCTGGATTTCACCGGAGTTGATGAGATCTTTAGCTTGGTTCACAACAATCAGCTGTGCCTCGTCCACGTCTTTGAGACGCACCATACCAAGGGCCGCGATATCTTCTTTGAGGAACTTGGCGGCGCGCTCGGACATGTTGCGGTAGAACATTTCCTTGATGGCATCGGACGAGCCCTTGAGTGCCATGGCAAGCTTGCTCTTGTCCGCCACACGAATAAGGGTTTGAACACCCGTTGAGTCGAGCTTAACAAGATCATCAAAGGTGAACATGAGGGAGCGCACGTGCTCGGCGGCTTCCGCGTCTATGGCCTCAAGGGCACTCATGAACTTGCCCTCCGTCGCACGGTCAAAGGAGTTGAAAATCTCAGCCATGTGCTCGTGTGGATCTTTTTGGGACGTGCGCACAAGATTGCTCATGAACTCAGTGCGCAGGGAGTCCTCAATGGTATCAAGGATATCCCTTTGCACCACCTCCATTTTCAGCATACGGTTCATGATTTCCATGGAGGCTTGCTCGGGCATAAGGCACATGACCTTGGCAGCGTGGGAAGGCTTCACCTTCGACAAAATGACAGCCGCCGTTTGTGGGTATTCACTTTGCAAGTAGCCTGCCAGCACATTCTCGCTCACGTTCCCGAGCTTATCCCACATGGTGCGACCCGCTGGACCACGGATTTCTTGCATAATTTCTTCCACCTTGTCGTCGGGGAAAAATTTGCGCAGAAGACGTTCTGTCGTTTCAAAGGAGCCCATAAGGGACGCACCAGACCCTGCTTGCTCTGCAAACTCGATGTACAGGGACTCAATGATTTCGGCCTTAACCTTACCGAGGGTCGCCATACGTTGGGACAAAACAAGCACTTCAGCCGTATCAAGCTTGTTGAAGATCGCTTTAACGTAGTCATCGCTCAGGGATAATAGAAATGCAGCCGCCTTATCCGGCCCCGACAGATGAGCATGTGCCGGCAGATTTGGCGCCCCTGGAAGTTGCTGTGCTGTCACGCTCATGCCCTGCCTTTCTTATCATCTTCAGCGAGCCACCCACGAATCACCCCCACGGCGGACTCTGGGTTTTCCGTAATAATGTCTCCAACAGTTTTCAGAGACGACGCACGCACGGCGCCTTCCACTTGCTTGAGCGACACCATATGCTCAAGCTCTTTGAGTCCATCGGATAAGTGCCCAAATTCATCAACCTGCTGTCCCTCGCCTTCCCCATTTGGGCCGGGAAGAGCCCCGGCCACGCCTGGCGCGCCAGGAAGCGCAGCCATCTCACCCCCTACCAAGCCTGGATAGGATTGGTTGGCTGCCGGCAAGCTGGCACCAGGCACACCGCTCATGACCCTGTTCACCATGGGCTTGACCCCAAAGAGAATGCCCACAAGACCCAGTATTCCAATAAGAAAGATCTCCGCCAAGTGCATGAGGTCGTGTTTTTCAAGACCTAAGATGGTGCCCGCAGGTGCCTCTGACTCAAACATCTCCATGGGCGCAAAGCGCATATTGGCGACCTCAATGCTGTCCCCGCGCTTCTCGTCAAAGCCGACGGCGTTTTTGATGAGCTTGGTGAGACTGTCGATTTCTTCCTTGGAACGTGGTTTGTAGTCCATTTCCTTCTTGCCCGCGATGGGCGTATAGACGCCGTCCACAAGCACCGCAACGGAGAGTTTTTTCACCTCGCCCACCTCTTTCACCAGCGTGCGGATTTTCTTTGAAACTTCATAGTTCACCGTCTCTTCAGAGCGGTTGAGTTGATTTTCTGAACCTGAGGCGCCTGCGTTGGCGTTGGCATTGGGAAGGTTCTTGGCAACGGAGACAGACGGCTCCGTTTCGTGGGATTTCTCCCCCAAACTGACCGTCTGGGTTGAGCGCGTCACCTGCCCCTCCGGGTCAAAGCTCTCGGAATTTTCAGTGACCTTATCAAAGGACATATCCACCGCCACCTCGGCCCGCACTTTGCCGTCACCCACATATTTGGACACTAGACTTTCAATGGTGCGCGAGAGACGGTTTTCGTAAGCGAGGCGTTTTTCCTCAAGGTTGGCGCTGAGTGAGCTTGCTGTATCATCATCCCCTTTGGCGAGGAGATTTCCACGGTCATCCACAATGGACACATGCTCAGGTGCAAGGCCTGGAACAGCCGCCGCCACCAACTGACGAATGGCCTGGACGCGCCTAGAAGACAAAGTCCCTGGCCCCGCCATGGTCAGCATAATGGAGGCCGTTGGTTCATCTTTTTCGCGGCTGAAGAGTTTACGCTTGGGCAGCACCAAGTGTACACGCGCCGCTGAAATTTGAGCAATGGAGGTGATGGTGCGCGAGAGCTCGCCCTCAAGGGCGCGCAGCTGATTAATGTTTTGAACAAAACTGGAAACGCCCAGCTGGTCTCCCTTATCGAAGATTTCATAGCCTACGGAGCCGCCCCTGGGAAGGCCGGCTTCTGCAAGCTCCACCCGAAGGCGCGTCACACGGTCAGCCGGCGCATAGATTTGCGTGCCGCCTGCGCGCACCTCAACGGGCACCCCTTGAGCCTCAAGGCGTGAGGCGATCTTGCCCGCATCCTCAAGCTCCAAGTCGCCGTACAAAAGCGTCAAATCAGGCGCCGTCATCTTGTTGGAGATGAACGTGACACCGCTGATGAGCCCCGCCAAGAGCGCCCCCATAAGCGCAAGGCGCACGATGCCCATATTCTTTATGACTTGGACTAAGGCCTCCACTGCAACCTCATTATAATTTAATTAAAATGCTTTCAATCATTGCACCCTAGCAGGCAGACCCTTAACAAAGCATTAACAAGGGGAAAAAAAGTCCCGCCCCCTGGCAGAAAGTGCCGGAGCATAGGAAAAGGCGTTCCATGGGAAAAAATGAACAGGGCGCCCGGCGTTTTTTGCGCGGTGCGTGAGAAGCGGCTATCTCAAAGGACAGAACATGATCAAGAGAAACAAAATAAATCCAACAGCGGTGATGCTGTCCAGGCGATCAAGGGCGCCGCCATGGCCTGGGATCAGATTGCCTGTATCCTTCACGCCAAAACGTCGCTTCATCCAGGACTCGAGCAAGTCTCCCAAGGGGCTGATGATCGCAACAAGACCCACGCTCACCATGGTTGACAGGGTATCTGCGCATTGGTCCCTTAGGAGCGACCAATGGGCTTGGGTGATCAGCACGTATCCCGCAGCGATGGCCAGGATCAAACCTCCGACAAAACCAGACCATGTCTTATTGGGGCTGACCGACGGACACAGCTTGGGCCCACCCACAAGGGATCCCACCAAGTATGCGCCCGTGTCTGAGGCCCATACCATGATCAAAAGCCCAAAAAGGGCGAGGGAGGATTCCTGGCTGATGATGACGAGTGCATAGAAACTGGTCGCAAGATAGAGAAGTCCTGCACTACTCAAAAGAGACTTTGTAAAAGGCGAGGTGATCCTTTTCGCCCTCACACATAGGCGCAGCCATTCCCACGCGCACAGGCAAAAGAGCACGCCCAAGAGACCACCCGTGTAGGGATAGCCTAAGTACAGGATAAACAAGAGAACGGGAATTAAGACGACGCTGGATAAAACGCGCTTGATGAAAGAAGAACTCTGCTCAGCCATGGGGCACGTCCTGGGCTTTGTCATGCCCAAAGCGACGTTCGCGTCCTTGGTAACTCAAAAGCGCTTGAGAGAAGTGTTCTTTGGAGAAATCCGGCCAACAAACGTCAAGGAAAAGAAATTCGCTATAAGCCGCTTGCCACAACAAAAAGTTGCTCACGCGCACCACATCACTGGTGCGAATGACAAGGTCTGGATCAGGGACTTCTTCTGTATCAAGATAGCGCGCAATGGACGCTTCACTGATATCCTGGCACCCTATACGGCCCGCCAGTGCGTCCTGAGCGAGCTTAGCAACGGCGCGCACAATCTCGTCGCGTCCCCCATAATCGAGGGCAACCACCAGTGTTAGCGCGGTGTTATTCTTTGTTTTAATCTCAGCTTCTTCGATTAAGGCAACAAGATCCTGGGGCAAACGGTCCCGCCTGCCAATCACCTTAAGACGAATGCTATTTTTGTGAAAGTTCTCGAGTTCTGCCTTCAGCGTCGTCTTTAGAAGCAGCATAAGCCCAGACACTTCAGCCGTCGAACGCTTCCAGTTCTCCGTTGAAAACGCATAGAGCGTCAGGTAACGCACGCCATAGTCCATGCAACCCTGAACTGTGCGGCGCACAGCGTCCACGCCCTTCTGGTGTCCACGCATGCGCTCCCAGCCGCGCTTTTGCGCCCAACGTCCATTGCCGTCCATAATAATGGCGACGTGACGTGGCATGTGGACCGGGTCTGGGGATAGGGTGCCCGTTGAAGTGCTCGAATCTGACAAGATCGACCTACTCTAGATTTGCATGATGTCGCGCTCTTTTTGCGCGAGATGCGTGTCGACTTTTTTCACAAACTCATCGGTCAGCGTTTGCAGATCGCCTGAGAAACGGTGATGCTCGTCCTCTGAAATTGCCTTATCTTTCTCAAGCTTTTTCAGATGATCCATGCCATCGCGGCGCACGTTACGCACGGCGATGCGGGTTTGCTCAGCGTACTTGGCCGCAATTTTGGCGAGCTCCTTACGGCGCTCTTCGCTCAAGTCTGGCATGGGCACGCGCACAACTTGTCCGTCGGCAGAAGGATTAAGGCCCAGGCCCGCCTCGCGGATGGCCTTTTCTACGGCCTTGACCATGCTCTTGTCCCATACTTGAACGCTGAGCATGCGCGCGTCAGGCGCGCTCACGGTACCCACCTGGTTCAGCGGCATAGCTGATCCATAGGCGTCCACCATAATGGGGTCAAGAAGGGCTGTGGAGGCGCGTGAGGTACGAAGGCCCGTAAACTCCTTCAAGAGCACATCAAGGGCCCCTTGCATACGCGCTTTGAGTTCATCTTTATTGAACGTATCACCCATGGTGGTGGTCCTCCTGCTCTTGGATAAGTGTAAAACGACCCTGACCCTTGGCAACTTGCACCAGGGCGCCGGGCTCTTGAATTGAAAAAACGATAAGGGGAAGGTGGTTATCCCTTGCCATGGCAATGGCCGCCATATCCATGACCGCCAGCTTATCTTGAAGAACACGCCCATATCCTAGACGCTCGAAACGGCGTGCCTCATTATTTTTGGCGGGATCACTGCAATAAACGCCGTCAACCTTCGTCCCTTTGAGAAGCACCTCACACCCCATTTCCGAGGCGCGCAGCACCGCCGCCGAGTCCGTGGTAAAGAAAGGATGACCCGAGCCTGCGGCAAAAATAATGACGCGTCTTTTTTCCAGGTGACGCATGCAGCGCCTTTGGATATAGGGCTCACAAATGGCTGGCATGGGAATGGCAGACACCACGCGGGTGTAGATCTTCAGGTGCTCAAGGGCATTTTGAAGCGCCAGGGCGTTCATAACGGTCGCCAGCATCCCCATGTGGTCGGACGTGACGCGGTCAATGCCTTGAGCCTCGCCGTTCACGCCGCGAAAGATGTTGCCCCCGCCCACAACGATGCATAAATCAAAGCCATCATCGTGCAGGGTTTGAATCTCACTGGCTATGCGCTGAACTGTACCGGGGTCGATGCCGTACTGGGACGAGCCCATGAGGGCTTCGCCGGAGAGTTTAATGAGAAGGCGCCGGTAGGGCCGCGTTGTATCGTCCTTTACCATGGCGCCTCTCCTTGTGTGTGGTTAGGGGTTTACTTGGAAAGCTGTGCAACTTCAGCTGCGAAATCGCTTTCTTGCTTTTCAACACCATCACCGAGCTTAAAGTGGGCAAAGGCTGTGAGCTTAATGGGTGAGCCCAGCTCTTTTGCCTTGTCTTCAACAACTTGAGACACCTTACGCTTTGAGTCGTCAATGAGGAACACTTGCTCAAGCAAGACAGACTCCTCATAGAACTTGCGCAGACGACCTGCAACAAGCTTCTCAATGACGTCAGCAGGCTTGCCGGATTGTTGCGCTTGATCAACAATGATGGCGCGCTCTCTGGCCAAAACCTCTTGGTCCATGTCCTCAATGGCCAGGCTCAAAGGATGGGCTGCGGCAATGTGCATGGCAATTTGCTTGCCAAGGGCGATCAGCTCAGCTTCTGCCGCGGCGCTCTCAAGGGCCACAAGCACGCCCACACGGCCACTGCCCTCACAGGCGGCGTTGTGCAAGTATGTTGCAACGATACCTTGGGAAACCTTGAGGTGCACCATACGGCGCATGCTCATGTTCTCACCAATGACCGCCACGAGGTTTGTCAGCTCGTCGGCAACGGTGCGCCCTGTGCCTGGGTAAGCCGCTCCCTTAAGAGCCTCAAGGTCACCTGCGGACAAAGCCATTTCAGTGGCCGTCGTCACAAAACCTTGGAATTGCTCATTACGCGCCACGAAGTCAGTCTCCGCGTTCACTTCCAATAGAACGCCGTCCGTGCCCTTTGCAATAACACCAACGAGACCTTCCGCCGCTGCACGACCCGCCTTCTTTGCTGCGGTCGCCAAGCCCTTCTTGCGAAGCCAGTCAACGGCCTCTTCCAGAACGCCGTCCGCCTCAACGAGGGCCTTCTTACAATCCATCATACCAGCGCCGGTGCGCTCTCTTAACTCTTTCACGTCCTTTGCAGAAAATGACATGATTTTTTCCTTTCGTTCTTTAAAAAGCCTGGCAGTAATTACTCAGCGGCTGCGTCGCTAGCTTCAGGAGCTGCAAACGCCACATCATCGGCACTTACACGCAAAGAAGCGCCCAAATCGATACCAGCTGCGCGCATTTGACTTTGCAGACCTTCCAGAACTGTGGAGGACACCATGCGGCAATAGAATTCGATGGAGCGAATGGCGTCATCGTTACCTGGCACTGGGTAAGTCACCCCTTCTGGGTCTGAGTTACTGTCCAAAATCGCCACAACGGGGATGCCAAGCTTGTTAGCTTCTTGAATGGCAATCTTTTCCTTGTTTGTGTCAATGACGAACAGGATGTCAGGAATACCAGCCATATCTTGGATACCACCCAAAGAGCGATTGAGCTTCTCTTGCTCACGTGTCAGTTGCAGGTGCTCTTTCTTTGTCAAACCTTCGCTGCCCTCTTCAAGCTGCTTGGTCAGCTCCTTCAAACGTGTGATGGAGTGGGACACGGTCTTCCAGTTGGTCATCATACCGCCGAGCCAACGGTGGTTGACGTAATACTGGCTGCAACGTGCAGCCTCAGCGGCAACCACGTCGCCTGCTTGCCTTTTCGTACCCACGAACAGAACGCGTCCGCCGCCTGCCACAACGTCCTTGATGGCCTGAAGGGCATTTTTCAAGAGAGGATAGGTCTTCTCGAGGTTAATAATGTGTACGCTGTTACGCTCGCCGTACAAGTAAGGCGCCATCTTGGGGTTCCAACGACGGGGATGGTGACCAAAGTGCACACCAGCCTGCAACAAATCACGCATGGAAAATGAAGGTATAGACATTTGAATTTCCTTGTTTCTACCGGTTAAACCTTGGTAGGTGGTGTGATCAGTCTCCTGACACCGGTTGCTTGTACGCACGCGAAAAGCCTCACCTACCTGTGGACTCACGCGCACTATATACGCAGGGACTCTAGGCTGGCAAGCGTTTTGTTCAATTCACTGGTCTGCCGATCAACGACTTGCGGCACACGCGGTTGCCTTTGACGCAGCTCTTGCGCCTTCGCGTGAAGTAACTCTTGCGCATTTAAAACGCCGCCAGAGCGCATTGCCTTGAAATAGAGGTGTCCTGGGGCACCTGTGCCATTCTGGGCGAAAGTCATGTGCGCGCGCTCAACGCCCTGAAGTCCATGGGAAGCCTCAAAAAAAAGGCCTTGTGAAACAAGGGGAAGCCAATCAAAAAGCTTCAGCAAGCTCACGGGGTCAAACATGAAGAGGCTTCGGTGACGCCAAAGCACCCTTTGATCAAAGTAACGAGCACGCAAGACAGCTTGTGTTTGCGGACATGACGCAGATGACGAAGGGGCATAAGAACCGCCAAAGATGTTTCTTGGCGGTAGACACATCTCGCCTTCCTGGGGAAAGAACTCCAGGGCACATAGGCTATTTTCCGGTACGCGCGTGCCCATACTCATCATCATAAAGCCTGGGAATGGCATGTCTTTGGCCAGCTGTTGACGATAGATGTCAGCGTCACGCCCGTCCGCCTCAGGGATAAATCCTGCAAAGGTGCGCACCCACAAGGACGCGCCTTCTTTCATAACAGATGGGATCAAGTTGGCACATACTTGTGCCTCATGGAGGGACATATAATCAAAGACGCGACTTGCGTAGACGCCGTCAAAGGAGGCCTTACGGTCGTCTTGAGAAAGAAATGACACAGCGTCGCCTTTCACGATGTGGGCCACACTTTCAAGGGGGACAGGCAAGAACCCACGCGCTTTTCCCAGGGTTGCCAGGGGCAGGTTTATGCCCTCGTCCAGCAAGCCACTGTGGGGCTCCACCAGAGTCACGTTGGCGCCCGCCAAGATAAACTTCCACGCGGCAAACCCGTGCCCCGCCCCAAGATCAAGAACCTGCACACGGCACATCGCGTCCAAATCAAAGGGGGCAAGTGATGGATCTTGGGCACCATAAAACGCCCGCTTTGCCTCATAGGTCTGGCGAACAGAGATTAATGCGTCCAGAAGGGCCCCGTCCACCTGACCAAAGGAGTACCCAGGATCCACCAAATAGGAATACGCAGCTCCCCCTGATGCCACGGGCGTGATGCGCTCTTGGGCAGGCTCGTCCAAACACAGCTTCGCAATACCCGCGGCATGCTCAAATGTGCCACGCGGATCAATCCAGGGCGCCACATACCTTTGTATATACGTGCTCAGATCAAATGCCGTCTGGATCTCACTGGCGCGCACCGTGGCACCTTGCCCTTGAAACGCAAAAACCGCGCACAGGGTGAGGAAGTTTTTTTTACACATTGACTCTCTCGTATGTCTTGGCAGCCCAGGGGCTGTAGGTTGTTTTTCGATCATCGGAAGGGGTCAAGCGCGCGAGCGCGCAAGGCGGACACGCGCCTAGCAAACCTTTTGTTATGATGACTCCCCAGGCGATGACATCCCACTTGAGGAGGATCTGGCTTGCCTCATAGCCCGAAGGTAAAGCCGCTTTCCTTGTATATCACCGGGACGGGCGTAGGTCATCTCCTCTGGCTTGATGGGCGTCATGTCCATGAGACCCTCCCAATAGAGTCCTTTGATGTCAAAGGCAGCTCCCTCAAACAATGCCAACAAGCTTTGCGGGTCAAAGGAAAAATAGCTTCTATGCTGATAACTAAAGTCCTCACCCATGGCTTTTGCCGCAAGAAGTTGCACCCTTTGGGCGTCCGATAAAACCCCTCCTTTGACGAAGCCGCCAGTATAACGATGCCTTGATGGATAATCGTCCCCTTCCTCTAGGGGTACGAAGTCTGGGAAGGTTTTGTCATCTGACAGATAGTGTAGCTTGATATTGCGCATCATATATCCTGGAAAACGCTTTTTCTGGGCGAGCTGATCTCTATAGACAGCCCTATCCAATCCAGCGCCATTGTGGGCAAACCCACCCAGCTCACGCACCCAAAGGTGACCCTTGTCCTTCAGGACATTGGGGATGAGCGCGACGCATTCCAGCGCCTCACGAGGAGACATGCAGTGCAACAGTTGCGAGGCGTAAACACCGTCAAAGGTATTTTGAAAGTGTTCCTTGACAAGGACTTGCGACGCCTCATTCCCCACAAAGTGAGAAACGTCTTTTTTGGTCACACCCCTGGGCAGGAAAGGCACAGCCTTATCGAGCATATCCCAGAGCACATTTACAGTGCGACTCAGAAGCGAGCGCTGGGGCTCTACCGCCGTCACATGGGCGCCCGCCACAACGAACTTCCACATGCTGACCCCGTGCCCTGCCCCAAGGTCCATAATGCGCACACGGCATACCTTATCAAGGGCCGGCCCTTGTAAGGTTTGATCCCTTTGAAGAGCCTGCGTGCGGCGCTCCTCATAAGTCCGGCGCACAAAAGCCAACGCCTCCACAAGGGGGGCATCAATAGCACCGAAACTAAAACCCGGATCAAGGACACAGTCTTTTCCGTCTGGCTGAAACTCAGGAATGCGCTGAAGGGGGGGCTCTTGTGTACAGGCCAGGGCAAGTTGGGCTTTTTGAAGGTCATTTAATATGCGCGGATCCGCCCAAGGGGACACTTTATGATCAAGAAAACGTTGCAACTCACCAAGCATGTCTTTTTCGCCAACGGCACTTCCATGGGCGCCGTGCGTGCCCAGCGCACACAGCAGTATTGTGAGGAACGTTTTCTTCATAACTTATCTCTCATTTATTTGGCTCATAGATATGAGCGTATTTACAGATTTTCTTTCACCACGGGCACGAAGTGGACGGAAAAAACCATGACTTTTGTGTCACAGACTTTCTCGCACTTAACCCACAAGCGCGCGTGGTAACTTGTTATGTCAAAACATGTCCTTGATGTCAAATAGTGAGCGCCCCAAGCTTTACTGCCTGGGTGCTATACTGTCTATGGATACCCCAAAGCCCGTAAGGTTCTCTTGCAAATGAGCGCTCTCTTGCTCTAGAGTCGCCTGCGCGCCTTCAATCGTCTCAAGGGTTTCCTTGAAACCAGGAACCATTTCCCCGAGGGCCGCCTGAGGGTTAGGGGCGTTCGTGCGCTTGCGCGCCTTCAAATAAAGGGCCTCCACACCCACGTGGGTAGGGTACGCGTAAGTCATCTGGGGATCTTTCACGGGCGCAAGACCCATGCCCATCTCCCAAAAGAGACCTTTTGTCTCAAAAAAATCATTGGAAAAAAGCGTCGCCAAATCCTTGGGCGCCAGGAGAAAATAAGCCCGGTGCCTCCACTCATCTTCTGGGTTCGAGAGCATCTGGAGCAAATTCTCACGCTTTGCGGGATCGTCAAGCATGTCCTTTGACATGTAAGGGCCGTCCATGAGCACACGGGCAGGAGTCGCGCTCTCGGCGTCCTTTGGAAAGAATGCCACAGGCGTGTGGGTCACAGCGTGGCTATACCCTACCTTACACGTGGCGTGCATAAAACCTGGAAAGGGCTTGCCCGCCTCGAGTTGCTGGGCGTAAACGGCTGCGTCTTTTCCTTGGGCGCTTTTGAGAAACCCACTGTGCTCGCGCACCCACAGGTGTCCCTTTGGCCCCAAGACTCTTGCCGCAAGAACGGTGCTCAGGCGTGCCTCCTGGGGGGACATAAGATGGAGGGTGTGGTCCATATACACCCCATCAAAGGCGTTAGCAAACTGGGGCTTTGCAAGGACGCTAAGAACATCCTCCTTCAAAATCGTCGACAGGTCTTTGGGCTCAACGGCAGGGGGTAGAAAAATATTGGCGTTTTCCATGGACTCCTGCAGCCTTGTCCAGTGAAAGGTAAATGCATTTTTGTGGAGGGCTTCATTGGGCTCCGCAACGGTGACGCGTGCGCCCGCCGCGATTAACTTCCACGCAGCAAAGCCCATGCCCCCGGGCAGCACAAGCACATTCACACGGGCGCGTGCATCAAGCTCCCGCGCCATCATTGCGGGATGCTCTTGAAGGATTTGCGCGCGTCTCTTTTCATAGAGACTGCGCACCTTGGTGAGCACGTCAAACATAGCGTTATCAAGACGTCCGTAGCTATAGCCCCGCTCATAGGTCATACCATTTTCCAGGGTGTGAGATCCTGGGTTTTTTCGGCAAGCAGGCTCTTTGGCGCAGAGGTCACATAGGCCAAACAAAAGATTATCGTTTATAACGCGCGGATCAGTCCAGGAACCAAAACGCTCCCTGGCAAAGCCAAGTAACGTCAAAGCATTTTTGTCATCATCAAGCTCTGGCGCCGTGGCAAGAAGGGGCGGGGCTTGCAAAAGGGCAAGCATCAGGAGGAGCGTAGGGTTTTTCATCTGGTCACTTTCACAAATCAGATAGGGTGAAGCTCAGATTTGAAGCATTCACACAAAGCAATCATGTTTCTGAAGGAGACCTCTACACCCAAATAACAATCGCGTCAATTATTTTTACTTATAAGCTGTCAATAAAGCCCCCACAAAGATCATAAATATTATCCATCAACGTCACGGTATACTTATGGAGAAGGCTTTCGTGCCACAAAGCAAAGGTGCGTTGCGCCATAGGTTTCCCCCAGTGCGCGGCCCGTTTCTCCAGACGCCACAAAGGTCTCCTGGCCGGGCTGTACACCCTGAAGCGTCCCATCCTCCATTTCGAAGTAACATGCGGCGTTTTGAAAGCCGGCGCCCTTAAAGAGTCTCATCAACGTGGCCACGTCAAACAGAAAGAAGCTGTGGCGCCTTATACGAAAAAACCCGTGGGTGGACTGGGATTTATCTTCAACCACCTCCATGGGGGACGCGCTCGCATCTGCCTCCAGAGAAGTGTACCCACTTTGGGGACCACGCATGGGAAACCCAGACGCCCCACCAGCGCCGTAAAAGCCGTCATTTTCCCTGTACGACACCCAGCCAGGGAACGCGGACCCTTTTTCAACCTCCTCGCAATAAAGGCCGAACACACTGCGCCCCGTTTTAACCCGTGCAGCCTTAAGGGTGTGAACGCGCGCGTGCACAACCCCGCCGGCCTTCAAGCACCCGTAAATGCCCTTCACGCACTGGGTCGCTTGGGCCGGGTTCATGGTATCAAGGACATTGGCGGCGTTCACAAAGTCATAGGCGTTTTGAAAGTCCTCGCTCGCCATCACCTCAAGGGCATCCTTGGGGATAAGGCGCGCCACCTCGCCCACGCCCGTCCCTTCCGGCAAGCGGCCTTCCAGAAGCGCCTCCAAGGTGCGCTCAAGGGTGTTTTTGCTGTTGCGATCAAAAATAGAGGATTTTTGCTCTAAAAGAGAGGCGTCCTTTTCGAGCATTGTCACGTGGGCGCCCGCCAGGGCAAAAAGCCCAGCGTGGTACCCGTCGCCCGACCCTATATCCAGCACCTTTGGCGTGTGGCCACAGGCGCTCGCCACGGTGCGCACATGTATCAAGCCAGAGACCGTAAAGGGGGTCAGCGTGCCATCATGACGCCCTGAGCACCACGGGTTTCCAGAGACGTCATAAGGAGGTGACACATAGCTTTTGCGCCTTTGAAGAAGCGAGAAAAGCTCCTCCTTTTCTTCTTGAGACAGATGGGGCGCAAACCAAGTTGCTTGGGCCGCGCGACCGCGTGCTTTCTCAGGTGTCAAGAAGTTGCCCTCACCAGTGTCCTCGGCGCTGCCAAAGGCACACCACGACCACGCACACACAAAAAGACATACCCACTTTTTCATTGCCCCATCCCCTTTCGTTGGTTTGGGTGCCACCATACGGGGTTCAGTGGATATGGTCAATCAATGTCAGTCGGGTCCACTTGCGCGTTGTTGACTTGTTTTGTTGCCTTCAGATAAAGGGACTTAGGGCCATGGTGTAATGAGGGATCAAAGGTATCTTCGTCCGCCTTGACGGGTGTCAGCCCCATCGGTGCGTCCCAAAAAAGCCCGTCAATCTCGAAGGGCGTCCCCGCAAAAAGAGACTTCAAGCTTTTTGGATCAAGCAAAAAAACACTGCGGTGTTGGTGTTGGATATTTTTCTTGTCTATCAAACGAAGCATGGCCGCGGTTTTTTGAGACACGGAGCGCTTATCTCCTGGCTTGAAAAAATCAGGGTAAAGATGTGTTGGAGGGAAAGCGTCCTTTTCATTCAGGGGAAAAAATCCCTCCTTCGTGGTTGTCCCACTATTACGCACCGTTTTCATGTTCATCATCATGTAGCCTGGAAACGGTTTTTGGGCCATGAGCTGAGCGTCATAAACCGCTTTATCTTGCCCAGCCGCATCAAGAAAGAAGCCGCCATGCACAATAGCCCAAATCTTGCCCCCTTCCTTCAAAACGCCGTCCATTTTCTGCACACAGGCTCTCGCCTGAATCGGCGTCATGTAGTGCAATGAGCGCGCCGCATACACACCGTCAAACGCACTTTGAAAGCGAGGCATAAGAAGCGTCTTCACGGCGTCTGTGGCAACAAAGCGCGATACCTCACTCTTTTTCACACCTTGAGGCAAAAAGGGCTCGGCCTTTTTAAGATTTTCCCACAACACATTGACCTTTTGTCCCAAAAGGCTGGGTTGCGGCTCAACGGCTGTCACATGGGCGCCCGCCACCACAAGCTTCCACATGGCCAAACCATGCCCGGCCCCAAGATCGAGAATATGAACACGGCACGCTTTATCCAGCTCACCCTCCGATAGATTTGGATCTTTTTCCAGAAGGGCCGTGCGCCTTGCTTCATAGGTTTGGCGCACGTAAACCAGAACCTCTATAAGCGGATCATCCAGCTGGCCAAAGCTATAGCCCGGATCAAGAAAAACACCTTTTTCTTGATCCTCTAAAACGCCGTAAGTAATACCCACACGCGCATCTTCTTTTGAGCACTCAACGGCAAGGTCCCCCAGCTTCTCGTGAGTCACCACACGCGGGTCTGCCCACTTATCCATCTCGTTCCAGCTATACCTTGAAAGGGCGCGCAAAAACCAGCTCTGGGCATCTGGGGCGTCAGTGGCTGTGGCGCTGCCAGCCCACAGCACAGCAAGAACCACGCAAAGTAACTTAAACGTCATTTTTCTTTCCTTCCCCGTCATCTGGTCACAGGGGTTTGGCGGCTACATAACAAATATTGGCCGCTCCAAAGGTATCTTGAACACAAGGGTGATAAGAAGAAAATCCTGGATCCTGAGGAGCGTTTACAAAAGTTTCTTGTCCTTCTTGGACTTGCGTCAGGCTGTCGTCTAACCCCTCAAACTGGCACGCCTGTGACACGAATCCAGCCCCTTCAAAAAGTCGCTTCAGGGTCGCCACGTCAAAGCATAACATACTGCTTTCCAACGTATCTGGCCGGTCAGCCTGGTCAGAGGATTTTGTATAGTGCGTTTCCATGGGAGAGTGATCGCTCATGGCGTCAAGGGGGGTTACTTGCGTAAAACCAAAGTGCTCACGGTCATACTTGGTTGAGATCAACATCCATCCGGGAAAGCGTGCCCCCTTCTCCACCTCCTGGCTATAAATATGAAGCACAGACCCTTCCACGATCGCAGTCATGGCACTGAGTGCATGAACCCGCGCGTGCACAACGCCCCCGGGCTTGAGTGCGCCGTAAAGGGCTCTCACACAGCTTTCAGCATCACGCGGCGTCATGCAGTGGAGGACATTGGCGGCATTGATAAAGTCATAGGCGCCTTGGTGCGCAGCCTTTGCAAGGGTCTTCAAAGCGTCCCCCACAACAATGCGCGTCCGGTCCTTGACAGCCACACCCTCTGGTAAATACCCACGCAGGATATTAACCAGTATGCGTCCTGGCACGTTCTTATTGGTCTTGGTGTCCACAAGACATGTGTCATTTTCCAGAAGGGTCACGTGTCCCCCGGCAAGCACGAGTAGGCCTGCGTGAAACCCGTCCCCAGCCCCGACATCTAAAACCTTCGGCACGGCGCCGCCAGCGGTCAAAGAGCGCACATGGGTCATGCCAGCCACCGTAAAGGGTGTGAGGGTTCCGTAATAACGCCCCCCAGATTTTACTTTGCCGTCAAGCTGAACCGGAGGAGCCATCGCATCCTTGCGCGCCTGAAGATCCGTTAGGAGGGTTTCTTTTTGCGTCTGGGTTAAATACAAAGGGAGCCACTCCTCGTGAAGGGATATATCCTGATGCCGACTCCTCACCCTCGGCTCAGGTTCTTGCGAGCTCGCAAAAGCTGCTTGAAACATCACACACACCAAAATAACAACTTGTTTTTTCAAAATATAAACGATCCAGCTGCCAACCATGGGGCCCACTATAGCCGCCCAACCCCTCTTGTCAAATATTTTGTCAAAGACAGGCGTGCACCCTCCATAGGCTCACATACCCCAACCCTTATGATCTAAACAAACGCGTTTATGAAAATCGTCAGCCTCCGGAACCCGTTCGTGCTATTTTGACGCGTCATTTGGCTGATTTTGCGGTGGCCTCTTCATTCTGGTGGTTTTCAAATAGAGGGACTTGATGCCTGTTTTTTCTGGCGACGCGTAAACCATCTCATCTGCGTTGATGGGGATAAGACCCGTTTTGTCCTCCCAAAAGAGGCTTGCGTTTTCAAAGGGACGCCCTTCAAAAAGCGTCTTGAAACTCTGAGGATCGAAAGAAAAATGACCCCTACGGCTTGTCGTGCCCTCCTCGCGATAAAGAGTCCTTGGCGCAAAATCGCCGTCCTCATCAAGGGGAGTAAAGGACATTGAGCCATGGGCTGTTTGAACACCGTCCTGTGTAGCAACACGCATCATGTACCCGGGGAAACGCTTTTTCTGGGCAAGTTGTTGCACATAGACAGCCGCGTCGCGCCCATGCCCGTTGGGTAGAAAGCCGCCCAAAACGCGCGCCCAAATGATTCCGTCATCCTTCAAAACACCAGGCAGAAGCTCTGTGCACGTAAGTGCCTCACGGGGGGACATACAGTGCAAGACATGGGCGGCGTAAACACCATCGAAGGTATTTTGATAATGCGCCTTCCCAAGGACCTGCACGGCCGTCAGGCTGACAAAATCTGCCACATCTTTTTTAGAAACTCCTTCCGGCAAAAACGACACCGCTTTATCAAGGTTTTTCCAAGGGAAGTTTGTGGTTGTACTCATGAGTGATTTCTGGGGCTCAACCACAGTAACGCGCGCGCCGGCTACAACAAACTTCCACGTTGCAAAACCGTGCCCAGCACCCAAGTCCATGATTCTGACACGGCAAAGTTTATCCAGTTCAGCGCCTTTTAGGGCCGGATCACACGCGAGGGCCTGTGCGCGCCTTTGCTCGTAAGTGTTGCGCACACATGTAAGGGCATCAAGGAGAGGGCCATCCATCTGACCAAAACTATTGCCTGGGTCAAGACTTTCGAGATCACCCAGGCGGATCTGTGGAATCATCACACAAGGCGGCTCACTCAAACACTTTATGGCAAGCGCAATTGTCTCCACCTCACCGACAACACGTGGATCAACCCAAGGAGATATGGTCCGCTCCATGTCGGCTTTCGCTCTCATCGCGTGGGCTATTGCGTGAGGGTCTTGGGGATCAAAGGGTGAGGCGTAAAGCTCAACTTGCACACTGGACAATAGACAAAGAAGAGAGCATGAAACCAAAGATAAAACGTGCATTTTCAAAATATAACTGATCCCGCTGTCAATCCTGGGGACCAGGATAGCTGCCTAGCCCCTCTTGTCAAATATTTTGTCAAAAAATAAGATGCTTATTGTCTTTTAACTTTTTGTTAAGGTGTGGTGTGTCTCACTAGAAATGTGATTGAGAAAAATAAGGGGCGCAGCATGGATCGCCAATGGACTATTGCGCTTGTTTTGGGGTGGGCTTGGGCAGGTGGTTTGTTTGCCAGCGCAGATGACGAGACACGCCGTGCATGTGACCAAGCATGCTCGGACAAATTGCGCATGGAAAATGATGCGTGCTGGCAAGCACAAAAGGATCGCTTCCATCAAAACAGCGCCGACACAGGACAAGCCTACCGTGAATGTATGCGCAAGGCCAGCGACGCCAGCCTTGTGTGCTTCGAGAAGTGCCTCGGGGTTGACACACCCCGCTCGGCCAGATAAAGACGCCAAATGCGCTTAAGGCGCGCTATATAGCTAGAACAGTTTAATGTGATAACAGGATACGAGGAAAGCGACGTGTATAAGTATACACGAGCGGCGAGTGACGCATTATCAAATTATAATGGTTCGGCTATACTTCAAAGTCAAACAGTGCTGGATATTGTTCGCCTTGGGCGGCGCCCAGGGGAATTGCCCGGTCAATCTTATCCAGCTCTGTCCTTGTGAGGACCACCTGAGTCGCCCCAAGATTTTCCTTTAATCTCTCCAATGAGCGTGTTCCAGGTATGGAGAATACGTCCTGGCCCTGGGCCATCAGCCAGGCCAGTGCAAGTTGGGCGGGCGTGCACCCTTTTTGCCTGGCAAGGGTCCCAACAGCGTCCACAATTTTAATGTTTTGCGTGTAATTATCCCCCGTGTATTTAGGCAACAAACGCCGGTAATCACCCTCCTCAAGGGCTGAAATATCCCTGTATTTGCCCGTTAAAAATCCGCGCCCCAAGGGACAATAAGCCACAAAAGCAACGCCCAGTGCACGACAAGTGGAGAGGATCTCTTTTTCAGGTTTGCGGTGAAAGAGCGAATACTCAGATTGCAAAGCAGTAATGGGATGCACCTTGTGTGCCCTTTGAAGGGTCGCCGGGGTCACCTCACTGAGCCCAATAAAGCGCACCTTACCCGCCTTCACAAGGTCTGCCAGAGCACCGACGGACTCTTCAATGGGGACATCTTTTTGCGCCCGGTGGAGGTAGTAAAGATCGATCACGTCGGTCTTGAGACGGCGTAAACTCGCGTCGCATGCGCTTCGCATGTGTGCTGGCGTTGCGTTCACCATGGCCCCGTCCAAAACTGTGCCTTGACCTGGGTCAACAAACCCACATTTTGTGGCAAGGACCACTCGTTGCCGGCGACTCCCTGCCAAGACGTTGCCGATCAAGGTTTCGTTATGCCCCCATCCTTTCACGCCGATGCCGTACTGATCCGCCGTGTCGAGAAAGTTCACACCCGCATCAAGGGCGCCCTTAAGGAAGTGGACAGACTCACCATCATCACAGGTGCCATAGCCTGAGGACATTCCCATGCACCCAAGACCAAGGCGTGACACCCAAAGATCCGAATTCCCTAATTGATGCTTATCCATCTGATGCCTCTTTCCCGTAACATATGTACATGAAAAGAAAGACTACACCGCAATGGGCTCAAAGCACAGCGCAAACCGTTCGCTCCTCATACCCCCACAAGACACAAGACATCTATTTTCCCACGGTGTATGGTCGTCATAAGAAAGTAAAAACCGCAAACGAGTTCCCATGTCTACCAATCGCCCCTTATGTGTTGATCTTGATGGTACCCTTATTGCCAGTGACGTGTTGGAGGAATCCCTCCTGGTATTTCTCAAAGAAAGCCTTCTTAACATCTTTAAAATTGCCCTGTGGTTCTTCCAAGGGCGCGCGTATTTGAAGCGCATGGTGGCGGATCACGTGACACTAAACCCCGCCCACCTGCCCTATCACCAAGACTTTTTGACCTTTTTAAAAGGCGAGCACGCAAGCGGGCGCACCCTCATCCTTGTCACTGCCTCGGACGCGGCCCCTGCCCGACAAATTGCCGCCCATATAGGTCTTTTTGAAGACGTGATGGCCAGCGACGGCGCAACAAACTTGCGCTCCCATGCCAAGGCCAAAGCCCTTGTGGACCGTTACGGGGAAAAGGGCTTTGACTATGCGGGCAACGCGGTTCAAGATCTGCCCGTGTGGGAGAAGGCCCACACGGCCCTGGCGGTGGAAACTCCCGAGGACGTGGTGGAAGAGCTTTTTAAAATCAACCATGACGTGCGGCTCTTTAAAGAACACAAAGCCCCCGTCTCGTGGCAGGACTTTTTCTCGCCTTTCGCCTTTTTTACGAGCCTCATTTACTGGATCCCCTTTCTCATTTTTGACGCGGCAGCTGTGCGCGTGCACTCCCTGCTTGGATGGATTGCCCTTTGGGCGCTGACCTCGTCGGCGGAGCTTGGAGCCGACCTTGTGAGCATGCGAGACGAGCCCATGCGTCCCGAGTGGCCAAGGCGCACCTTACTGGCAACAGGCGCCATGGACTTGCCTAAGGCCTTTTGGATTTTGGGCCTTGGCATTGAGGTCTTTATCCTGTGCGCCTTCTTCATGCCCCTCATTGTGACTTTGACCATCTTGGGCGTGGCAAGCGCCTATTACGTCCTTGAAAAGGGCGAGCCCCCACGCGGACATCTTTTGGCCACGCGTCGTAAGCAGTTCAAAACAGGCTTGATTGCCGCACGGGCACTGCCTAGTATGTTGCTGGTGATATGGTCTTTATTTTAAAGGAGAAACCCCATGAACATGCGCGTAACGAGACTTGCGCTTCTTTGTGCCCTGACCACACCCCTTTTGGCCAGTGACCCCATGGACATGAAAGAAGAAGGCGCTCAAGAAAAGCCCACCCCCCAGCTGACCCAAGACGCGCAGGCTGAAGGGCTCGCTCAACGGCTACTTGACGATCTTTTCGCAAACGGTGGCGCCAAAGAAATCCTTGTGGTGTCAAGGGAGGGAAGCACAGTAGTCCCTAATCCCAATCTTCAACATGGAAAGTGGATGCATCCAAAGGAAAGGCCTCCCTTACCTCCTCAGAAATAGTGGGCGACAACTTGGGCAGCAGCGAGGCTAGGGTCGGTGTCTTTTCCTGTCATCAGATGAGGCTGGATTTTTTTCAGCTCAGCGCGCTGCCGGGTGCCCATTGCACCCAAAAGCGCGGCCAAATCTTGGGCAAGCAGCGTGGGTGTGGCGCCCTTTTGAAGGCGCTCGGACACGATTTCTCTGCCCTCTAAGATGTTGACGAGACTCACAAAAGGCGTCTTCATCAAAAAACCCAAAAGAAACGCTGTGAACCAATTCACTTTATAGGCAACAACCATGGGCGTGTTGGTGAGGGCGAGCTCCAAGGTCACAGTGCCAGAGGCCGCAAGCGCCGCGTCCGCCGCCCACATGGCCGCGTATTTTTCGTCCTCCTCGCTCACAAAATGTATGGGTATTGAGGACGGGGCCAAGCCCCGCAGCGTCTTTTCAAGACCTGGAAGAGTTGGGCATACGACCTGAAGGCCGGGGACTTTTTCCTGAAGCTGGCGCACCGCTTTCATAAACAAGGGACCATGGCGCGTGATCTCCCCCAGGCGACTGCCGGGCAGAAGCATCAGAAGAGGCGCGCGCGCATCGATTCCGTGTTTGGCGCGAAAATCAAAGGCTGGGTTTTTCAGCCGCTCGTCCTCCACCAAAGGGTGGCCCACAAAGGTGGTCTTGAGCCCATGGGGGGTAAAGTAAGATGGCTCGAAGGGGAAAAGGGTCAGGAGATGATCAAAAAGATGGGCGATTTTTTCAGCGCGCCCCGGACGCCATGCCCAGACTGTGGGCGCCGTATAGTGGATCATGGCAGGAGGCTTGGAGAATGCCCGCACTTTTTTGGCCAAGCGAAAGTTAAAACCCGGTGCGTCAATGGTCACAAGCACGTCCGGCTTTTGTGCCTCAATGTCCTTTGCCACCTCCTGAATACGTCCCAGCAAACGCCGCGCATGGGGCAGCACTTCCGCAAGCCCCATAAGAGACAGCTCCTCCATGGGAAAAAGGCTCTTCATCCCCTGGGCGCACATGCGCGTACCCCCGATACCCATAAAGCGCGCCTCAGGATAAAGAGCCAAAAGACGCGCCATGAGGCGGCTGCCAAGGAGATCGCCGGACGCCTCGCCGGCCACAAGGTAAATAAGAGGGTTTTTTTTAAAAGCCATGGACAAAAAGTCCCCCAGCATTGGCCTTATGGATAACCTCTTGCCTGGACAAGACAATCACCTCCCTCCCCTGATACGCAACGCCGGCAAACCCAGCTGCCACAAGGGCGTCTATGGTCAGGGGCCCAAGGGTTGGCCGGTCAAGGCGCATGTCTTGGGTGGCTTTGGGCATCTTTATAAGGACAGGGCGCGACAGGGCCGGACGCGCAAGGTGCGCTGTGCGCTCGATAAGGGCCTGTGTCCCCTCAATGGCCTCAATGCCCAGCACAAGGCCGTCCTGGATGACAATTGCTTGGCCCACGTCTTGGGGTGCGAGCGCCTCCAAAACCCCACGCCCACGGGCAATATCGTGCATGTGATGCTCTTTGGGTGCCGTATGGGTAAGGGTTCCCTTACCACCCAGGAGTGTCTCTCCAAGGAGGGACTCAACGCCTACAATACGAAAACCTTCTGCTTCTAGTTTCTCAGTAATATAACGCAAGAGTCCATCATCGCCCTGGACCTTACCCACCATTTGGGCAAGCCACTTGGCCCCCACAAAGTCAGGTTTGAGGCTGGAAAATGAAGGACGCTTGACGGCGCCCACCATCACGAGATCCTTTGCGCCCGCGTCCTTAAGATAGGTCAGTGCCTTCCCAACCTGGGCAAGTCCCACCCAGGCATGGGGGTGTTTTTCCACAAAGGCCTTATCGCACTGCCCCTCAAGGGCGATGATGAAGTAGGACCGCTCTTGTTCTTGGCAGGCAGAGACGAGGTTTTCCACCAGCGCGCCCTGCCCTGCAATAATGCCAAGAGAGGTCGTCACTGTTCTTCCTTTTCCCGGGGCAGACAAAAGGAGCGCGAGGATTCGGCGCACACAAAGGCCAGAAGCTCCTGGGCGCGGGGATGATCCCCGTATTTATCTTGCATCTCCTGCACACGCTGACTCAAGGTGCCGGGAGCGTGGAAAAGCCCCTCGTACACGTCCTTTAAGACCCGCACATCCTCACGCTCAAAACCCCGACGCTTTAGGCCAATAATGTTAAGGCCGTTTAAAAAGGCACGCTCGCCCTTAACACTGCCAAAGGGAATCACATCACGCTCAACACCGCTCATGCCGCCAATCATGGCGCCGCGTCCAATACGTACAAACTGGTGAATGGCGGCCAAACCACCAATGATGGCCTCATCCTCCACCACCACGTGTCCCGCAAGGGTGGCGCAGTTGGACATGATGACGTGGTTGCCCACCACACAGTCATGGGCGATGTGGGCGTTGATCATGATGTGGCAGTGGTCACCCACAACGGTCTTCATGATCCCGCCCTTTGTGCCGGGCTGGATGGTGACATACTCACGGATATTGGTGTGCGCGCCGATCTCGAGGGTTGAGGGCTCGCCCTCATACTTGAGGTCTTGGGAAATGTGCCCGATGGAGGCAAAGGGAAAAAGGGTCGTGTGCGCGCCAATGGTCGTTTGCGCGGGGCCTGCAACCACCACATGGGAGTGGAGCTTCACGTGATCGCCAAGGGAAACATTACCCGTCACGACACAGTAAGGGCCAATTTCCACGCCAACGCCTAGCTCAACGGTCTTGTCGAGAACAGCCGTGGGGTGAATAAGGGTTTTTGCCATAGGTCTGGGGCCTTTCCTAGCTCTCTTTTTGGGCAATCATGGCCGTGAAGGTGGCCTCTGCGTGGAGGGTGTCCCCCACATAGGCTTCGCCCTTGAACTTCCAAACTGTGCGCCTATTTTGAATTTTTTGCACGCACATTTTCAGGGTGTGACCAGGCAGAACGGGCTTACGAAAGCGCGCTTCCTCAATGGACATGAAGAACACCTGCGTGTCGCGCATGCCTTCTGGATCCTGATCACGGTAAGAGTGCACAATGAGGGCACCTGCGGTTTGGGCCATGGCCTCCACAATCATCACCCCGGGCATAATGGGGAAATTTGGAAAGTGTCCTTGAAAATGCGGTTCATTAAAGGTCACATTCTTCATACCAACGGCCTTTTCAAAGTTCTCAATCACCTCCAAGGAGTCCACAAGGAGCATGGGATAGCGGTGGGGGATTAGATCCATGATCTGCGTTACATCTAAAAGCGTACTCATTTAGCTTTGTTCCTTTGTCACGAGTTTTGCCAGCATCACACTCTGGCGATGCCACTGTTTCACGGGCACGGCCGGTGTGCCTGCAACTGTTTGTCCTTCCGGTACGTCACGCACAATGCCGCTTTGTGCGGCAATGCGTACGCCCGATCCAATTTTCAAATGGCCTGCAAGGCCTGCTTGGCCTGCGGCGATGACATAGTCACCCAGCTGGGTGCTACCTGCAATGCCTACCTGCGCCACAATCACACATCCTTTGCCAAGGCGCACATTGTGACCAAGTTGCACAAGATTATCAATGCGCGATCCGCGTCCAATAACCGTATCAGACATGCTCCCGCGGTCAATGGTGGTCCCTGCCCCAATTTCAACGTTATCCTCAACGATCACCCGCCCCAGCTGAGGTACCTTCACGTGCCCCTTTTCATCCATAAAGAAGCCAAATCCTGCCTGCCCAATGCGCGCGCCTGCCAAAAGCACAATGTTGTCCCCAAGGACGCAATGGGAGAGGGTCACGCAAGGTTCGATCACGCAGTTCTTTCCGACCACAACGCCTTTGCCCACAACCGCATTTGCACCGATATGGGTGCCCTCGCCAACATGCGCGTTTCGCATGACCACAGCACCTGGCTCAACAATGCATCCCTCTCCAAGGATGGCCGTAGGGTGAATACGTGTATCACAGGCCTCAAAATCGCGGTCGACGCTCGGGTAAAGGGCTTGACAAAAAAGACCAAAGGCGCGGTAGGGAGAAGGTGTCACAAGGCACACCAGCCCCTCGGGCGCGTGGGACGCAAGCTCCTTTGTGACAAAGCAAAAGGAGGCTTTCGTGTTTTTAAAAGCCTCTAGGTAAGCGCGGTTATGAAAGCAGGCTGCCTGCCCCTCGCCCGCTTCCTCAAGGGTCCCCACGTCATGTATGAGACGCGCGGCGTCTGCATCACATGTGGCACCTGTCAGGGCGCAAACCTCTTCAACGGAAAAAGCGCGTATCTTTTTAAAAAAACGAGAATCTGGCATGTCTTACTCCTTAGGAACACCAAGCTCGGTTTGTTTTTTAAAGGTAATTTTCACCTCAGGCAACTGCGTGTTTAAGCGCTTGAGGGCTTCGTCTGTCACGTCAAGAGATGGTCTTGAGAATACAAGACCCGCCTTGGGCAGCACCACATCTGCTCTCTGCTCCTTGGCAATCTGCGCCACGATGTCTGAGATTTTATCAACAATTTGCACGCGTGCTTCCTGAATGGCTTGCTCCAGTTCCGCACGGCGCTGGGAAACCTTTTCGTGGACCATATTCACGCGCCCTGAAAAGGCCAGGCGCTTTTGCGTGAAGACCTGCTCGCTGAGCTGGGTTTCTTGCGCTTTCAAAGATTCCTCTTCCTGACGCAGACCTTTTTCCAAATTATCAAGCTCGGCTTGAAACTGCTTTCGCTTTTCCTCAATCTCGCGCTTCACTTTTTCCGCAGCCTGGGACTCCGCCATCATGCGATCATGGTCCACAACGAGAAAAGAGCTTGCGCCAACTTCTCCACTACTTAAGCAAGCCATCATGCACGCTGCAAAAGTCAGGCGAAAAAGTTGACGCATATGTTCCTCCTAGAACCGTGTTGAGAATCCAAACAAGATCGGCTGAGTCTTATCCTTCTTGTCCTTCATGTACGCATAGGCAAAGTCAATGCTGATGGGCCCCATGGGAGACTTCCAGCGCACACCAATGCCCACGCTCCCGCGGACTTTCTTCAGCTCATTCACGTACAAGGAGGGGTCTCCCGAGTTCCAGACAGAGCCTAAATAAGTAAAGGCCGCGCCTTTCACGTCAAACTCGCTGGGAAGACCCAAGGGGAAGACAACCTCGCCAGAAGTGACAAAGCTCTGGCGACCACCCAAGGGGTCGTCTGTCAAACGGTCGCGTGGTCCAATACCACTGGGCTCGAAACCAGGGAAGGATTCGCCTCCCAGGAAGAAGCGGTCTGCCACGCGGATCTTTCGTCCAATCTCAAACATATGGCCATAGCTGCCCTTCAAACCAAAGACGACCTCGTCCCAAAGGGGATAGTACCAGCCCCCAAAGAGCTTGTTACGCAAGAAGCGCACCTGTCCACCAAGACCAGCCCAGTCATTGCTCATGCCATAGAAATAGCCTTCCGTCGGATCGATCCGGTTGTCCCTACGGTCATACTGGATGTTGTGTCCCAAAATGGACGCGTTTGTGGCCCCCAGTTGCTCGAGAATATAACGGGACGCATAAATATTCACGCCTGTAATATTTTCGTGTTGCAGGGTATAGGACCATCCTTGGGATAGATAATCCGCGAGCATATAACCCGTGCGCAGGCGTCCACCAAAGGTCTTTTGGTCAAAGGCGGAGTCCTGGTACTTACGTGTGGTCACACGGAAAAGGTCAAAACCAGCGGAAAGCTCCTTGCCCATGAAGTACGGCTCTGTAAAGCTAAAGTCATACTCTTGACGTTTCTTTGCCAGGGTCACACCCATGGATAAAATTTGGCCTTTACCGCGGAAGTTACGCTCTGAGAAATTGATATTGGCCAAAACACCGTCGGAGTCAGAGAAGCCTCCACCCAAGGAGATTTCACCCGTTGAATCCTCTTCCACATCAATCATGATGTTGGCCTGATCTGGGGCCTTAGCCGCTTCACGTTGTACCGTCACCTTCTTGAAGTACCCAAGGCTCTTCAAGCGGTTTTCAGACACTTTAATCTCGTTGCTGTTATAGGCGTCACCTTCTTGGAAGCGCAGCTCGCGGCGGATGACGTCCTCGTCCGTACGCTCGTTACCCGCAATCACAACACGGTCCACATAAACCTTAGGCCCTTCGTTGATCTCAAAGGTGAGAGAAATCACATGGGTTTCGGGATCCTTGGTGGGGACGGGGCGCACGTCTACAAAGGCGTATCCCTTGGCCCCCAATGCCTCCACAAGCTTGTTTGTGGTGCGCTCTACTTCCTTGGAAGAATACCAGTCGCCTTCCGTCAGCGTCAGCTCACCCAAGAGGCTTCCTGTGTCCACATCTGCAATGTTGGAGACAACCTTCACGGCGCCGCACCGGTAGCGCTCACCTTCATTCAAGGTAAAGGTGATGTAGAAATCCTTCTTGTCGGGGCTGAGCTCTGCCACAGCCGATTTCACCGCAAAGTCGGCGTAACCGTGTTCAAGGTAGAACTTGCGCAAAAGCTCTTGGTCATAGGCCAAGCGGTCAGGATCATAGTTATCATCGTTGGTGAAAAAGCGGTACCACCGGGTTTCCTTGGTTTGAATGGTGGACTCAAGTTTTCCCGCGCCGTAGTGCTTGTTACCCACGAAATAGATCTGCCGCACGGCCGTCTTTTCGCCTTCCTTCACCTCAAAGACCACATCCACACGGTTTTGATCTTTTTGAATAATTTTTGGGGTCACAATGGCGCCAAAAAATCCCTTCACGCGGTAGATGTCCTGAATGCGCTTCGTATCCGCCTTCACACGGGACAGAGTGTAAACCTGGCGTGGCTTGAGGCTGAGCTCTGACATGAGGATCTTGTCAGAAATATCGTCGTTCCCCTCAATTTGGATCTGGTTCACAATGGGGTTTTCTTTGATCTGTACCGCCAGGGTATTGCCATGCACCTCAAGGTGGGCGTCCACAAACAGACCTGATTCAAAAAGACGCTTCAAACCTTGATCGAGGCCCTCGTCATCCACGTGATCACCGGGGCGAATATTCAGGTGGGACAGAACCGTCTCACGCTCCACACGTACGCCGCCTGTGATCTGGACGCGTTTAATATCATATGAGGCTGCAAAGACACTTGCCCCGCTCGATGCCAGCATTAAACCTAAAACAAAGGTTTTCTTAAACGAACTCACTCGTATCCCCTTCACTTGTTTGTGTTGTCTGTTTGTGCCAGGCCACACAGGCCCAACCGTTTAATTAAAGAGCTGTGCAATCCATCCAAAGATTTTGAGCCTGGACAGATCATTCCATGTGGAAAACACAATCAGCGTTCCCACGATGGCAAATCCGATGCGAAAGCCAATCTCTTGGGCTTTTTCACTCAGTGGCTTACCACGAACTGCTTCGATGGTATAGAAGAGAATGTGTCCGCCATCAAGCATGGGAATGGGAAAAAGATTAATAAGTCCAAGGCTAATGGACAAAAAGACAGAAAGCCACACCAGTTCAAAAAGATCACGCTTGGCCGCCTCCCCTGCAAAAAGGGCGATGCCAATGGGGCCACTGAGACCATCGGCGGAGCGCTCGCCCATAATCATCTGCCCAAAGGTCGCAAGGGAATCCCATGTCACGTGCCCGATCTGCTTGGTCGCCTCCCAGGGCGCTGCGTAAAGCGCGATATCTACATGCTTGGTGCCCGCACCAAGCTCTACACCCAGGGTCCCCAGGCGTTTATTGTGCGTGGCCTTTTCACCTAATGTAATCGGCAAAGCCATTTCATGGCCCGCGCGTTTGATCACGGCGTGCACTTCTTGTCCGGGGCGGGTTTTCACAAAATTCTGCACAGCTGTGGGTGTTGCGAGCCTCTCACCGTCCATGGAAACAAGAATATCCTGAGGCGCAATCCCTGCCTTTTGCGCAGCGCTTCCCTCCATCACCTGCCCAATGAGCACCTCGCCCGTTGGCACGCGCGCGCCCATCACTGCGTAAAGAAGCGTGAGCACAACAAGGGCGTACAAGTAATTGGCCGCAGGACCGGCAAAGGAAATGGCCATGCGCTGCCACACGGTTTTATGAAAAAGCGTTGAGGCTTTGTCTTCCTCACTCATGGCCTCAATGCTTGCAAAGTCAGGCTGTGAGGCGGCATTGGCGTCACTAAAGAAGCGCACATACCCACCTAGCGGCACGTAACTCACCTTCCAGCGTGTGCCACGCTTGTCGTGCCAGCCAAAAATCTCAGGTCCAAACCCAATGGAGAACACATCAACCCGCACCCCGTTGCGAAGAGCAACCAGGTAGTGCCCCATCTCGTGCACAAAAACGAGGAGGGATAAAATAATAATAAAGGGAAAAACGTTGTAGAAAAATGAGGCCAGAAATTCGATCATGGATAGGGTTCCCGTTTCACGCAATGCACGTGATTCTAGAAGGCAAGCGCCTCTTTGGCAAGCGCTGCCTTTCCAGAATATAATGCTTTATGCGAGAACGTCTATCGACGCAGGCCGTGCTTCATAAGACAGGCGCGCACAGCCTCAACTTCTTTTGCGCAAACCGCATGGCTGCCTTGTGAGATAGCTGTATGAAATGCTTCCCTCGCCTCGCACATCAGTCCCTTTTTGAGATAAAAGTGTCCCAGGTTCCTATACCCTTCAAACAGGCAAACCCTTTGATCACGGCACACAAAAGCGCGCGCAACTGAACGCACACCAGGTACACCGCTTTTTTGAAAAGGATCACACTGATCAGGCCGCGCATCCGCGATCTGGTTGCCATCTGTGCAAGGCATGCGCCCTAGATAAATATGCAGACGGGACTCAGATGGAAGGTCGGCGAGCACGCCGCGGTGCACATTCTTTTTTGCATCACAGTCTTGCGCAAGATCTTCATGCGTCGCCCAGGCAGTCATTGCCAGAAAAGCACAAAGTGCAATTAAAATTTTAGACATAATTTACCTTATTGATGGGGTTTGTTTTGTGTTTTTTTATTTTATTGTTTTCTATTTGTCAAATATTTGGTTTCTGGCGCCTGTTTTGTGTCATATCTGCAACGACGATTCAAAAATGCACATCCAGGGGGCAAATTGATGTGGCACACAGTGACGCCTTGTGTATTCTGGAAATGTAACGACTCATTATAGGGAGAAAAATAAATGAGAAATATTCTTTTGGCCTCAGCTGCCGCTATGATTCTTGCAGCATCCGCTCAAGCTAACTGCGCTAAGAAGAACTGGTCCGTTGGCCTCTTGGCTGGCTGGCAAGGCACAAGCATCGACACAAAGTTTAACAACGGCACCAAGATCAATGACAGCACATACAGCACAGCACCAATCGCTGTGACACTTGACTGGACACACTCCATGGCCAACTCATGGCTTTACGGTTTTGGTATTGAGGTCGGCGGCATTGCTGGAAATCCATCCAACAACTTCAGCTATGCTGGATCAGATTATAAGACCACCTTTAAGCCCAATGCATTCGGTGCACTGAACGCACGTCTCGGTTGGGACTTTGGCAACAAGTGGAGCCTCTATGGCCTCCTATCTGGCCGCGCCATGGGTGCAAAGGCTGAGCTGACAAATCTTTCCGTGTCACCAAGCACGACATACTCAAAGAGCAGCACAGTTTGGGGCTTTGGTGTTGGCGCAGGTGCCGACGTTCGCTTTGCTGAGCGTTGGAAGTTTGGCGTTGAGTACCGTCACTACTGGGATCAGGACATCAAGTTCAACGATGGCATTGGCAAAGGCGAGCTTGATTCAAACCTCGTCCTTGGTAAGATCTCTTACGACTTCTAAGAAAAACCATCACAAAAGAAGGGGGAGAGCGTGACGCTCTCCCTTTTTTTGTCCGACAAAAGCGCGTCAAAGACTCGTCACAACATATAATCCCCCGTCGACAGTACACCCTGCGAGCAATACCTTGCCCTTCTTGTCAAATTTCATATCTTTTTGTGCGCATCTCGTTTCATTACGAGCACATCACGCTCCCCCTCAGCAAATAAGCTTTTTCATCTTAGTCGCCCTTGGGTTTGTTGCAAATCTGCAACGATCTCCGCAAACGTACATGCCCCTGAGACATTTTCCTGGCAAAAAAAGTGACCAGCATCTACTTTCTGCCAGGTAACAACTCATACATGGAGAAAACGATGAGAAACATTCTACTCGCTTCCGCAGCTGCATTGGTTCTTGCAGCAGGTGCACAAGCTAACTGCGCAAAGAGCAACTGGTCTGTTGGTCTTCAAGCTGGCGGTCAGTGGACTAAGGCTGACACAAAGAACAACGATGGATCAAGATTCAACAAGTCTACTTATGGTACAGCTCCTATCGCTTTGACCCTTGACTGGACAAAGTCCGCTGCAAACTCTTGGCTGTACGGCTTTGGTGTTGAAGCTGGTTACGTTGCTGGTAACCCTTCCAAGTCCTTTAATTCTGAAGGAATCAACTACAAGGCAAAGTTCCAACCAACATGGTTTGGTGGGTTTAATGCGCGCCTTGGTTGGGACTTTGGCAACAAGTGGAACCTGTATGGTCTGGTTGCTGTGCGTGTACAAAAGAATGAATATAAGCTTTACGATGCCGCCGGTACACAGCTGACTGTCAATGGCAATAAAAAGTCAGTCTTCGGCGCGGGCATCGGTGCGGGCGCTGGTGTTAGCTTGACTGAGCGCGTTGCTCTTGACCTCCAGTACCGCCACTACTGGGAGCAAGACATGAAGTTCAGCGACGCAAAGGTTAAGCTGAACTCTCACCTCGCGCTTCTGAAGCTTTCTTACAAGCTCTAGGACAAGCACTTGCTTATGGAAAAGGGGGGCTTATGCCCCTTTTTTTCTGTCTTTGTTGACTTTTTCCATTCAAAACCTCCTCTATACAGCCCCCTTTCAACATGTTAGCATTGCATAAAACAAGATGTTAACGAATGGGGAGACACTTACGTGACACACGCGCTTCTAGATTCCTACAAAGTGGTCCAAACGCTGACGGTTGAAGGAAAAACTTACACTTACGCCAGTCTCAAAAAAGCCAACGCAGCACTAGGCGGCGTGTCCAACCTCCCCTTTTGTTTAAAGGTCTTGATGGAAAATTTGCTGCGCCGGGAAAATGGAGAGCAAGTCACACAAGATGACCTCAAGGCCCTGGCCAGCTGGACGAAAGAGCGCAAGTCTGATAGGGAAATTGCCTTTGCCCCTGCCCGTGTGCTGATGCAGGATTTCACGGGTGTGCCGGCCGTTGTGGATCTTGTCTCCATGCGTGACGCTGTCAAAGCCCAAGGCGCAGACCCCCAAAACGTCAATCCCCTGGCTCCCGTGGATCTCGTGATCGACCACTCTGTTATGGTGGACTATTACGCAAACGACAGCGCTTTTACCAAAAACGTCGACACAGAATATCAGCGCAACAAAGAGCGCTACGCCTTTCTTAAGTGGGGCCAACAGTCCTTTAATAACTTCCGTGTGGTGCCGCCTGGCACGGGTATCTGTCACCAAGTGAACCTTGAGTATTTAGGCAAGGTCGTGTGGTCTAGCCAACAAAACGGCCACACATGGGCCTATCCTGACACGCTTGTGGGCACGGACAGCCACACCACCATGATCAACGCCCTGGGCGTTCTTGGTTGGGGCGTGGGAGGCATTGAGGCCGAGGCCGCCATGCTGGGCCAGCCCCTCTCCATGCTGATCCCGGAAGTCGTAGGCTTTGAGCTGACGGGGCGCTTGCCAGAAGGCGTGACAGCCACGGACCTCGTCCTGACAGTCACACAAATGCTGCGCGCCCACGGTGTCGTGGGCAAGTTTGTCGAGTTTTACGGAAATGGTCTAGATGAGCTTTCCATTGCGGACCGTGCAACCATTTCAAATATGTCCCCTGAATACGGCGCCACATGCGGTATTTTCCCTGTGGATCAGGAAACCCTTCATTACCTCACCTTCACAGGTCGTGACCCCCATCTGGTCGCCCTTGTGGAGGCCTACGCCAAGGAGCAAGGTTTGTGGCGGGATGAAAACTGGGCACCTGTGTTTACCCAAACCCTGCACCTGGCCCTTGAAGACGTTGTCCCAACCCTGGCTGGTCCAAAGCGCCCCCAGGACAAAGTTGCCCTGTCGCAAATGGCGGACCTGTCTGACAAGGCCATTGCCGCAGAAACCCCCTCTAAAGTGCCTTCAACAGCCGTCACCAAAAATGGCCAAACCTTCCATCTGGAAAATGGCAGTGTTGTGATTGCGGCCATTACAAGTTGCACCAATACATCGAACCCATCTGTGATGCTTGGAGCCGGTCTTTTGGCGCGTAATGCCATTGCCAAGGGCCTCAATGTTCAGCCTTGGGTCAAAACGTCCCTTGCGCCAGGCAGCCAGGTGGTCACGGACTACTTGCAAAAATCAGGACTAAACAAGGACCTCGACGCCCTTGGGTTCAACCTTGTGGGTTACGGGTGCACCACGTGCATTGGCAACTCAGGCCCCCTTGATCCGGAGATCGCGGCGGCCATTGATGATCAAGGCTTTGCGGTGGCAAGCGTCCTATCTGGAAACCGTAACTTTGAAGGACGCATCCATCCACAGGTAAAGCTCAACTACCTTGCCTCCCCCATGCTTGTTGTGGCCTACGCTTTGGTGGGTAGCATCAAGAAAGACCTCACGACAGCTCCCCTTGGGACAGGAAAAGACGGTACTCCCGTGTACTTGCGTGACATATGGCCCTCTAATGCAGATATCAAGGCGTGCGTTGAGGCCAATATCACCTCAAAAATGTTCCGCGAGCGCTATGACAATGTCTTTAAAGGCGAAAAGGCATGGGCAGATCTTGCGTGTCCCAAGGGTCTCACTTACGCGTGGGAAGAGGATAGCACCTATGTCAAGGCGCCTCCCTATTTTGACGGCCTGCGCGCGCAGCCTGAGGCCACCAGTGACGTGGAAGGTGCGCGCATTCTGGCACTTTTTGGTGACAGCATCACAACGGACCACATCTCGCCTGCGGGCTCCATTAAAAAGGACAGCCCCGCCGGTCTTTACCTCACGTCCCATGGCATTGCCCAAGCTGACTTCAACTCGTACGGCTCCAGGCGCGGTAACCATGAGGTTATGATGCGCGGCACCTTTGCCAACATCCGCATCCAAAATGAGATGGTGCCAGAGCGCACAGGCGGGTACACCCACTTCATGCCATCGGGAGAACTCCTGACCATTTATGACGCAGCCATGGCCTATGCCAACAACAAGACCCCTCTTATTGTTGTTGCTGGTAAAGAGTATGGCACGGGTTCCTCCCGCGACTGGGCAGCAAAAGGCACACGTTTACTGGGCGTCAAGGCGGTGATCGCCGAGAGCTTTGAGCGCATTCACCGCTCAAACCTCGTAGGCATGGGAGTCCTTCCCCTTGAATTCCCCCAAGGCGTGACGCGCAAGAGCCTTGGACTGAAGGGAGACGAGATTATCTCGCTGCACGGCATTGCTAAGGGGCTAACGCCGCGCTGCGACGTGCAATGCATCATTGTACGCGAAGACGGATCCCACGAGACCATTACGCTGCGCTGTCGCATTGACACGATGGACGAGATAGCTTACTTCGAGAATGGTGGCATTTTGCCTTATGTGGTGCGCACTTTATCTCAGCATAAAGCTGCTTAACTTAATCATTAAAAGGAAAATATGAGTATGAATACTTCCATTCTTAAAAAAGGTACAGCACTCTGGCTTTGGTCCATTTTGCTGGCAACAACTGCTTCTGCAAGTCCAGATTTGACTCCTGAAGAGGCGTGCAAAACCTATCTAGCTGCGCAAACACAGGTCACTACCAAAGGCGGTAACACCTACGACCTTTCTAAGGAAGATGCCCACGGTGCTTTTGAAAGCTCTTCAGCCTCCATTCAGCATGGCGCGTCATCCCACCTTCTCGGCTCCTTGCAAACTGATCAAACGGCGGGCACGGGTGTGAGGCGGGTTGGAAAGAAACTGGGTGAACTGTTAAAGGCAGGGACACCCCTTGAGAGCATTCAACCTGAAAGTGTTCTTGGACCAAATGATAAAATTGATTTTTTCAAAGGGGCCCTTAACTACATCATCAACACGTTCTTGTGGGACAAAAATCTTGGTGTAACGACAGAGGTCACAGCGCCTGAAACTGCTAGCGCTTTGTGCCTACGCACCCGTTTTATCAACTTCAAGAAAACACTTGGCTAATGAAATGAATCGACCAGCTTATTTACGCAGCGCGTGTGTGAGCTGGTCGTACGCCCGCCTTGCCTCCTCTATTTCTTCTTCATTAAAAATAAGCACGCCGTGCGCACACAAAAGCTCGGCCGTGACCCCCATGCCAGGAACGCGACGCTTTGTAAAAGTCCCGTCATAAATGTCTTGGTTACCACACGAAGGGCTGCGCGCCTTTAAAATCGCAAGGCGCGCGTCCACGGATCTGGCGAGCATCAGGGCTTTTTGGGCCCCGTCAGCAAAAGCCTCGGTCACATCAAAGCCTTGCTTTGTCAGCACGCGGCCATTCCTTTGGCGCTCAGCCGCCGGACGTGGAGTCGCAAGTCCCCCTGCAACCTCAGGGCAGATAGTCACGAGCCTACCTTGGGCATGGAGCTCTTTAATCCACGGATGATCCAAAAAGTTGTCTTGTCCGTCATAGCGCACCTTATGCCCCAAAAGACACCCACTCACCAAAATGTTCATGGGCTAAGCCTCCTTGCCTTATCTTATCCAACACGACCTTGACACAGATCCCTAAAGCACGCACCTTGCACTTAGCTAACATATGCAGGCAGTGAGGGACATGGCTATCTATACGGTTCACGGCGTAAGCGCCCTTTATGCGGAAATGATCAATGATCCTGCACACGCACTCATCAACGCCGCAAGTAACTGCATTCGCGCCTGTATCACACTTGCTCATAAACATACTTATCCCTCACGCGCCCTTGAGGCAAGCCTGGTTGCCATGACACCTGACTTTGTTCGTCAATGCATGAGCGCGCCAGACCATGAGACCTTTTTCTATACGGGTGAGGCGCGCGGCGACAAAGTTCTGGGCATCTTATCTGTCTCGCGGGACGGGCGCATTGTTTTATGCCATGTTGATCCAAAATCCTTTCGCAAGGGGATTGGTACTGCTTTGTGGCGGACTTATCTAAAGGCGTGCGCGCCAACACTCACTCACGTCGATGCCCCTCTGCCAGCCGTAAACTGGTTCCTTGCGAAAGGATTCACCCTGGATGCGACCGCGATGCCCCTTCATGAGAGTCTCATCACCCTGCCCCTGCGTTGGCAAAAAACATCCTGAAGTAAAGCGTATTTTTCTATCTTCTCTTTGCGATTTCTTAACCTTTTCTCCCTAGCGTCATGAGTGGTCCGCCCATTTGTTTGCAGAAGGAGAGTGTGTTGCTCAATCGTTTTAAAATCGGTCACAGACTCGTTGGCTTGCTCGTCATTATCTTTATGCTAACCGTTGTGACCGTGGGCGTCAGTTTAGTGAGTTTGCACTCGACCATCATGGACGCAAAGCTGGAAAAAATCCACGACATGGTGCACTTTGCCAACAGCTCAGTCCTGGATTATTACAACCGCTTCACGCAAGGAAAAATCACTGAAAAAGAGGCGCAATCTCGTGCACTCAACATGATTGAGCATATCCGTTACGGGGACGGTGACGGCGACTACGTTTGGATCAACGATATGAGTGGCAAATTCTTGGTGCATCCCACTAAAAAAGGTGTCAATGCCATAAATGCCACGGACCCAACTGGCTTCAAATTCATGCAAGCCTTTGTAGAAACAGCCAAAAAAGGCGGTGACTATGTCCACTACAAATGGGCAAAGGAAGCCGGAAAAGAGCCCACAGACAAGGCAAGCTACGTCATGCCCTTTAAACCCTGGGGATGGGTTTTGGGGACAGGCGTTTATCTCGATGACGTCAACGCCATTTTCATGAAAAGCATTCTCCATATTGGCATTGTACAGTTCTTCATTTTCGCCATTGGCTGCACCATTGCGTTCTTTGTGACAAAAAGCATCGTGAAACCTGTTTCAGAAATATCCCATACCATGACGAAAATGGCGGAAGGGGACTTGCGCATTTTTATCCCTGCAGTCGACCACAAGGATGAAATTGGCGAGATGGCCAACTCACTCAAGTTTTTCAAAGAGTCCATGGTAAAAACCCGCGAGCTTCAAGAGCAAGCGGCAGAGGCGGAAAAGCATGCGCAACTTGAGCGCTCAAAAGACATGGCGCGCCTTGCCCATGACTTTGAAAAATCAGTGGAATCAATCGTCACCAATGTAGCCCACGACGCCGAAAAAATGATGGAAACGGCTGAGCATTTATCAACCTCCATCACCAAGGCGCAAGGTCAAGCCAACGAGGTTGCCGGGCACGCAGACGCAGCAAGCCGCAATGTGAAGACTGTGGCTGGCTCTGCCGATGAGCTCACCCTAGCCATTGAAGAAATCAGCGGACGTGTTGTAGGCATCTTGCGTGAAACACAGCAAGCTAGTTCGCAGGCCCTGCGCACCCAAGAAAACATCACAATCTTGTCCCAAAACGCGGGAAAAATTGATTCCATTGTGGAGCTCGTACAGCAAATTGCGGGACAAACGAATCTCTTGGCCTTGAACGCAACCATCGAGGCCGCCCGTGCGGGTGAGGCGGGCAAAGGCTTTGCCGTTGTGGCTTCTGAGGTCAAGAGCCTGGCCCATCAAACGGCAGAGGCAACCCAGGAAATATCCTCCCAAATCGCCCTCATCCAAAGCTCCACGGGAGGCGCCAGGGATGAGATCGAAGAGATGACCAAAACCATCTCCCAAATTAACGAGCTCATGACCTCCGTCGCCGCAAGCGTTGAAGAGCAGCGCGCCGCGACTCAGGAAATTGCGCGAAGCGTCGATGAGGCCGCAAAGGGCACCCAAGCGGTTTCTGCCAATACAAACGAGATCTTGGAAGAAACAAACCATACGGATCTTATGGCAAGGGAAAGTGTCTCCGCGTCCGCGCAACTTTGTCAGCAAACCTCAAGCCTGCGCGATGTGGTCCACGCGTTCGTGGAGCGCGTCCACAACACATGATGACTAAGGACGCACCCCAGCCAGGACATGGGGTGCGCCACCTCCCCTTGGAAAGCCTGTCCAGGTGTGCTAACCCTTGAATAAAGGGTATTTATCACCAAGAGGCTCCCATGGGACACGTCCTGATATCAACCACCTTCTTCCTTGCCTTTTCCGTTTTTCAAGCGGCCCAAGCGGGCGGGCGGGTCATTGACGACGAAAGCATTCTTCGCCCCTCACACCGCGTCATGATGGATGATCACGAAGAATGGGCAACAAGCGAGCTTAACCCCTACATTCTTGACCCCACGGATCCCATCGAACTCTATGAGCTTGAAGTTCTCAACCGCCTTGAAGAGGCGCTCTTTTGCCCCCTCTCCTGGTACGCGCCCTTTTATAAAAACCTAGACCGTGATGACCAAGATGACTTTTCCCTGACCCCACCCGAGTTGCCTCTTAACACCCAGCGCTTAAATGTTCCCGTCGTATCCGCTTGCACCCTCCATGGCGGGCGTCTGCCCCTTCATGTGCGTTTGGTACATATGCCGCAAACCGTTGTAAGTGATACGCCCCTCCAGGACGCGCCTGCGCCAATCTCCTTGGGTTTTTTTCGCTCGCCCCTGTCCCTTGGTGATACGACTTCCTGGTTTGGCGCGCAAAAACCTCCCCGTCTTTTCTTCCAGGAGTGTGACCTCAGGGCCACCCACCTTGACACCCTCGCCTCCCTTGGACAGAACCCCACACATCTGCGCCTGCGTCACAATTTTATCAAGCAAAAAGATGAGCGAGGCCCCTGGTCCACATCCCTCTTTTCTCTAATAAGCCAAAATCCGCGCCTGTCCCACCTTGCCCTGGATCACGTTTCCTTGAGCGCATCCTTCATGAAGAAATTTGCCAGCTTCTTTGTGGAAACGCGCACCCTCACCCACCTGCGCTTGCGCACGGCGTCCCCCCTGGAAAATGCGTTTTTGAAACAGATTGAGGCGGGGCTTGGTGAAACAAAAGTCATGCACATCAGCAGTTGTAGGAAGAGTCTTGTTGTGCGCCCCAGTGATCAGGGCTTTGCCATGCGCAAACTTGGCGCCTTTGTCAGGCTTTATATGCGCTATGCCAGCGCCCTACGTTAGTAAGGGAGGAACAAGCAGGCGCGCAGGCCTCCGTTGGGGCTGTACCCTAGGGTAATATCCCCTCCGTGGGAGCGCGCAATGTCGCGCGCAATGGCAAGCCCCAGCCCCGTGCCCCCTGTGGCAGGATTACGGGACCCCTCTAAGCGCACAAAGGGCTTAAACACGTCTTCTCGCTTGTCCATTGGAATGCCGGGGCCATCATCATCAACAATAATGACGGCACCTTCCTCTAGCAGTGTCACACTCACCCACGTGCGGGGCGCATAACGTGCGGCGTTCTCAATAAGGTTACTCAAGGCTCTGTAAAGCGCGTGGGGGCGCCCCACGAGATACCAGTCCCCGTCTAGCAAGCAAAGGCTCTGTATTTTGTGGCGGTTTGCACTGCATACACGGGTAAGAAAGGCGTTCATCTCAATGGAAGAGGCACTTTCAGTCCCCTCTCCCCTGGCAAAGGACAGATAGCTCTCCAGGGTTTGCGTCATCTCCGCCAAGTCGTTCTTAAGCGAGCGCACATCCTCATTCTCTCCCATCACAGCCAGCTGTAGGCCCATGCGCGTGAGCGGCGTGCGCAAATCATGGGAGACGCCCGCCAGCATCTGGGTGCGTTGCTCGCGCTGTCTTGTGATGCGCTCGCGCATGGCATGGAAGGCTTTGGCCACGCGCCTGACCTCCAGGGCCCCTTTAGGCTCAAAGGGTCCTGTCTCACGTCCTTTGCCGAAATTCTCCACGGCCACGGCGAGCTGCCTTAAGGGGCGCACCTGGTTGCGCATAAAAAGGGTGGCAACTAACAGCAAAAGAAGCGGCGCCCCCAGGGCCCACCACAAAAGAATGGAGGTGGTTTTCAAGGAAAGTTGCTTCGTCTCAAAGGAGAATATAAATGTCTGATTCAGATGGTAAACCCAAACCCGGGAGACTTCCTCGCCCACGTGTACGTAAAACGCCTCTGGCAAATGCATGTGTAAGGCGCGCGCCAGATATCGTCCGCCCCAGCTGTCGTCTTCCCCCACCACAGGCACCTGAGGGGGCCGCACCTCCATATGGAGACTCAAATTATGGGCCAGAAGAGATTGAATTTGGGGCGCTGCGTCCCAGAGCTTTGTGGCCAGCGCAACTTGGGTTGCGATGTTGCCAGCTAAAAGCTCACTGACCTTCGACAGGTGGCGATCCACAAACACGTAGGTCATAACGCCTTGCAGAATGAGGACTGGCAGAAAAAGGATGGTGAGGGCCCTGGCCAGGAAGGTTTTGGGCAAAAAGCGCTTGAAGGCGGCCACGCGCTTTAACCTTCGTCGCTGGGGCTCAGCACATAGCCCTTGTGGCGCACAGTGCGCAGATAGCGGGGCTGCTTGGGGTCTTCCTCTATTTTGCGGCGAAGACGTGTGACTTGCACGTCAACGGTGCGCGGGCTTAAGGGCACACCTGCGCGCTCAGCAAGTTCGTCCCTTGAGAGCTCCTGACCACTTACCTGGGCCAGAATCTCCAAAAGACGCTGCTCCGCGGACGTCAGATAAATGACCTCATCCCCTTTCGTAAGGGTACGCGAGGTCAAATCAAAACGAAAAGGGCCCATGGTGACCCAAGCGCGCGCTGGTGCCTTTTGGTCATGGCGCGCTACGATGCGCTCCAAACGCAGCAAAAGCTCTTTCGGCTCAAAGGGTTTGGTAAGGTAATCATCGGCGCCCTTTTCAAGACCCTCCAAGCGGTCTTCGGGCGCGTCAAGGGCCGTGAGCACAAGGATGGGTACGTTTTTACGCGGATGGTCGAGGGCGGCGCGCAGCCTTGTCATCATCTCGAGACCCGTTTCCCCAGGCATCATGATATCAAGGACCATCACGTCGATGGACTCGCGCGCCAAAAGGTCCCACGCCTCTTTTGCGTCACAGGCCGTTGAAACCAAATAACCATGGTCAGCCAAGTACCGCTCAAGCAAACCCCTCAAGCGCGTATCGTCATCTACAACAAGGACTTGAACCAACGAGGCTGTCATTGTTTCCCATGCATAAACCCTTACGCCCGCAAGATTACACCTTGCAACGCAGCAAGGATAGTGCTTTTTCTAAAGAGCCGAGCTATTTTAAAGGAAACCATGTAAGGAGATTTGGACTGTGTCACAAAACAAGTGGGATGTGATTATTGTGGGTGGTGGGCCCGGAGGTTACGTGGCTGCCATTCGCGCGGCACAACAAGGCCTCTCCACGGCCCTTGTGGAAGAAAAAGATTTGGGCGGCGTGTGCCTCAACTGGGGCTGTATTCCCACCAAAGCGCTCCTCAAGAGCGCTGAAGTCTTCCATAAGATGCAGCACGCCGGCAGCTTTGGCCTTTCATGCGAGAACCCCAGCTTTGACATGGCCAAGGTTGTCTCCCGCTCGCGCGATGTGGCAGCCCAGCTTTCCAAAGGCGTGCAGCATCTTTTGAAGAAAAATAAGGTCACGGTCCTGGGCGCGCGCGCGCGCCTTGCCTCCAAAGAGGGGGGTCTTTTTACCCTGGCCCTTTCGGGTGAGAACGTGCCCCCCAAAGTCCACGCCAAGAACGTGATCCTGGCCACAGGCGCCAAAGCGCGCGAGCTTCCCTTCCTCAAGGCTGACGGCGAGCGCGTGTGGACAGCCCGCCACGCCATGACCCCAAAGGCGCTGCCAAAGACACTCCTTGTCATTGGCTCTGGCGCCATCGGTATGGAGTTTGCAAGTTTTTACAGCCTTCTTGGCACCAAAGTCACTGTCCTTGAGGCCATGGATCGCATTCTGCCCAATGAGGACGCGGAAATCAGCGCAGTGGCGGAAAAGACATTTGCGTCCCAAGGCATGGCCATCCACACGAAGGTCCAGATCACCAAGGCAGACGTGGGCAAAGACAATGTGAGCATCGCCTGCACCCTTTCAGACGGTAAAAGCCAAACCCTGACGGCTGACCATGTCATTCTGGCCGTGGGCATTGAAGGCAACGTGACGGACCTGGGCCTTGAGGCCACCAAAGCCGTTGTGGAAAAAACCCACATCCAAGTTGACGGGCGCTGTGAAACCGCCGAAAAAGGCTTATATGCCATTGGTGACGTTGCCGGCGCCCCATGGCTTGCCCACAAGGCCAGTCATGAAGGTGTGATGGTCGCTGATCTTCTGGCGGGCAAAGGATTCCACGGTGTTGGCGCAATCCCCGGATGCACCTATACCCTGCCCCAGGTTGCAAGTCTTGGCATGAGCGAAGACGCGGCTAAAAAAGCGGGCCGCGAGATCAAAGTGGGCCGCTTCCCCTTCATGGGCAACGGCAAGGCTTTGGCCATGGGCGAGTCCCAAGGGCTCATTAAAACGATTTATGATGCCAAGACTGGCGAGCTTCTTGGGGCCCACATGATCGGCGCTGAGGTGACAGAACTCATTCAAGGATACGCCGTCGCCATGACCTGCGAAGCCACAGAAGCTGAGCTCATGCACACGGTCTTCCCGCACCCCACCCTGTCGGAAATGCTGCACGAGTCGACGCTCGCCGCCTACGGGCAGGCGATTCATATTTAAGTAAAGAAGTAAAAGGACGTCCCTATGTCTGAGCACACCCCCTTGAAAAAGCCCGATTGGATTCGGGTGAAGGCACCGGTCTCCCACGCGTACCAGGCCACTCGTGACCTGATCCGTGAACACAAACTCAACACCGTGTGTGAAGAGGCCGCCTGCCCCAATATCGGCGAGTGCTGGGCTAAAAAGCACGCAACGGTCATGATTTTGGGCAGTGTGTGCACCCGGGCGTGCCGCTTTTGCAACGTGGCGACGGGGCGTCCTGATTTGCTGGACCCCCACGAGCCGGAGCGCGTGGCTGAGGCCATGGCAAAGTTGTCTTTATCCCATGTGGTTGTGACCTCCGTTGACCGGGATGACCTGCCCGATGGAGGCGCTGAGCACTTTGCCAGAACCATTCGCGCCATCCGCGCAGCCTCCCCCACCACCACCATTGAGGTGTTAACGCCGGACTTCTTACGCAAAGAAGGCGCGCTGGAGATTGTTGTGGAGGCAGCACCCGACGTTTACAACCATAACGTTGAGACGGTGCCACGCCTTTATAAGCAGGTACGCCCTGCCGCCCGGTATTTCCACAGCGTGCATCTTTTAAAGCGCGTTAAGGAGCTCTCTCCCCAGACCTTCACAAAATCTGGCCTCATGGTGGGTCTTGGCGAAGGCAAGGAAGAAATCTACCAAGTGATGGAGGATTTGCGCGCCGCAGACGTGGACTTCATCACCATCGGCCAGTATCTGCAGCCCACCCCCAAGCACCACGTGGTGGAGCGTTTTGTGGAGCCACAAGAATTCGAGGACTATGCCCGTATGGCCAGGGGTAAAGGCTTTTTGATGGTCTCGGCCAGCCCCATGACACGCTCGTCCTACCATGCAGGCGATGATTTTGAAAAGCTCAAGGCGGCCCGCGCGGCGCTGGTTGCGTCCTAAGGCACGCCCATGGCCCAGCCCCCCTTCTTTTTTAAGGAAGAAGTTTTGCCCTTTAGTGCCCAGCATTTATTTGATGTGGTGGCTGATGTAGCCCAGTATCCGGCGTTTTTGCCCTGGTGCTTTGGCGCGCGGGTCACGCCGCTCACACGCTCAACCTGTCACGCGGATCTCGTGGTGGGCTTAGGGCCCTTGCGAGAGACTTATACGTCCCTTGTGACGCTCACGCCCCACACACGGGTCACAGCTACCCAGGTGAACGGGCCATTTCGCCACCTAGAAACGGTGTGGGGATTTGAGCCCCTAGGAGACGAGGAAACACGCGTGACCTTTTGCCTTTACCTAGAGCTTAAATCAGGGCTGACCCAGCGTCTTCTTGGCGCCATGATGGGCGAGGCGTCTGCCAAAATGATGGACGCCTTTCGCGCCCGGGCAATGGCCCTTAAGTCCACACGCTCCAAAGAATCATAAGACCCAAAAGGATCAGCACTGCCCCGGCTGTCCGATCGAGCCAAACTCCCGTCCTCTTAAAAAGATTTTGCACAAGGGGGTAGGAAAAGCATAGGGCCACAAAACAAAACCAGGTGAGGGAAATGAGAGCAGCCTCAGCCACAAACATTGCCTGAATAAAAGGAGGGGTGTTCCCTGTCATCACACTAGAAAAGATGGTGAGAAACAACCCAATCACGATTGGGTTAAGAGCGTCACTTAAAAAACCCATGCGCCACGCTTGAAAGCGCGTCAGATCCTGCACAGCTGCATCCTTTTGTACATTGAATGAGTCCTCCACATGGGAAGGATTTTGGATGGACCGCCACCCAATGTACATAAGGTAAAGCGCCCCCATCACGCGCACTCCATTAAAGATTAAGGGTGATTGTTGCACCAAAATCCCCACGCCCAAAAGGGTATAGCTGCCATGGAACACCATACCCGACGCGGACCCAAGGGCCGTAAAAAGACCGCTCCTCTTAGAGTACGAAAGACTGTTGCGCAGCACCAATACAAAGTCCGGCCCCGGTGTAATGGTCGCCATAAACTGAATCGATGCAATGGTGAGAAAAGCCCCCGCGTAGGGGGCAAGTGCCGCAAGCATGTGGCTTGTTCCTTGTTTATAAATCTGGTGCGAGATTACCTGTTTTCGCTTGTCCTGAAAAGGGCGCTGTGCGCCTCAAATGGGCGCTTCGCCTATGTGTCATGTTCCTCAAGTAGAAAATGGTAAACCCGTGGATTGGTTTTTTGCAGAGATTTCATCACACGCGCCACATCAATATAAAAGGGTTGCAGCTGATCAAAGGCCTTAAGGGGCGTCCCCACAGTTTTGGTTGTAATACCTACCAGGCGCAAAATCGCCAGCAAATGCTTATCAAAGGACCCAATCAGATAGGACACGCCTTGGCTTTGACAAATTCTGTAAGCGTCTGCAATAAAATAGAGAAGCTTTGGTGGTGATTTTTCTGAAATCTCCTTGTGAAATTTATGCAAATACCCCTCCACACGCTCAGCGCCCTCTCGGTCCATAAGAAAACGGGAGACCTCCAGGCAGTTGGTTGCACCCACCTTGTCCACAAAAACCGCGAGCTCGGGCGAGCAAAGGGTACTGGGAAAAGCATGGGGGTTTTCAAGAAAGGGTCGCGGCGCAACAAAGCGAATCCCACCGATCAAATCACCCGTGGGCTTGAAGTGGGTCAGATAGTGGGTTGCCTCCTCATCAAACACATCTTTCACGCCTTTGGTATTCATATCCCTTTGTAGGGCATCACCAAAAAGAATATAGACGTCTCTGGCGAAAGCGCCAGCGCGCAACCTGTAAAAGGATTCCTTTTCCAGAGGCGTTTTGGCCAGAGTTGTTTCAAACAAGGCCCCCCGGCGCTCAAAGTGCGCGGTCCAGAACGCGTCCAGTTGTTTTCTGCGGCGCTCACTCTCCATGGGCGCCACCTCTGAGTGCTGGAATTTCACCATCACAGATGAAGTGATAGACACGCAGGTCAAAATTTCTGAACTCCTCAAGGGCGTCATTTAAAATAATGTAGCCGCCCTGCCTTTTGCCATGATATTCAAAGGGCTCTCCAAATTTGGTCATACTAATGCCAAAAAAGATCTTTGATCTTCTAAAAAGAGACTCTTCTAGTGTTCCCACAAATCCTGTCAAAGACATCTCCTTACAAACGGAGAAAACTGTTCGGACCATATGCCGAAAAACATCTGGGTAGTTATCTTGATCCCTACTTTCTCCTTGATGGGCGCGCACAAGCTTCATACGCTCCCTGACCAGTAAAAAGCGTGAAATTTCGCAAAAACGAGACAAATCATAGGGAAATCCTTCCTGGAAATAGGATCCTTCCGCCTCCACGGAGGGCAGTCCATTCCATGGCAAGTCCGTGCGTGGCAAAATGACCCGCGTGCCCCCCACAATCATGTGGAGCGGCTCATACATCACCAAAAAGTGCAAAGAATGATGGTCATGCTCGTCCTGCTCCAAGAGATTAAGCCTTTGGCTTTCTTCGTATTCTGGATGTTCCTCACAAAAGACCTGGTGGCGCATGCGCAGAAAGATCTTCAACAGCTCAGGCGTATCCGCAAGGATCACTTTAAACTGGTCCATGCGCCGCTCAAAGTGCGCATCGAGATACTGCGCATCTTGTCCTATTGTGCGACGATCGACATCTTGAGGAGAGGATTGGCTTTCTTGCACGACATCATTTTCCCATATGTTGAAAAGAGCGACGTGAAACCCTTCACTCACCTTACGAGCAAGCGCAAGGTATTGGCTTCGCTCCCATTTTCCATGACATAGGTTCAGTCTAGCAAAAATCCTTTAAAGAGTTACTAACGGCACCCGTTGTGCAATCACTTATCCATGCAGAGCCTCTTAACCCTTTTAAAAAGCGCCATTTTACACAGGAAGATATTTTTCCATTCTTTTATTCTTATGATGCTCTAGAAAGAAGTGATAGATGCGAGCATCAATCTCTTTCACCTCCTTGAGCGCATCTTCAATGCGGATAAAGCCGCCTTGCCTCTTGCCGTGAAACTCGATGGGTGCGCCTTGCTTTTTCAAAGTAACCCCAAAGAACTGTTTTGAACGCCTGAAAAGGGGTTCCTCTAAACTTGCAAGGAACCCATCCAAGTTATGGTCGATGCACGTGGAGATCACAGCGCGCACAAGATGGCGAAAAACATCCGGATGATCAAGCGATGCCCCACCTTGCAGCTGATGGTCACGCACAATTTTCATGCGATCCTTTACAAGGTTAAATCTTGAAAGCTCGCAAAACCCCGACAAATCATGGGGGAAATTGTTGAGAAATTGCGAATCCTGGGCCAGCAAAGATGGCAAACCAAACCCAAGGCGACTGTGGTCAGGCAAGATTACACGTGCGCCCCCAATGAACATATGGAGAGGCTCATAGATCACCAGAAAGTGAACCGCGTGCGCGTCATGTTCATCGCGCTCAAAATGATCAATGTATTTGGTGAGATAGAACTCGGGATGCTCCTCACAAAAAACCTGGTGACGGATATGGGCAAAGATCTTACGCAACTCCCACGTCTTTGCCTCAATCACGCGAAAGGGATCCCTACGTCTCTCAAAGTGATTCGAGAGGTAGGAAACGTTGGTGTAGGAGGACCTTCTGTCCTGATCAACATGTGTGGCCATGGCGACCTCACTTTCTCATCTATTGCTCTTTAGACTTTATGGCGCGTAGAGCGCGCATAGACTTTTCTGTCCTTTGGCGTGCCTATGCGTCCCATAAAGACCAAATGCTCAGGATCTTGATCCAAAAATGATGTGACAAATCCCTTGATGGTTTTTTCCTGATGATAGACTTTTTCGTTTTCTTCCACCGAACACGTGCCATCGGATTTGGCAATGGCCGTTTGAAGGTAAGCAGGTTGCAAAGCAATCCCCATGGAGGCTGCTTTAAGCCAAAATCTTTGTATCATCTGTCCATCCTCGATGGTACGCGCCGCCTTATTGGCTGCCTCATTTTTTCCATCACGCACAATGGCAAAATGACCCGCACAGTTTTTGTGGGGAAGATAAGAATACTCGTATAAAACCGGCAACGACAGATTCAACTTTGAAAACATAGCCATAAGCGCAGGTCGCTTCATAAAGAACTTCACAAAGGGCCTTGTGAGCAGGGAAAATCCTAAGGACTCGATGGGCATCTTATCCAGACTGAAGAGGTTATCGAAACTGATATGCTGGGCCATATTTTCGGCAGAAGATGGCTCGCTCAGGATCATGCCCAATGCCTTCATCTCGTGGCGGGCAAAGTTAAGGCGACTTTCCTCTTCCTCGTGGTAAACAAGGCGGTACCCTTGACCAAGGGTTTGACCCGTCAATGTGTCGATTTGATCCTGGCGCAGGGGAGTTGTTTTGTAGGGCCTGCGATCGGTATAGCGCGCGCGGATGTAGGGCGCACTTTCTTCAACAACCATGATTTTCTTCTTTTTGAAGGAGACCTCAAAGGTCAAAGGTTCTTTGGTTTCCTTCCACTTAGCGTCATACCCGTAAAGGGTTGCCGCTTGGCGCAGGGTCTCAAAATAAACGCCAAAGGACAAAGCACTCAGGTCCTCTTTGAGGTATTTTTGAAAATAGACCTCCATTTTATGGACCTCGACGTGAACCACGTCCTGGGAGACGATTTTCACCGTAAAGGGTTGCATATTGTCACCACTTGGCGCCCAGCGCGCTAAGTCAAGGACTTCACGCAGCTCTGGCAGAAGCGGCTCATCATCCTTGTAAACGTTGTGATACGGATAAGGGTATTGGCTCTTCTCCAAAATGTCTTTGGCAGCCAGACGAATCTTAAGCTTTTGCAAAGGCCCCTTATTTCCAAAAAGAAGACACGTCTTCACAAACTTCTGAGAATGGGCGTCATAATGAATCCCGTAAGGCGCCACAAGGCGGTTGCCTCGCTCAAGGATATGCTTCACGGCTTCGGTGACAACGCATCCCGTGCACAGGTGACACCCCATCATGTTGGACGAGACTTTTCTGTCGGCAAAGTGGATGCGTGAGGCGTCAAACAGGGATGATCGGTGGAGGGCTCTGGGCGCCAGCCCCACGATGAACACAAGGGACTCATATTCTTTAGGGTATGATGCAAAGTCGAAGAACTCTTCAAAATCTGGGCACCCTGGTGCAAATGTTAAGACAGCACACCCCATGGCCGCCGGAGCCGCGGTGATACCGATAATCCCACGCTTTTGAATTTCCTTAAAAATAATGCGCCTGACACCTGTTTCAAAGAAGTCGATGCCGTCCAGATATATGTCACAATCAGCCAAAAACTCTTCCACATTGTGCTGTCCGATACCTTCGGGGAAAGAGCGAATATCCACATTTGGGTTGATGGCGCGGGCTTGCTCGATCATGACCTCAAGCTTAGGCCTGCCAACGGTCAACATGGATGAACCAACTTGGCGATTAAAGTTTCCAAGCTCAAAGGTATCAAATTCGGAAAGATTGAATTTCTCAATGCCCATGCGCACGCAGGCCAGAAGATAGATGCCTCCCACGCCTCCCATACCCGCTATGGCCACACGGGTTTGCTTCAGTTTCAGCTGCTCATACTGAGTAATCCAACCAAGATTGCGACTAAACGCCTCGTTGTAATCAAATACAGCCATGTCAATCATCCTAAAAAAATCATTCTTCATTGTACATTTGAAAAATTAATATTCCCCTAACCCTCAAGTCCGCCGCACACCCTTGATGCGGCCTCCATCCTTGTGTACAAAGAAATGGTATAAAAATAAGGAATAAGAGGTCCCCTTGCTCACATACCCCCATATTGATCCCATTCTTTTGCAGATCGGGCCTTTGAGTATTCGCTGGTATGGTCTGGCCTATGTGGCGGGCATTCTCTTGGGGTGGCAGTGTTGCCGCTATCTTGCCAAGCGCGGCTTTATTGACATCGCGCCGCACCACATGGATGACTTCATTCCTTGGGCGACCTTGGGGATTATTGTAGGCGGGCGCTTAGGCGAAGTCTTCTTTTATAATACAAGCTATTACCTATCACACCCCCTGGAGATCCTTTACATCTGGCAGCCCGGCATGTCCTTCCATGGCGGATTTCTGGGCGTTGTTCTTGCGGGGATCTTATTTGTGCGCGCGCGGCGCCTCCCCTGGCGCACCTTTGGCGATCTGCTGAGCGTGGGCACACCCATCGGCCTTTTCTTTGGACGCATCGCAAACTTTATTAACGGAGAGCTTTTCGGTCGCATGACGGATTCCCCTTTGGGTATGGTCTTTCCCCAAGGAGGTCCCTTCCCGCGCCACCCCAGTCAACTTTATGAAGCGGGACTAGAGGGCGTGCTTCTCTTCACAGTTTTGATCATCTTGGCCCACACGTCCCTGCCCAAGCGGGCGCCTGGCGCACTCATGGGCGTCTTTTTCTTGGGATATGGTCTGGCGCGTTCCTTTGCGGAGCTGTTCCGGGAGCCTGAGGCGGCCTCTGGCTTTATCGTTGGCGAGCTCACCATGGGACAGCTCTTGTCATTCCCCCTCATTCTGGTGGGAGGGCTCTTCATATGGTTCAATCTACGCCACCCAAAGACCCCATGAGCACGCCCTTACGCAAACTGCAAACGCGCCTTTCCCACGAACGCGCCATGTCTATTGCCCATTTCATGGACTTTGCTCTGACAGACCCAGACGCGGGTTATTACACCACCACCCAGCCCCTGGGCACGCGGGGAGACTTCACCACAAGCCCTGAGATTAGCCCCCTTTTTGGTGAGATTGTGGCAGCGCGCCTTATCCACGCGTGGCAGGAGCTCGGGTCCCCCTCCCCCTTTATCTTGATGGAGCTTGGTCCTGGGCGCGGCACGCTGATGGCAGATGTTTTGCGTGTTGGAAGGCGCGTTACTGGGTTTAGCGAGGCCGCAAAGGTGCTCCTTGTGGAAAAAAGTCCCGTGCTGCGCACGGCGCAGAAAGAGGCCCTTGAGCCTTTCACAACCCCCGCGTGGTTTGAGACCATTGAGGATGCCCTCTTGGACACGAATCTCCCCCTCTTTCTTTTGGCCAATGAGTACTTTGACGCCCTGCCCATCCGCCAGTTTGAGATGACGCCTGAGGATTGGCGCGAGCGCGGCGTTGCCCTTGATGACGAGGGACGTCTTACCTGGTGCCACCTGCCACCGACAAACATTCCCATGCTGCCCCACGCGGACCATGGCACCGTCAAGGAGTTTTCTCCTGCAACCCACGCCCATCTTCACCTGATTTTTGGTCACTTGGCACGCTTGGGGGGCTGCGCGTTTATCTGTGACTACGGCTACGTTCAAGGGTGGGGCGACACCCTGCAAGGGGTAAAAAACCACGCTTACTGCGACGTTTTGCAGCACGCGGGTTCTTGCGACATCTCAGCCCATGTGGACTTTGGTGCCATGGAGCTGATTGCCCGCACCTACCCGACCCTCACCCACGCGCTCACAACCCAAGGCGCCTTTCTAAAGGAAAACCACATTGACGTGCGCGCGCAGCAACTTCTCCCCCACGCAAAAGATAAGGAAGCCCTCCTTGCCGGTCGCAACCGCCTTGTGGACGAGGACGCCATGGGTAAGCTCTTTAAAGTTTTTTTTGTGCAATCGCCTCTGACGGAGCCCACCCCATGATCACCGCACTGACCCACGAGAATCTCGCGCGCCTGCCCCACGTGGGACACGCCTTCTTTACGCGCAAAGGGGGCGTGGGCACGGACTTTCACGAAGGCCTCTCCGTTAAGCCCAAGGAAGGACGAGAGGAAACGTCAGCCCAGAACATGCGCCTTGCCGCGCGCCATGTGGGACTGGAAGAGGCACACCTTGTCCTGCCCTTTCAGGTCCACAGCGCCCTTGTGAAGCGCTTGGACGCGCCCTTTGACTTTCTCCCCTCCCCCGCGCGCCCCCACGTGGATGGTCTTTGGACAATGACTCAGGGATTAGGGTTGGGTGTCAATACGGCCGACTGTGTTCCCCTGCTTATCGCCCACCGCGAGCGCCCCATTGTTGCAAGCCTGCACGCGGGCTGGAAGGGTGCCCTTGCCGGCATTGTGGAGACCATGGTAGAGGCCCTTACCGCCCAAGGCGCGAAACCTCAAGATCTTGTGGCCGCCACTGGCCCTGCCATTGCCCAGGAAAGCTATGAGGTGGGGAGCGAGGTTTACGACGCGTTTACGAGCAAGTACTCCCATGCCAGGGGCTTTTTCAGACAGAGCCCTACATCCCCCCAACACATGTTCTTCGACTTGCCTGGCTTTGTTGCCTGGCGCTTGGAAGCCGCCGGCGTCACAGATGTTGCCCCTTCCTTGTGGAATACCTACGCCCATGAAGAGACCTTCTTTAGCTGCCGGCGGTCCTTCCACAAAGGCGAGGCGGATTTCGGGTGCCAGATCAGTGCTATTTGGATACGCTAGGTACGGGCACGTCTTGCGCCTCCACACGAATGCATCCAAAACAGTCCAGCAGCCTCAAAAAACCACTATAGAGAAGGCACCCTGTGACGCAGTCATCTTCTTCACCTGCGGCGCTCGCATGCCCCCCCTGGGTCGTGAGTGGCGCTGTGGGAATGGCGTGGGTGGAGCCAAGGGGCGTGCGCTCATCTATCTCACCTAGATGTGTCCATGATTGCGCTACAGCGCAAAAAACCATTGCCAAAACCCAAGCAGTCTTCATAGGAGACCCCTCTTAATTGAACACCTTAGCCCAGTGTATAGAAAACAAATTAAGTTTACAAATACTTAATTAATTGAGATTTTTTTGTCAAAAAGCACTTTTCTTATCTTTGTTTTGCCTGATATGCTCAAAGTGTTCCCAGAAAAATAAGGAGGTATCAATGCTGAAAAAAATAGCCGGGTTCTTATTTATTTTAATTGCTTCATCAATGGTGGAAAAGGCGCCCGTCTTTTCCTCAGACCAAGAGGATGAGCTGTCACAGTCCAGAGGTATGCCCCTTACCTCCAATGCAAGCTACCTTGAGGAGGCAATGGCGCTCATCAAAGGAAAGACTTTTACCCTGGACGCCGTTACCCTTTTTGCGGCGCGTGATCTCATCGGCGCTGGCATCAGGGGCCTCACCGCCAGCGATCACTCCCACTGCGGCCTGCGCTTGAGGGATCAGGACGGCACCCTTTACTCTTTTGAATCCACGGGCAGCGCCCATGACATTTTGTTTGAGCATGCCAGTCCGCAAGTACAAATTCACCTTTGGGACCGCGTGGTTGAAGATTATGACGGAGGCGTGAGATTTCGTCTTTTTACCTTTGAAGAGGGTAATGAGCCAGACACACAATTGCTTACAGACCTTGTCACACATCTTTTGGGAACCCCTTACGAAAGCCGACCCAAGGAACTCATCGACGCCATTCGCGGCAAAAACACATCTGATAACGTAAAGTCCATTTTTTGCAGCGAGCTTATTGCTTATCTTTTACAAAAGCTTGGATACATTTCTGAGAAACGCTTTGCCAACAACTACGTCCCCCGCAATTTTTGTGACAAGCAGGACCTCACCCTCAAAAAAGGGGCGACCTTAGGCGACGAGATAACGGCCAAGGCCAAAAAACCTGGTCTAGCTTGCTGCAACCTGTATTAGCACCCCTTAGCCCTCCAGGATCAGATCTGGACTGGGGGGCATTTCTATTTCATATGCTTATCGTACCCCCCAAAGGTGATACACCCCATGCGGGTGATCAGCCCACTTAAGACACACCAATCTATGCAGGTGTTCACAACACAACTCTCCTCCTCCATGGGTCGCTGGCCAACAGACGGACGCAACGGCTCAAAGGGTGCATGCACGGAAAGTGCTTGCTTTTTTTCATAAAAATCTGTGTGTTCATAGTGGTCTGTGGGGTCATAGGACCCATAGGACAAGGGACATAAGCAAAATGAAAGAAGAATTGTCTGCTTTAATTTGCCCAAATACGCAACCCGGCTTCTTGATTCTCGCCCCCTATCATAGGGTCAAAAGATGATAAAAGTCTTACAGGGGACCGACGCGAGCACTTGAACATGTTCAAGTGCTCGCGCGTCACGCCCTTAAGAAATCACACAGAACTTCTTCTTAGGCTTTCCTGCAGCCCCTTCAGGATCCTGAGCCTTTTGTCCTTCTTCTGCTTGGCCCGCTACGGCAGCACCTTCTTGTTTTTGAGCATCTTCAATCACAGGCGTAGGCGCCGCTGGTTTTTTCTCTTGCTCACCTTCCTCAGCGGCGGGAGAAGCGTACGCGCCCTGAAGTCCTGCCATGAGGGCCATTACCAAACACGTTTTCCATAGCTTTTTCATTTCTTTACCTCCATAAAAACAATAACATCATGAGCTTAGACAATTTAAAAGGGGCAAAGCAAGCCCTTTCGGTCGCAACTCATGCACGTCCACGCGTCAAAAGGCGCGTGGCAAGGGTAATGGCGGGCGCAAGATGGGACCTCGGTTTCATTTCAAAAGCACGCCCTGAGCGGTGAAAAGACATTGCCCAGTCATGGGGCTGCGCGCGCGCCTCCAACGCATTTCTCATACCATAGGGGAAACCTGGGTTCATGGGCGTGGTCGTTCGCACACGCAGGTGAGAAAGACCTGACAGGCGGGGGATTAACTTAAGCGAGCGTGCACCTTCAAGGGCAACATGATTGAGGGTTAAAGATGAAACAGTATTTTCCTCCAACCAAGTGCCCAGAAGATCCGCTCCTCCACTGTGAAAGGCCGCCCCGCGCAGCACCAGCGACTTGACTCCTGTCCCACCGAGGGCTTCAAGGACGCTATCAAGGGTACCAATATGGTCAATGGGGGCATCTATAACGACGCGCGATGGAAAGTCGTTTTGCCCCAATGAAATCTTCTCTTGCAGGCGAAAACGCAGATCCCTTGCCGCAACAGAATCGAAGGCCGCCCCCACAAAGCCAATACTTTGACAAGGTTGCTTCACAATGTTGGCGAGCATCCCGGCTGAAAACCCAAGGTGTGTCGTTTGCGATAGGGACACATCATTATATTCCCCAAAGATTTTAAGGCCATGTTCGGCCAAAAGCGTTTCATGGGCTTTTGGCGAAAGAACGGTCATTGCGTAAAGATCTCCGGAATCGAAGGTTTTTGAGCGCGCAGCTAGGGTCGCCTCTTTTTGGTAAAACCCGTAGGAGGGGTGGTGCGCCCCATACTCGGCGGCCACAATGCGACTTGCACATACATCCAGCACTTCCCTTGGATCCGTCGGATCGAGCAAGGGCGCCGTATTGGGCGCCTCTCCAACCACTTGTGACCAGTCGACATAACACGCAGATTTGACCTCGAACTCTGTGCACATATGTTGCACGCGCTGGGCATTACTCCACAGGGTGCGCCCTTCCCCGTCAAGGGACGAGAACCCCATTCTCTCGAGGAACGACCCTTGCGCATTTTGAACACTAAAAAGCGCCGCAAAAACGAAACTGGCTGCTTGTTTTTTCATGGTGAAGACTCCCTTATTTTTCATAAACCAAGCACCAGCATTAGCACAGTTGGCTTTCTTCGATAAGGAACATATTGCAGATCTCCAGCAAGTAAAAACTACCCCTCACACAGGTCTAAAGCTCAATACATGAAAAAAGTGCCCTCATCTAACACCCTAAATAAAATGAAATAAAAAAATAACAGATTGCTTTTTTGGGAAATATTTAATAGATGCAGAAATAAAAAATTAAGCTTTTTTTTACGATTCCCGATTATGTTTTTACACCGGAGAGCGCACTCACTGACGCTCTTTATAAAAAAAGACCTTGGTGGTCGAGCACAAAAAAAACAGGAGAGAAACTATGTCTGAGCCCTATTATTACCAAAGATCCTATAGCCCTTACGCATATTCCCACTACGCGCCGTACAACTACGGCCAAAACTACCAACAATCAGCGCCATGCAACTATGGTTATGGTTATAACTACGCACAACCTTATAACTACAACTATGGTTACGGTAACAGCTACGCGCAACCTTACAACTACTACCAAGGATACGGCAACAGCTACGCACAACCTTACAACTACTACCAAGGATACGGCAACAGCTACGCACAACCTTATAACTACTACCAAGGATACGGCAACAGCTACGCACAACCTTATAACTACTACCAAGGATACGGCAACAGCTACGCACAACCTTATAACTACAACTACGGTTATGGTTATAACTACGCACAGCCTTATAACTACAACTACGGTTATGGTTATAACTACGCACAGCCTTATAACTACAACTACGGTTATGGTTATAACTACGCACAACCTTATAACTACAACTACGGTTATGGTTATAACTACGCACAACCTTATAACTACAACTACGGTTATGGTTATAACTACGCACAACCTTATAACTACTACCAAGGATACGGCTATAACGCCTACAGGCCCTACTACGCTGGCAGCTATGCAGGTGCTTATCCTTATGAGTACAACGGTGCACAATCCGCTTCAGCGGCTGCGTAACCACCACAGCTAAAACCCTTTCCTTTCTGGGAGTGGCACGTGATGCTCCCAGAAAGGATGGGGGTTTTTGCATTTGTACAAAACACAAGAACGAATAAGGAGCATCTTTTATGAGTCGACACCATTCGAACAATCGACATCCAAGTGGTTTTTGGTACGGAACCTCACCATGCTATAACGAGGACAACCAGGCGCAGTATCCCCAAGGATATCCTTATGCCAGTGGTGGCCAAGAACAGGGAAATCAACAAGGGTTTAGAGGCGCTCCTTACCTCATCGACCAAAATGCACCGCACGCGCCCCATGGAGAGCAGGCAAGTCAGTTCCAACAAAATGATCCCCGCGCCCACCATCAGTCGCATGGCCAAACGTACTACCCACCCATTGAGTACAAAGTTTTGGATCACGACAAGGAATATGTTATTGAGACTCAAGCGTATTTTTATGCTGAGAGCAAAAAAATCCCCATGATCATCTCTGTTGTGGGAGGCGAGGTGCGCTTAGCAGCTGCCATCGGGAGCGCCGGCCAACAAAAAGCTCCCGAGTACCGCATCGCCATCCCTTACGGCGTTAACTTTTCTAAGATTTCAGCCGTTGTGGAAGAAAACATCTTGCGCGTCCACCTGGCAAAGTACGTAGAGGTTATTAAGCCCACCGTACAAGGCGCGAAGCAAAACTAAATGGTCGAAAGCCTGTTTGCCAAATCTGCAAACAGGCTTTCTTATTTGCTTTCACCCGCAGATGATTCCGTCGCCTTTTGCGCTGAGTAGATTGATGCCAAGGCCGCAAATGAGCCAGCGCACGTCCACGCCACCAGACCAATAAGAAGACCCAGAGACGAAAGGATGATAAAATCATAAGGCAAAAGCCCCCGATAAAGCCCGTTTCCTCGCAGAAGCGTCGCCCAATCTTGGATCACCATAAGGGGGTCATGTCCAATTTGAAAACTCATGAGGGTCATTCCCCCAACCACCATAAAGACAAGCACACCGTAAGTGAGTAGCGCGGCAACAGCCAAGACAAGAATCGTCCCTCCAGACACGAGAACCCCCATAAAAAATGAGGGTTTAAAAATTTGCCACGTTTCTTTCAAGGCAAGACGGCCACTGGCCACCAAGTGCACGATCACCATGGCGATATAGGCCATCACAACGTAGGAAAGCGTTAAGGTTAAAAGCTGCACCTCCTGGGGGGTGCGGGCAAAGGCAAGATCCCCCACAAAGGACAAGGGGAACATAATCCCCCCTGCCGCAAAGGCCCCCATAAAAACACAAGGTCCTCGTGTATCGAAGTACGCAACATTTGTACGATGCTCTAAGACACACCGCACGCTGAAAATAGCGATGAAGGGAAAAGCCATCATCACAGACATGGCAACAGTCATCATGGAAAGCGTTTCCCCTCCCACATGGAAAGAAAGAGGCACGCTGCCGTGCGCCCCCCGCGGCCCATAAACCATCCACAGCCCCATGAGCACGGCCCATCCACCGCCGTAAAACAGAACCGTTTTCAAAAGGGCCCCGAAGGTGTGCCGGTCTCTGGGAATCGCCATCAGGAGACCCGTCTTAAAGGCCTGCATACCGGAGGCGGGTTGAGGAGACTGTGTGGCCACCTTTTTCTCTTCTTCGTGCATACTCTTACAGCTCCTTTTGATCTGGGCGTGCACGCTCGGTTGTCACCGCGCGTTTATAAAGAAACGTCAGCGCCCCATATAAGCCAACACTGCCCCAGGAAAGAACCGCGTGGTACACGCCCATGGGCAGTACATACATCCACGCGTAGGGGACGAAACACGGAGCCACAGGGAGTTTTTCACTAAGCGCAGCAAAGTCTTGCGTAAGAAGCAAAAGATCTGCCCTTATATTGGTGGAAAGGATGCCACCCGCCAGTCCTATACAAAATGACAAAAAGACCTCGCACAAAAACGCTACGACCAAAAAAGTGAACAAAATACCAAGAAATACAAACACACTCCCCCAGAACGTGCGCCTGAAAATGTGCCAAGCTCCCCCCAAGTCAATACGTCCGGAGACAACCAAGTGAACAATGACCATACCTATGTAAGGCGTTAAAACAATCGCGCCACATACGAACAACACGCTTACGTACCACGCACATTCTGCAAAAAGGCTATCATTCACAAAATGAAATAGATGTATCAGCAGTAAGATCACAAGCGCACGTGCGGCAACGCCCTCCATAAGGGAACAAAAATAGGGGGTATCTTTTCTCTCTTTCAAGGCGCTGCGCACCGCGTAAAGATCAACAAAGGGAAAAACTGAGACCACGCAAACCGCGAAGGTCGAAATGGACAAGTGCACGCCCCACACAGAAATTGAAAGGGGGATCATGCCATTGTCTAAACGCGGCGCGTAAAGGAACCACAGCCCCATGAGCACGGCCCAGCCACCGCCGCAAAACAGAACCGTTTTTAACAGAGCCCCGAAGGTGTGCCGGTCTCTGGGAATCGCCATCAGGAGGCCCGTCTTAAAGGCCTGCATGCTTGATACGGTATTCACCTGTGTCATGTGTGACATTTTACAATTGCTTTCATGTTTTTATTTTGGACCAAACGGAACGAGTTATTCAGATATCAAAGTTACGAGACGTCTTTTATATTCATTTTTTGAAAGTCCTCCAACATAACTTCTTGCATGTGGGAATCAAGCAAATCATCAGACTTCTTCTTAGCATCTCGTGTCGCATCGCTCAAACTTGAATAAGCCAACGCGCTCGTTCCTATCGTCATTTTCTCTCCGTCCATGTGATCAATTTTTGCAAAAACATAAGGATGTCTTGATAAATCAGGATCATTGGACTTGAAGACAAAGTATTTTCCAGGAGAAGGATTCTTCTTAAAGGCATGGATTTTAGCTTCGCTTTGACATGCAGAAAACATGCCAAGAGCCACGATTCCTGCGATAATGAAGGCACCCAGAAATGACCACCATGGGGCTTTTCCTTCTCTACGAGCCTCTTGCGCACCTGGGAAATTCTCACTGTAATAGGACGAGCCGCATGACTCACACCCAACATGGTCGTGCTTTTCAAAAGGGAATACAGGAATCCAAAAGATATCAAATACGCGAACAAATCGGGTAAATACCAGATTTTGTGCGTGACAGGCAGGGCACACCCCTTCTATCGTCTGATGCCCGCACTTGTGCGAACGCCAACCCCAAATAACCATCATAAAAACTCAGAAATAAAACCTGTCTGCTTGTAGCAAAATCAATCTGATTGTCAATCAAAAATAGACACAACGACAAAATAAATGAATTTATTGAGATCTACCCACGGGCATGAGCAGTTTGTATATAGCCGAACCATATCATTTAATAGCGGACAAGCATTTTAAGGCAAGGCGATCGTCAAGGCGCGCCCAGCTTATAGGTCATAAGTGAGCACGCCCTGATAAAGACGCCTAACGCTTTGCGTCTTTAAAAGGATGGGCGCTATAAAAGGGCGCCAAGACGCGCATTCTCAAATTATAAGGATCCGGCTGCATTTTCTAAAATACGGCGCCACAGGTGGGCCAGGGTCGCATACATACCCATGACAATCCATGAAAGTGCTGCGAAGAATAGGGACATGACCATGACAAAAGCAAGAACAGGTTTTGCATTTTCTTGGGCGCCTTGGTGCAGCATCACCTCAAAGGGCGTGGTAACTTCTGGGTTGAGGGCGCTCACACTAAGCGTCGCAACACCCAGCACAATGCCAACCCCAATGGCACCCGCAATAATCAGCAAATAGGTTGCAAGGGGCGCAAAAAGGATCTTCAGAACATGGCCCTGGGACAACCGCCACACTTTTTTCACATCGATCTTGTTGCGCAGAGCCACATGGGGGAACAAAGGCATGAGCCTTCCCAGTAAATACGTGAACGCCGGAATGGTGACAAGGGTTGTAAAACCCGAAAACTTAACGGCTAACACCACGCCCAGTACAATGACGGCGATGAAGCACAGCATGTACATAATCCCCAGAAGTATACTGCGCCAGAAAGTGGACGTGCACACCTGGAGGAGGAATGGATGATGCGTACCTCCCAGCCCCACACACTGCATGGTATAAACAATACCTGCCAGCATGGCGCAAATGAGAAGTGCGTAGGACACCACGAGCAAAAGAAGGTACCCTTCTGTATCCCCCAAAGGATTTACCGCGCTGTGGTCTGGCATTTCAAAGAAAGTCTGCACGACAGGAAGGGCCTTCAAATACCCAACCATGGCAAGAGTTACAACAGCCAGGAACTCAAGCATGACAAGGGCCTTGGCCTTATCCATTTTGAAGGGAAAGAGAAAACCGACTTTGACGGCCTCACCAAACAAAACGGGCGTGATGGGCGTTTGTGCCTGAGGGGGTATTTGCATGTCCTGGCTCATTTATTGCTCCTTGGGTGTGTCGTGGGTTGTCGTCGTGACTGGTGCGGCCGTTTGTACCACAATTGATCCCATTAGGGAAACATGTAAGGGGATCCCTTCTGCCTGCATAATGTCTTTATAAATGCGCGCAAGACTGGCAGGCACACACATGAAAGTCCAGGTCCCAAGGCCTACAAGGGTGCCCATGCCAAAAACTTCACCAGCTGTAGATAAGCCAACCGATGCAAAAGACACAGACGATTCGTTCGCAATGACGCCAAATAACATCCATAGGGAAAAAGCAAGGACACACAAGACCATGAAACCAAACCCACTGACAAAATGTACGCAGAAAATCTCAAGAACATAGCCTTTGGCTAGGCGCCATCCCTGTCCTACCGTTGTTTCTTTGCGTGTTGCAGCCTCTGGAAAGATCATGATCAGGCGCGCAAAGATATAATAGCTTGCAATGAAGAGAATGACACCTACACCCACAACAAACAAAGCGATACTCAGGGTTACGTATGCCACTTGCGCCACTGTGTATAGCACAAAATATAAAGCCGTCCGCCTGAAGAGAGGGGTGGACACAAGATGCAGGTACGGCGCCAGCTCTTGACCAAGCACCACGCGCTGCATGGTGTATACGCTTGTCAACACAAAGGTCCCAAGAACACCAAGGACCGCCACCAGCCCCACAACAGGGCTGAGTGTAAAAGCGTCCTTGAGAGATGGGGCAACAAACAACATGCCTACCCCTGCGAAAAATGTCATGAAGAGCATATGCCACCCAAAGGCCGCCCACTTGCCCTTATATATGAGAAGCGGAAAGAGAAATCCTTCCTTCAGCGCCGGCCAAATGGGCGCGGACTTAACGGGCGTCGGGGCGGGTATGTTTGTCATTTCTTGTGACATAGTCTGGTCCTCTTCGATGGGGGCATACAAGATATAACTTCACCAGTTAGTTTAACTAAGGCGTCTGGCTCTAATCAAGGCATATAAATGACTCAGGCTTGCAAAGGAACTCAAGAGAATCCAGGTAATAAGTCCAAGGGTCAGACCACTCCAAATCCCCTCAAATATGTGGGCATTGGAAATAACGAACGTCGTAAAGGGGGTCACACTCCCCTTAAAAAAACACTTACGTGTACATGCACAAATAAAAACCATGAGCCAACTGCCAGTGCCGCAAAAATAACGCTTGCTAGCACATGGAACACAAACGTCAGTAAAAAGATCTCAAGCACGTATCCTTTTGCCTGATGCCACCCGTCATTGAGGCGCGCGCCCTGCCTTGTTGCAATATCAGGCAGTGCCAGTGTGAGACGCGCAATCATATAAGCGCCTGGGCACATAAAGATAAGTGCAAGTCCTTTACTGTTTTCTATCAACACAACGCAAAAAGCGACGACGCATATAAGTAACAGGTAAAAGACACGCAGCTATGAAAAATGAGAGGTGCGCCACAGGCGTGTGTAGGGCGCAGTGGCGCGACCTAAAACAAAACGCTGAGCCGTGTACAGGCGACTCGTCACCTGGGTGCCCAAAAAGATAGCGACCGACCCGGGTATCACGACGCCGTAGCGCAGGAATGTGTATAGCTAACCACCTATAAAATGATCATAGATTTTGAACCTTAAAGAAGAGTTCCATTGGGTGGTTTTTCAGTTTGCGAAGCTTATTAGCTTGGACCCATTTCTTTTCAATGGGGTTAAGGTCTGAGGAGTATGGCGGGAGGTGCAGGCGTGTGTGCCCTGCGTCCTGGAGGGCTTTGACCACTTGAGGCTTTTTGTATGTCCATGATCACGACACTGCCTTTTGGGAGCTTGGGGATGAGGTCCTGGATGACCCGTGCATCAAAGATCTGGGTGTTGATGGTTGTGGAAAACAAGCTCACCGTGAGGAGTACGCCCCCCAAAAGAGCCCCGATAACGTTGGTTCTCCCTTTTGTACCCCAATCCTAGATACCGTTACACCGTTGTCCCCTTTGGGCGTACCCATGGGTGCGTGGCATGTAATGGGCAAACCCGCTCTCGTCAAGGGACACCATGGGCTTTCCTGCCCCCTCATAGCCCGTGCTCTTTTGGCAGAAGACAGAGCGTTTTTCTGGATTCGACTTGGGGTGCGTCAGAGTTTTTTTATATAGCTAGAACAGTTTAATGTGATAACAGGATACGAGGAAAGCGACGTGTATAAGTATACACGAGCGGCCAGACGCGCATTATCAAATTATAATGGTTCGGCTATAGGTCACCTTTAGACGCTTTAAAGCATACCATGGGTTTTCTTGAAGGAGATCTTCACTTAACATTAATGCTTTTTTGCTATAAATATAAATAGCAAATTCTGTCAAGGTATACACTTCTATGCGTCGATTTAAAAAAATACTTTACTCATCTTTGTTTGGCTCTTTGATGTTGAGCGCCGCGTCCCATGCTGTGGTGCCGGACGCTGCTTTTAAAGGTGTGTCGCGTCCCTTTAAGAAGAAGTATTTTTCTCCCACAGTTGGGCGCGTAGCCCTTGATCATCTTATCCCCAATATTCGTTTTCATTGGGGTGTGAAAGCAACATTTGACGAGAAAAATAATCGTATTTATACGAGTGACACGTCTCAAGACCCTTTATGGCGTGTGACACGCGTTTTGTTCCCTTCTGTGGATGGGAATCTAGGTGATCGAGTAAATAACGACGACAATCATCAACATTTTTCTAACTATGTAACAAGTCCCAAAACCATTGCACTTCTCATGTGTTACGCAGAAGAAGTACGTTCTTTGACGTTCAACTACCTGAATCAAGTAAAGGACATACGTGAGGGCCAACAGTACAACGCCATTGAGGAAGGACGTCTCACAAAGGTTCATGGAAATGGCCTTGAGAAACTCAAAAGAACTTATGCTCAAAGAATAAAAGAAACACTCTCGTACCCAAATTTTTCTAACGCGCTGCTGAATCCGTTTCTAAATGATATAACGCTGGCTGTCTATCACGAAGAGGTCAGCGCTCTTTCTTTGCCACCCAAGCCTGAGCGCACGCAAAAAAGGAAAGGAACCCGGTCGCCTTCTCCAGATGGGAGCACTGCCGCATCAGGATCTACGGCGCAGCCTTCTTCCAGTTCTAGCCAAGGTTCTAGCTCAAGCTCGTCTCCATTGTCCCAAGCGGCTTCAAGCAGTGGGCCAAGGTCAGAGCTTCTAACCCTTGCGCCTCAGCATACTCTCGAGCAAGTCATACTTGGTTTTTTATGTTTTCATTTTGACAAACAGGAAGATCTTTGGGACTACATGGAGGAAGTGCAAAAGCTCCAAGCGCCTGAGAACGAAGTGATCGACGCAGAATTCGTAAATCCCCATGAGCAGGATCTCTTTGATGAAGAACGGGATCCCGATGTGATTGTGGGAAAAGAGAACGGCGCCTGTGATCTGGACGATATTTACAATTTAAAGATTGTGGAGAGTTTGCGTGCAAGCGTGCCATATAGACAGGTGCTCAGTAATGGCTCGGCTTGGGTATATGACCGTGCGCAAGACGCATTTTATGTGCCTAATGGTAAAGAAAAAGAAATGGAAGGGCTTCGTAACAGGCTGAGCCATATGCGCGATAGAACGGACGCTTTCATTGAGATCCCCACTGGGGCAGATGGGCGCATGGAGCGGGCTCATAAGCCTTTTGCCGATTGTGGTGAAATGACCATTCGGCACATCCTCAATTTAATCCTCTATAACAAACAAACACACCACTTTGATTTGGATCGATTGAGGGGCATTCAAACGCCTTACATTCAGCATCTTTTTGATTTTTTTAATATTCAGTCCAATATTCACACAGCCAAAGATGGTTCGGAAGTCATGCGTTCGTTGTGGAACAGAGTTGTGGGTGACTTGAATGGCCTGCATGGATCACAGGAAGAGGCAAGCGACGCTCTTAGGCCTGACCTATGGATTCGGTATCTTAATAAACGTCAAGGTCAAGACGCTGCAACCTATGATCTTTGTACGGACTTTGAGAATATTTTGAGCGTATTTGAGAAGATTCTAGCCTTTGGTCTCACACCCTTTTCGCCCCCTTCTCAGCCACAAGAGAATGATGACTCACGGGGTGTTTGGCTTGCAGATCAATATTTGAAGCTGCTGACGTTTTTGAATCCCCACCACATTTACAATGTTGTGTACAAGGAGGATGAACGCTTTAAAGAGGGCGAGCATGAGCCCTTTAAAGACTATCTCTATGGGGACCTTACAATTCAAGTTAACAACGACTTTAAGTTTCGCATTAATATGCAACCTGGTCATGGTGAGATCGAAGAGTTGAAGCTTTTGAAAGTGTCCCCCACAGATCAACAATATACACAAAAGCTGACGGCACTTTTGGCAGACCCTGCGCTTATTCCGGCCGACAGTGTTGAAACCAGCCTGATCACCTTCGCCCAGTCCAAACATTACCTTGCAACGCAAAAACTGAATGATTTTTTTAAGCTCATGTGCGAGCCAATGGATGGAAATCAAGATATTTTTTCTTTTGTTGTGAACCTTAGCTTTACGGACATGTCCCAGTGGAGCGATGATGTCATGTCCTCTCTTGATCTGACGCTGAGGAATATTCTTGAGGAATACACATGGGATGACCGTGCCTCCGTTGAAAGGCTTACGCCACAACTTATGCAGCTTTCAACAAAAACAAAGAGGCTGCCACTTGCCTTTGCAAGCGTACCGCATCTCATGGGGAAATTGAGCCTTTCCACTAAAGAATGGCAAGCCTTTGACGTGAACGTCTTTAAAAACATCGACGAGCTTGATTTGCGAGACAGTTCTATTGATGAGCTTGTTTTTAAAGAAGACTTTCCAAATCTCAAGAAATTAATCCTTTCAAATATCACGCAACGTATTGAGGGATTTGAGCATTTGAGAGCACTTGAGGCATTCTCCTTTGGTGAGGGCCGTGGTGAAAGCCGGGTGAAATCTCTCGCCTTTCCCTTGGAGATGCCTTACTTAAAGAAATTGGCCGTTCCCAGTGGCGCAACCGTCACGGGCCTTGAAAATCTGACAGCCATTCAGGAGCTGAACTTTTTGGGAGTCGCCCCTTTCTTTGGCGACTTGAGTGCCCCGCTTTTAACTGTAGAGCGACTGCAAACCCCACGGGACCTGGAGACAATGATTGATCTGGATTTCTTTCCTAATTTATCGTTTTTAAACATGGAATCCTCTCAGGTGAGATCTCTTAATTTTACGAATCGTCACGAAAAAATAACGGAGTTTTATCCACCGCGTGCTGCCGAATCCATCACGGGCCTAGAAAACCTCCCACATCTCAATGGGTTGAACTTACAAGGAACAAATGTGAAAACCATTTCCATTGGGGCCGAGATGCCGAACCTTAAAATGCTTTTGTTGTCAGGGAGATCAGAAGAGATTGAAGGTTTTTCCTTTTTGACGGGGATGCGCTTTTTTGAAGTGGGGAATACTCTTAAGGGGTTGCGTATCACGCGGGATATGCCAAATCTAGTTGAGTTGACCGGTATTGGCCCTTACAGCGATTTTACCTTTTTGGAAGGGATAGAGCATTTAGTCAGCGTTCATACGTTCTCTTTACAGAATGCAAAAATCAAAACACTGCGTGTGGGGGCCCCGATGCACCATGTGCAAGAGATCTCTTTGCCCAAGACCCTTGAGACCTTAGAAGGCGCCCATCATTTGGGCGTTAAGACCCTTGATCTTACAAGAACAAAAGTGGCTGGTTTTTACGTGGAGGAAGATAATGACGCCATCCAGAGTCTTATCTTCGATCCTTACAAAACAACGGTATCTCGTCTGGATCGTCTGCGGTCTCTTCAAGAGATCAAGTTTTACCAAGATGACACAGAAGGAATACGCGACGGCCGAGAAGTGCGTTTTAACGACGTGCTCCCAATGGTTACCCGCCTAGAGCTGTGCGATGGCTATCTTAACGATACGCCGCACAAGGTGGTTGGGTTAGAGAACTTGCCGCTCTTGTGTGATGTGGCCATGAAGGCAAGTTGTTTGGGACAAAAAGGGGCAACAGATCTCCTGAATTTGCCTAGTATTTCAACGGTTCGTTTGGCTGGCGGTTTTTATGATATGTCACAAGTTCCAGATCACATCTCAAACGTCTTGATTTCCGGTTTTCGCCCGACGATCAAAGGAAAAAAAAGCGAGTGGACGATTGCAGAATATCCTAGAGATGGTGTGCTCACTCCTGAAATGCGCGCGCAACCCGGAAGACGTATTTATGTCAATAGGATAGGTTCGTGGGAGGAGATTGAATGAGCAAACGGCAAACATCACAACGATGCGCCTTGGGAAGATGGGCTGCGTTATTCAGCGGCCCATATCCTGAGGTGTGTCACGATAGTCAGATGGTCTGAGCCTACCTCTGCTCACACCGATCTTTTAAGACCTGCATGGGGATTGTAGAAAAAATTCAGATCATTCTCGCCATTCACATAGTGCCGCAGAACGCGAAATGCGCCAATCCTTAAAGCCCCTCATGAACGCGGGCGTGGTAGGACGAAAGGGTTGCCATGACGCGCCCGTCCCAGGGGTCATGGATGCAACGGGGGGCGCAGCGGTAGGCAAAGGCGCGCAGAGCCGCCGTGGTCTGCTCATCCCGCTCGCCCGTCACATGGACGTGGTATCCGATACCTCGCAAAAGCTCCTGGCACCCTTCCTCGTCAATGGAAAGCGGGGTCTCCTCGAAGGGCACATGGCACCCTAAACCGCGTGAGGCCAGCCTTGCCCAATCCAAAAGCTCCCCCGGATCGGACTTGCGCGTGGGTGCGATATCGGCGTGCCCCAACACATGGTAAGCCGGTATACTATGGCGCTCTTGGATATCTTCACCCAGCTCAAGAAGGGCCTTTGTTTGCGCCTCGGGAAACGGATGATACCTCGGTCCGTGTCCAGGATTAACGAGTTCAATACCAATGGACCAGGTGTTGAGCCCCTCATAGGCGCCCCAGTAACTGGTGCCCGCATGCCAGGCGGCCATTTCCTCAGGAACAAGCTGAAAGATCTCACCGTCCTCGGCAATCACGTAGTGGGCACTCACTGGACGCGGACCGACCCCGTCCGTGAGAATACGTAGTGTCTCAGCCAAATCGCACGCCGTGTAGTGGATGATAAGAAAGCGCACGCATGTCCCGTCCTTGCGCGGGGCACAGTTGGGAGAGGACAGGCTGCGCGGCAGCATGTTAGAACGGGCTCACAAACAGCGCGCTGTCGTCCAGCTCCTCCTCAATGCGCAATAAACGGTTGTACTTGGCCACGCGCTCTCCCCGGGAAGGGGCGCCGGTCTTAATTTGACCACAGTTCATGGCAACGGCCAGATCCGCAATGGTTGTGTCCTCGCTCTCGCCAGACCTGTGGGACATGACGCAGGCAAAGCCGCCCAGATGCGCCATGGTGATGGTCTCAAGGGTCTGGGTGAGGGTGCCAATCTGGTTAGGTTTAATGAGAATTGCGTTGGCCATATTGCGCTCAAAGCCAAGGGCCAAGCGCTCTGGGTTCGTTACAAATAGATCATCGCCCACGAGCTGAATCTTGTCGCCCAAGGCGTTTGTCAGGGCGCTCCACCCGTCAAAATCGTCCTCGGCCATGGCGTCTTCAATGGAGACGATGGGATAGGCGTTCACGAGCTGTGCGTAGTATTCCACAAGCTCGTCACTGGTGAAGCTGGCGCCCTCCCCCTTAAAGAAATAGCGTCCCTCATGGAGAAGCTCGCTGGCCGCAACGTCAAGGGCAAGGGCCATATCATGGCCCGCTTTAAAGCCGGCCCCTTCAATGGCCTCCATGACCACATCCAGCGCCTGACGTGTGCCTGTCAGCTGGGGCGCGAAGCCGCCCTCGTCACCCACACCACACCCAAGGCCTTTTTGCTTCAAGTGGCTTTTAAGGTAGTGAAAGACCTCCGCGCCCATGCGCAGGCTTTCGGAAAAAGAAGGCGCGCCCACGGGCACAATCATAAACTCTTGCACGTCAATGGGGTTATCTGCGTGGGCCCCGCCATTGAGAATATTCATGAGCGGCATGGGCAAACGCCTGGCGCTGAGCCCCCCCACATAGCGGTAAAGGGGAACGCCCAGCTCCGTGGCTGTGGCCTTCGCCAGAGCAAGACTTACGCCCAACAGGGCGTTGGCGCCTAGGCGCTTCATGTTGGGTGTGCCGTCAAGCTCTTGCATGGCCGCGTCCAAGCGGTCTTGATCCATGGACTCGCGCCCAGAAAGGAGAGAAAAGACCTCGTTACCCACGTGATTGACCGCCGTGAGCACGCCCTTACCCCCAAAACGCGCACTGTCGCCGTCGCGCAATTCCACCGCCTCGTGGGAGCCTGTGGACGCACCAGAAGGCACAGCCGCCCTGGCCCATGCACCACTTTCTAGATGCACATCCACCTCAACGGTGGGGTAACCACGAGAATCAAGGATCTCTCTTGCAACGATATCTAGAATGGCACCCATGGGGGACTCCTTTGTTATTATGTTTTAAAGTGCAATGGCTTCCGGGGATTTTGCTAAGGCGTCGTAGGCCATGAGCAGTTTCACGAAGGGCTCAAAATCTTTCAGCTTCAACATGTTTGGCCCATCACTTGGCGCGTGATCAGGATCTTGGTGAACTTCTGCGAAGATACCCGCCACACCCACAGCCACCGCCGCCTTGGCAAGGGTGGCCACAAACTCACGCTGACCGGCTGTGGTCTCCCCTGCCCCGCCAGGTTGCTGGACCGAATGGGTCGCGTCAAAAATCACAGGACATCCCGTGCGCGCCAGAATAGGCAGGGCCCGCATGTCCGAGACTAGGGTGTTGTACCCGAAGGACGCGCCCCGCTCACACAGCATCAGCTTACCGCCAAAGGCCGTGACCTTATTCACAACATTTTGCATGTCCCAAGGCGCCAAGAACTGACCTTTTTTCACGTTGAGGGGCTTGCCAGTCACGGCGGCCGCCTCAAGCAAATCCGTCTGTCGGCACAAGAACGCAGGAATTTGGAGGATATCCACAACTTCGGCCACAGGCGCGCACTGCTCGGCCGTGTGCACATCGGTCACAACGGGCATGCTGTACGTTGCACGCACCTCGGCCAAGATCTCCATGCCCTCTTTGAAGCTGGGTCCGCGGAAGGACTTCACACTGCTGCGGTTGGCCTTATCAAAGGAGCTTTTATAAACAAGTCCCACCCCAAGGCGTCCCGCAATCTCATGGAGGGCATGGGCCATTTCAAGGGCATGGGCTCGGCTTTCAATGACGCAAGGGCCAGCCAAAAATGCCAGTGGCGCATCAGAAGCAAAGGTCACGGGGGAGGAGGTATCTTGTCCAACGGTGATGCGCTGCAAGGTGCTCATAGGGCGCGCTCCTTCTTATGTTCATGGTCAAAACAGGCGCCCACAAAGGCAAGGAACAGAGGGTGTGGCGCAAAGGGACGGGATTTAAACTCTGGATGGGCCTGTGTCGCCACAAACCACGCGTGGTCCTTGAGCTCAATCATCTCAGGCAGCTTCCCATCGGGCGACACACCTGAAATCAGAAGGCCCTTTGCCGCCAGGTCCTTTGCGTAAGCCATATTCACCTCATAACGGTGGCGATGGCGCTCGGAAATGCGCGCAGCTCCGTAAGCTTCGTGGGACTTGGAGCCCGCCACAAGGTCACAGGTGTACGCGCCAAGGCGCATGGTTCCCCCAAGGGGTGTACCACTGGTGCGCGTCTCTTTCACACCGTCCTTGTCCCACTCCGTCAAAAGGCCCACAAGGTGGGTGCCTTTGTCAGAGAACTCACTGGACACCGCGTCCTTAATGCCAAGGACATTCCTTGCAAATTCAATGACGGACAGCTGTAGCCCCAAGCAGATGCCAAGGCACGGAATATTATTTTCTCTGGCATAGGTGATGGCAGCCATTTTCCCCAAAGAGCCGCGCTCGCCGTGGCCGCCAGGAATGAGAATCCCATCAAAGGATGAAAGACGCTGCGCGATCTCTGACATGGGGAGCGCGCTGTCGTGATTTTCAAGGGTACTGGCATCAATCCATGACAGGGACACCGCACCCTCATGGGCAAGGGCCGCGTGAATGAGAGCCTCTCCCAGGGACTTATACGCGTCCTTAAGACCCGTATATTTGCCTACAATGGCAATGGATGCGTGGCGCTTGGGCGCGCGGAAATGATCCACAATGGTGTGCCACTTCTCAAGATTGGGGCGCGGTGCTTCTAAACCAAAACGACGCAGCACCTGCTCGTCCAGGCCCGCCTGGGAGTAAGTAATGGGTACTTCATAGGTGGTCTCAACGTCCCTTGCTTCAATGACACACTCAGGCGGCATATTGCAAAAGAGCGCAAGCTTTTGGCGCGCACTTTCCGGCAAGGGCTTTTCCGTACGGCAAAGGAGAATATCTGGCTGAATGCCCATGCGCTGGAGCTCTTTCACCGAGTGCTGGGCAGGCTTTGTTTTCAGCTCAGCCGCACTGGCGATGTAAGGCACAAGGGTTAAGTGCATGAAAAGGGTCTTGCCGCGGCCCGCACCGTGAGCAAACTGGCGGATGGCCTCAATGAAGGGAAGCCCTTCGATGTCGCCCACGGTGCCGCCGATTTCCGTAATGAGGAAATCCACGTCCTCTTCCACATCACGCACGATAAACTCTTGGATGGCGTCCGTAATATGGGGAATGACTTGAACGGTTGCACCCAGGTAATCACCACGGCGCTCCTTTGAAATCACGTGGGAATAGATCTGGCCCGTGGAGACCGCATCTGTGGAACGCGCGGCCACGCCCGTAAAACGCTCATAGTGTCCAAGATCAAGATCCGTCTCTGCCCCGTCATCGGTCACAAACACCTCTCCATGCTGGAAGGGGCTCATGGTACCGGGGTCAACGTTGATATAGGGTTCGAATTTACGCAGTCTTACTTTGAAGCCTCGCTCTTGCAGCAAAGCTCCGAGGGAGGCTGCCGCCAGTCCCTTACCAAGGGATGACGACACACCGCCCGTCACAAAAATATAATAGGTCATTAAAAACCCGTCTCCTATTCTGCTTCTCTTAAGAGGGATCCTTGTCTTTCGCAGCTTTCTTGGACGCTGTCTTTTTGTTTTGCTTCTTAGCCTGTTTTGCAGGTGCTTGCGCTTCCTTCACGGGAGCCGCCTCTTCCTTAGCGGGCGCAGGCGTTGCGGCGTCCGCCTTCAGGGGCGCAACTGGGGCAGGCGCGGCTGCTGGCGCTGGCGCACCGGGAACCATGGGCGCCTCGTGGCGAACCTCGTCTGGCGCGTCCAAAACAGAGCTTGTCTTTTGTCCGCCCTTAAAGGCCAAGGCAAGACCAAGGGTGCTCAAGAAAAAGCATGCCGCCAGAACAGCCGTTGTGCGTGTGAGCAGGTTCGCAGTCCCGCGCGTGGTCATAAACCCGCCGGAACTTCCCCCCATACCCAGGGCGCCGCCCTCACTTTTTTGTACAAGAACAACGGCAATCATGACGATGGCCAAAACGATATGAATCACAAGTAGAGCTGTTTGCATGGTCCCGCAATCTTAAAAAACCTCGCGGCATTGTACGGTCATTCAACCAAAAAGACCAGGACTTTCTTGCGTGTAAATGCTGTCTTTGATAGAGGTAGAGCAGTGCTCTTTAGACCCCCGCGCCCATGTCAACCCCAGCAAAGCCCCACAGGTACACCTTTTGCCTTCTTGACACAACCCACCTTGGCCTTGTGACGACCTGGCTTGACGCGCCCCACATGCGGGAAACCTGGGACAACAGTCCTGCTCACCGCGAAGACATCCGCTGCTTTGCCCACGGCCGCAAGGAGCCTTCCTCTTATTTTGGTAGCATCTTCACCTACTGGATTGGCCATGCGGACGGGACGCCCCACGCTCTTATACTCACGGCGCCCGTCAAACACGACGATGATTTGCCTCCCCTTTGGAAGACAAATCTCCAAGATGACACACCCACCTTCAGCATTGACTTTGGCATTGGGGAGCCGACTTTTGTGGGGCAAGGGCACGCCACCCCAACCCTGATGGCCTTCATGGATTTTTTCGCGACCCAGCAAGACGTGGGCGCCTTCTTTATTGATCCCAGCACCCGCAATCCCAAGGCCTCCCACGTCTACGGAAAGGCTGGCTTTGAGGTGATCGGCACTTTCCAACCAAATAGTGGCGCCTTTCTTGGCGATGAAACACACCTCATGATTAAGAGATTGTAACCCATGAAAAACAAATTCTTTTTCACACATTTTGTAAGCCTCATTCATACTTTTTGAAACATTTTGACGCCCATATTTGACGCCCATAATAGAGGTGGGTTGTAGAAACGTATGCAACTTATGCGCATAAAACTCACAGGGAGAAAAGCAATGATCACAAAAAAACACTCTTGGGCACCTTTACTGCCGCGACACTTCTTGCGTCCTCACCAGCATTTGCCACAATAGATGCAGTTCAAGAAGGGCCTCTCACGAAGCAACAAACACAGGAGCTCGACAAAGCTCAGCAAAACATAAAGAAGCTCACTGCCGTCAAGAGCGCCCTGGCTGAAGTGGAAAAAACCTTAGAAGTCGCAGTTAAGCAGCAAAAAGAAGCCGGAGAAAAAAAGGGTGCAGGTGACGCAAAGCCAGCTGACACCCCAACCGAACACACTGATAAGAAGGATGCCGCTCCAGAGGCAACCGGAGGCGCTGCAGTCGCACCAGCTGCTGAAGCCCATTAAAAGAAGAATGCCTGAGCTATGCGGGTTAACCAACACGCATATCCAGCCTCATAAACAGAACTGGGCCATGGATCGTAGAATTTCTGAACCGATCTGTAGCCCATCAGTTTAGACGAATTTACGCATCTAGACACTTCAATTCACAAAACAGCAAAGCATATTAGAAAATCACCAAGGTCCACATCACGAATACTAACAATTCTTAAAGATTTTGTCGCTATACCTTATATGTTGTCGTGCAATGGCCGCACAACAGCGACCCAAACAAAATACGGTAGGCAATAGGGGAATTTTTCATAAACAATAAAATAAGATCATTTTTGGTTACAGGGCACACGACAAATAAAATGAGGTCCCACACTATAACACACTTATAAAAAACGAACTGCGCAGCTGTAGGGCGGAAATTTTTACAGCTCCATGCTTTTTTCCCTTGGAATCGCACCATCTATTGAAGAAAACATCTAATCTTTGTGCAAAATTCTGCCATCCACATGCAAACAAAAAGTGTGTTTTTGAGACTTCACGATTGAATTCATTTCCTTTCTTAGTCTAGAATGAGCCCCATAAGATAAAAGGGAGGTTACCTCATGACATTCAAGCACCTTGTTTTGCCAGGCACACTGGCCACACTCATTTGCGCTGCGCCAATGGCACTGTCCGCCAAATTTTCTTGCGACATCCTAGCCCAAGTCATGGGGCAAGTGAGCGCGCCGGAAACCCTTCGTTTTTGCAATGACGCTCTTACCAGTTGTGAAACCATGAAGATGCTCGCAAAGTTTGAGGCAACACCTTGGGTGAAGGCCGCCAAAGCGGAACTTGAAACACGCCACATCCAAAACATGGCGGCGTGTGAGCTGGCTGTTATGAATTATAACCCAGATTACTATCAAGAAAACCTAAGCCAGTAATGGACGGTTACCACGTCATATGCAGCAAGACGCTATTTTCTTGACCGAAGATACGCTTGCTGCCATGGTGTCACGATGATGCGCTTATCTGCTGTTTTGTTATCTCTTGTATGGCCACTTGGCGCAGCTCTTGCTGCACCGAAGGTTGCGGTCAGCATTGCCCCGCTTTATAGCCTGACGAAAGAAGTGATGGTGGGCGCAGGCACACCTTCCCTTCTCATCCAAACGCCTTCCTTAGGGCACGACGCGTCTCTCACCCCTTCCCAAGTACGCACCCTGAAAGACGCGGATCTCTTGGTGTGGGTGGGGCCTTCCATGGAGGCTTTTCTGGTGCCCTATGACGTCACACGCACCGACCGCTCTTTCGCCATGTCCGCACAAAAAGGCGTTAAAACCCTTGAGAGTCGCTGCACACATGGGCACTGCCACAATGGCGAACACGACCACCCTCACCAGAGCGTTGACCCCCACATGTGGCTTGATCCCCACAACGCCGTCGCCTTCATAGAAGCGCTGGCCCACAAGCTAAGCGATCTAGATCCCCCAAACCGCGCCCACTACGAGGCCAATCTAGAGCGCGTACGCAAGAGCCTTGAGAAGCTAGACAAAGACCTAGCCCATACCCTGGCACCCCTTTCCAATACCCCCCTTTTCGTTCTCCATGACACCCTTGGGTACTTCACCCACGCTTACGGTCTAAAGGACGCCCTTTCACTTTCCGTTGATCCTGAACAAGGCCTCAGCCTTGGGCGCCTGCGTTCCCTTGAGGCACAAGCCGCGCCCCACAAAGGCGCGTGCCTTTTGGGCGAGCCCTTTTGGGGCAAGACCCACTTAGACAAGCTTGCCAAAAATCTACATCTGCGCCCCGTGACCATAGATCCCTTTGGCTATGATGTTGCCCAAGGCAAGCCCCTCCCCTATGATGAGATGATGCGTGCTTTGGCAGACAATTTATGCACTTGTGCTATACAGTCATAGGAAAGAAAACCGATGAAGATTCACTTCGTTGCCGATGACAAGCACCCCAAGGGAGGGGTGGCCGTCAAAAAACTCAAAGAGCACTACGGACAAGCACCCCTCAAAGGCGCTGACTTCATTGTGGTCTTGGGCGGTGACGGAATGATGCTACACAGCCTTCATGATTTGCACATGGCACACGTGCCCGTTTACGGTATGAATCTTGGTCACGTGGGCTTCTTGATGAATACCTACCACGCAGCAGATCTCGTTGAACGCCTCAAGCGCGCCGTTCCCTTTCGCATCTACCCTCTTTTGATGAACGTGATAACAACGGATGGACGCGGGGTCACGGCCCATGCCTTCAATGAGGTCTCACTCATGCGCCAAACCCATCAAGCAGCCAAAATTCGCCTTTGGATTGATGGCATTATGCGCATGGGAGAAGTCATCAGTGACGGCCTTCTCGTCTCCACTCCCATGGGAAGCACGGCCTATAACTTCTCCAACAACGGCCCCATCTTGCCCATTGACGCAAAGCTTCTGGCCCTCACGCCCATCAGCCCCTTTCGTCCCCGCTCCTGGCGTGGGGCACTTTTGAATCACAAAGCGGACATTGTCCTGGAGATTATTTTGCCTGAGATGCGAGGGGTCAGCGCAGTTGCTGACTTTATTGAGGTACGCAACGCCGCACGGGTTCACATTAAAGAAGACCGCACAAAAAGCGTGACCCTTCTTTTTGATCCCGAGCATGATTTGAGCGAGCGCATCTTGCGTGAGCAGTTCCTCTCCTAAGAAAACGTGCTTTTTCCTTGACAGAACCTTGGTGCATTTCCTAGGGTCAGCGTGACCATTTGAGGCAAACCCCACAAGAAAAGACCCATGTCCGTCAAAAGACTCACCGCCATGGCAGCGCTGCCTGAAACAAACCAAGATCCCGAGGACATTGCGTCTTTACGCTTTGACGCACAGGACGGCGACGCGCAGGCAATGCTAGAGCTTGGCTCGCGGTATTTCAATGGTGATGGCGTGCCCCAAGACTTCTCACTTGCTTTTTCCTGGATAAGGAAAGCGGCCGAAACTGGGCATATGCAGGCCCAGCATAATCTGGCTTGCTATTTTTATTACACGGGTCAGGGCGTCGAACAGGACTACGTCCAGGCGCGCCACTGGTACGCCCAAGCTTACAAACAGGGCCACATGGGAGCCGCGTGTGGACTGGCGTATCTGTACCGCATGGGATTGGGGGGTGAGGTACAAGCAAAGGACGCACGCATTCTCTATGAGGAGGCCGCACTGGCCGGCCAAGAAAACGCCTACTTTAACTTTGCTTACATGTGTGCCCAAGGCGATGGTGGTCCACAGGATCTGGCCAAGAGCTTTCACTATTATCTCATTGACGCCGAAGGTGGACACGCGTCCTCACAACTCAATTTGAGTAACATGTATTATGATGGTCTTGGGACAGATGTTGACTACGTCGCCTCCTTTAACTGGGCCCTCAAGGCGGCCGAGCAAGGTGACCCTGACGCCGCCTTCAAGGTTTTTGCGCAACTCATGGAGGGCAATGGCGTCGAGAAAAACCCACAAGAAGCCATGCGCTGGCTGCACTTTGCAGCTGAGCACGATCTGGCAGACGCCTGCGTGCGCCTTGGGTACCATTATGAGTACGGACTGGAAGTCACGCAAAATCTAAGTGAAGCAATTCGTTGGTACACCTGTGCCATAGACCTGGGTGAGCCGGAAGCCGTCTTCATGGCAGGACGCGCGTACTTTGAAGCTGAGGGAGCAGAAAGGGATATCCAAAAAGGGATATCCCTCATGGAAGAAGCGGCAGCTCAAGATGATCCAGACGCGCTCCATTATCTGGCTTATATGAAACGTTACGACCCTGACGTGCCCCATGACCAGGAAGGCGCCCTTGCGTACTACCAGCGTGCGGCAAGCCTTGACCATCTCCCGTCCATTTTTAATCTCGGCCTGCTTCTCACCTACGAGCCCGATGGGGACATTCAAAAAGGGCGCGCGCTTTTTGAAAAAGGCGCCGATATGGGATGTGCGAGCTGCCTTTATGAACTTGCGCTGATGTATGGACGCGGCGACGCCGTGCCCGAGGACAAAGAAAAAGAAGCCACCCTTCTACACGAAGCGGCTCACAAAGGCTGCAGCGCGGCCGCTGTTGACCTGGGCTATCGGTACGAAAATGGCAAAGGTTTCGCAAAGGACACGGATAAGGCCATTGCATACTACCGTATGGGCGCTGACGCCGGGCACCCCACTGGCCTTTATAACCTGGGATGCGCCTATTTCTTTGGGCAAGGCGTCCCTGAAGATAACGCACGTGCCTTTGAGTATTTTTCCCGCGCGGCCGTCAAAGGAGATATCAGTGCCCTTGTAAACCTTGGCGTTATGTATGAAGAGGGACACGGCCTAAAAAAAGACTACCAAAAAGCCATCGCGTATTACACCCTGGCCGCCGATGCGGGCGACTCCCAAGGCATCAACAATCTGGGCTATCTCTACCTGACGGGAAAAGGGGTGGCCAAAGACCGCACGAAAGCCATCGCCCTTTTTGAAGAAGCCGCGGCGCAGGGTTTAGAGATTGCCCAAAAAAACCTGGCAAAAGCAAATGAATCAAATTTTGTGCGCTTTGGACGCATGGCTGGAAAATATTTTATTTATGTTTTGATTGGGCGCTGCGTCTTGGCACTTATCCGCCTCATTCTTTAAACACCCCCACACCATAAGGGCTTATCCCCCATGACTTCGTTTTCACATCTTGCACGCACAGCACTGCTTGGGAGCGCACTTTTTGTTCTCACCACGCAGGTAATCGCCGCAGCAGAAGAAGCCTCGTCAAGCCTCCCTGCCCTCACGCAAAAACAGATTAAGGACCTGCAGGCACGCGCAGAAAAAGGGGATGTAGACGCTTGCTTTGAGTTAAGTGGCGCTTACCACGTAGGGGACGGCGTCCCAAAAGATGACACCCTCGCCTTCACATGGGCAAACAAAGCAGCCAGACAAGGCCACGCAGGCGCGCAGCATATTCTTGGCCTTTTTTACAATCACGGATACGGCACAGCGAAGGATTTGTCCCAATCTGTCTATTGGCTCAAAAAGGCGACTGAACACGGCGACGCTTCGGCAGCAGCTAGCCTAGGTTTCATGTTTGAAACGGGGCAAGGAACACCTAAGGATCTGGCTCAAGCCATTCATTACTATACCCTGGCCGCGGAGCGAGGCGACGGACTGGCACAGAGTAACCTTGGACGCTTATATTATCAGGGCGAAGGCGTTCCGGTAGACTACACACGCGCCTTCGAGCTTTTCACACTGGCTGCAGATCAAGGCGATGCGGCGGCCAAAAGTAACCTTGGACGCTTGTACTATCATGGTAATGGCGTCTCGGTGGATTACAAACGCGCCTTTGATCTTATGACCCAAGCAACACAAATGGACGAAGCTGATGCATTCTTCCCACTTGGGCTTATGTATGAAGAGGGACACGGCACTCCCCAAGACTATACAAAGGCAAAAGAATGTTATGAGCGGGCCGTCGCACATGAAGACCCCATGGCCATGAATAATTTAGGTGTGCTTTATATGGAGGGAAAAGGCGTGACCAAAGACCGCGCGAAGGCCATTGCCCTTTTTGAAAAAGCCGCCGCCCTTGGGTGTGAAGAGGCCAAGGAGAATCTTGAAAATAACAAGGGATGGGGGCTCACACGTGGACGGGGGATCCTTGGCATGCTACTTAAGGTCTTTAAGAGATAAAACACATCCGTTCACAAGGAAACGCGTAACATCATGGCGATGACAAAACAGACCATTACTTATGAGGCCGAGGAAGAAGTTATTGCTCCTGAGGAGCTGGCCGCCCTTGAGCTGCGCGCCCAAGAGTGCGACGTGGAGGCCATGTTTGAGCTGGGTGTGCGCTATCACCTGGGTCACAGTGTGCTGCAAGACCAAAGCCTTGCCTTTTCTTGGACAAAAAAAGCTGCAGACGCAGGGTATTCCCTTGCCCAATACAACCTCGGGCTTTTCTATGAAGAGGGTCACGGCACCAGCGTTGATTTAGAGCGCTCTCTTTACTGGTTCACCCAAGCTTATAAGCAAGGCCACATGGGGGCAGCGTGTGCCATGGCGTACTTTTACCGCATGGGATGGGCCGGCGAGAAACGTCCCGACGAGGCGCGCACCCTCTATGAAGAGGCCGCAAGCGCGCAAGAATCCCTCGCCTACACGAATCTCGGCTTCATGTACCTCACCGGTGAAGGTGGTCCCAAAGACTCAGACAAGGGGCTGCATTATCTTACGCTTGCGGCCCAAGACGGGAACCCAACGGCACAACTTAACTTAAGTAAAATATATTACTACGGAGAGGACGCGCCCGAAGATCTGGAAGCGTCCTTTGTGTGGGCACTCAAGGCCGCCGAGCAAAGCGCCCGCGATGGCCAGTACTGGGTCGCCTGCGCCTATATGTACGGGGAAGGCACACAGCAAGACTCTGAAAAAGCTTTCCTGTGGCTGGAGCGCGCCGCAAGCCAAGGCGACGCCGATGCGTGTTTTATGCTGGCAAAGGCCTATGAGCATGGAAACGCCACCGACAAAGATGACGCTAAAGCCCTCCACTGGTTTGAAGAAGCCGGGCGCAACGGTCACCCAGAAGGCGTCTTTAAGGCGGCGTGGGCCATCCTTGAAGGACGGGGCTGCACCGCCAGTCTTTCCAAGGCGCTGACCCTTTTCGATCAAGCCATCGCCATGGGATCTGCGGACGCCCAGAACTTTTTAGGCTACCTCTACAAAAGCGGGACCCACGTGCCCCAAGACGTGACAAAGGGGATTGCCCTTTTCAAGCAGGCGGCAGAAAAAGACAATGTTTTTGCCCTCTTCAACCTTGCCCAATATTATTTTTCCGAGGACGGCAATGACCCTGCCCTCGGGATCGACTTCTATACAAGGGCGGCCGAGCTCGGGTGCCCCGACTCCCTTTATAAACTCGGTTACTGTTTTTGGAGCGGTGACGGCGTCGAGGCGGATCACGCCCGAGCCTTTGATTACTTTAGGCAAGCAGCAGAGCTGGACCATGACGAGGCCGCTTTTCTCATGGCCCTTGCGCACCTAGACGGCGAACGCGCGCCCTACGATCCTGATAAAGCCCTTGCCTATTTGACCCAGGCCGCAAACCTCGGTCACGCCGCAGCAGACGCAACCGCCGGATACCTCTATGAAACTGGGCAAGACGTGCCCCAGGATCTAGATAAGGCGCTGGGCTTCTACCAGGCTGCCGCCCAGAGGGGGAGCAGCCTTGGACTCTTTAATCTTGGCTGGTGCTACTTTGAAGGCATTGGGGTTAAAAAAGACTACGCCCAAGCCTTGGCTCTTTTTGAGCAAGCCGCCGATCAAAATCACATCGACGCTTTTGTGAACTTAGGCCTTATGCATGCCCAGGGCTGGGGTGTCAAAAGAGATTATGAAAAAGCAAAGAATTACTATGAACGCGCCATCGCGTCCCATGACACCAGAGCCCAAAACAACTTGGCGGTTTTGTATTTAGAAAGCCGCGGTGTTACCCGCGATCCCCTTCGCGCCAAAGCTCTTCTCCATGAGGCGGCCCAGCGCAACCTGAGTGAGGCCAAAGAAAACTTGATCCTTTTGAGCCAGGTGCGCACGCAACCGGCAGGCATACTGAGCCGTCTTTTTAAGGGCAAGAGCGCACAAAACGAAAAGGCCTACAGCCTCAGCCCTGCCCGCTCACATCGGGTTTATCTGGGCTAGCCATAAGAAAAGGCGGGCTCTATCACAGATCCCGCCTGGGCGAATAGTGCCTCAATCCAGTGGCACTATTTAATCTGCTCTACGTTTCCATCAAGCCCGAGAATGAAGCCGTACACCTCCAGATTTGGAAAACGCGCCTTCATCCTTTGCTCCGCCTCCTTAAGGACACTCATGTGCTCGGCGCGCTCTAGATCAGGTGTCTTTACACGGTCTTTCCCCCTTAGGAGGGTGTAGGCCCCGCACCCCATATGGTCAACGAAGATAACCCGCTTGACCTTGTGCAGACTTTGCACCAGCTTCGTAACCTCTTCTATTGTCTGGGTCCAGTGGGGATATTTTTTCTCAACAAAGGCAAGGCTGGCACCTGGCAGAGTCACCTCGTCATAGTCATCAAGCAGCGACAAGCTGTCCTTCAAAAACCGCTTCAATTCGTCTCGCAAACGAAAGTCTATACACCCTATGACAAGGGTTGAGGCTTCATGCATCTCTTTGAGATTTTCGGCGCTGGGCTCAACGAAGAAGCGGTCTTGCTTGATGGCTTCTTCAAAAGTCGCTCCGTATGAATCTTTTGAAAAAAAACACAAAGCGCACAGAAAAACATAACGCAACATTTTAAAACACCTCACCCTGTATGTTGTTTATCTTTACAGTAACATGTAAGAGCTGCGGAGAACATAGGTCGCCCTCCCCCTTGGTGCACCATTGAAATGTCTAAGTCTAAAGTTTCTTCACCAATACTTGAAGAATTTTGGCAGCATCACTGGGACTGACGCGGCTGCGGGTGTCCGGCACGACGCTAAGGCTGATGACCTCAAAAAGCCCCTCCAAATAGGGCAAGATGGTGACTTCCGTCATATTCCAAAAAATGCGCCCTTTGCTGGCCATGGACGCCTCTCCATACTTATAGGTGGCGTAAAAAATACCTCCGTCCGTCAAGCAGGCGTGGATTTTTTCAAAGACCGCGCGTGTTTCCTCGTAGGGCACATGGATGAGGCTAAGCTGTGCCCAGATCCCGTCATAGCGGGCGACTGCGTCCAAATCTTGGAAGCTCATCTGAGTGACAGTGACTGTTGGCGCCGCCTCTCGCGCCAGCGCCACCATTTCCTGGGACGCATCAAAGGCGCTCACGTCACACCCGCGCTCCATGAGTGGCACCAAGTCGCGCCCAACCCCGCACCCGGCATCAAGGACGCGTCGGGAAGGCGCCAGCACCTTTACAAAAGCGTCGTATTCCGAAGAGAGATCCGTATCTTTTGTACGCGCGTGAAACCCTGAGGCGTTTTCATCGTAGTAAGTAATATTTTGATCCATGGCACACCCCGCCAAAGCTAGTAACAAGGCTAAGGGGTACCGGACTCTCACCCTGAAATCAACCCCTGGGCGCGCAGGGACGTATGCTTATCTTTGGCAATGATCACATGGTCATGGATGCGCACGTCGACACCCTTGGCGGCGGTGATGATGCGCTGGGTGATGTCAATATCTGCTTGGGAAGGCGTGGGGTCACCGCTAGGGTGGTTGTGCACAAGGATGAGGGCACTTGCCCCCACATCAAGAGCGCGCTTGACGACCTCACGGGGGTAGACGGCCGCCTGGTCAATGGTACCCACTTGCTGGATCTCCTGGGTGATAAGGCGGTTGCGCTTGTCCAGGAACAAGAGTCGAAACTCCTCCCGAGGCAAGTGGCCCATGGAGATACGGCAAAAACTGATGAGCCTGTCCCAGGAATCGATCACGGGGTTTTCTTGCACCTCCTCGAGAAGCACCTTTTGCACCATGGTCTCCACAACCTTAATGCTTGCCACTGCCGCAGGACCCATGCCCTCCACGCGTGCCAGCTCTTCTGGTGAGGCGCGTACAACCTTTGACAGGTTACCAAAGGTGCGCAGCAAGCGTTTGGCCAGTGGCTTCATGTCGGAGCGCGCGTGGGCAGCGTAAAGGAGAAGCTCCAAAAGCTCATAATCCGCCACCGCCAAATCGGCGCCATCTAAAAAGCGCTTGCGCAGCCTTGAGCGGTGTCCGCTTGCGTCCTGTGTCATCTTGGTTTTTGTGCTCCCGTTTTTGCAACAGAATACGCGAGGCAGCCCTCCATGGAAAGAGGGTGGCTGGTGGGGGGCACACAAAGCTGATAGACTAGGTTCACCACAACATAAAAAAGGGAGTACGCACCATGACAAAAGTCGCCATCGTTTATTTCTCGGGTTACGGACATACGGTCAAACAAGCCCAAGCCGTTGAAAAAGGGGCAGCCGCCGTGTGTGACACAACCCTCATCACCATCGACGCCGAAGGCAATATCACGCCGGAGCAATGGGAAACCCTCAAGGCGTCTTCCGCCATTGTCTTTGGCTGCCCAACCTACATGGGAGGCGCCCCTTGGCAGTTCAAAAAATTCGCCGACGCCAGCTCAAAACCCTGGTTCGAGCAAGCCTGGAAAGACAAGATTGCCGCAGGATTCACCAACTCTGCCTCCATGAACGGAGACAAAGGCGCAACCATTTCCTATCTCATGACCCTTGCCATGCAACACGGTATGGCCTGGGTTGGCACAGGGATGATCGCCTCCAGCACAAAGGCTGCTGTACGCAATGACATCAACTATCTGGGCGGCTTTAGCGGAGCGCTGGCGCAATCCCCAGCCGATAGTTCTCCTGATGAAGGCCCTTTCCCAGGCGACCTTGAAACAGCACGCCTTTTTGGAGAGCGCGTCGCGAACTGGGCCAAGAAAGCGGCTTAAAGTAAGCTTCATATGCCTAGCCGCGTGCACACCCTTGCCTGTATCGGGGGCGCTCTTGTGGACCGCGTTGTCACCCAGGGGCGCGCCACCCTTACCCTCGGCGGGGTGTGCACCAACCTGGCGCGTCACTTCTTGTCCTTGGGACTTGCATGTGAGCTGCACAGCTGTGTGGGGACTGACGCCCATGGAGACCGCGTACGCGCGTGGCTTGAGGAGGCAGACCTTCCCCATAAACTACACATCCAGCAAGGCTCCACGGGTGAGGTCTATCTTGCGTACGGCGCCAATGGACACCTTGAGGAGACCTTTTGTGACACGGCTCTTTTAGACGCACTTCGCGCCCATGACGCGCGTCCCTGGCTTCCCTTTCTCGCGGACAAAACTACCTGGATTATGGACACAGACCTGCCGGAGTCTTTTTTAGAGGCGCTCCTTGAAGAAGCGCCCCAGGACACCAAACTCTACCTCACCACAGTCACCCCTGAAAAAACACGGCGTATACCCAAAGACCTCTCGCGCGTTGACGCCCTTTTTCTCAACGCGGGAGAGCTGCGTTTTGCAGCAGAGTGCGGCGATAACCTGGAAAAAGGAGCGCGCATGTACCTTGCGCGCGGCGCAAGCTATGTCTTTGTCACAGAAGGTGCCAAAGGCGCCTGGTGCTTTACCGGGCACGCGTCACACTTTGAGGCAGCGCTCGCCTTCACACGCCCCCTCGCCTCCACCCACGGCGCAGGAGACGCCTTTACGGCCGGCGCCATTGCCCATATGACCCAGAACCCTAGTGTCTATGAGAACGCCTTAAAAGCAGGTATGTTAAGAGCCAAAGAACATTTAGACAGGCTCAACCCATGCTTACATACAGCTTAGAGGTCCGTGAGGCACTTAAAGAAAAGCGTCCCCTCGTGGCCTTGGAATCCACGGTCATTGCCCACGGCCTCCCCTACCCCGACAACGAAGACGTGACCCACGCCATGATGCGGGCCGTGCGCGCCGCGGGCGCCACCCCGGCCGTTATAGCTGTGATGGATGGGCGCATCCACATAGGTCTTGAGGACGAGGAACTCGCATACCTTGCAAAGGCCACAGACGTCTTAAAGCTGAGTGTGGCTGACATTGGCTATTGCCTTGCGCAAAAGCGTCTTGGGGCGACGACCGTATCCGCAACCTTGAAACTGGCCCATATGGCGGGCATCCGTATCTTCGCCACAGGCGGCCTTGGCGGCGTGCACCGGGGAGCGGAAGAAACCTTTGATATATCTGCGGACCTGCACGCCTTAAAGACCTTTCCTGTGGGGGTTGTGGCCAGTGGTGTCAAATCAATTTTGGACGTGCCCAAGACGCTGGAGTTCTTGGAAACCCTGGGCGTACCCATCGTGGGATACGGGGACGGAGCGTTCGCCCTCTTTTGGGCGCGTGGCGGCCCAGCACTTGGTAAATCCGTTTGCGACGCGATAGAAGCCGCCCGTGTTCTGGACACACATTTGTCTTTAAATCTTGGCGGGCTCCTTTTCTCCAATCCTATTCCCACGCAAAACGCCCTTTCAAAACAAGACATTGAAGAGGCTATCGAAAAAGCCATTCAGGATGGTCACGCTCAAGGGATTACTGGAAAGGCAGTCACACCCTTTCTTCTCAAGACCATGGCAAGTCTAACCCAAGGGAAAAGCTTGGTGGCCAATAAGGCCCTTCTTGTGCAAAACGCACACACGGCAGGGGAAATCGCAGCCGCTCTGGCCCTGCAAGAGAGGCGCGTTTAAGCATTGGGCTTTTTTTGATGCGGTAAGATTTTTGCCAAACCAAAAACGCTACCAACCCAAACCAGGCTGACCATCACAATCACGCCTAGAAACATCTGCGTTTGCCCATGGGCAAGATGCGTAAAGATCTTTTGACCGACAAAGTTACTCAGCAACAGTGCCAAGCCTGCACAAAGAAAATCTATGACAAGCTTTGCGCGCACCCGCATGGCGCCGTCCATGGGGATATACGCCATCTCTTTTGTTGCAAAGAACAACACATACAACCCCTTCAAAATCATTGACTGCAGAGCGATCACCGCCAGCAAGACTGGCATATTATCAAAATCAAGGACGCCCTGGGCGGTGGCCGTTTGCGCACATATCAGTATCCCCACCGATGAAAGCGCAGTAAACAGAGGTGCCACAAGCGCACCCTTAAACCATCCGCACCGCCAAATGATCCAAAAGGTTGAGACAAATAGGATGACGCCCACACCCCCGGTCGCATATCCATACATCTCCATAAAATACATGTAGGAGAGCGCCTGGACACCCTCATGGAGTCTAAGCTGCAGCTTGAGGAGTGTGTCCAGAAGGCGCGTGCACACGCCCATGGAAAGGGTGATCAGGAATATAAGGGCGGGCTGGACGAGTGCGGCGGCCGTATGGGGAGCGAAGGAAACTTCTTCAGGGACATTACCCTTATGCAACCCAAGCCCTTTGGCCCACCACGCGGCGATAGCGAACAAAATGAGCGCCCCTAAGAGCACATATCCGGTCTGGGTCAAGAAGAGTTGGGCACTTTCCTGGTGGCGCAAAGACGTCAGTCCACCAATAAAAAGGGTCGTCAGCACAACAGCCAGGGAGGCAAAAAGGGTCAAAAGAGGATAGGCCCACTTCGCGTCTTGCCAGGAAAAAGTCTGATTTGCAACAGCCCAAAAGAGAAAGCTCATGCTCAAAGGGCCCCACAACTGCGCCATGACAAAATACCCGTACGCCGCCTGGCGCGGTGGCTGCGCCACGCCCAGATGAAAAACCACAAAAGCACCAAGAAGCACCAGAACTGAGCCAAACATCAGGTGGGGAAAATATTTTTTTCTGTATAAAAGTGCAAAGATCGCAAACAGGCTGCATTGCACGTAGATAACATATTCCTTGGCCCCTTGAATGGACCCCGGCAAATCATCCATAAGCACACTTAATTTTGTCGTATTCAAAACAGTGTGCACAACGCTCAGGCTAAAAAGCATCAGCCCCGCAACCAAAAAGGTCTGAAGCTTATTTTTATGAAGAGCCAAAAACATGGATTGCTTCCTGAAAGAAAGGTTTAAAACACGCTTATTCTAAGGATTTTTGACACTGGTGGATATGGTAAAAAAAGTGATGATTTTCTTCTGGTGGGCGGTGAGGGGATTGAACCCCCGACCCTCTCGGTGTAAACGAGACGCTCTCCCGCTGAGCTAACCGCCCCAAAAGAAACGAGGCCTTGTCATGACAAGACCTCGTCTATATAGCGCTTTCTTAGGGCTTTGAAAAGCCCTTTTTGAAAGTTTTTTTAGGCCGCCTTTGCAACAGCGTCCTTGAGTCCCTTGCCCGCACGGAACTTGGGCAAACGTGCCGCAGGAATGTTGATCTTTTCACCTGTGCGGGGATTGCGACCTTCAGATGCCTTACGCTCTGCAATAGCAAATGTTCCGAAACCAACAAGGCGAACTTCATGTCCTTGGCTCAAAGAAGCGGAAATCACTTCAAAGACGCTATCAATTGCCTTAGACGCATCGGTCTTTGTCAGGCCAGCACTTTCGGAAACACGTGCAACAAATTCATTTCTATTCACGGTCATAACCCCCTAAAAATAGTCTTCACAAAACACGCATCCGCAAAAATATGCGGACGCAACCTTACACTCTATGATTAACAGGGTTTTAACGAAGATCAAGCCACAGAATCAATTTTTAACAAAATCTTTTCGCAAAAATAACCTGCATCCTGTACAACAAGGCACATCCTGCGAAGGCGATATCCTTTTTATCAAGGAGTTAGATACAGAGTGACGCGCAAAACAATAAAAAGACGCTTCCGTTTTTTATGAGCAAAATGATTAAGAAAAGAAGCGCAAAGCAACCACTGTGTGATCGACCTTGCATCCAAGGGGCTGTCTGGGTAGAATTAGCCCCATAAAATCGGGAGGATACAAAAGCGTGAGCGCAGCACAAGTCGCCACTGTTTCCCATCACTTGCTCAGACGTTTGCGCGAGATCGTCTCTCAGTCGACTCTGTCTGCTCAAGAAAAGCTTGATCACATTGTGCGCATTATCGCCCAAGAATACGGTGCAGATATGTGTTCTGTTTACATCATGCGCGCGGGTGCCGCCCTGGAGCTTTTTGCGACCCACGGTCTTCGCCCCCAGGCCGTTCACCGGACTTTTATCAAAATCGGCAAGGGCGTTGTGGGCGATGTGGTTGAAAACGCACGCCCCCTAGTCCTTTCCGACATACGTCTCCACCCACGCTTTTATTTAGATCCTCAAATGGGAGAGGAAGAACTCCAGTCGTTCATGGGCACGCCCCTATCCCGGGGAGGCCGTGTTTTGGGCGCCCTTGTGGTGCAAGACAAGCGCAAGCGTCTCTATCAAAATGAGGATGTGGAAACCCTACAAACCGTTGCCATGGTTTTGGCGGAAATGATCGTGGCGGGGGAGCTTGTCAAACCTGACGAGCTTCTTTTTAGCAACAGCGATGGCCCTACCCCGACAGTTTTAAAAGGTGTGGTCCTCAACGCGGGCCTTGCCCTTGGGCGCGCGGTCCTGCACCATCCCTTTGTGCCCGTCAAACGACTTATCAACGATGACGCAGAGCGTGAGCTACATCGCCTCTATGAAGCCATTGCAAAGATGCGTGCCTCTTTGCGGGTTATGTTTGCAGAAAGCGATTCCCTAGGCACGACGGAGTCCAAAGAGGTCCTTGAAACATACCAAATGTTCGCCCAGGACCGGGGGTGGCTTAACCGCATTCGCAAGGGCATCGAAGGTGGGCTGACCGCTGAAGCCGCCGTCCAGAAGACGCTCAGCGATCTGCGTTTTCGCATCGGACAATCCCATGATGCTTATTTTCGGGAGCGCTTGTGGGATTTTGAGGACCTCACGAACCGCCTGCTGCAGCAGCTTGTGGGAAATGATAACGCCCCCATCAAAAACGCGGACGAGGGCGTGATTGTTGTGGCCAGAACCCTGGGCCCAGCAGAGCTTCTTGATTACGAAAAGCACCACGTTGTGGGGCTCATATTGGAGGAAGGCCTCCACAACGCCCATGTCTCTATTGTGGCAAGGGCCTTGCGCATCCCTGTGATCAGTCGGACCAACCAAGCGCTCACAAAAGTTGAAAGTGGCGACCTCATTTTAATGGACGCAAGTAAAGGCGAGGTCATCCTGTCGCCCAGTGAGGAACAAATTGAACTCCACACAGCGCGCCAGAGAAAGCAAGAGGAACGACGCACCTTTGCACGCAAGGAAGCCGACCTTCCCATCGTCACAAAAGACGGCGTCCCCATACAGCTCAGCCTCAACGCGGGGTCCCTTCTTGATCTTGAGAGTTTAAAAGAAGCGCATTTGACAAGTGTGGGTCTCTACCGCACGGAGATTCCTTTTATGCTGGAATCTTCCTTTCCTGATGTTGCGGCCCAGGTGCGCCTGTATCAAGACATTTTCCAGGCGGCAGGCGACAGTGTCATTACCTTTCGCACCCTCGACATCGGTGGGGATAAGCTTTTACCTTATCTGCGCGCACCAGAGGACAGCAATCCACTCCTTGGATGGCGCGCCATTCGTATTGGTCTTGATCGTCCCATCATTTTGCGCCAGCAGATTCGCGCCCTGTTACAGGCCTCCAACGGGCGCCCTTTTCGCTTGATGTTTCCTATGCTGTCCAGTCTCGACGAGTTTCTAAGCGCAAAAGCAATCTTCATGAATGAAAAGGAACGCGCCCTCTCCCAAGGATACACGTTGTCCGAGGCCCTCCAAGTGGGCGCAATGGTAGAGGTTCCGTCTTTCGCCTGGAGTCTGCCTGATGGCTTTGGCCAAATGGATTTTATCTCTGTTGGCAGCAATGACCTCTTTCAATTCTTTTTTGCCTCCGATCGCACCAATCCCAATATGATCGGCAGATATGACAATCTGTCACGTTCGTTTTTAACTCTTTTGAAACGGATCTTTAGTTACTGTGATGAGACAGGCCTTCCCTATTCCCTATGCGGAGAGATGGCAGGAAAGCCCCTTGAAGCCCTCGTCCTGATGGCCATGGGCCTTCGGCACTTTTCCGTATCCCCCCACGCACTTGACGCCATTAAGCGTATGATTCGTAGCACTTCCCTGGAAAAACTTTCACAATACGTCACATATTTGCTGGGTAATAATATTTCCAACCTACGCCAGACAGTACATGCATTTGCCCTTGACCACGGCATATTACTTGAGGAGTACTAAGAAGTCTGCTAGCGTGTGGGTAAGATATTGTTAAGTTTTTGGAGGGAAGGGACATATGGGCGCGCATCCCCAACGAAAAAATGATGACTATAATGAAGAGATGGGACAAAGCGCGGGCATCCATGCGCCGGAAATCCCCCCTTCAGCAAGCGCTCTTCTCAAGCAAGCAAGGCAGGCCCAAAACAAGAAAATACCCGCCATTGCCCGCGAGCTTAAAATTGCAGAAAGTTATCTCATCGCCATTGAGGACGCCAATGTCCACGATCTTCCAGAGCGTGTCTATACCCTAGGGTTTGTACGCACCTACAGTACATACTTAGGCCTGGACGCAAACGCGATTGTTGAACAGTTCAAAAGCGAGACTGTCGGCTTTAAAGACTCTTTGCGCGCCTACAGTGTGCCTGAGCCCTACACGCCAGAAAAAGGTCCCTCAAAATCTCTCTTCTTTATCACAACGATTCTTTTGAGTATCACGGGTCTTGCTTGGTTTGGGTACCATTTTTGGTATGACGGGCACGAGGACATTTCCCAAGCCGCCATGACCCCTGCCCCGCAGGCACCAGTTATACAAGAGACTACGCCCGCCCAGCGCACCCTCACCCAAGACGCACAAGAACACGATCCCCATGTCTCCCATCATCCGACATTTTCCCAAGAGGCTGAGGATTTTGCACGCTCACTCGTAAACCGTTTTACGGATGATATCACACCTCTTCCGGCGGATGCGCAAGCCCTAAGCACTGACACCTCTCCCACTCAAACCGCGCAAGAGTCCGTGCCCATCCAAACAGAAACGCCAGAGGATCAGGTGACGGCTGCGGCAACCTCTGCAGATCCCACCACCCTTGTTTTTGACCAAGAAAGCTGGATACAAATCCGCGATACCCAGGGCAACATTGTCGTCAGGCGTCTTTTTCAAGCGGGCCAGACGTACACACTTCCCCATGGCACCAACCTGAGCTTGCGCGTTGGGAATGCGGGCGGTGTGCGTTTTGAACGAGGCGCGTCAAAAAGTGCTCCCCTTGGAAAAAAAGGGGAGATTGTGGCCAACGTTTCCCTGGACCCTGCCAGCTTAGACGGCTATCTTAAGCCCCAAGCAACACACTAATTCCTAAGGAGAGTCTCTCGTGCTTCAACCCGTCAGGGGGACCCATGATCTGTTGCCAGATCTTATGGCCCGCCAACGCATGGTCCACACGGCTGCGCGCCGTGTGGCTTCTTTCTTTTCCTTTGAAGAGATGGCAACACCCATCTTTGAGTTCTCCAGTGTTTTTCACCGCCTTGGGGAAAGCTCTGACATTGTCAGCAAGGAGACCTATACGTTCCAGGACCGCGGCGGGGAAGAGCTGACCCTGCGTCCAGAGGGCACGGCCCCCGTCATGCGCGCCATTGTGTCCAATGGCCTGACCCAGAGCCTACCCTTGCGTTTTCTCTACATTGGGCCCATGTTTCGCTACGATCGCCCCCAGAAGGGACGCTACCGTCAGTTTGAGCAGGTGGGTGTGGAACTTGTGGGCCCCATGAGCCCCGCCGCTGACCTTGAGGTTTTGTGCTTTGCCCATATGCTCCTCACGCAAATCGGCGTGCGAGATCAAGTCAAACTTCACATCAATACACTTGGTGACAAAGAGAGCCGCGCGCGCTACCGCGAGACCCTTGTGGCCTATCTCACACCTTTTGCGAGCGAGCTGAGCGTGGACAGCCAACGACGCCTGAGTGAAAATCCCCTGCGCATTCTGGATTCAAAGGAACCCCAAGACCGCAAGATATTGGAAAACGCCCCCTCCTTCGAGGACGCCTTGTCCCCTGAGAGCGCCGCGTACTTCCAAGAGGTGTGCACGGGCCTTGACGCCCTGAAGATTGCCTATCACATCGACCGCAAACTGGTGCGCGGCCTTGACTACTACTGTCACACGGCTTTCGAATTTATCTGTGAGACCATGGGCGCCCAAGGAACGGTCCTGGCTGGTGGGCGTTATGAAGGACTTACCAGCGCCATGGGCGGGCCCGACATTCCCGGTGTGGGGTGGGCTGCCGGTACCGAGCGTTTGCGGGACTTAAGTCCCCATATTCCCCAAAAAGCACCTCTCTTTTATCTTGTGCCCATGGGGGACGCGCCCCAACGCGAAAGCACCCCGTTGGCTTACGCCCTGCGCGAAGCGGGACTTTGCGTAAAGACGGACATGGGGGGCGGTAACATGGGCAAACGCCTCAAGCGCGCTGACGCGAGCGGTGCCACATGCGCCCTCATTTTAGGTGAGGATGAGCTTGCTAGACACGAAATCCTTGTGAAGGATCTGGCCAGCGGGGCGCAGATTACCCTTGCGCTGAACGCGCTGGCGCCGTATTTAAAAGAGACATTTGACCTGAAGGATTAACCGTGAGTTTTGCACAAACCCTTGACCGCGTTATCGCGCGCTATGAAGAAGTCACAACCCTTATGACCAGCGAAGGCCTTGATCCCAAGGCTTTTGCCAAGCTCTCCAAGGAATACGCCGACATGGAGGACGTGGTTGCGGCCATTCGCACCTTTAAGACGGCTTTGCGAGAGGTTGAGGACCTTGAACAGATGCTTCAAGATCCGGCTCTTGATAAGGACATGAAAGAGTTTGCGGAAAGCGATCTCATCGCCCAAAAGAAAACCCTGCCGGATCTTGAGCACCAGGTGAAAGTGCTCCTGCTTCCCAAGGACGCCGACGACGAACGTAACGCGATCCTTGAAATTCGTGCGGGTACGGGCGGCGATGAGGCAGCACTTTTTGCCAAGGATTTGCTGCGTATGTACCAACGCTACGCAGAGGTGAAAGGTTGGCGCACGGAAATCATGGGACTGAGCGAGAACGAGCTTGGTGGCGTGAAGGACGTCTCGGTGACCGTCTCCGGCAAGGGCGTGTTCTCTCGCCTCAAGTTCGAGTCCGGCGTGCACCGCGTCCAGCGCGTGCCTGAGACCGAGGCCAGCGGACGCATCCATACCTCAGCCGCCACCGTCGCTGTTTTGCCTGAGGCAGAGGAAGTGGATATTGAGATCAATGACAATGATCTACGCATTGACGTCTTTCGCTCCAGTGGTCCAGGCGGCCAGTCCGTCAACACGACCGACAGCGCCGTGCGCGTGACCCACATTCCCACAGGCCTTGTGGTGCAACAACAGGACGAGAAATCCCAGCACAAAAACAAGGCCAAGGCCCTCAAGATTTTGCGCGCACGTCTTTATGATTTGGAGCGACAGAAGAAAGACGCCGAGCGCGCCGCCGCACGTAAGGGCCAAGTGGGTTCAGGCGATCGCTCCGAGCGTATTCGCACCTATAACTTCCCCCAAGGACGCGTCAGCGATCACCGCATCAACCTCACCCTTTATAAGATTGAGCAAATCATGGACGGTGTTGCGCTGGATGAAATGATCGAGGCCCTCATCACCCAGGATCAAGCGGAAAGGCTCAGCGCCGTTGAATAATACGCCCCTTGAGGACGCGCTTGTACTTGCCACGAAGGCCCTTCTCCCCATCGCAGGTGAGCGTGCCCGCTTTGAGGCGCGCCTTCTTATGGGGCACGTTTTGGGGGTTGATCCGTCCTCATTGGGCCTGACCCACACGGTTCCCCTCACTTCCCCCCAGATGGAGGCCCTTGAGAGGGCTCTTGAAAGGCGCCTCGCCCATGAGCCCATCTCACGTATTATAGGCAAGCGGGCTTTTTGGACCTTTGAGTTTGAGATCTCGCCGCACACGCTCGACCCGCGCCCCGACAGCGAAACCCTTGTTGAGGCGGTGCTGGCGCGCGTAGCAAAGGACGCGCCCGGCCGCATTGTGGATTTTGGGACGGGATCGGGGTGTCTTCTCATCAGTATTCTTTCCGAGCGCAAAAATCTGACGGGTGTGGGCGTGGACATCTCCCAAGGGGCCCTTGATGTCGCCACCCGCAACGCCCGCGCGTGTGGGGTTGCGGAGCGCACACAGTTTCTTTGCACAGACTGGGACGCTGGGGTGTCTGGCCCCTTTGACATCATCATCTCCAACCCGCCCTATATCCCCCATCAAGACGTAGGGGGCCTGGCCGAAGACGTGAAAAATTTTGATCCCCTGGACGCCCTGACCCCAGGCCCCTCAGGCCTTGAAGCGTACACGCGGTTGGCCACTGCCTGCGCCCGCCTTCTTTCACCCCACGGCTTTTGCGCCATGGAGATCGGCCAGGGACAAGAAGAAGATGTAGCGCGTCTTTTTGAAGCCCAGGGGCTACACCCCACAGCTCAACACAAAGATTTGCAGGGGATTACGCGGTGCTTGGTATTTGAAAGAAAACCTTGCACGTCTTGACCGTGCTCAGCCCACGCACGAAGAAAAAGACCTTTGACAAGCAAAACATGCCAAAGGTTCTTATTTGTCACCCTTAAGATTTACACCTATTGTGACACAAGCATTTATTTCATTAATCTTTGTAATATTGCGATAAATCCCAGTATATGCAGCGCAACATTTCGCGCAAACCCAACGCATACTGTGGCGCTATATCAAGCCCATGCAGGCATATTTTTTCCCCACTTTGCAAGAAAGCGAGTTTGTTTTCTTTTGAGACGGCCCGTGCCGCAAGAAGATGAGCATGTGCCGCTGGAACATATATGGAGCTGTGCACAGCATCTGACCACACGACCTTGTCAAAAAGGTTTGCAGACGCACAGGCGTAATGCAGCTTTTGCTCCTGGGCGCCATGCTTAGCTGCGCTAAGATAAGCCGCCGCAGTGAAACCCTTGTCCTTGAGTGTTGGCTTTTCCCGGGCGAGCATAAGTCTTTCACACAGTTGTGCCGCTATCAAAAAGTGGGCCTTTGTTTCTGCATCCATAGCAGACATGCCCAACCTGAAATGACTTTGCGCGGCCCAAAGCAGCACTTGTGGGCGAGGACTTTGGTTTTCCTTGAGGATCCCATCAAAGATACGTACGGCTTCCAAGGCATGGATCAGTCTGTCAACACTTTGCGTATCCTTCCATTTATCCAGGTGATCAAGCCCCGCTTTTTCAGCGGGAGAAAGTTGGCGCCTTGGACGCTCGAGGGCTGGGGGCTCCTTGAAGGGAGATTCATCCGTAGGAAACTGAAAAATTGGGAGATCCAGGGAAAAAGATTGCATTGGACAAAGCTGCAAGACTGGGTGATCATCGGTAGAATAATCAGCGGATTTCGCGCAAGCCGCTTCAAGAAGCGCATTGAGCCGACGCCGTTTTCTGTGCGCTTCCCCGTCGCGTTTCGCGTCGTGTTTTTCGCCGCACAGCGCCTCGACTGTCCTCTTGCGAGACTTTTGTTCTGCCTCTGACTCATCTATCGCGTCACTTGCCAAAGCACCCAGTGGGGTAAAGCTGGCGCAGGCGAGAAAAATCAAAGGCAATAAGGTGTTTTTTTTCATAGGCGCATTTTCCATTTTAGATATAAAACACCGAAAAAATACTCTTTTTTGTTTTTTGTCAATTATAATGATGTGTCATTTTAGCTATATTTAATTTGGACAACAATACCAGGTACCAAGATATAGGGTGCCAGAAGCACATCGAGTATGGACGGAGGATGACGCATGTGGTCCGCCCATAGGCGTGGGCACGCGATCCCAGTTTATAGGCAAGCACTGGGACGCAAGTCTTTCGGGCGCTCTTATAGCTAGAACAGTTTAATTCGATAACAGGAAGCGAGGAAAGCGACGTATTCTCTATTCACGAGCGCCCCATGACACATTCCAAATGATAAGAGTTCAGCTATAATGTAGTCACCTCCAACCCACGCTAACCCCCCCACTCGACTTTAAGGTGCTGCTCAAAGACCCACAAGATTATGGCCTGCACACAGCTCACCAGTTACCACAGACCTTGAGGTGTCCGCGCGACTCCCCCAGGGCTGCGCGCGGCTTCTTTCACCCCTAGGCTTTTGCTCCATGGAAATCGGGCAGGGACAGGAAAAGGACGTCACCGCCCTTTTCGCGTTCCAAGGCCTTCACCTTGTAAGTCAGCACAAGGACCTCCAAGGCATTATTCGCTGCCTCATTTTTGAGAAAGCACACGAGGAGTTAGGCGTTTCCTTCTTGAGATATCAAGTGCTTCAGATTGACTTCAAAGTGCTCGATCAAGTGTTGTGCAGCTATACCCAACGGCGCATCGAACATATCCTTATACGCATCATTCCAGAATGCAGGTTTATTTTTTGGCACGACACGAAGGGAGGGAGCTTTGTCAGGCATGAAATCTAGCAAAGTGTGATCTTTTACATGAACAACCTGCGCCGGAACACGAAAGTATGCACTCTCCTGATTGGGAAAACTCAAAGTAGTGCATTCGCCATTTTTTGCCATATATGATGTAATGAGGGTGTGGCGCGGCTCCTCAGAACTAAACTCATTCATGGAAAATATATTAAACTGAGGCACTTGTGACGCAAAGTGATTCAAAATGGTCCCCATTGTATAAGCAGGTCCCGCACCAGAGCCAATCACGTCCACAATGTGCGTCGTCCCCGTCAGCATAGCCTGGTCCATGAGCCCTTTCTTCTGCAAGAAACCCTGAAAATGCGCATACCGCTCGGGCGTGACAACGTCCCCGAGGGCCTGACCCATGTTTCTGCTTGAGAACGTGTTGGGTGCCCCGGAAAAAGGCAAGTAAATGGGTTTGATGGCGCATTTACCCCTTTCATACAAAGCGTCAAGGGCACGCCCGAGGAAGTAAGGCGTGTTGCCAAAAATGACGATACGGTCTTGGGGATTTACCTGAGATGCAATAATGCGCGCGGCCCTCAGGTGCTGCGCAACAATTTCCTGATCCATAAATCCAATGGCGTTGGTCAGATAATACGCATTTTGGGCTTCCGGATCCGCAGGGAAGTTGCAATGCTTTGAAAAGATTTGTGGAAAAAGTTGTTCCGGCGCGTATTGCGCAAGATCCTGGAAGCGCGCAGGCTTCATCTTATGATAGGTGCGCGCCTTTGTAAAAAACCACTCGCACACAATGTCTGCAGGTAACAAAAACACAGCAGGGTTTATACAGTCTTTCTGTGTCTGAATAATATCAAGCTCAGGTCTGCCCTTTTCATGGTTCTGGATCGTATTGGCTATAGCTGAACGTAAATATGGATCATCAGAAAGAAGTTCAAACATGTCTTCCTTCCCCATGTCTTGCGAAGATGTGGGCGTTTGGGATGAGATAGGCTCGAAATACTTTGAAGAGAAAATTGCCTCTTCAAGTCCGTTCCAGTCTTGTGCAGGGACTTCACTCGCCTCAAGAAGACGTTGAAGTGGACCTCTGAAGGCCGTGCGTGCCTCCTCGGGCGTGAAGCCTACGGACATCCCAGGGTGATACCGAATTACTCCTCTCTCGTGATCTAGCGCCCCTTCCAACACCGCTTTCATAAAAGGATCTTTGTCAAAGTCCATGAGGTGCCAATCTTGTGGGAACCGCACGACGGTGGTTCTGGAAAAATCCTCACGGCTCTTTTCCTCAGCAGCTGGTTCCGTGCTTGCGCAAAGATTAAAGCCCAAGGAAAGCAAACATAGCGCAGAGGCAATTACAGTTTTATTCATTTAAAAGATCCTTATTTTTTACATGCTCCTTACATATAGCAAATTTTCTCTTCAGTCAACTTTATTAAAAGGATCAAATAATAAGAGGACTTTTAACAAAAATAACTACAACAAATAGAATGGTATGACTTGAAACAATAGACCCCGGAAAAATTAGTGCCTGACCGCTAGAGCGCCGTGGAGATCTGCGCGTTTCAGGAAAGGGGTGTCACCGCCCTTTTCGCGTCCCAAGGCCTCCATCTTGCAAGTCAGCACAGGGACTGCAAGACAATATTCTCTTTTAGTCTTTGAGAAAAAATTCGTCAAAATTCATCTCCAATGCCTAGGCAATACATGAAAATGAGGTATATGCGCACACCCATATGAACAAAAGAGCTCTTTGAAAATTGAACTTTTTTAAGCCTTGGACTCCGCTTAATCGTTCTTTAACTCTCACACTATAATGTAAAAATTAAGTTGGCCATGATAATTTATTACATATTTTTATCTATCGATAATTATCAAAGAGGACGCCTATGAACCAGAATAATCGTCGCACAAGTGCAATGTGCATCCTTACCGCATTGTGGATGTCCTTTCTTATAAGCGACCATCTGCAGGCGAGCGCAACTGTCGACACGCCGCAAAGTGACAACTGCCCCAAGGACATCACAATGACGCAAATCAGAGAGCTTGGATCTGGGCAATCGATGCCCCATAATGGTCGCCTACTTAAGGCCGCAAGCCTCAAGAACATCCAAGACATTTTGCCCTCAACCTGGAGCCCTACAAGCTATACGGCTCTTGCGCATCTAAGAAAACCTTATGAAAATGAGGGCATTATTGTGTGTGAGTACGGTTTTAAAAGCGCCATCGGCAGCACTGTTGCAAAGGTAAAGTTTTGGCAAAGCAAAGATCATCTCGATAACACGCTAGATTATCGCTTCTCTCTCTATCATAATCCCCATGAGGAAAAGGAAGCGGTGAGCGTCGCCCCAGATCCCTCGCACGAGAAAAAAGAGCCCCGCGCCTTGGCCATTCACCCTAAAGCAACAATCACGCAAGAAGACATTCAAAAAGATAAAAGCCTGAAGGACCATCTCACCGTCTTGGATTTGGTGAATAACCCAAGAATAAGCTGGGGCATCGTGGAGATACAGTATAACCTCCTCTCATCGTGGAAAACAGGGGCTGAGCTTGAAAAGGTTCATCAAGCTTTTCAAGATCTGAAGCCCTACTTTGGACGTTAAAAGGACACCTACGCTGAGCCGGCAACACATGGGAGGGTTCTGTTTTTTTGAATGAATTATTCATCCTTTTTAAGCAGGCTTCAAGCCTGTAGCAAAAACCCCTGGAGGGGAAATCCCGCCAGGGGTTTGGGGTTTGATTTGCAAGATTAGCCCTTCTTGATAAGGTTTTTATTGCACTCTTTTGTGTAGTATTCACCGAGTCCCATGTGTATGTATGACAGCTGCCTTAACAAATTTTGCCTTAATAAATTTGGCTTCTCGGGGCAAACCTTCAGACCATCCTCGCAGACTCTTTGTGCGGCTTGCAAGGAGATGACCTTCTCTTTGACAGAGGACCTTTTGCCTATTTCAAGGTGCGCAACTGCCGTATAGAGATAAAGATTAGCCGGGGCTGCACCGGATTCCATGGCCTGACTAAAAAGCCTTACTGCCTCTCTAAAGTGAGGCAGTTTCTGTGGCCCTGGCCCCAGCGTCCCTGATTTAAAATGGGCGTGTGCTGCCGAGGCAATGAAACGGTGATCTGGATCTTCTCGCGTGGCGAGGGACCGGTCATAGAGCTGTGCAGCTTTTAAGTTCTGCGCGTACTGTTCTTCTGGGGCACAGTGCGAGGCAAGACGAAAATGACTCGACGCTGCCCACCCAAGCACCTTTGTGCCTGGATTTTCTTGGCCCTCGATAATCCCGTCAAAGATCTCTACGGCAAGCGCCGCGTGGGCGCGTTTTTGCTCCTGTGAGGCCGCCTTATGATAGAGCTCCATATGCATGAGCCCCTCTTTTTCCTGGGGAGAGAGTTGCACTGGCTCTTGACTGATCTTGTCTCGGGCGCGGGCAAGGCGGCGCACCGTGCCTTCAACACACTGGCGCTTCGTGTCTCCAATCTTCACGAGATCGTTAGGCGCCTTCCTCTTGAGAGAGGTTACGCGGTCCCCTTCAGTTTCTTCGTCCGTATCGCTTGCCAGGGCACAGGTCGAGAAAAGTCCCGCACATAAAGACAACACAAGGACATTTGAATATTTGAAACTCATATTTCACATTCCATTTAAAACAACACGAAACATATCTAGGCGGTACTTTGTCCATATTGTCAATGTTTGTGACACAGGACTACGGACTAGACCCTGAAGGCAAAAACGCAAGAGATCCTTTGCCTTAAAGCTCAAGGGGCGAAGCCGCCAGGCGCAGAACAAAAAACCTGGCGGATTCGCGCTCCCTTATAAGAGCGGATCCTGCGACTCCACTGAGATAGTTTGCTCTTTCTTTGCAACGGCTTTCTGGTGGGCCTCCTCGTACAGCTCACAGAGCACCTTATGTATAACAGATGTTTGCTTTAACAAATTGCGTGAATCAGGATAGAGATTAAGGCCATCTTCGCAGATTGTGCGTGCGGTTTTTACGGAATGAAACCTCTCTTGGACACAAGATCCTTCACCTATCTTTATATGGGCTTTTGCTGCGTAGAGATAAGCATGGCTGGGCAATCTAATGCGCCCCAAGGCCTGATCAAAGAGCCTTATTGTCTCTTTCAGGTGGCGTACGCTCTGCTCCTCTGGCTCAAACTCCGCTAAGTCATAGTGTGCAAGAAGGGCACAGACAATTATTCGAGCATCTGGATTTTCTGGGCATGCAAGGGCGCTGTCATAGAGCTGTGCCGCCCTATGGAAATGTTCATGCTTGTCGTGCGGCGCAGACTCATAGGCAGTTCGCAGACTCATCCAAGCCGCTGATCCAAGGACAAAACTGCTTGTGTTTTCTTGTTCTGACAAAGCTGCGTCAATGGCTTGTTCGTTCTTCAAAGCATGGGGAGGATTTTCGTCCACCGAGGCACTGTGATCAGGCTTCATAGACTCGCGTCCTTCTTCTTCAAGGGGAGCGCGCTGTGAAGGATCGGGGCTGGTTTCATCTAGGGCAAAAGCAGAAATGCACTGACGTTTCGTGTCTCCAATCTTGACAAGCTGCGACGGCGCCTTCCTCTTGAGAGAGCTGGTCTGGTTCTCATCACGCATATCACTTGCCAGCGCGTAGGAAGAAACAACTCCTGCGCATAACGACACCACAAAGACCGTTGGAGATTTTATGATCATATTTTGTTTTCCATTTTGCAAAAAATACGAAATATATCTAGTGAGACTCACGTCATCTTTGTCAATGTTTTTGACAAGGAGCGAACACGCGCAGCTTTGGCCTATGGACGCAGTCACTCGGGGGGAAAAAACCCTTCCATCTGATGAAGATAAACGGGTTCGTGACAAGAGGGTTTTGTCCACGCAACGCGGGATTTTTCATTGCTATCGTCGCCCATATGGACCTTGGTGATCTTCTTTTTTCTCGTGAGATAATTTGTGGTGGTGTGCGTCCCTTCACCGGTTCCGCGGTGAAAGTCCCTTACCTGCGCACCGATGAGACGAAACCCTTGCGTCTCTTTTTCATAGCGAAAGATGGTCTCGAACTGGCTGGCAGACCACGTCCCACAAGAGGACCAGGACTGGAACGAAAGAACAAGCCTGCCTTTGGCTATGGCCACACTTTGAAAGGGGTCCGCTAAACAGGGCGACTGCTCGTCTCCTTCAGGCGGGATAATGGTTTTGTGTGTGAGAACAAGCCTGAAAGCGCCGCCCGCTTCTTGAAATAAGATCAGGAGCGCGCGCGGGTTCGTGTTGATGGTTTCTGATCCAAGCCCCTCTTTATTTTCTTTGATGCGTTCCGGATCGTTCTGGGCGATCACCAGGGCCACGTCTTGCCTTCCTTCACCAGCAAGATCGCCTTGGGACTGAGCAAGAAGCGCCCAGCCAGGTGGCACAAATGAGGCAAAGTCTCCCTTGGACCATACCGGCGCACACAAAACAAAAAGCAAGAGAACTGTCAAACGAGGGAACACGGTACCGCTTCTTCTCTCGTTAAACGCTTCTCAAAAATACTGCCACAGATAGTGATCTTCATTTCCAATTTGAGAGGGATACCTTATCACAGCCGCAGATTAGCGCGTACCCTCCAACGCCGTCAAGGGCACGAAATGGCAGTTCAAAAGCAGTCTTACACACCCATATCCCTTTATGAGAAAGGATAAAAACAGACAATAGTCATTTGATATAAAACAGGTTATACAGAAAAAGCGTCAACCCACGTAAGAGCGTCCTCTTTCCATGCGCATTCTCTACATCACAACAATCCTATGTCTTGGCGCACACGGGTGCCCTTACCTTCAAGCAAGCGATCTTTTTCCAGATGAGAAAGACACGCCTGGCAAAAACTTGCCCTCCCAAAGACAGGGAGAAACTCCCCCGCCACAGCGTCTGAACGAGGACTCAACCATGGGGCAGTGGCGCCAATACCTTGCGCAAAATGACCCCGCACCCCTTTCCTTTGAAACACTATCCATGGGACAAAACCTTTTTGCATCAACGGGGCATCTGTGTGACTGGATTACTCTATTAGGGAAGACCATTATCCAGCCTCGCGCCAGGGGTGCCAGTGTCTATTTTGAGCACCTTATTCGTTTGACAGATGGCTTTGCCCCGCCTGATAAACCCCTTGGCATGAAGGCGCTGGAGCCATTTTTCAAGGATACGGACGCTATCCCTCGGGCCGCACGCCATTATCTTAAACTCGTTACGCTGGTACTCACCACACAACCGGCGGCACACCAAATTAGTGATGGCATCATCATTGCAAAATACGTCCTCATAAGCGGTTTTGTCACCCTATGCACCCATTACATGGAGCGCATTTCCAAGGAAAAGGGACACTTTTCACGGGAAGAAGCTTTTGACATCTCTCAGCTGATCTTGGACGCCTACGCCTCGCCTTACAGCACTGACCTCGCCGTTGGGGACGGATGGGACCGCCGCCTTTTACATACTGTGCTTAAAAAGACACCCGCATTTTCCCCTGAAGAACAACTTTATTTGGAAGGATTTTTGCGCCTGGCAAGCATTGAAACGCGTCCAGAGGGCATCTCACACAGGGAAGCGAACGAGATCATTGAGGCATTCACCCCCTATCTGACATGCGAGCGAACAGAAAAGCCCCATGCGGCGTGGGCGTTCCCCCTCTTGGCCACGGCTTATCACTCTTTGAACAAGTCCCAGGAATGTGTACAGGTCTGGGAAGCGTACGAACGTCTTCACGACAAGCGTTTCAAGTGGTCCTATAGAGAGCTTCTAAGCGCCCTTTGCCACATCACACTACATGCAAACGACATCCAAACCGTTGACCGCTGGTGGCAGCGCTACCGAAAAGAAAGCAATCTCAGTTTGGAGGATTTTCTACCAACGCGCGTCGACTTAAATGTCACCGCGAGTGTAAGTCGCGCCTATGTGCGCTTCAACCATTACAAAGAAAACGAGATCCTCACGCGCACAGCCCTCAATTATATTAATAACGCCGACACATCATGCACTGACAACACGCTTAAATCGCACTACAGCGTCCAACACTTTTTTCTCTCCCTCAGCCTAGCCAGATCCCTCACAGAGATGGGGCGCCACGAAGAAGCCGCCGCTATTTATGACGATTTTTTTGAGTGGGACAATAACAAGCTCTTCCTGAAAGGCCACCACGGATTGCCCGAGGAGCAGATCCGCCGCTTAAAGGAAGACTTAAAAGATGACATCAAATGCGCCGCCGTTGCCTTGTCTCAAGCAGGGCGCTTTCATGCAAACGCACATGCGGATTCTCAGAAAAGACTTCACAAGGCGATCATGGATAAATCAACCAAGCGCTTGGGCAAACGGGGGGGAGCACCTTTGCCCGAACCCAACAGCCCCATTGAAAGCCTCTCCATTACCGATGGCGCCAAAGCACATTTGATTCAGCACTACACAAACCGTCTTCAAGAGATGGATGCCCGCCTTCAAGAGATGTCCCTGCTCGCGCAGCACCTTGAGCTTCCTAGTAAATTCTTGAATAGCCTCACCGTCCACAAAGACAACACACGCGCACTTCAAGAAAAGCTTTCTTTGCTGTCCTCACTGGCCTCAAAAAGAAAACGCCCACCTTCCAAAGACACCATCCCTTCTGAAGACACCCCGCCTCTCACCATCGGCGAGATTGGTACACGCGTGGACGCGTGGCGGGCGACGCTTTTATCTTTGGAGAAAGAGCTGCAAAACGCCCATGAGCGTCACAGAAGGCAACGGCAAAGGGAACTTGACGCCTATCTTGCGCGCATGAGCGCCAATGATGATGAGCTCAAGCACTTTACGCCGGAGCCTGTTCAAGAGAGCCACTCGCCAAAGCCCACGCAGAAGAAAAAAACAAGACCCAATGGGCGCGGAAAAGGGCTCCCTCAGGCCCCACCCATATCTCCACCATCCCTTGACAAACAAGAGCCAACGCCTCCCAAGGCAACGCTCTTCATGAAGAAAAAGGCAGACGCCGATTACAACTCCCTCTCGCCAACCATGCACCGCAAGTTCCATACCCTGGCAAGGGAGATTGCAAAGAACCCCTACCAGATCCTTGGGGGCCTTGGTCGCCCTGAGCGTCTTGTGTCCAAAAATGGCATCTATTTCTCCCGTCACTTAAGCGACGGCGACAGGGTTGTGTATGAGCTACTCAAAGATGAAAATGACGCTGTGAACGTGGTTTTCTTAAGTTTACTGGGCCACTATGAAAATCTTGCAAGACACAAGGAAAGCGCACACATACATCCCCTTGTCTTGCAACCAAGGCCAGAAGGAAAGTCATCTTAGCCACATAACGGCCTGTGAATCATGGTGCCGCAGAAGGGATTCGAACCCCCGACCTACGCATTACGAATGCGTTGCTCTACCAGCTGAGCTACTGCGGCGCGCCATGCACAGGCACTTTAACGTGCACGCGCCAGCGCCGTCAAGCACATGAAAATGAGAGATAAGCGGGAGCAAGACAGGCACGTGAATTTTTTTTCAAATGACAAAAACAACGACTAGTATCGGGGCGCAAAAAAAGTGTATATAAGCGAAAGTGTCAATATTCTTTAAAAGCTTCTTTTTCATGCGCATTCACTACATCACAACAGCTCTTTGTCTTGTCATCACCTCTTCCAACCTTTTTTGCAGCGACGAGACCTTGGATAGGGGAACCACCGCACCTTCACCGGGCCCCGCGGCTGTGCGCACCTTGTCTGCCTTTCAAAGATCAAGTGTCGAGGACTGGATCCTTTACCTTTCCCAAGAGAACCCTCAGGGCCCTGTGACAATGAAGGACCTCACCCAAGCTATGGAGACCTTCAAAAACCATGGAATGCTGGCTGACTGGATCGCGCGCGTTGGCAAGCAAATCTCTGGGCCCCCCAGCCTAAGCAAGCCAACATACGTGGCTCATTTGGTAAGCACTGTAAAAGTCATTGCACCAAGGGAGCTTTTGTCCATGGAGGCCTTGGCCGAACTCTTTCCTGACTATAAAGCGCTGCCAAACGCCATATGGAGCTATCTCACGCTTATTAACACCTGCTTAGCAGGTCAGTCAGCCGCTCAACAAGCGGAGCAAAATACGCTCATGACAAAGTACACGCTCATGGCTGCCTTTGAGACGCTCTCCAAACACTATATTGATCGCATCACCCAAACAAAAGGGTTCCTCACACGGGACGAAGCCTTTGATATTACAGAGATCATGCTGGCGGCATATCACTCACCTTTCATCATTGAACTGGCACGCAGAAGTGGGTGGGACCGCATGTTGCTCGACGTCGTCGCAGCACGTACCCCGGACCTTTCGCCGTACGAAAAAGACTATATTAAAGGGTTCATCCACCTTGCTAAGGTTGAGTCTTATGGGGACAAATTTCCAAAAGCCGAGGCTCGTAAAATTGTTGAACAGTTTGGGGGCGCCTTGTCCTGCGAAGTTGACGATCAAACCAGTAAAAGCCACGCCATGTGGGCTTTCCCCCTCCTGGCCAGCGCTTATCATGCCCTGGACCAGAAAGACGACTGCCTTAAAACGTGGGAGGAATTCGACAAACTTTATCCCCCCAACCACCCCTGGTGCTACAGGGATATGATTAATGCGCTTTTCCACATCTGTCACTTCAGTGATGAGCCACGGGTCATACAGCATTGGTGGGACCGCTATCAAAAGCAAACCTCCTTTAACATGGACCGTTTCCTGCCAACGGATCTTGAACTGAACATGATGATCAACGTGAATGATGCATATTCTCGCCTCAAGCGCCACGAGGAGAGCATGTTCTTGTCACAAAAAATACTGAACTTCTTTGGGAACGAAGGCAAAAGTCTTCTTGATGGACGACTCAGTGAACACTATACAACCCACCACTTCTTAACCTCCTTAAGTCTTGCGCGCTCACTCACCGAGCTGGGTCGCTATCAAGAAGCCGTCGCCATTTACAAAACGTTTTTTGAGTGGGATCAAGATAACATCTACCTGAAGGCGGGTTGCGACGTAACGCGCACAGAAAAAAACGAGCTTGAAGATGCCCTAAGTGAAGACCTGCGATGCGCGGCCACCGCCTTGTCTCAGATAGGGCTCCTGGCTCAGGCCGATCCTAAGGCGAAACTTCAACAAGCACGAAAAGGAAAGGCAGCTAGCCGCAAAGGCGCACGAAATGGTGTTAGGCGTACAGCAAAGAGCTCGGCGCGTCACAGTCTCTCCATCGCCAATGGTGCAAAAGCACATTTGGTTGATCACTACACAAAACGACTTAAGCGCATGGATGAAAAATTAGAAGAAACAACAAGGCGCGCACAAGGGCTTCACTTAAGCGAGGAATTCGACCAAACGGTCACGGCTTATCAATCTAAGATCCTAGTGCTTAAAAAAGAGCTGGCAAGCGTCTCTTGCGCGCCCGTTAAGAAGAACGGTGGCGGCGCCCCCACTATCAACGAGGTTGGCCAACGCGTGGACACCCTCTGGGCGTCCTTTGACGTGCTGGAGCGAGCCCTGGAGCCTGCCGAAAGCGAACGCAAAGTCCAGCGACAAAGGGGCTTTGAAGAATACCTAAGGCACTTGAGCGCTGACGAAGTAGGTGCCGTTCACTTTACCCCGATCGCAAGCCCTGAGCCTGCACAAGTGCCCGCGCGCAAGAAAAAAACCAAAGGCGTTGCAAAGCCCGCCGCCGCCGCGCCCAAGAAAGCTGCACAGCAACCTGCACCGGCAAAGGCCGCCCTCTTGATGAAAAAGAAGGCGGATGCGGACTATCAATCACTCCTGCCCAACATGCAGAGGAAGTTCCACAGGCTTGCCGCGGAAATCGCCCAAAACCCTTATCAAATCCTTGGGGGCCTCGGGCGACCCGAGCGTCTTGTGTCTGGGGAGGGGCTCTATTTCTCAAGGCGCCTGAGTGACGGGGACCGCGTTGTATACCAGCTTATCAAAGACGAAAGTGACGCCGTCAACGTCATTTTCTTGAGTTTACTCGGACACTACGAGAACCTTGCAAGGCACCAGGAAAGCACCCATTTTCATCCCCTTGTCTTGCAAAAAAGAACCAAAGAAAAGTCATCCTAACGCTCAGCGTAACCGCCCAGATCCGCGCCTTAACCGTGCCGGGCCTGGGTTCTGCGCGGCCTACGCGCCAAGTACACTCTTTGCCACATTATGGCAAAAAACAGCGGTGGCGCGTTGATGCAAAAAGTGGCTATATAGATAGAGGTGTACGTCTTCTTGGAAAAGTCTTTTTTCATGCGCATTCACTCTCTCTCAACCGCCCTTGCCCTTGTCCTCACCTCCTCGGCCACCCTCTTTGGCAGCGATGAAATCCCTGAAATGACCTGCGCGGTGCCCTTAAGCACAGCTGCCATGATGACACCTCACAAGCAATCCAGCATAGAAGAGTGGACCCAGTACCTGGCCCAGAGCGCGCCCGCAAGTTTCATGACCAACGACGCACTCATGGGCGGAATGGAAACCTTTAAGGCCCAGGGAAAGCTGGGCGAGTGGATAGCGGGCATTGGCGAGCGAGCCCTTGGCCCCATTCACCAAGATAGCCCCACCTATGTTACCCACCTCGTTCATATTGTGAGGATTTTTGCACCCAAGGACCCCTTGCCCATGACCACGCTTTCTGGTCTCTTTTTGGACATGGAGTCCCTCCCCAATGCCATCAGGCCTTACCTGCACCTCATTAATCTCTATGTGTGCAAAGAAACACCGGACCAGCAAGCCATAGGTGGCGCCACACTCGCTGCAATGTCTCACGCCTTTGAAACTCTGTCCAAACACTACGTGGATCGCATTACGAGCACACAAAATGAGTTTACTAAAGCTCAAGCCCTTGATATTATGGGGATTATTATTGCAGCTTACAGGACCCCATTTTACGTTGATCTGGCGCGCAGGAGTGGCTGGGACCGCGTGCTTCTCGACATCGTTGCAACACACACACCGGCGTTAGCGCCTCACGAAAAAGACTATATCAACGGATTCGTCCGCCTTGCGGAGCTTGAGAGCCATCTGAAAAAGTTTGAAAACGACACGGCGCGCCAAAAAGACAAGGCACGCCAAATTACCCAAGACTGCACACTGCCCCTCTCCTTTGAAATTGGAGAGGACCCTAAAGCCCAGCATGCTGAATGGTTTTTCCCACTTCTTGCAAGGGCTTATGACACCCTTGAGGACAAAGAAAATTGCCTCAAGGCGTGGCAGGAGTACGAAAAATTTCACCCTGCCCATGAGGGATGGAGCCGCCGAGATCTCATCAACGCCCTTGTCCATCACTGCAGCTTTAGTGACGACCCGCAAAAGATTCAACATTGGTGGGACCGCTATCAAAAGGAGGCATCCTTTGACACAGCGTCCTTTTTCCCGTCCGCTTATGAGCTCAATCTCATGATCAATATTACGGATACTTTCTCACGCCTGAATCGCCATGGGGAAAGTGTCTTTTTGGCCCGCAAGATCAACGCGTTTCTTCAGGATCAAGAACCGCGCTTTACGGACCCAAAAGCAAGACACCACTACACCGCCCTGCGTGTGATGAACGCTTTGCGGCTTGCGCGCTCACTCACACATCTGGGCCAGTATGAGGAAGCCGTTCAAATCTATGGCACTTTCTTTGTCTGGGATCAGCTCGGCATCTACTTGCATATGGGACGCGCCAGTCAAGAGCAAGAAGAAACGCTCTTATCCTTAGATCTGAGTGAGGACTTTGAATATGCAAGCATTGCCCTATCACAAACTGGCAATATTAAGCAGCTGACGCCAAAGGAGAGATTGCAACAGGCACGAAATCTAAAATCAGCTGATCGCCGGGGCGGTGCCAGTGCAGCCATGCGCGCGGGACGCCACAGCCCTGGGAAAAGCTTATCCTTCGCCGATGGTGCCAAGGCCCATTTGCTCGCCCATTACACCAAGATGATTGATAGCGTGAAAACACACCTTAAAGCACTAGAGAAGAGATCACAAGGACTTGAGGTGACAGCCGGATTTACAAAAAGCCTTGAAAGTTATAAATCTAAAGTCCAAACCCTTAAGGGTGAGTTGACTAAGGCCGCATCTAAGGCCCTTGAAAAGAAAAACGAGCCCACCACCATCACCGAGCTGGGCAAACGTATCGATGGGTTGCGCACGCCCCTTCGCACCTTAGAAAAAATCTTGGAGCCCCTCGAGCAAACGCGACAGGCCCATCGTAAAAAAGAAATTGAAGCGTACCTCAAAAGCTTGAGCGCTGACGAGGATGACGCTGCAACTTTTGCCCTCCCCACAAGCTTCGAACCCGCGCAGTTACCCACGGGCAAGGAAAAAACGAGAGGCATTGCCAAGCTCCCTGCCCCCGCGCCAGAAAACCCTACCGAGCAGTCTGCACCGCAAACAGCAAAGGCAACGCTCTTGATGAAAAAGAAGGCAGCGTCAGATTATAAAAAGCTCGAGCAGGATCTACAGAGTAAGTTTCACGGGTTTGCCGCGCAAATTTCCCAGAACCCCTATCAAGTGCTTGGCGGGCTCGGACGTCCAAAAAAACTTGTGTCAGCCCAGGGAATCTATTTTTCAAGGCGCCTGAGTGACGGCGACCGGGTTGTGTATGAGCTAATTAAAGGCGCAACGGGCAACGTGAACGTCGTTTTCTTAAGCTTACTCGGACACTATGAAAACCTGGAAAGACATAAGGAAAGCACTCACGTCCATCCCCTTGTCATGGAGTGAGGGGCCAGGGCGAGGCCTCCTTCAGGCAGGCCGGGCGCTATTTCTTTTGGGCGAGTTTCGCCTCAATGATTTTAATGTTGGCGCGCACAACATTGTTGTGGGCCTCCTCCAGACGCTCCCCAATGGGTTTTGTCGCGTCTTTGTGAGCAAGCTGGCCTTGCATCTCTTCCATCCAGGCCTTCAGGCATGCGGCGTCTTCAACTTTTTCCGGCAGGTGCTGTGCAAGCGCCGCATCCCCAATGCAGACCGCCGTAAGAACCGTCGTATAAATAAACAAATAATGTATGGTTTTGCCATTTTTATTATCGCACTCAGTTTTATTTTCAAGAAAAAACCATAGATCTGTCAATCATATAGCTAGAACAGTTTAATTTGATCACAGGAATCGAGGCAAGCGATGTGTATAGGTATACACGAGCGACGAGTAACGCATGATCAAATTATAAGGGTTCGGCTATATTCGATAAAGAGAGGTATTGACATACAAATACGCAATCTGAGGGTCTGCGCGCCCATCCCATAAGAAACTTGAATAGAAAAATGAAATGTACTATACGCCATAGTGGCAATTTATGAATACAAGGCTTGTTTTGCGCGTCACTTATTTTACAAAGTTCCTCTTTTTAGGTTCCCTGGGTGTTTTCACGGTCAAAGCCAGCCACCCTTCCCTTGAGGCGGAAACAAAGACAGCGCTTTCTCAAAAGGCACCAAGCAAAGCCAAGGGCACAGAGCAAAGACTCGATCTGGCTGAGTGGCGCGCGTCTTTGAGTGACCCCGCAGCACCACCAGTTCAAATGCCCATTCTCCAGGCGGCGCGAAAAGGTTTTTTTATCCAACAGGAACTTGCCCAGTGGATTTGCCTTGTGGGGGACACCCTTTCCAATGATCAGATCCCTGACAAAAGTGTGTACGTTGATCATCTTATTGAAACAGCGAGCATGTATTCCCCTTCCCAACAGCGTGCAAGTGACCGCCTACTCTGGATGACCTACCCAAATGTGGATCTGATTTGTGAGGTAGCCAAAACTTACTGTAAGCTCGGCATTCTTTTGACGGAGCGCACCCCCGCCCACCAGAGCTTGACCCAGAATCATTTGGTGAAGATCTCCACAGCAATGCATGGTTTGAAGGAATTTAGTGAGTATTATGTGTGCCGCGTCACGCGCGCAGACGGCACGGTTCCCCTTGCCCAAAGCAGCAAAATCACTGACCTCCTCATCACAGTGCAAAACTCCCCCGTGGCAACGGATCTCAGGGACAGCGGTAAATGGGACCATGCCCTGTTTCAAAGAGTCCTTGCAAAAACGCCTGCCCTGGACCCCACGCTCAAGAAAGATCTTGAGGGTTACTTGCGTCTTGCCCAGGCAGAAGGCCACGAGAATGGCCTACCGCGGGATCAAGCGTTGGCCATCGTCAATGAGTGTTCAGAATTCTTGACGCGCACATCCCCCACAAGCAAACAAGCCGCGTGGGCTTTTCCTTTGCTTGCCAATGCCTATCACGCCCTTGGCCGGGGTGATGAGTGCTTAAGCACCTGGGCAGAATATGAAAAGTGGCACGCCGCACAAGAACCATGCACCCAAAGGACGCTTCTTTGGGCCATGTACCACCACAGCGAATTTCCAACAGACCCCGGCGCCCTTGACCGATGGTGGGGCCGCTACCAGGAAGTCTTCCATTTAGACAGCCACAATTTCAAGCCCACAAGTATTGACATGTCTGTGATGGCAAACATGGTAAAGGGCCTCCTCCGCCAAAAGCGCTACGGGAAGGTAGAGCATCTTACGAGCCAAATCCTGTCATATCTTAAGGCATCTGATGTTAACGCCATGCCCAGTCCTGGGGGCGACATCCTCAGGGGGTATCGTTTTGACCTCTCCCTTGATTTAGCCAAAGCCCTCTCAGCTCTTGGACGTCACCGCGAAGCCGCCGATATTTATGACATTTATTTTACTTGGAGGAGTAACCAGCTTTACTTGAAAGTCTCAAATACCCTTAATGAAGAGCAAATCGCCTCCCTCAAGGACGCCCTCTACAACGAAACGCCCACCATCATTGCCACCTTGGTGCAGGCCAGCCGCCAAGACGGCCTCGAAAGCAAACCAGATTCAAAGCGAGATAAGCGTCCCCCATCCTCATCAAGCACTCAAGCGCGCACACAGCCCACCATGGGAGACGCGGTCCGGGCTCATCTTGGGCGCCACTACACGAAACGCTTGGATGAGCTGAAGGAACATCTTACCGACATGACCAGAGCCGCCATAGGATTCGACGACTGCGGGGAGCTGACCCAAGCAATTGAGCGCAGCAACCAAGAAGTGGAGGATCTCAAGAAGAGTCTTCTGAAGGCCAGCGCCCAACCACAGGGGAAAAAAAACGCCTCCGGTTCCGCCAAGAAAAAAGGCAAAAAGTCTACAAAGAAGGTGCACACGCCCAACATCAGCGACATTGGCCAGCGCATTGATACATTTGCCACGTCCCTGAAGGACTTGGATCGCCACTTCCAAAAAACCCAAGAAGTTGAACAGGGTCTCCGAAAAAAAGAGCTTCAGGCTTATCTGGCCAGCTTAAACAACGCCCAAGAGGCGAGCACTCCCTTTATGATGGAAAACAAGCCTTACGAGGCTCCTAGCGTGCGCCAAAAGGAAAAAACCCACGGCACTGCGCACCCTCAACAAACGCACACACCCCGAAGCGATCAAGGTGCCACCGACAACACGCGCAGCCAGACGATGCTTTTCATGAAGAAGAAGGCTGAGGCTGATTACGCAGCACTCTTACCCGCCTTGCAAAAGAAGTTTCACGAGCTGGCCACAGAGATTGCCCAGAAACCCTACCAAACCCGGGGGGGTCTTGGGCGCCCCGAGAGTCTTGCATCTTCTGGTGGCGTCTACTTCTCCAGGCGCTTAAGTGACGGCGACCGTGTGGTGTACGAGGTGATCAAAAAAACGCCAGACTCTCCCATTGAAGTTGTTTTCCTAAGTTTGCTTGGCCACTACGAAAGCCTTGCAAGGGATAAGGCCAGCACCCACATCCATCCCCT
>PNJU01000004.1 GCA_013822015.1 Candidatus Puniceispirillum sp. | reverse complement strand
AACTCACATAAACATTGTTCACATCCAGGAGAAGCTGACACCCGGACCTATCCACCATTTGTGCCAAAAACTCGGCCTCATCCATGGTGGAGGCGCCAAACTCAAGATAGGTCGACGGGTTTTCAAAGCCCATGGGGCGTCCTAGGGCGTCCTGCACGCGGTTAATGCAGTCCACTAAATGACTCAGGGCCTGCGGCGTATAAGGAAGTGGCAAAAGATCATGGGTATTGGTGTGGGCAATGCCTGTCCAACACACGTGGTCCGTGATCCAGGCAGGGTGGACGCGCGCCATAAGGCTTTTCAGTTTTTGTATATACTCACTTTGCACATCATCAAAGGTCCCAATAGAAAGGGCGACCCCATGCATAGCAACGGGATAATGCGCCCTGATTTTATCGAGATTGCGAAGAGGTTGCCCATGGGTATCCATGTAATTTTCTGAAATGATCTCAAAAAAATCAACGGGTGGTAAATGCTCCAAAATGTATGGATAATGGGTTGCGCGAAGACCTAACCCAAATCCCAGAGACGGTACTTTTTCCATGGCGCAAACTCTTTAATGAAAAATCGTGGGGGGCTGTCCCCCACGCCAAAGATCTTAGGCCCCTAGAAGCCCACCGCACATGAATATGTGCTGCATGAACTGCCACCCTTTGACTTTTTCTTATCCTTTTGAGGATCGTCTGTTTTCGCTTTGCAGCCGGCTTTCTCGTCATGGTTGTCACCAGCAAACGTGCTTGAAGCCAAGCCTACAGTCAGCAAACCAGCCAGTGCAAGTGTTGCAAATTTCGATGAATCTTTCATTTTTTTCTCCCTGTTTTAAATAAGCCCTCAAACTGTGCTGGGGCATGCTCAAATATATCATATACTTTCATAGGCGCACAACAGGATTTCCATTTGACATCAACACATAAGAGCAAATAAAGAGGTTCTGGGAGAAGACTGTAAAGCACTTGATTTGGTTTATATTTCTGCTCCGCCATTAAGGGAAGGATGCCCCCGATAAGGGGTTATATAGCTAGAACAGTTTAATGTGATAACAGGATACGAGGAAAGCGACGTGTATAAGTATACACGAGCGGCCAGACGCGCATTATCAAATTATAATGGTTCGGCTATAGTGTGCGTCGACGTGGAGCGCACCATTGCCGATACATGATGGCCAAAGTCGTAGGGAGGGCCTCCCTACGACCAAGACGCATACCACCAGCTAGAATCCTGCAAATCCGCATGCGACACCGCCACCACAAGAGCTCGTGTCACCGCCACCGCCACCCTTTGACTTTTTCTTTTGAGGATCTTCTTGTTTCGTTTTACAACCATTCTTCTCGGCGCCGTTACCTCCAGCAAAAGTTGTTGATGCCAAGCCTACAGTCAAAAGCCCAGCAAGTGCCAGCGTTGCTAATTTTGATGAATTTTTCATTTTAACCCCCCCTTTTGTAGATATTCTCTTTTGACCGCCTAAATCGATCACTCTTCATGTCAGAAATACTACATGACATGATCAATGCTATAATAAAAAAACTAATAAACTGATAATTTTTTACTATTTTTTACTTTATATTTAAACGCAAATCATCAAAACGATCCATTTTTGTCATTCACAGGATTTTACTTATTTTTAATCATATTCTGCTAAAAGTAATGATAGTTTAATCAAGCAAAAGGTCTAAAGATGAAGCAGACATTACTCTTGGCTGCAAGCCTATCCCTCACGTGTAGCGCGCTCTCCTTCGCCGCTGCGGCGCCGGATTTGAGCAAGCTCTCTGCACAAGACGTCCTAAGCCTGGGCGTATCTGGCACACAGGAGCTAGAAGGAAGTTGCTACCATGTGGCGCACAAATTTTGCAGCAACGTCAGAGCAACAGGCATCTCACCCGAAGTACCCGCTGACCCAAAAAACTGCTTAGAGGACGACGCCCTAGAGCAAAGAACGTCCATAAACCTCAAACAAATGAAATTTGTTTTAAGCGGCCGCGACGGCAACACGATCATATACAAGGCGCAGCCCGCCAACAAAAAAATAAAGGAACAAGATCTCTACACTCTACGCGGCAATAAAGGCCCCTCACCCATCCGCTATTTTGTGACTTTAACGGAAGCCTCTTGCCCCGTTCCTGCTAAAACACCTGACGCAACACCGCAGAAAGATGTCAAGCTGTTCCCCCTCCACGGGCAAACAGTACCTAGAACAAAGAACCCTTCTCAAACGCAACAAGGGGACGTCGTCGCAATCAAACCAGGTGACAATAAAGGTGCAAGCGACCAGGCCCTCAAGTTCTTGACCAATATTCCTGTGAAACCAAAGGCACCGGCTGCAGGCTAGCGCTCTTCATGGGTCACCAGCTTCGCACAAGGCGCGCTCCGTGCGTAAGGAGCGCGCCTTACGTTAGAAGAGACTTGCAAACCCATTCCACACCTTGCCATTGATCCGACCCACCCACGTGGGTTAGGATGTGCCTAAATAAAGGTATTATTCCCAAGAGAATAACTAAAGAGGCACCCACTCACCCATGACAACGAGATCTTCTTCCACCCGCGCGTTAATCTTATCCAGGGCCGCCTTTGTGTTTTACGAGCACGGATTCCATGCAACGGGTGTTGAGCGCGTGGCAAGGGCCGCGGGCGTGACAAAGGCGACGCTCTACCATCACTTTCAAAACAAAGATGAGCTCATGGCTGAATCTTTGCGATTTCTCAGCAAAGAGTTTAAAGCGCGCTGTTTTGCCTGCTGGCAATCCGCTGACTTAAGCCCGCGCGAAAAGCTTGTCTCCTTGTTTGACACCTTCGCGCATTTCTTTGAGGACGAGGCTTGTTTTGGTTGTCCCTTTATCAATGCGGCGGCAGAATTCAGCGAACACACCCACCCTATCCGAAAAATTTGCGCAGATCATTTCCACTTTGTACGGGAACATTTGGAAGGGTTTGCGCGTGAGGCTGCCCTCAGATCCCCCGAGCAAGTGGCCCACCGCATCCTGACCATTATCATGGGCACTTTTTGCTCGTGGCAATCCGCTCAACTTCCTGCTGCTGCCCAGGAGGGAAAAGAGCTGGCACAGCTTGTGCTCGCTCACGCCGCCTGATTGACAAGACCGCTCTTTGCTCCTTACACTAATACTGACCGATCGGTCATATAAAAACAAAAAGGGAGAAAAAAAATGAATAAGTCACTCTTGTGTGCAAGCGCAATCCTGGCCCTTGCCGCAACCCAAGCAGAAGCCTCAGATACAGCACGCGAAAAGTGTTATGGCATCGCCAAAGCCGGCAAAAATGATTGCGCCTATAAGGGGAATTCCTGTGCAGGCACTGCTGTCAAAGATAACGAGCCAGAGGCCTGGGTCTACGTTAAGAAGGGCGAGTGTGAAAAAATGGGTGGCAAGCTCACAGCCCCTGAAGAAAAGAAATAACCACCCCAGGTTGAAGGCGCTGGAAGACACCGCATACGCAAAAGGTTTCTTTCGGCGCCCCCCTGGGCTCTTCGCACCTTTTATTTGACACACTTTCAAAGACACTGTAGCAATGCACGTCAAAGGATAATCACCACAATGCTTCTACGTGGACTGCGCCGCATACCGCCAGCTTTTTCCCAAGTACACAGACAACCCCGTTGATCTTGAAGACCAAACCGATGAGTTTGATGCGTGGAGTGAGCACGCAGGCGACTGCAACGACTGTCAAGAGTGGGCAATGGGGCAATATGTTGAAAGAAGGGGCTATAACGTTTCTGACTTTCCCTGCGTTCACATCGCCGACGCTGTTACCTTCTCGTGCCACATGCACCCAGATCCCTGGGATTGTCCCGATTACACCATCGTTTACCTCAAGGAAGAAAAACTATATGGCCTACCCATTCTCGATGGTGGCAGCTCTTACATCCCTATCAACTACTGTCCTTGGTGTGGCGTTCACCTTGGTAGCAAAGAACCCTTCGCAAGGCGCCTCCCGCTCGCTTTTCTAAGCGACCTGGAAGACGACGAAGAAGAAATTTAAGAACCCTTCACCGCGCGGGTCATCAGATACACTTGCCGCATGTGGTTGTGTTCAAAGTATCGGCTGGCCAGTTCCTGTAGTTCTGTGCGAAAGGCATGCAAGTCTCTGGGATCTGTATGGGGATTTTCCACAAAACTTTTAAGGGGGCCAAGGGTCGCCTCTGCGCTTGCGCGGTAGTGTGCCAAACTCAGGGCCGGAAATTGCATAATGCCCTCTTCAAAGACGATATCTTGAACGCTGCCCTCCAGATGCTGCGCAATGAAATCCTTGTCCCCCCAAAGGGTTGGAGGTGACACACCCTCGAGCAATGGCGCAAAACGCCCCACAAGGGCAAAGACCTGGCCCACAAATTCCGATGGTGGCCAGGTGGCAAACGCCAGGACCCCTCCGGGCTTAAGAACACGCAGCATCTGGGCCGTGGCAACCTCGGGACGCGGTGCAAACATATGACCAAATTGGCTAAAAACCCTGTCAAAGGTCGCGTCCTCAAAGGGCATACCCTCCACGTCCCCTTCCAAAAAAGTGGCCTCCACGCCCGCAAGGCGCGCATTCCCATGGGCCCGCGCAACAAGATCAGGACACAGATCAATGCCCACAATTTGGGCACCAAAGCGCGCGGCAGTGAGAGCCACAACACCCGTGCCACACCCTACATCAAGTATTTTCTCACCTATGCGCACGCCTGCAAAATCAACAAGGCGCGCAGCACTTAAAGTGGTCAAGGGCTCAAGGGGCGCAAACAAAGACCAACTTTTTCGCTGATTCTGTTTGAAGGATGCAAAAGCATGTTGTGTCAAAGTGTGGTTCTCGTGTCTCACTGAAAGTAAACCTACCTTATGATATTAAAAGAAAAAAGTGAACAAATGCCTTGAGGGAAACACGCGACTTTTGCTTGTTCGGTCTTCGCTTTTTTGTCACAATGAGACAAGAAAAATACGCACCCCATAAAGAGGCTCCCATGCGCGCTTACCCCACGTCCCTGGTTTTACCCCTCCTCACCTTAAGCTTACTCGCCACGCCCATGGTCAGCGCAAGTTCCCCCCAAAATAGGGGATTCCATGATCTGAGCGACGAAGAATTGGCACGTTTTTGGCCATTTATAAGAGCACAGCAAGAGGCACTTACAAGCTTCAGCGGCCCTTCGACTTCCGACTTACCTGTTCATGACCACTCCTTATCCAGCCAATCCAGCAGTTCCTGCGCCACGGCGCCCAGCGCACCAGAGGCGGAAAAAGAATACGAACCCCTCCACATGAGCCGTGTCCTGACTCAAGAAGAAATTGCCCTTCTTGAGAGCGCCTTTGATCGCCATGATGAAGCAACGACGGCGTCACTACTGGGCGCCTGTGATCTAACACCGTGGGAAAAGTACGCAACAAGCAATCCCGCCTTTGAGCGTGCGCTCCAGAATCCTTATTTCCAAAGGTTTCTTGCAGGGATCTGGGAAGAACACATACATCCACGCCCCGCCCCCGAGGGACGTGCGCGCGTAGTGCGCACCGACGAACAGGTCATGCAGGACGCCTTTGAAGGATACCTCGCCCTTGTGAGTACCAAAGAGTTCCAGGATACGGGACTAGTCACGCCGTAGAGCCGCCATCAGTTTGACGACTCAGCACCCTGGCTCAGCTGCGCCAGGGGCAAGGGCGCGGCGGCGTCGATGATCTCCATGATATCGAGATAACTTGTGACACCCGTAAGACGCGCCTTAATAAACGGTATTTTCTCAGGCGTCAGGTGCTGGGCCACCCCTTTGATTGTTGTAAGGACATGGGTGCGGTCGTTGGGCCTGCAACCTGTTTCAAGGGCGAAGTTCACATGGGCTAAAGACAAGGTGAGCCCGGACCTTATGAGCTCATTGATGATCCAAAAATCCGTCACGTTCTCAAGGAGGGCTTCAATGGCAACGACACGGTCCGGGGTGAAGGTCACGTCCTCTTGCCCCACAACCGCCTCCAGCACCCGAGCGCGGTTATGGACCCCAAAGCCCGCGTCCGCCACGGCGCGCAGCGCCGAGTACGGTAAGGAAGCACCGTTTTCGATCACACCCTGCGCGTCCCCCCTGTCGGTGACCCCTTCAAGAAGGGCTTTGAGGGGGCGCACCTTCTCTTGGGTGAGGTGCTGGGCTACCTCTAACGTTTTGGCCCGGTAGTCTGGGAAAAAATCGGCCCCTTGCACAAGACGCAGTTGCTCCAGGGGCAAAGTCGCCGCAAGCCTGACAATGTCATAGGCGTCACCGTCATGCGTAACCCCCTGAAGGAGAAACGCAGCGTAGGGCACGCGGTCCTGGGTTAGGTGTGTGAGAAGATGCGCGGCGGCACTGGCGACCATGGCGCGTTGCTGGGCTTCAAAATCCTGGGCCCCACCTTCTTGGGAACTGGCCCGGCGAAAGATCGTAGCAAGACCAGCGCGCTGCTCAAGACCTGGCAGCGCGCGCTCAAAAACGGCTCGCGTTTGGGGGGTGAGGACGTTAAGAACCCCTACCTGGGACCCGCGGACCCTTGTCCCAGAGGAGTCATCCTGAGTGCCGTGAAAGGCCTGGACAAGGTCAGCACATGTCAGCATAGCCACTGACATAAAAAGTAAAGACGTACGTTTCATCATTTTTTCAAAAAAACAACCTGAAATCAAGTAACAAGAGAGCAAAAAAATGTCAAATAAAAATTATTTATTTGTACGAATATGCTTTAGCGCCCCCAGGGCAAGGCGTTTGTGCTTTCTCGCAAAATGCCTGCTTGCACAAGAAGCGCCACAAGGCCTTGGTCCGTGATGCGCGTACGCCCGTCTAGATTTACGTCCCACATCTGGGCACTGGCCATGCTCAAGGGGCGCAGGCTGTCCAGCCCCTTGAAAAGGCCATCTGTGGCGGGTGATTTCAAAGTCTCGTTAATTTTGTGGCGGAAAAAGGACAGCATACGCCCCTCTTCCCAAGCGTAGGCGTAGTACATCTTGATGAGAGGTGCCTTGTCAAAGCGCAGCATCTGCTGATAATAAAGCCCGGCATCGTGAGGGAAGGAGTCCACGTGGGGCACCCCAAGATCGCGGCCAATGAAGTTTATAAGATACTTCGCCTGGTGAACAAGCTGTTCGATTTTCAAGGGTTTTCCGTCTGGACCCGTCCCTTTTTCTGGCACGCCGCATATGCGGCGCATGAGCACGTTGTCCTGGCCTAAAACCTCACGCACCCCCTCCCCGGCGGTGCGCATAAGGAACGCGTAGCCCAAACGCTGGCTGGGGGTAATATTCTCCCAATCAAAGATGTCTGATCTTGCTGTGTATTTTGCCTTCTCAGGCAGGGCGTTATAGAGCTCCTCCAGATCACCTGCCTGTCCCGTGTCACACTCGCGCAGGTTTGTCAGAAGATGCACAAGACGCGCCTCTCGTGGGGAAAGTTGATGGGGCGCGTTGACCGTGTCATCAAAGGTCATGAGGTGGGTTAGTAAACACCTGAGTTTCGCGCCGTAAAAATCGGTCTTTTTCGCGTGCATGAGGCTCGTGAGGAATGAATGTCCTTGCGTCCCAAGGGTGCGCACCTTAAGCACATTAAAGGAGATGGGGGGGCTCTGCATGCCTTCAATTTCAAGGGCCATCTGAGGGGTCATGCGTCCCTCGAGGCGGTTCACAAGGCGCTCCAGTACATTGGCTTCAAGGTCGGGTACGCTCGCCTCCTCAATGGCAAAGCCGCTCGCAAAGCGAGCAATAGCGGCAGGGTTTATGGACACACGCTTGCCCGCCACAATCTTTGGCTCTGGTGTGACAGCGTCAAAATCCACGGGAAGCGCGCGCTTATTGAGCATCTGACGCCAGATATACCAAGGATTCTTGGGATCTGTAATGTCCTGTGCCAAGACAATTTGTTTGGCGATGGCGTTTTGAACCACGGGATGATCTTCGCTCCACCCCAGGCGTGTAAAGTTAAAGTCCCTAAAACCATCCTTTGCACGCAAAATAAAATCGCATATGCGTGTGAGCACCTCCCGGTCAGCGCCTCCCAAGCGCTCCTCAAAAAGGGCGAGCATCTCGTGGGGGCGCGCCCCAAGACGCTTGGCGAGCTCTGGGATAATCACCTCGTCATCAACGGCCTGGGACTGCCCCGCATGGTCAAAAAGCCACCCGTCGGTGCGTGGAAGATAGTTCAAAAATTTAGCGCGCCTTTTGGGGGGACTATTAAGGACTCTCTTCAAAGCGTCCTCCCCGTGTCCAGCGCAGGCAAAGACCAGAGCGCTTACCACCTTGGGTGGCACATCTTTCATGAACGCTTCAAGATAGGTGAAATAATGGGACTCCCCCAGGGCCGTCATGGCAATGATAAAGTTCTGCTGATAGTCGCTCAGATCGCCCCGCTCCAGGAAGGTTTTCAAAACACTCACCTGCGCGTCATGCAAGAAAGGCGCCACTTGCAGGGCCGCCACGCGGTGACTGGGAGCAAACTTCGCGTCCCTCACATAGGTGAGTCTCTCGGGGGCCAAGGGGGCGCCCACTTGGAATAAGGAAAGGGCCTGGTCAAGCCTGAGATCCTCAAGCAGCTTTTTAAGGGGAGGAATTTTTTCCTGGGTCAATTGCCGGACAAAGAGGAGGGCATAGGCGCGCAGGCTCGGGGCAAATTCCGCCTCTGCGATAAATGCCATTTCCTCCACGGTGCGTTCCGTCGCCGCCCTACAAATATCCTGGGCCACGAAATCATCGGTGCCCTCCAGGAGCTTTTTGAGGGGACCCACGCGTTCCTCGGTTAAGGCGGAAGCGTTCTCAAGGACCGCAAACCTGTGGGAAACCTTAAAGTCGCCCCCAGCGATCATATCTAACTGAGAGGGCGCCAGATGCGCGGCCGCCCCCACAATTTTACGAGCCTCCACAAAGTCTGCGCCCTCCAAAAGCGCTTTGAGGGGACCCACATGGTCTGCACTCAACTGATGCACGGCGCCCAGCACCGCCGCGCGGTGCTCCACGTCAAACTCCGCCTTCTTTACAAAGGTAAGCTCACCAGGCGAGCGTTCAGCACCCGCCCTCAAGATAGCCTCGACGGTGTTGGACGATCCAGCACCCTCAAAGAGCTCCTTAAGAAGCGCGATTTTCTTAAGGGTTAGATGGGGCGAAAGATCCAGGGCAAGGGGTCTGTAACGTGCTTCAAAGCCAGCCTCTTCCACACGTTTAAGCTCTTCAAGAGAGTGCGCAACCACGCCTTTGGTGATAGAGGTCACGATCCTGTCCACATTTGCATCCTTCAGGAGCTTTTTAAGGGGCACGTATTTGTCACGTGACAGCGCGCCGGCAAATGGCAAAATGAGGGCCCTGTGACTGGGATCAAAGTCACCTTCCGCCACCAGGGTCAAAACGCCCGCCTCAAGGGGGGCCGCCGCTTGGCAAACCTGCTTACTCCAAAACGCACTCACCCCTTCAAGGAGTTTTTTGAGAGGAACAATCTTATCTTGCGTGAGCTGGCCCGCCACCTCAAGGGCTGCGGCCCTATGCTTGGTCTCGAAGTCCGCCTTGGAAACAAAGGTCATCCGCTCCGGGGAAAGAAGCGAGGCTGCCTGGGCAATTTCCTTGGCAAGGTCATACTGTGTGCCCTCCAAGAGTTTTTTAAGGGGGAGAATCCTGGTGTCCTCCAGGTTCTGAGCAGTTTCAAGAGCCGCCTCCCGGTGTTTGATGGGAAAATCCTTGGCTATTACAAACTGAATGTGCTCCGGCGAAAGGGGCCCCGCCGCTTTGATAATAAAGGTGGCTGTGAAGCTGTCCACACCTTCTATAAGGCGTTTGATGAGGGCGACTTTCTCATCTGTGAGGTGGGGCGCGACCTGCAGGGCGGCGGCGCGGTGCACGTCCTCAAAATTTGCCCCCATCACAAAAGTCATTTGCGCCACCGATAAGGGCGCTGCTGCCGCGACAATATCCCTGTACCACCCGCTGCCCACGCCTTCCAGGAGTCTTTTAAGGGGGGCGATTTTATCCTTTGTGAGCTGCCCTACCACATCAAGGACCGCAGCCCTCACACCAGGCTCAAAGTCCGCCTCGATCACAAAGGCGAGCTCCTTGGGGTCGCGGTCCACCGAGCACCTGGCAATGGCCTCGGCCTCATACACGCCCGCCCCGTTCATGAGCTTTTTAAGGGCCTCAACGTCAGTTGGCGTCAACTTGTGTGCCACCCTTAGAGCCCCCGCGCGGTGTGCCGGTTCGAAATCCTCGTTCAAAATAAATTGAAGCTGACCACAGGACAAAGAGTTAGCATTTTTCAAAATCCCATAAGCCTCGGCGTCCTTTGCCCCAACAAGGAGCCGCGCCACCAGGGGCATTTTCTCGAGCGCCATCTCCTGCACCACTTTGAGCGCATCGGCGCGCCACTGCCCTGCCATTTTAATCTGCGCCGCAAAGGCAAGTTTCTCACAGGTCAGTGAGGCCGCCAGGTCCACAATCTGACATGCTAAGTGAGCGCTTCCCCCCTCCAGGAGCACCTTCAAGGCGGTAAGTTTGTCGTCCTCAATTTGCGCGAGGTAATGGGACAGGACCCCATGATCTTGGAAAGAAAAGGGATCCAGAAGCGCCTTCCTTGCGGGGGGCAAAGACGCCTCCTCTATGGATTCTTGGGAGACACAGCGTCCCATCCCTGGGAAAATCAAAGACGCCACAGATATGAGAAGAGTAAGCTTAAACTGCATCAACGTATTCTTTTGTATCAGAGCCCTTGTGACAAAAGGGTTATAAATCACAAGAGCCCATGGGTCAAATCCCACACGCCCTCAAACCCCTTGCAAAATCTGGTGGGACGCTTATCTTAATCGGGATTAAGTTAATGACACTTTATAAGGAGACAAGCCCCATGGACGCACAAACCGTGGCCAAGGTCGCGCGCCTGGCCCGTATCCATTTAGACGACAAGGATTTGCCAATCCTTCAGGAACGCCTGACGGGTATCCTCAAGTGGGTGTCCATGCTGGATGAGGTGGAGACAACAAACGTTGAGCCCATGTTCAGTGTGCACTTGGAGACGAGCCCCGTGCGTGAAGACGTCGTCACGTGCCCCCCCATGGTGAATGACATCCTGGCCAACGCGCCTGAAAAAGAACTGGACATGTTTGTTGTCCCCAAGATGGTAGGCTAATCCCATGACAGATTTTACAACCCTCTCCCTGACGGACCTCACAAAAGGCTACGCCAAGAAAGATTTCACGTGCCGCGAAGTTGTCACAAGCTACCTTGCGCGCATGGAGGCGACAAAAGCCCTCAACGCCTACGTTCTTGAAACCCCTGACATTGCGCTGGCGGCCGCAGACCGCTCAGACGCGCGCCTTCAAAAGCAAGAAGCCTTGAAGCTGGACGGTATCCCCGTAGCAGTGAAAGATCTTTTTTGTACCAGGGACATCCCCACCACGGCGTGCTCGAAAATCCTTGAGGGTTACAAGCCAAAATATGAATCCACCGTCACCCAAAAGCTGTGGGATGCGGGCGCCGTCATGCTGGGCAAGACCAACATGGACGAGTTCGCCATGGGCTCGGCCAACATGACCAGTGCTTTTGGCCCAGTCTTAAGCCCCGTCACGCTTCCTGGAGATACGCGCCGCTTTGTGCCTGGGGGATCTTCGGGCGGGTCGGCTGCCGCCGTTGCCGCGCGCTCGGCCCTTATGGCGACAGGATCTGACACCGGTGGCTCCATCCGTCAGCCCGCTGCCTTTTGCGGCATCGTGGGTATGAAGCCCACCTACGGCCTTTGCTCTCGCTACGGCATGGTGGCCTTTGCCTCCTCCCTTGATCAAGCAGGTCCCCTCACACGCACCGTTGGGGACGCAGCCCTTATGCTTCAAATCACCGCAGGACATGATCCCAAGGACGCCACGTCTTTGAACCGCCCTGTGCCCGACTTTGTGGGAGAGCTTGAGACCCCTCTCAAGGGCCTGCGCGTGGGCATTCCCCGCGAGTACCAGGTGGAAGGCCTTGGCGCCGACATCGTGGCGCTGTGGGAAAAGGGGCGCGCGTGGCTTGTGGAGCAAGGCGCAACGTGCGTAGAGGTTTCCCTCCCCCACACAAAATACGCCCTGCCCGCCTATTATGTATTGGCGCCGGCGGAGGCGTCTTCCAACCTTGCGCGCTATGACGGTGTGCGCTACGGCTTGCGCGTCGAAGGAGCAACCCTTGATGAGATGTATGAAAACACCCGTGCCGCAGGTTTTGGCGACGAGGTCACGCGGCGCGTGCTCATGGGCACCTACGTCCTGTCCGCCGGTTTTTATGACGCATATTACCGCAAGGCCCAAAGGGTCAGGCGCGTCATTTCCGACGAATTCCGCGGTGTTTTTGAAAACGTTGATGTGATCTTGGCGCCCACAACCCCCACCCCCAGCTTTGCCTTTGGTGAAGAGCCCAAGGATCCCATCAGTATGTACATGAACGATGTGCTGACGGTGCCGGCCAACATCGCAGGGCTTCCCGCCATCTCTGTGCCCGCGGGTTTAAGTAAGGAAGGCTTGCCCCTGGGGCTTCAAATTATTGGACCCGCCTTCGGTGATAGTGTGGTCCTGCGCGCAGGGCTTGCCATCGAGCGCGCCGCCAATTTCGTGTTTCCCCAAGGAGAATAACCATGTCCGCAAACACCTTTTCAGCCGCCCACATGAACGCAGCCGGTCCTTGGGAAGTGGTCATCGGCCTTGAAGTCCACGCACAGGTTGTGTCCGAGTCCAAGCTCTTTTCCGGCGCCTCCACCCAGTTTGGCGCCCTGCCCAACAGCCAGGTGAGCCTCGTGGACGCGGCCCTGCCCGGCATGCTGCCCGTTGTGAACATGTTCTGCGTTGAGCAAGCCGTGCGCACGGGCCTTGGCCTTGGCGCCCAGATCAATCTTTTCTCTGTCTTTGACCGTAAGAATTATTTTTACGCGGACCTGCCCCAAGGATATCAAATCTCCCAGCTTTATCACCCCATCGTAGGCGAGGGGCACTTGGATATTGAAGACACCAACGGCAACCCAAAGCGTGTGGGCATTGAGCGGTTACACTTAGAGCAGGACGCGGGCAAAAGCATCCATGACCAGCACCCTGCCAAAAGCCACATTGACCTGAACCGTTCGGGCATTGCCCTCATGGAAATCGTTAGCAGGCCCGACATGCGCTGCGCAGAGGAAGCCCAAGCGTATGTGAAAAAGCTGCGCGCACTGCTACGCTGCCTTGGCACGTGTGACGGCAACATGGAGCAAGGCTCCATGCGCGCCGACATCAACATCTCCCTGCGCAAGCCAGGCCAGGAGCTGGGAACCCGCGCTGAGATCAAGAATGTGAACTCCGTACGCTTCATGGGACAAGCCATTCTCTATGAAATCTCAAGACAGCGCGAAATTTTGGAAGACGGCGGTCAAATTGTTCAAGAAACACGTCTTTTTGACGCTGCCAAAGGTGTGACCCGCTCCATGCGCTCCAAGGAAGACGCCCACGACTATCGGTATTTCCCCGATCCTGATTTGCCGCCTCTGGTCTTGACCCAGGCCTTTGTGGACGAGATCGCTAAGGGCCTTCCCGAGCTGCCCGACGCCAAGAAAAACCGCTTTGTGGAAAGCCTTGGCATTGCCCCCTATGACGCGGGTGTATTGACCAGCGAAGGCGAAATCTCAGACTTTTTTGAAGCGGCCCTTGCAGCCCTTGGCACCCAGGAGGCGTCTGCGTGCAAGATGCTGGCCAACTGGACCATTACGGAGCTCTTCGGGGCCCTCAACCGAGAAAGCCTTGAGATCGGGGCCTCCCGTGTGTCGCCTGAGGCTCTGGCAGAACTTGTGGGCCTCATCACTAAGGACGTCATCTCGGGCAAAATTGCCAAGGACGTCTTTGCGATCATGTGGGAAACCGGTGGTTCTCCGTCAAAAATCGTGGAAGATAAGGGACTGCAGCAAGTCAGTGACCCGTCCGCCATTGAAGGTGTTATTGACGCCATCATGGAGGCAAATCCCCAGATGGTTGCGGACTACCGTTCGGGCAAAGATAAACTTTTTGGGTTCTTTGTGGGGCAGGTCATGAAGCAAATGGCCGGCAAAGCCAACCCAGCTCTGGTGAACGAGGTCCTCCTTTCAAAGTTAAACAATGCCTAAGGAAAAATTTGTTAATAACTTCGAAAGCTTCCCCGCGGTACAATGAAGGTGTACGATAGTACCACAACTCAAAAATGGGAGAGCTGTTATGGAACAGGCGAGAAAGCTGCAACCGCTTGATTTGCTGAAAATTTATGGAGAAATTGCCTTTGAGTGGCATCTCCAGAGTGATCGCATTTCCTGGTCTGAGCACCTCAGCCGCCTCATCAGCCCAGAAGCGTCCCTTGTCACGGGGGGCGCTTATCTCAATCTTTTGAGCCCCCACGCCCTCGACATTCGTATGAAAGCACTGGCTGAGGCGCGCACCTCCAAGGATCACGCCTATGTGTGCCAGTACGCGCTGAGCCTGCCAAGCTTTCAAAAAACCCTGGTGCGCGAAGAAGGTCAAATCGCCTTTGATGGGGATGAGCCTAAAACCTTACAAGGCAACGTGCGCTTTTTGGATGAAGACGCGGACACCCACGCACAAAGCCAACAGCCGCTGGGCGGATACGACCCCCTCACAGGCTTCCCCAGCAAAGAAGTTTTGTTTGAAAACCTCGCGTCTGTCCTTGAGCAAGCCTCCTATTCAGGTCTGCCCGGCGCTTACGCCGTCATCAGCCTTGACCGTCTCACCTATCTTGCGGCCAAGTATGGTTATGAGACACTTCTAGAGATCTTTAAGGGAGCCGGTGAGCGCTTGCGTCACGAGATCCGGTTCAATGACATGATTGGGCGCACCAGTGGCAGCTGCCTTGGCATGGTGCTCCAGGACTGTGATCGGTGGGGCGTTGTGCGCACAGCAGATCGCCTCCTTAAGTCCGTCAAAAACTTGCCCCTTGCAACCAAGACAGGGCCCGTTGAGGTAACCCTGTCGGCCGCAGGTCTTGTGTTTCCTGAGCGCGCCCTGAGCGCTGAAGACGTCATGCGCCAAACGGAGCAGTACCTTTTTGATCACCAAAATCAAAAAGGAATTGGGATCGCTATTACGCCTTACGGGGAAAGCCTTCAAAGCGTTCCAGAGCCCAAAGACGAGGCCCAAAGGCGCCGCTTCCGTTAAAGAAGACGCTGGCGCGCGTGGAACCCGCGAAGTCTCTAAGGTTGCGCCCCCATTCTTGGCAGTGAGCCGCCACGCAAAGCATCATAAAACCCAGGCCATGGGCTTGGTATGTTTTTTATTTTGAAGTCAGTCATCCCAACCTTTTTTTCTAACGATCGTTTGGCACTTATTTAAACTGTTTGTTGAAATAACAGGAAAAAAGAATATCGGGGATAGATCTTTCATTTTGATACGCGTATACTTAAGCGTGGCCTGAGTAGCTTTAGACGCTCGATGGGCATGTGCTTTATAAGAAAAAAGGGAGTGATAACACTATGGAACAAAAGAGATATTGGCATCTTCACGTGGTAACAGTAGCAGCTGCTGTGGCCCTTTCCGGTTGCGCTGGCTACTACATCGACGAGCTCGACAGTGCGCGTCTGGATGGTATGCCTTTTGCAAACCACTTGGCGAAAGAGTACGAGATGCTCGCCAAGCGTGAAAGCAATGTCTACAACGATCAAATTGGCGCCACGCACTTTGCTGTTAAGGGTATCCAAGCAACAACTGGCCTCAATGTGCTTCCAGAAAACCCACAACATTGGGATATCCCTGAAAAAGACATGCCTCGCTTCCTTGATGGCCGCGAGCGCCTGACATTTGCCCTTGATAACAACGGCCGTGTCATTTCTCCCGATATCGCTGCGCGCGCACAGGTCATGTATGACTGTGCCGTTGAAGAAGCCGATGATGGCAACTGTGACATCTCCGCCAAGTGCTGGTCTGGTTTCCAAAACGCGCTGACGCACCTTGAGAAGTCCATCCAAAACGAAGCACCAACATTCTCAATCCACTTTGAGATGAACAGCTCCGTTGTCTCCAACGCGTCCATGCACACCTTGTCTGAGGTGGCACGCGTTGCTAAGAACATGCCTCTTCGCACTGTTCAAGTCACAGGTCACGCGGACGGTGTTGGTGGACGTAAGCACAACCTGCTTCTTTCCCAAAACCGCGCATCCGCCATTCGTGACGTTCTCGTGAAGATGGGCGTTGACGCAAAGCGTGTTGTTGCCGTTGGCGCTGGTGAAGTGAACGAGCGTGCAAGCACAAAAAATCGTCGTGCGGACATCCAAATCCACTAAAAGTACGACACCTGAAAAAGGGCGCTCTCGAGCGCCCTTTTTTATTGCCCCGTAAAAGCATACAAATGACCGGTTTTTCTTCCCAAATCGTTGCATAAATGATACACTTAGATCGTGAGGACCGATGATGGCTTGTGGATAACCACGGCGCCAGGTAAGGTAGATCATCGGGCCAGCCATATACTAAGGAGGTCACTATGGCAGACTATCGTTATCAATCCGCACGCACCCGCCAAATCGATGAAGCCGTCGATATGGGGCTGCGCGCTTATATGCTCAAAATCTTTAACTATATGGCTGTGGGACTTGGCCTAACAGGGGTTGTTGCCTTTTTGACAGCATCTTCCCCCACCATGATGGGCGCCATCTTCGGCACACCCCTCAAGTGGGTCGTAATGCTGGCACCCTTGGGCTTCGTGTTTGCCATTTCCTTTGGCATCAACCGCATGTCCGCCGCCACAGCCCAAGCACTCTTTTGGGTATACGCCGCTGTCATGGGACTGTCCCTGGCGAGCATCTTCATCGTGTATACAGGCACAAGCATCGCGCGCGTGTTCTTTATCACCTCGGGCACCTTTGCGGCCATGAGCCTTTACGGATACACCACAAAGCGGGATCTGACCGCCATGGGGTCATTCCTTTTCATGGGACTCATTGGCATCGTTTTGGCAAGCATCGTCAACTTGTTCCTGCAAAGCTCAGGCCTGTCCTTTGTGGTGTCTGTCTTGGGCGTGTTGATCTTCACGGGTCTGACCGCTTATGACACCCAGGCCATCAAGAGCATGTACTATGAAGCGGATGACGCAGAGGTCGGCGAGAAGAAAGCCGTTATGGGTGCACTTACCCTATACCTCGACTTTATCAACCTCTTTATGTACCTCTTGCGCTTCTTGGGCGACCGCCGCTAAGGGAGCCACAGAGACTCTTTGAGAAAGGGCCCTTCGGGGCCCTTTTCTTTTAGAGTATCTCTATGCTGAGCGCGTGGAGGCCTTCTTGAAAAAGAGGCGCAGCCGCCTCCATGACACGCCTGTGGGCGGCAAGGCGTGCCAGGCCTTGAAGGGTAGTGGCGCGCATGCGCACCGTAAAGTGGGACTGGCCCGTGCCAGGTGATCCACTATGCCCTGCGTGATGGTGGGACGTGTTGATGACCTCTAGGAATTCAGGGTTAAAAACATCCTGCATCAGGGCGTGCAATTTTTCTTCCATGCTTTATCCTTATACAAGGGGCGTGACACGCAAGAGCACAATCTGGTTCTTGTGCCGCTTCACAACCGTAATACGCAGTCCCGCTAGCTGAAACACCTGACCTTCCTTAGGGATAGTCCGGCTTTCATGGATCACAAGCCCAGCCAATGTTGACGCCTCCTCGTCAGGCAAATCCCAGGAGAACTGCCGGTTAAGATCACGAATGGTCATCTTGCCGTTGATGAGCAGATCCCCTCCTGCAGTTTTGGCAATGCCGGCCAGTGGCTCATCATGCTCATCAAGGATCTCACCCACGATCTCTTCCATGACGTCCTCAAGGGTCACAATGCCTAAAAAAGCGCCGTATTCATCCACAACTAGCGCGAAGTGTTCTTTTTTGGTGCGAAAGGCCTGAAGCTGTGCCTTAAGGGGCGCGGTATCGGGAATAAACCAAGGTTTTGTGAGAATTTTGTCTAGACGAAACCCCTCCTTGTGCGTATCTCCTCTGTGATAAGCACGCAGCAAATCTTTCGTATGCAAAATCCCAATGATATTGTCGGGGTTCCCGCGCCACACAGGAAAGCGCGTGTAGGGGCTTTTCACAACCTTATCAAAGAGGGCGTCCACGGGCATGGAGGCGTCCAACATGGACACACTCTTGCGGTGAATCATGATCTCATCCACATCCACGTCATGGAGGTCAAGGATGCTGTGGAGCATGGCATTTTCCTCTCGAAGGGGCGCCCCTTCTCCCAGAAGATCAATGGCCCCACGCAGCTCCTCCATGGCGCTTGTCAAATGGGTTTGAGGATCGATGCGCACACCCACAAGATTCAAGGTTCTTTTGGCTATCACCTCAATCAAACGCGTGAGAGGGGCAATCCATTTCACCAAAAAGGAAATGGGTGAGACCATGGACTGCATCACTGAGTCGCCCCTGTTGATGGCGATAAGTTTGGGCATGACTTCTGCGTAAATCACAAGAAGGGGCGTGATTACAAAGGGCGTGATGAGGTCGGCAAAGTTATCCCCAAAGACGCCCTCAAGAAAGGTGGCCATGAGGATGGTTAAGAGCGCATTGGTGAAAGTGTTACAAAGAAGAATGGTCCCAACAAGGCTCTCCAGTTTGACCAGGAGCGTCTGGAGCATTTTAGCCTTCTTATTCCCCTTGCGCGCCTGGGCATGGATGCGCGCTTTGGAGGCACCCACAAAGGCGGTCTCACAGGCAGAGAAAATCGCCGAGATCACCAGAAGCGTCAGGACACTCAGGCCCAGCAACACTGTAAACGACAAAGACATGCCGACATATACCTACGATAAAAACAATCCATAGGTGGGATTATAAGGCCCTTTTTCAATATGCGCAGAAATTTTTTCACGCAGGCGCGATTGCGGCGTACCCTCTGGCACTTCGATGCCTAACTCTTGCAAGCAAAGATATCCCGCAATCAAAAGACTGGCATGCCCTTGAAAAGTTGCCCCAATCACATCTGTCACAAAGGAATCCCCGATACATAAAATGCGCTCAGGACGAATGGGGGCCCATTGCTGGGCAAGGCGCATGTAGATAGATGGATGTGGCTTACCATGATAGGTCACGTGCCCGCCTAAATCCTCATAGCGCTGTGCAAATAGGCCCGCGCGCAGAGCCACTTCTCTCCCCACATAGACGCTCACATCGGGATTGGCGCACACGAGAGGCAGTTTGAGCGCAAGCGCCTCTTGCAAAAGATCATCATAAAAATCTCTATTTTTTACAGCTGGATCTGGGCCCGCAAACACAATGAGATGTGCTTTGCTTAGCGCGTCAACAAGGGTCATGGTGGGTGGCACAAGGGCTGCGGCCATCTGCTCAGAACCCACAAAAAAACATTTTTTGCCAGGGGCATAGGTTTCGAGAAAATAACGCGCCTCCTGGCCCGCCGTTAAAAGCGTGTCGTTGTAGTACGCACTCTCAATGCCAAACCCCTCTAAGGTGTGTTTAACTTGCTCTGGCACCAGGGGAGAGTTGCTGATAAGACCAATTTTCTTTTTCTGCTCTTTAAGCGCCAGAAGCCACCCAATCACCTCATCATGGGCGTGGGTGCCGTCATGCAGGACACCGAAAATGTCAAAAATATACCCGTCAAATTGATGAGCTATCTCTAGAGGTGAGCCAATCCATTCCATGATCTAAATAAATACTCTGATGACGACCTTCTCTTGCTATAAGACCACACTTTGTATTAAGTTAGAATTAACAGGGATATGAAAGGATGTGCAAAAGCTGCGATGAATGAAGCACAGGCACTCAGACACTTTCTAAAAAACGACCGCACCATCCAGGCAGCGACGTCCGAGGCGAAGGCGCGCCTTCTTGCCCACGCAGAAGTCATTGATGTTGGCGCGGACGAAATCATCTTTTCCCCAACGGACAGAGCAACCCACACGTATTTCGTTGCGGAAGGGGCGGTTTATCTTTTCCCAGAAGGCGACGCGGCCCCTTCCCTTGTTGAAGCGGGCCAGTATATTGGCCAAGAGGCTGGCATTCACGCCCAAAACTACGCCACACGGGCCCTTTCCAAGCAGCCGAGCGTGCTCATTAAAATACCCCATTACGCCCTTGAGCAGGTTTTCTTTGAGAACCCCACATCGGAAGACCTTTTCATTACAAGCATTTTTCAGACAATCCTTGGAAAATTTCTCCCCGTGCGCCCGCCCGAGGAAAGTCAGGAGAAAAAAGCGCTTCTGTGGGTACTTACCTCAGACTTTGTGGGGTGGCTATACGCCATCATTATCCCTTTCCTAATCTATGTTGCTTTGCAAGACGTTCTGCCCGATAAGTCCTCGCGCCTCTTCCTAGGCCTTTTATCTATCGCCTTATGCATGTGGGTCTTTGACATTGTACAAGCCTATATCCCGAGCATTTTCCTTGTGGTCGCCGTCATGGCGGCAGGGATCGCGCCACCCAAAGTGATTTTGGGGGGATTTGCCTCGGAGGTATTTATTGCCGCCCTTTGTATCTATGCCATTGGAAGCGTGATTTTGAATTCCGGTATTGTGTACCGGCTTCTTTTATCCATTCTCAAATATATCCCGGAAAACCACTTTTGGTTCAATGCGACCACGTTCTTTTTGGGACTGTGCCTAACGCCCAGCATTCCAACGGCTGCGCACCGCGGCGCCCTTATGGCGGGTGTTGTGAGTGACTTGACCTTTTACGCTAACTTAAAGCCCGGCGGCGTGGGGGTGACAAGGCTGGCCATTTCCGCCTACAGCGGCACCATGCTCTTTAGCGCTATTTTTCTCAGCAGCTCCCTACACAACTTCATCATCCTCGGTCTTTTGTGGGCCCAGGACCAAGAGCGCTTCCAGTGGCTGGGATGGCTTCAAGCAGCGGCCATGCCGGGGCTTATCATGATGATTGCTTACGCAATTGTCATCCCTTTGATGGGACAGACCTCTGAGATCATCAAAATCAACCGAGAGCGCATCTTAGAACAAGCGAGTCTTTTGGGAAAAAGAACCGCCGATGAACAGCTGGCCATCGCATGTTTTCTTTTCTTTGTGGTCGGCGTGCTCACAACAAGCATCCACCGCCTCACACCTGCCTCCGTGGGGCTCGTTGTCCTTTTTGTGCTCCTCACCTTTAACGTACTCAAGCGAGACAATTTTCAACGCGATATTGAGTGGCCTGCCCTCATCACCCTAGGTGGCCTCATCGGCATCATGGGCGTCGTCGACTATCTTTCCTTGCAAACATTCTTCTTGACCCACATTGAATGGGCGGGCGTTTATATCAAAAAAGATTTTCGCATTTTTATCAGTGTATTATTTGTCATCGTCTTCATTGTGCGCCTCATTGTCCCTTATGGTCCGGCCATCATTATTCTAGCCACGCTCTTCATGCCCATTGCCCAGCAATATGAAATCAGCCCTTGGCTTGTCAGCTTCATTATTCTTTTCTGGGGTAAAATGTGGATTTTTCCACGTCAATACCCGCCTTACGGCGCTTTCCTAGATCACTGCATCCAGAAAGATTTGTTTGATAAAAAGACCTTCTTCCGGTTCAATATGCTCATGAATCTGGCGCGTATTGCCGCCATTTATCTTTCCATTCCTTACTGGAAATCCATGGGGCTTGTGTGACAATGGACAGACTTACACGCTCAGGACACATCCTCAAAATCTTCTTCGTCCTTGGACTCATTGCGTATTTTGTGTCCTTCAATATGCAAAAGCCCCGGATTCTCATTTTACACAGCTACAACACCGATTACTCTTGGGTGCGCACCGTTAACCAGGGCATTAACGGCGTGCTTGGTAACCGTACGGATTTTGCGGTGCACTGGCAGTACATGAATACAAAGAACCACCCTTCCATTGAATACAAACAAAAAATGGGCGTGCTTATTCGCAGACTTATTTCCCACCTAGAACCTGAAGTCATTATCGCTGTCGATGATGATGCACAAAATTATGTGGCCAAATTTTATATTGATAATCCAAATATTAAGATCATCTTCTCGGGCGTTAACGCAACACTCCAGGATTACGGATATGAAGACACAAAGAATGTAACGGGTGTTTTGGAGCGTGTTCCGCTGGACGCTTGTAAAGACGTGATCCCGTACCTTGTGGATCCAAAAATTAAGGAGTCTGACATTCGTATCATCAATTTGGGTGACAAGTCGGATACGGTGATGTTGGATGCAAAGTCCATCCTGGAGTTTGATTGGGCGCCCCTTAACCTCATTGACTCTGTGTTTGTGGATAACTTCGATGATTGGAAAAGCGCGGTGCTCAACGCGGCAACACGCGCCGATTGCCTCTTTATCACAAATTATCGCCAGCTTACGCGCACGGACGGTGCCCATACATTTGTTCCCCCCGGGGAAGTCATGCGGTGGACCATGGAAAACACCAAAATCCCCGTGTTGGGCGGCAATATCTTTGTTGTAGAGGATGGCGGAAATCTGGCCCTTGCGGCGTCTCCCGCAGAACAGGGGCGCGTAGCAGCGGAAATGGCTCTCAAAATCCTTGCAGGCACACCCACTACGAAAATTCCCGTGGCCCAGACCAATGATTACCTCGTCGCCATGCGAGACAGTGATCTGAAATATCTCTCTCGCCTTCCCAAGGTATACCGGGCCTTTGCACGGGGTCTTGGAATGTTGTATCACTAGTGGGTGCGCAACCACTTTATGAGCGGGACATGATCAGCCTTGGTATTGTTGGTGTAACAGGACGCATGGGCGCGAGTCTTCTCGCGTCTTTACAGGAGCGCACCAGCCTCTGTCTAGACGCCGTATTGGTAAGATCCCCCGTAGCGTCCCTGCCTTCCTTGCCCGCACGCACGCGTCAAGAAACCGACCCAGATGCGTTTATGAAGGATCTCGACGTCGTCATCGATTTTTCTACGCCGGATCTAAGCCTGACACTTCTTGAGGCGGCACGCGCCCACAAAACCCCTCTTCTTGTGTGCACAACGGGACATACAAACGCCTTTGATGCACGCGCCATGGGCGCAGCAAAAACCATTCCCCTCATGATTGCACCCAATACAAGCTTGGGTGTGGCGGTGCTCGACATTCTTCTGGCGCGCGCAGCCCCCCTTCTGGAGACCTTTGATATTGCCCTCCATGAAGTCCACCACGCTCACAAGATAGACGCGCCCTCAGGCACGGCAAAGTCTCTTCTCAAAACCCTTCAGAGCGCCCTTCCCCCCCACAAAGAGATCCAGGTGACATGTCAACGTTTAGGGGGCGTCTTAGGAGAACACACCGTTTCCTTTGCCAGCGAAGATGAGGCCCTCACCCTGTCGCATACGTGCATCAACCGTGCCCTTTTTGCAAAAGGGGCCCTTCACGCGGCCCAGTGGCTGGCAGTACAGCCCCCAGGGCGCTACACCATGCATGATATGCTGCTCGCCTCACATCACTTCTAACGCAAACGGGGAGGCACAATGGGCAGCATTCAGGGCAAGAAAATCCTTCTCACGGGGGGCACGGGATTTATTGGAAGCCCACTGTGCCAAGCCCTTCTGGAAAGGGGCGCAAAGATCTTTGTGCTGACCCATAACGCACACCCCCTTTTGCCCCAGATCACCTCCCTTTCTTCCCTCACAGACGCCGCAGCCCATGCCTTTGACATCGTCATCAACTTGGCTGGCGAAACCATTGCCCAAAGATGGACAAAGCGCGCCAAGGATCGCATCTGGCGCAGCCGTGTGGGCACGACCCGCGCACTCGTTCAGCTCATGGGTCAAACCGCCCATAAGCCAGGGGTCTTCATCAGCGCGTCCGCCGTTGGGTACTACGGCACAGATGCGACGCGCATTTTTCAAGAAGATACGCCCACCGCGTCACCAACCTCCTTCGCCCATACACTTTGCAAAGCGTGGGAGACGGAAGCGCTTCGTGCCCAAGACCTTGGTGTGCGCACAGTCTTGTTGAGGCTGAGTCCTGTCCTTGGGCGAGGCGGTGGCATGCTGGAAAAATTATGGCTTCCCTTTCGCCTTGGGCTTGGCGGGCATCTGGGAGATGGAAAGCAGCCCCTCTCATGGATTGACCGCGATGATGTGCTGCGCCTCATCATGCATATTATTGATACTGAGACGATCACGGGGCCTGTCAATGCCAGCGCTCCCCAGGCCATCTCCAACGACACATTCTCAAGAACCCTTGCCTCGTGTATGGGGCGACCCTGCGTGTGCCACGTACCTGGCTTCGTTTTAAAAACAGTCTATGGCCAGATGTCCGAGGAACTTATGCTCCAGGGTCAAAATGTGTTTCCTCAAAAAGCCATGGGTAGTGGATTTGTCTTTTCCTATGGATCCTTGGAGGCCTCTCTCCAAAAAATAGTCGCCCGTTCATGAGCGCTTTGCGTATTGTTTTGTGGGATCAGCTGTCCCATACCTTGTCCGCGCTCAAGGATGCGCAGGCGCACGACGTGGTCCTTTTTTGCGAAACCCACTATGAGGCAAGCCTGGTCCCCCATCATCCCAAGAAACTTGCCTTTCTTTATGCCGCCATGCGGCATTTCGCTCAAGAGCTCTGCCAAAAAGGTTTGCGTGTGCGCTATGTGACCTTAGATGCGACTGACAATACGGGAATGCTAGCCAGCGAAATCACACGGGCTGTGAAAGACTTGGGGGCGTCCCATATTATTATGACCCAGCCCAGCGAGTACGCCCTGCGGCAAGACCTGCTACACTTGTTCAAAGAGCTCACTCTTCCCTTTGAGATGCGAGAGGATGACCGTTTCTTATGCAGTGAAGGGGCCTTCAAAAACTGGGCCGCCGGCCGCAAAGAGCTGCGCATGGAGTATTTTTACCGGGACATGCGCAAGCATTACCGCATCCTGATGGATAAGGGCGACAAACCCCTGGGAGGACAATGGAACTTCGATAAAGAAAATAGACGTCCCCCTGAATGTGGGTTGTCTTTCCCCAAGCGCTTATCCCATCCCAGGTCAGATACTCTTAAAGAGGTCTTACGCCTTGTGGGCAAACATTTCCCAGGGCATTTTGGGGACCTCGAGCCTTTTTACTACGCCGTGACCCGGGAACAGGCCCTTCTGGAACTTGAGGATTTCATCATCCATTGCCTTCCTTTCTTTGGTGATTACCAGGACGCCATGGTGAGGGATGAGCCTTATTTGTTTCACTCACTTTTATCGTCCTATCTGAACGCGGGTCTGCTGGCTCCCCTTGAAATTTGCCGGCGGGCTGAGCGTGTTTACCTTGAAGGCAAGGCGCCTTTGAACTGTGTGGAGGGTTTTATTCGCCAAATTCTAGGATGGCGTGAGTTTATACGGGGTGTTTACTGGCTCAAGATGCCCGCATACGGGGACTTGAATTACCTCGAGGCAAATGGTCCCCTCCCCTCCTTTTATTGGGGAGGCCCCACCCACATGGCCTGCATCAAAGAAGCCGTCACCCATACCCGTATCCATGCCTATTCCCACCATATCCAGCGCCTCATGGTGACAGGGAACTTTGCTTTGCTTGCAGGGCTCGACGTTGCCGAGGTCCAAGCCTGGTACCTGAGCGTCTACAGTGACGCCTTTGAATGGGTTGAGATGCCCAATACCCTTGGCATGGCCCTTTTTGGCGATGGCGGCCTTGTGGGAAGTAAACCTTACGCGGCCAGCGGCAAATACATTCATAAAATGAGCAATTTCTGCGCCCAGTGCCCGTACAATCCTGACGGTCTCCTAGAAGAGGACGCCTGCCCCTTCAACGCCCTGTACTGGGACTTTCTTGCGCGTCACCGCCAGAAATTGGATAATAACCCCAGACTTTCATTTTCCTATAAAAACTGGGATCGCTTTGACACGCCTAAGCAGGAGGCCATCCGGCACAAAGCAAAGCAAACGCTGCTCACAATGAAAGAGGAGACGCTTTGATGCCAAAGGGTGTGAAGAAGAAAGATCTTCCTTCCAAGATTTGTCGCACGTGCGGGCAGCCCTTCACATGGCGTAAGAAGTGGGAAAAAAACTGGGAAGACGCGAAATACTGTTCCAAGAGGTGCCAGGGGAGGAAACAATGCGTATTGCCATCATAGGGGCGGGGATCGGCGGTCTGACCCTTGCCAAGGGGCTCTCACCCCACGCAGACGTGGTTGTCTTTGAAAAAGCGCGCGGGGTCGGGGGACGCATGAGCACGCGCCGGGCTGGCGATTACGCCTTTGACCATGGGGCGCCCTCCTTCACAGCCCAGGCGGACGATTTCAAAGCGTTCCTATCGCCTTTCGAGCAAGAGGGCACCATACGCCCATGGCAAGGCCCTTGCCTTAGGACAGACGAGGGCTCGACCAGCCTCATAGAAAGCAAGGACAGGCTTGTGGCCGCCCCCCAGATGAATAGCCTTTGTAAGGCGCTGGCGGCGGGTTTGGACGTGCGCGTGTCCAGTGAAGTGGCGCCCCTTCAAGAGGAAGCGCGCGCACCTTGGACGCTTAAGGACAAGACGGGAGTGTTGCTTGGCACCTTTGACTGGATCATCTCGACAGCTCCCTCCCCTCAAACGAAGCGCTTGTTTGCCCATCATTTGCCCGAGGATAACCCCTTTGAGGGCCACGTGATGGCGCCTTCATTTGTGCTGATGGTTGGCGTTCAAACACCTTGGCACCGTGATTGGACTTGCGCAATTTTTGATCAGACCCCCATCCACTGGATCAGCGTCGACACCACAAAGCCGGGGCGAAACCAAGCCGTGACATGCTTTGTGGCCAGAGCTTCTTCCCCCTGGTCTCAAAGTCATTTGGAGGACAATCTTGACGTGGTCAAGCACACCATGGTGGACCATTTTTGTCACCTAACGGGCTTTACACCAAACGAGCTCTCCCACACGGACCTTCACCGATGGCGCTACGCGCTTCCCGGCGAAAACCATCCTTGCCAGACCTTTTTTTGTGAAGAGAGGAACTTGGCTGCCCTAATCGAGGGAGGCAAAAACGGCGGTGTGGAAGGGTCTTGGCACAGCGCACAAAACCTCGCCAAGCGCCTCATCCCCATCATTCAAGGAGCCCGTTCATGAAGAAAATCGTCCTTATATCTGTTATCCTGACCCTTGTCCTTGGAGGAGCCTTTGCCGGTGTTATCATGAGCCAAGTCGAACAAGCAAAATATACCGTTGTTTCCCAAAGCGGCGACATAGAAATCCGGGACTATGATCCCATGATCGTGGCCCAGGTCACTGTCACCGGCGCGCGTGAAGGGGCCATTAAAGAGGGCTTTCGCCTTTTGGCAGACTATATTTTTGGCAACAATAGCGCGTCGGAAAAAGTCTCCATGACAGCGCCCGTGATGCAGGAAACAAGTGAAACCATCTCCATGACGGCGCCCGTGACCCAAACCCAGGACGGACAAGGCGCGTGGCATGTACGCTTTAAAATGCCCCACGGCTACACCCTTCAAACCCTGCCCAGGCCAAATAGCGCGCGCATCACTTTCTTAGAAATTCCTTCCCGGCGTTTTGCCGCTGTGCGCTTTTCAGGCCTTGCCTCGCCAGAAACCCTGCGCGCACAGCAAAAGGCCCTTGAGGATTACCTCGCCGCCCAAAAACTCACAGCCCTGAACCCACCCATTTTTGCATTCTTTAATCCCCCATGGACATTGCCTTTCTTGAGGCGCAATGAAATCATGATAGAGATCGCTCGCAAGGAGTAAGCTATGACCGTTTCCCTTTACGCAGCCCTTTTGGGCTTTATGCTTATTGCCCTTTCCATCAACACGGTCATCAAACGCAGGACATTTCGCGTGGGGCTTGGAGACGGCGAAAACATGGGCATGACCCGGTGCATGCGCGCCCACGGCAACTTCACGGAATACACACCCATCTTTCTTATTTTACTGATTTTAAACGAAATGATGGGGCTTGCGCCCCTTTGGCTCCACGTCTTTGGGGTCACTTTTATGGCTGGACGCCTCATGCACGCCTACAGCCTTTTAAAGGCTGAGATCTACGAGGGAGACCGGCTCACCGCCATGCCTGTGTGGCGCATACGGGGGATGATTGTGACCTATGGATGCATTGGTGTGCTTGGAAGCGTCCTCTTAGTGAAGCACTTCATCCTGTAAAATTAGGCTAGGAGACTCTGTCCCATGCGCAGGAATTTCTCCTGGCGTTTGTGGGCCAAATCCTGAGCCTTGGACGAGCCATACGCCGCAAGACTCTTTTCGAGGGCGTCCCCCACAGCCTTAATGGCCGATTGGGGGGACCGGTGGGCGCCGCCCAAAGGCTCTGGTATAATGGCGTCAATGACATCAAGGCCCTTAAGATCTTGTGCTGTGAGCTTTTGCGCAGCCGCCGCCTCTTCTTTTTTCTCGGCTGTACGCCACAAGATGGACGCGCATCCTTCAGGCGAGATCACGGAATAAACTGCGTGCTCAAGCATAAACACTTCATTGGCGACCGCAATGGCAATGGCCCCGCCTGACCCGCCTTCGCCCGTAATCACGCTCAAAACAGGGACCTTTACCTCAAGGAGGGTCTCAATACAGCGCGCAATGGCCTCCGACTGGCCGCGCTCCTCTGCCTCTAAACCAGGGTGAGCGCCGGCCGTATCCACAAAAGTAATGATGGGCAGCTTAAATTGATCCGCCAAGCGCATGAGGCGCGCGGCCTTGCGATAGCCTTCCGGGCGCGGCATGCCAAAATTATGCTTAATGCGCGCCTCCGTGTCAGAGCCCTTCTCATGCCCCATGACCACCACCCGTCGCCCGCGAAAGGTGCCAAGCCCCCCTATAAGCGCTTTATCCTCTCCAAAAAGACGATCCCCCGCCAAGGGAATAAAATCCTCAATAAGGGCCTCAAGATAGTCGGCCAGATGGGGACGATCGGGATGACGCGCCACCAGGACTTTTTGCCAAGGGGAAAGCTTGTCATAGGTTTGGGCGATGAGCTTTTGTACTTTTCCCTCAAGTTTTGCAACCTCTTGGGTAATGTTGAGGGCCCCGTCACTGGACAAATGTTGCAGCTCACGCAGGCGGCTTTCAAGTTCAGCAATGGGTTTTTCAAAATCAAGGGGGGCTACCATGGGGTCACACTCTCATCTCGTCACAAGGACATCTCGTTCGTTTATGCCCCCTTTTCGACGTCGTGACAACCTTTTTTGGTTTTGCAAGCACCCACGAGCGCCGACTCATTAGTATGTTTAATATAAAATCATATTGACAAATTTTTTATTTTTATTATTTTTAACTCGAAAACATAATTTCTTTGAGATTAATCATGAAAAAACAACTTTTGATTGCTACGTCTTTCATCTGCGCCCTGTGGGCAAGCGGTGCCCACGCATCTGCAACGCCATCTTTGGAAAGCGCCAAATTCGGGTTTCTCCCCCTTGGCAGCCTTTACAAAGCAGACACGGATGAAAGCACCACGTGCTTCAGCCTCTTAAACAAAGATGGATCCCAAAAAGCCACGTGGTCCCTTCGTGCCGCCATGGATTTGGGAGACGTACGCGTCAGCCCCGACGAAAACTCCTTTGTGTCGTGCGACGAAGAGGGAACCGTGCGCCTTTTCACGCGTCAGGACATTGAGACACCGGGATCCTTGGGGCGCACGCTCTACACCCTGGGCGCCCATGACCTACAGGTCCGTATTCTTGGCTTTGCGCGCCAGGACCGCGTGCTTTTAAGCATTCTGCAGCCCCTTACCGGACTGCTTGAGGAGCTCAAAGAAAAGAACAGCCTTTTAGACAAGGATGTGGAGGAATACAAAAACGGGTGCAAACGCGGCATAGAGTTCTGCGACACAGTGATAGCCTCACTCGAGGAACTATCCACCCGAATTCAAAGCTTAAGCTCCGCGTCTTCCTATGACACAAAGGATTTGCCATGGGCCGCTGAACCATCCTTCTCTCACGTGTCGCATGCAACCCACGAATGCACCTCTATGGTCCTGGCACAAACAGAGCGGGGCAACGAACTCCAAGACGCTGTCACATTTTTGTCTTTAAGGACACGCGGGGCTAGCCTTGCGGCCGATTTTGCGTGGGCGGCTCAAAATCCTATCCTGACTTATCTTTTGGAGATTGATACACAAACGGGCGAAGCGCTGCGCCATCAGTATGTGCCAGGCAACATTACCCACGCGTCATTTGTTGATGAAAATACGCTCTTGGCCGATGACCGTCATCCCGTTCAAAAGCACATCAGCAACATGTGGCATATTGATTTAGATAGCCACATCGCGCGCCCTATGCGCACACTTTCTAACCCTAGGGCCCCTGCCAGCGAGTCTGCGACAGCCCGCCTGCGCACAGCAGGGGATAAGGGGTACTATCTTGGATACGCCGGACCAGACATGACGAACGCCAGTATCCTAAGCTATGACGCCGCGTCGCGTACATCGGGCGTCGCTTTCTCACGCCCGGAAGATGTGATCTCTTTTGGCTTAGCAAGCCATAACCCAAGGGGCTATGCGATTTTGGGCGGCCAGGACGGAAATGCCCAGGACCTTGTGATTCTTGAGAACCAAGACGGCACCTTCCAAAAAGAGGAAGGTCTTACCAAAAGAGTCCTATCCGTTTTAGAGGGACGCAAGGCCCAAAAGGTGAAGATGTCCCCACAAGGAGATCAGGTGATTGTGACGAGCCTTGATATGTCCACGCCCGGCTGGGTCACACACAAGGATTTGATTGACCTTGATAGCGGCGCCCACACGACCCTTGAGACCCAGCACCACGATATGCCAATGACCCATGTGCAAACCCTTGCCAGTTCTGTGGACGGCGTGACCACCTACACCCACCTTTATACCCCTGAAATGAGTGCTCCCAGCACGCCTTTACTTGTGAATTTACACGGTGGCCCATATGCCCAGGACACCGTTGAGTATGGACTAGATCTGTCAAGCGCCCTGACATATGGATACAGCGTTGCCAACATCAACTACAGAGGGTCTTTGGGACGCGGCAAAGTGTTCCAAGATCTCATTCACGGTGATCAAGGGGGGGGCGAGGTCGCCGATGTGGCCGAGGCTATTACCCATATGTTAGCCACCCAGCCACATCTTGACCGTGAGAAAGTCGTTGTCATGGGACACAGCTACGGCGCCTACCTTGCCACCATGCTGGACATCAAGTATCCAGGCCTTGCAAAAGGAATTATCGCCATTGGCGGCGTGTATGACTGGACGAAACGTCTGGAATCTCAAGCACGCTTTGTTGACGCTGCGCGTGTGGCGGAAGAGGAGGTGGGTCTGCGCCTCAGCCCCATGACCCACGCCCACATGACCCATGCGCCCATGCTCCTTATTCATGGAACCCAAGACGACATCTGTGCAGCTGAAGACGCGACAATCTTTGCTAAAAACCTAGAAGAGGCTGGGAAAAAAGTCTCCCTCGTCACCTTGGAGACGGATCACTTCTATGAAGAGGCAGAGGCTCAACAGCGTGTGATGCAAAGCATTCTGGCCTTTACGGATCAACTTGATCACTAAGACTGGTCAAAAGGAGAGGGGTCCTTCCCTCTCCTTTTTTATACAAGCGTCATGAGGCTGGCATTCCCACCTTGAGCGGTGATATCTACCGAGACTGTTTTCTCCGTCATAAAGCGCGGTAGATAGTGGGGACCGCCCGCCTTAGGTCCCGTGCCAGACAGCCCCTGCCCTCCAAAGGGTTGGGAGCCCACAACCGCCCCAATCATATTACGATTGATATAAATGTTGCCGGCACGCACGCGCGTGGCGACCTCCTGGGCGCGCCCATCAAGACGTGTATGCAGACCAAAGGTAAGGCCAAAACCAAGGGCATTAACCTGGTCAACCACCTCCCACAAACGGTCCCCCGAAAACCGCATCACGTGGAGGATGGGCCCAAAGTGCTCCTCCTTAAGTGTGTCAAGGGACGAGATCTCGTAGGCGCTGGGCCCCACAAAAGTCCCGCGCGCCTCCCACGCGTTTGGCACCGCCACGCGGTGAAGGAGCGTTGCCTCCTGTGACAACACGCCCGCGTGCGCAAGAAGGGCATCTTTTGCGCCCTGATCAATGACGGGCCCCACATCCGTCGACAAAAGACGCGGATCACCTAGGGTAAGTTCCTCCATGGCGCCAGTGAGCATTTTCATGAGGCGCGGCGCGATGTCGTCTTGCACAAAAAGAATGCGCAGGGCTGAGCATCGCTGGCCCGCGCTTTGGAAGGCGGAGGCGAGCACGTCTTGCACCACTTGCTCCAAAAGGGCCGAAGAATCCACAATCATCACGTTTTGCCCGCCCGTCTCTGCAATAAGGGGCACAATGACGCCTTTTTTCTGGGCAAGGGTCGTATTGATGTCCCATGCCGTGTAGGTGGAACCCGTAAAGGCCACGCCACCAAGCCGGGGATCCCCCAAGATGGTCTGTCCAAAAAGACGCCCCGACGTCGGCACAAAGTGAAGGGCCTCAGGGGGCACGCCAGCCTCAAGCAAAAGCTCCACGGCGCGCAGGGCCACAAGGGGTGTTTGGGAGGCGGGTTTGGCCAAGACCGTGTTGCCTGCCATGAGCGCAGCCGCCACCTGTCCCATGAAAATAGCCAAGGGGAAATTCCAGGGACTGATGCACGCAAAGACGCCCCGGCCTTCAAGGGACAGGGTGTTGCGCTCGCCCGTGGGGCCAGGAAGCTGGGTAGGCTGGTCCAAATGTTGGCGCCCTTGATCCGCATAATACCTGCAAAAATCAATGGCCTCTCGCACCTCCGCCAAGGCGTCAGGAATGGTTTTACCGCCCTCGTGGCACAAAAGCGCCATAAAGGACAGACGGCGCGCCTCCAAAAGGTCAGCGGCGCGCATGAGGATTTCAGCGCGCATCAAAACCGGTGCCGTGCGCCACTGTGGCCCAAAACGGTGGGCCGCCCCCAAGGCGCTTTTAAGGATGCTTACCTGTGCGCTTTCAACATGGGACGTCGTGGTTTCGTGATCAAAGGGACACAGAACACTCTTTGCCTCCTCGCCAGGGATCGCTTTCCCTGAAACAAGGGGGCGCACCTCCTGGGTACGCCAAGGGCGTGCCAATGCTTCTAAAACAGGGTCCACGTCCGTGGGGTGGGTCAGCTCTAAACCTTGTGCGCCTATCCTTGCCGCACCAAAGATATCACGCGGCCTTGCAATGCCTGGGTGGCGCACACTGGTGTAGCCAGCAAGCTCCTGGGCAGGATCGGCGTTGAGAACCGACAAGGGTAGATCCGGATCGGCAATTTTATTTACAAAGGACGAGTTCGCGCCGTTTTCCAAAAGGCGTCTCACGAGGTAAGGCAAGAGGTCCTTGTGCGCCCCCACAGGCGCATAAACGCGGCACGTATACCCACGCGCACGCTCTCCCACAAGGGGTTCATACAGGGCTTCTCCCATACCAAAGAGTCTTTGGAACTCAAAGTCCTGTGGACTGGAGCCCAAGGACAAAATGGTGGCCACAGTGCGCGCGTTGTGGGTTGCAAAGGCCGGATAAAAGGCGTTTGTGTGCGACAAAAGATATTTGGCGCAGGCCACATAGGACACGTCCGTTGCCGCTTTGCGGGTAAAGACGGGAAAATCCGAAAGCCCCTTTTCCTGGGCGCGCTTAATTTGCGTGTCCCAGTAGGCCCCTTTGACAAGGCGCACGGGCAGGCGCCTTTTGGTTTCAAGGGCCAGATCTCTCAGCCACGCAAGCACAGGAAGGGCACGCTTTTGATAGGCCTGCACCGCAAGGCCTAGGCCGTCCCACCCCGCTAAATCCTCGTCCCTTGCAAGAAGGGCAAAGACTTCGAGTGACAGCTCTAAGCGCTCCGCCTCCTCCGCGTCAATGGTCAGCATCATATTGGCTGCCTTGGCCTTTACACAGAGCTCTTTCACCCGCGGCACAAGCTCAAGCAAGACACGCGCCTTTTGCGCGAACTCATAGCGGGGATGAAGGGCGGAAAGCTTAATGGAAATGCCAGGTCCCCCAAGACCCTGGGGACCTTGTCTAAACTGGGCGATGGCGTCTATGGCTTGGGCGTAAGCGCCCCAATAATGGGCCGCGTCAGGTGCTGTCTTAGCGCCTTCCCCCAGCATGTCAAAGGAATAGCTATACCCCCGGGCCAGCCCCTCTTTGGCGCGCTCAAGCGCCTGGCCAATGGAATGTCCCATGACAAACTTATTGGACAGAAGGCGCATGGCTTGAAAGGCGGCGCGCCTGATCACGGGCTCCCCGGACTTTGCCACAAGACCTTTGACCCGAGAAGCCCAGCTTTCCTTGGAAGGCGCGCGCAAAAGGTCTGCCGCTATTTTAAGGGCCCGGGTTGAGGCACGCGTGAGGGACGTTTTACCCTGCCCAAGATACTTTTCAAAGTCTGCCTGGCCAAGCTTATCGCGCAAGAGCTCTCTGGCGGTTGCGGTGTCAGGGATGCGCAGAAGCGCTTCAGCAAGACACATGAGCAGCACCCCTTCTTGGGTTGACAGCTCATACGCGTGCATGAAAGCGTCCACCATGTCTGGCTTTGCTGCGCGCCCACGCACGTATGTCACAAGGGCATCGGCCTCTTTTGAGATGCCCTCCAGTTGTGCGGGCGAGAGAGACGCGGCACCAAGAAGCGCGGCAACAATCTCTTCCTCTGGCATGAATGTGTGGCGGATCAGCGTGTCAGGCAGCATGGTCTCTTCTTATTTTTGTGCGCGTTACCTGGTGGTATAGTCGCAAAGAATTCCTTTTCAAAGTGTTAATTTTTTCGTTATTGACCCGCACCGTGAGGCGCCGCGTTTTTCTTGACGGCAGCGCGGGAAAGGGACAAACTCAGCGCAGGTTTTAAAGGAAACGCCCGTTTCACACCTATACGGAGCCTGATTATGAAACATCCCTGCCTCTCTTTTTTTGTGGCGACGTCTTGCCTTCTTTTGTCTGCTTGCCATGGTGACAAACCAACAACGCACGTTGAAACAAATCATAGTACCGCCACTGGCGCGTGCACGGGCTTGCTCCATGGCATACACCATGCCAACCATATGGGAAAAAAGACACGTGCCCTGAAGGGCGAGGGGCCTCATTACGGATTCTCCAGATTTGGTAACGAAGCCTTTGACGGGCGGCCCACAGCTTCCCTTGGGCGGAGCAGTCAAGGGAAGGCGCGCAATTTCCAAGGCCCACGCTGACGCGCCCGTGCGTGCGCGCATGACAGGGCTACCGGCTTCTTTTGTTTTGCCCACCACCGTGGGTAGCCTCATCCCAAAGAATTCTTTTTCAAAGTGTTATTTTCTTGTTGTGGGGGCCCATCCAAAACCGTGACGTTTTTCTTGACGCGGTGGTTAGAAAGGGCCAAACTCAGCACGGTTTTTAAGGGGAACGCGCGTCCTATACTTATCACGGAGTCTGATCATGAAACATCCTTACCTCTATCTTTTTGTGGCAACCTCTTGCCTTCTTTTATCTGCTTGCCAGGGTGGCAACCCCACAACAAATTATGAAGACATTCAAACACGGCGTGAAGCCCGGGAAGAGCAAGTGGGCAAACTCTTTGGCGATGATGTTTTTGTCTTTGGGGATACTAAGAAGAACGCAGACGGCGCTGGCATTGGGGTGAACGCACATCTGTGGCGCGCAACCCTTGATACCCTTTCTTTCATGCCACTCATGCTGGTGGATCCCTTTGGCGGCGTGATTCTGTCCGATTGGTACACACCCCAAAATGAGCCAAACGAGCGATTAAAGGTGGACGTGCGCATTTTAACCAAAGAGCTGCGCTCTGATGGCTTGAAAATATCTGTGTTCCGTCAGAAGATGGTTGCAGGCCAGTGGGTCAGTCAAAGTGTTAGCAAAAAAACGCAACTAGAGCTGGAAGAGGCGATTTTGCACCGCGCCCGCCAACTTAAAAGCGGACATGTCCATTAAGCCGTCCATTAGGTATTGAAAAGACACAAACAAGAAAGAAAAAAGATGCAAGAGACGGGATATCCCTTTAGACAACTCGAGAAACATTGGCAACAGGCGTGGGACAAGGCAAATGCCTTTGTCCCTTTGTCCCAGGACGCCGCCAAAAAATACTACGTTCTTGAGATGTTTCCCTACCCGTCTGGACGCCTGCACATGGGACATGTGCGCAACTATACCATTGGGGATGTCATTGCCCGTTTTTGGCGCGCGCGTGGATATGACGTCTTGCATCCCATGGGGTGGGATGCCTTTGGCTCACCTGCGGAAAACGCCGCCCTTGAGCGCGGTGTGGATCCCGGCAAGTGGACCTACGAAAACATCGCCAACATGCGTGAGGAACTTAAGGCCCTTGGATTCTCCTATGACTGGAGCCGTGAGCTGGCCACGTGTGATGCAACATACTATGGCCAAGAGCAAGAGCTTTTCCTGCGGTTTTTGGAGGCTGGCTTTGTGTACCGCAAAGAAAGCTTCGTGAACTGGGATCCCGTGGATCTGACGGTTTTGTCTAACGAGCAAGTGGTGGACGGGCGCGGATGGCGCTCGGGCGCCGTGGTGGAAAAGAAAAAGCTCACCCAGTGGTATTTGCGCATTACAGATGAGGCAGAAGATCTCTTGGCCGGCCTTGACACCCTCACCCAGTGGCCTGAGAAGGTGCGCACCATGCAGCGCAACTGGATTGGGAAATCCAAGGGCGCAACCATTCATTTTGCCCTAGAAGGCAGCGCTGAGAAAATGACCGTCTTCACAACGCGACCCGATACGATTTTTGGCGCAAGCTATCTGGCCCTGTCTCCCCACCACCCCTTGGTGGAGGAGCTTGCCAAAACAAATCCCGACATCGCCGCCTTTGTGGAAGAGTGCGATCAAATGGGCACAAGCGAAGTGCTCCTTGAAAAGGCTGAGAAAAAAGGCATGAAGACGCCCTTTGTGGCCCAGCATCCCTTTGATGCTTCCCTTAAACTGCCCGTTTACGTGGCGAACTTTGTGCTGATGGATTACGGCACAGGCGCCTTGTTCGCGGTCCCCGCACACGATCAGCGCGACCTTGATTTTGCGCGCCTTTACGATCTGCCCGTGCGCCCCGTTGTGCGTGAGGCAAAGGCCAAGACCTGCGAGATTACAGACACCGCCTTTACGGGGGATGGGATCCTTTATAACTCCCATTTCTTGGACGGTATGGGCGTTGAGGACGCAAAGGCCGAAGTCATCCGCCGCCTGCAAGCCATGAATCAAGGGGAAGGGTGCACCACCTACCGCCTACGTGACTGGGGTATTTCCAGGCAGCGCTATTGGGGTTGCCCCATTCCCATCATCCACTGCGCGGCGTGCGGCGCAGTGCCCGTCCCCCACAAGGACTTGCCCGTACGCCTGCCAGATAACGTCGTCTTTGACAGGCCCGGCAATCCCCTGGACCGCATGGACGCGTGGAAGAAAGTCCCTTGCCCCACCTGTGGCAAAGACGCCGAGCGTGAGACCGATACCCTAGACACGTTCTTTAACTCCAGCTGGTATTTTGCGCGCTTCACCTGCCCCACCTCCCCGGCCCCCCTGGATCCCAAGACCACAGGCCACTGGCTGGGGGTTGACCAGTACATCGGCGGCGTGGAGCACGCGATTTTGCACCTTCTGTACGCGCGCTATTTCACACGCTGCCTTAAAAAGCTTGGTCTTGTGAGTGTGGACGAGCCCTTTAAGGCGCTCCTGACCCAGGGCATGGTGTGCCACGAAACCTTCAAGACCCAGGATGGTCAGTGGGTCTACCCCATGGATGTGACCTACGGGGACGACGGCAAGCCCGTTCATCTTGAAACCGGTGCGCCTCTTGTGAAAGGGCGCTCGGAAAAAATGAGTAAGTCCAGGAAAAACGTTGTGGACGTGGCGCCTATCTTGCGGGATTACGGCGTGGACGCGGCGCGTCTGTTTATGATTTCGGACTCGCCTCCCGAGCGCGATCTTGAGTGGACAGACGCTGGCATTCACGGCATCTGGAAGTTCCTGAACCGTGTGTGGCGCCAGCTTGACAGCCTCACCCCTTCCTTTGAGGCGCCCGGCGCACTCTCACCCGCTGACGAGACGCTCTTGCGCACAACGCACACCCTCACGGACGCCATGACCAAGGATCTCGCGTCCTTTGCCCTCAATTGTTACGCCGCGCGCATACGCGAGTACGCCAACGCCCTGTTTGACGCTGTTGCTGCTGCCACCGTTCAGCCTTGCATCCTTACCCAGGTTGCGCGTACCCTGGTACAACTCATGGGTCCTGTGGTGCCGCACCTTTGCGAGTCACTGTGGGAAAAACTCGGCGGCGAAGGTCTTCTGGCCCAGGCGTCCTGGCCAGAGGCAGATCCCCAGTGGACCTTGCGCACAACCTTTACCTTGGCAGTCCAGGTCAATGGTAAGCTGCGCGGCACCATGGACGTCTCCCTTGACGCCGATGAAGACGCCCTCAAACAAGACGCGCTGGCCCTGCCCCGGGTCCAAGAATTTTTAACAACAGGACAGCTACGCAAAGCCGTCTATATACCAGGAAAGGTCCTCAATCTTGTGGTGTCGTAATCTTTTAATCGCGTGTGTGGGCACCCTTGTCGTCAGCGGCTGTGGGATGCGTCCTTTGTATGGACCGTCTGCTCCCTGGAAAGGGGCCTATCCCGTCCATGTGGCGCCCATTGCCGAGCGTGAAGGGCAACTGTTGCGCCGGGGACTTTTGTCCCTTTTCTCTCCCTATGGCCAAACACAAGATCCTCTGTTTGACTTGAAAACAGAAGTCACTTTCACAAAGGATGAAGTGGGCCTGCGCCGAGATGAAACAGCCCAGCGTGCCCGCATCCGCGCAACAGCCACCTATACCTTGTACGACAAGATTGAGCACAAGCCCCTTTTCTCACGCACCAAAACCGTTGTGACGAGCTATACCATTGGAGATCGCTCTTCAACGGCGAGCTTGCCCCTGATTGTGGAAGAAAAGGACGCAAAAGCACGGGTGATGGAAGAGCTAGCCAGGTCCATTCACGCGGACGTTGTGCTTTATCTCCAAGAGCATTCCGCCCACGCGCCTAAGGAGTAGCATCCCATGAAGGTGGCCTCCCTTGCGCCCCTTTTGGGAAAAAAGCCCTTTGAGGCAAAGGTTGTTTGCTTTTATGGATCCGATGAGGGGCTGGCGCGTCTTCGCACCTATATGCTGGGTGTGTTCCTGGGCGTGCGGGAGAAAAGATCCCTTGCCCATGAGGCCGAGCCCACCCTTGCGGCGCCTTCTTTATGGGGAGGCTCGCCAAACCCTCGCTGTGTGATCCTTGAAAAATCCTTGGACCAAAAGGGCGTGGAAGGGGTTTTGACCGGCCAAGACGTCTTTGTCCTCACACACGGATCACTCACCACCAAAAGCGCGTTTTTCAAAACCTATGAGGCCCATAAGCAGGTTCTGCTTGTGGCGTGCTATGAGCCCAACAAAGGGGATCTGGACGCCTTTATTACGTTTTTGGAAGAGGAAAATCTCTGCCACCTCACGCCCGCGGCGCGCGCCTTTTTGCACACCCATGTTGAGGATATCTTGCCCCATTTGCCTGGTCTTTTCGACAAGCTCATGCTGATGGCAGGAAGCGGTGATGCGGCGGACGTGGCGCTTCTTGAAACCCTGCTCCCCCCCCTAGCAAGCCAAAAACATCAGCTCCTCACCAAGGCCTTTCTTGAGCCAAGCCGTGCGAGTCTCATTCAGCGCCTGGAGATTTTCTCAGGCAAGGACGCAGATACCTTTGCCCTCACGCGTCAAATCTTAAGCCTTGTAAAAATGCTCCACGCGGCCTGCCTTGAGATCCGGGCGGGTAAAGCCCCCGTTGACGCCGTGCGGGCCACCCGCTTTCCTGGCTTCTTCGGGAAGGAAAGTCAGCTGGGCGGGACCCTTGCGCGCCACACGCGCCAGAGCATGGGCACCCTGATGACGCTTTTGTGGGATCTGGAAAAGGCGCAAAAGTCCACTCACTCCCCGGCGGTGCTTAATGAGCGCTTGCTGGTGAGGGCACACGGGCTGCTCCACGGGGGTGCTCCTCAAAAAACTGGATAATCAGCTGGGTCGCGTCGAGGGTCTGTGTCGGCGTATCCCCGCGGGATGATCCTTTGCGCCCGCCTGGCCACGCGTGCCCACCTTGGGCGACGACGTAGCGTATGACATCAATGCCTTTGGGACAGCGGTAGTGCGTCACACTGACGTCTTTTTGATCGCTTTTGTCAGGCACCGGATCACACCCATTTGCCTTCGCCCAAAACGCACCTTGGTACGAGGCCGCCTTAAGAGGTGTGCCGTCCCAGGCAGAGGCGGCGCGTCCTTGGCTGAGGCCCCCTTCAAGGGGCACGGAGTAGTCAAGGGCGCCGTTAATGGTAAGCACACTTGTTGCGCACTTGGGTACCTTTTCATCACCAAAAAGTCCACCCACCACAGGCGCGATGGCGGCAATCTTGTGGCAAAGCCGTGCGCCTACCCTGTGGGTGAGCATGGCGCCGTTTGACATGCCCGTGACAAATATCCGCGCGGGATCCGCGCCTTCCTTTGAAATAAGCTGGTCAATGAGCATGTCAATGAAACCCACATCATCAACGGCGCTGTCCATGGCGTACCCACAACAGTGCCCCGCGTTCCATGTTTTGAGCTTTTTGATGCGCTCAAACTTGCCCGTTCCGTTGGGGTAGACAACCATAAAACCTTTGGGCAGAGCCGCATCACTCAGCCCCGTCATGGTCTTTGCCGTGTCATCGTCCCCGCCGCCCCCATGGAGCATGATAATGACGGGCATGAGCCTTTTGGGATCGGATACGGAAGGTTTGTCGATGGTGTAGGTGCGCGTGCGCCCGTCTTGGGTCTCAATGCTGCCTGTTGCACCAAAAAGAGTTCCTGGCGAACAAAACACGACCCCCATCAACCATAAAGCGTATCTTAACGTCATAGACGCCCATCCCCGTCATTCATAATCCCGACAAGATAAGTTTAACGGTGTAATGGAAAACAGCGCAAGGAGGGTCTTATACATGAGCCTCACTCGGTAACGTGCAAGGCTCATGTATTCCTTCTTACTATTATGCCAAATGTTGTCTCTTGTAATGCTTCAGGGCGCGCAAGATCTCAACATGGACGTGTCCGTCAGCACCCCTCTTCACTTCGTAGACAAGTCTGTTTTTCCCATCAAAACGGCGTGAATAGATATTTGGACCAACGCGCAGCGCTTCCGCACGACCCGATGCAAAGTTCATGGTCACAAGGAAAGGGTCCTTGCGAATCTCATCGAGAAATGTCCCGTACTTCTCTTTCATACCTGGTTTTGTCAGTAGCGTTTCAAGATCTTTGCTTGCAAGCTTGGAACGTGTGATAAACACATCTGACACCGCTGCAGCGTGGGTTGAAGAAGATGCGGCAGACGAGGACGCAACACCTGATGAAGAACTGCTTGGCTTAATCTTCGCGCTCTTTTCAGGAGAAGTACTGCGACTTTTCTCAAACGAGTAGAATTTGCGTTCATTGGATGTTGCTGGACCGTCTGTGGAACTGCTTGCCACGAGCTCACCGGAACGTGCAGCCTCTTGGAAAGCAAGGGAACGGCGTGCAAGGTCAATTTCTTGCTTCATATCATAAACAAGCGTCTTGTAAGCAGCCAAATTTGCCTCAATACCATGAAAAAGTGTCACAAGGGTGTGCATATTCTTTGCGTCTGGAATACCACCTTGATTTGACAACACACTCAAAGCCTTAAGATCATCCTTGAGTGTGTTATGTTTTTCGATCAGCGCTGGAGAGTGGCTATTGCGAACCACCTCTTCTGCCTCTGCCATTTTTTGCAAATTTTCTGCTGTAAAGTTGACATACTGTGCTTTCAAAAAACTACGGATAGCATCATCCGTTCCAAGAGGGTGAGCTTTGGGCTGACGCCTCGCTTTTGCGCCCTTGCGGCTAGGTTTAATGGGCTGCGCAGCCGATTTTGAAGCATTGGTTGCTGATTGTGTTGCCTGCAACGTCAAAATCACATTTTTGACAAAAATACGCGTTTCTTGTGCGTCCTTGCTATCTTCATACATTAAAGAGATATAGTATACGCTTAAATATTTTAATTTTTCTTCCGTTGTCCCTTTGACGTTTACCGCTCCAAAAGTAGCGCGCGCCTTACGAAAGGCATTTTTGCGCGCGTTCACATCCGTTTTTGACATTGCATCCTGTAAGGCCATGTAAAGACGAATATTATTGATTTCTGCTAAAGCCTTTCCTTTAATAAAATCAGGAACATTTCCACTTTTAAAATGAGTATCACATATATTTAACATCGCTTTTGCATCTTTAAAGAAGCCAGAAAAAGCCAATTTGAACGCAACCTCGATGTTTAAGTAAATATCTTCATGTAAAAGCTCGATTTCTTCACTTTCCTCCTGGGAAAGCTGTTTACCTTGAATTTGCCTCTTTTCAAGCTCTACACGCTTTTTTAAGCGCTCTTTCAAAATTTGAATATGAGGACGCGCATGGTGCGCGTTACGTAGAGAAAGGTGCGCCTTGATTGCACATTGTAGTTGATTAACGTCCCATACGTTCAAATCTTGAGGAAGCTCTTCGAGTATTTCGACTACTTTTTGATAATTTCCTAATTTAGCATATGAAGTTGTAATACATTCAATATATTCATTTTTATTTTCCTTCTTTTCGTTTTGAGAAAGAAGGCCATACCACATGTGAAAGTCTTGAATGCTTCCCTCTAGCGCCTCTACAAGTCCTCGCGTGTCATATTGTTGCCAAAACGCGGTCCCTCTACATTTATAGAAGCGCGCATCATTCTCTCCAGGAATGCTCTCGTATGTACGCATGGTGTCCTCTATATTTTGGAAGACGCGGTCCCTCTCATCTTGATCCCTTGTGACATCATGGGACCCAAAAAGGACCTGCATGGCGACGCAAATGGCTTCCATGTAAATGTTTTTCTCGACGAACACATTGAGGCGATTCATATGTGCAATAATAGATTGATAGGCCTCATGCTTTGTCCTGACATCGTCATACTCATACAGTTCCAAGGTCTCTTGCAAAGCAAGAGCACTCCCTTGGCGAGAAAAGTAAGCATCTATAAATAAAGAGGGAATTAACGCGTGTTGGTGCCCTTCATCGGCCAGAAGAAGTTGAAAAAATGCATGGGCTTGTGCTTGGGGCGTTGCTTTTGCCATGAGGTGTGAAAGACGAGCAGTTTCATCCGGCTGCGCAGCACCATTTGTTGACATCACATAAGATGTGAGTGCTTCCGCGTGGTCTTGTGGGGACAACCCACAGTTTTCTTGTGCCTCATTCATCAACACAAGGTACGCCGCGTATGCATCCGAAAAATTTTTAGTCTCGTACAAATCACGCGCGTTTTGAAGTATGGGTGAAACAGGCTCCTCTTCTTCCACAGATGCTAGTGGGGGTATACTGCTTGCACAGAGCGCCTCATCCCCTTCGAAGGTACTTGCCTGTACGCATCCTAATAATACACATCCAAAAATTGAGCCGGACAAAAGTAATTTTTTCATTTTTTTAATATCTCCACGAACATATACTCGTTAAGTAATAATCGACTCATTCTTTTCAAGAAAAAAAATCATAGACAAAAAACGTGTGTTATGGGGATACACTGAAGTCATCGAGAAGAATTTCATATACGCAGAGAAAGAGTGGCGTTAAAACAAGCGCCTCAGGTGCCGTACCCTTTGACAAGGCTGCCCACTAGTAAGTGCCAGCCGTCGATGAGCACGAAGAAAATCACCTTAAACGGTAGGGAAATCATCATGGGGGGCACCATCATCATACCCATGGACATGAGGATTGAGGCCACTGCCAAGTCAATGATGATGAAGGGCAAGAAGATGATGAACCCGATTTCAAAGGCGCGGGCAAGCTCACTGATCATGAAGGCGGGGATAAGGGCTTTGAGGGGCGTGTCCTGGGGGGTTTTGACCTCTCCGGTTTTAGACATCCCGAGAAAAAGTTCCAGATCCTTCTCCCGCACGTGGGCCAGCATAAAATCGCGCAAGGGCCCCACCGCTTTATCAAAGGCCTCTTCCTCTTGGATGTGTTCCTGCATATAGGGCGCGATGCCGTCCTCATAACTTTTTTGAAGGGTGGGCGCCATGATAAAGGCGGTCAAAAACAGAGCAAGGCTCACCAGCACCGTATTGGGGGGCGATTGCTGGAGCCCCATGGCGTTGCGCAAGAATGAAAAAACAATGACCACACGGGTAAAAGAGGTCACCATCATCAAAATGGAAGGGGCGAGACTCAAGACCGTTAAGATCAAGATCATTTGCAGCATGCGACCCGTAAAGGTCCCCCCGCCTTCCCCCATATCCAGGGACAGGGTCTGGGCGCACGCCACGCCCACAACCAGAGGTGTTAAAAGGGCCGCACTCCACAAAAAGAGGCGTCTGCCTTTTACGCTCATCTGCTCTTGCCCAGCTCAAAGGTCGGTTCGCGGACCGTTTCAAAGGAGGGTATTTTTTCAACGGGAGACGTCTTTGCGTCAGAAGCTTGCGCTTTTGTGACCTCAATCATTTGCTCGCCCGCATGTCCCAAAAGAATCAGGAAGTGACGCCCGCCATAGCCCACAGCCATCAGACGCCTTTTGGGATCAAGGGACAAAACGTCCTCCACCTGGATCAGATCTTTTTTACCACCCGCAAGGGCGCTGGCACCAAAAAGCCCCAAACGCCGCACAACCCACGCCGCCACGCACATGAGAAACAAGACGCACAAAAGCACCAGTGTCAGACGTGCATAGGAGGGCAGGCTGTCAAACATCTTAAGGGTCCTTGTATCAATGCTTCTGACTTGAGTAGGCCTTCAGGCCCGTCGCCAAATTGGCGTGGGCCCGCATCTCAGACTTTAACCTCGCCATCTCTTTGGTGGCGTTTTGGGTCAGGAATGTAAGGCGCTCGCAAATGGCGTCAAAAACCGCTTTTTCCTCAAGGGATGGCGCGGTCCCCTTAAACACATCAAGGATTTCAGTTACCTCATCAACGATGGGGGCAAAGTCCATTTCTTCACCGCGCTCAAAGCCACCACAAAAGGCGGTCAAGCGGCTCAATGTGTCTTGCAACAAATCCAGACGCGACTGGGTCATAGAAGGGACTCCCTCACAAAGCTTGCACTGGCAAGCGCTTTCTTGTTTTCATCACAGATGCGCTCGTACACTTCTTGACGCAGCACAACTGTTCCTTGAGGGTACTCGAATAAAAGCTTGGCCGCCTTTCCTTTAAGCTCAACAAGGGTCACACGAATGTCATCATTGATGACAACACACTCCCCTATTTTGCGCGTCAGATACAGCATCCAGCATTCCCCCTTCAGGGTACTTTAGCATAAATACACCTACAGTAAATACTGTCCCCCATTAATGGTAATGGTGGAGCCCGTAATAAAACCAGCTTCATCGCGCACAAGAAAGAGCACAGCCCGGGCAATGTCCTGGGGTGTGCCTAGGCGACCCACGGGGATTTGGGCCACAATTTTTTGTAAAATCTCAGCCGGAACCTGACGCACCATGTCTGTCTCAATGTATCCGGGGGCAATGGTATTGGCCGTAATGCCGCGGCTTGCGCCCTCCAGGGCCAGGGCTTTGGTGAACCCAAGAAGACCTGCTTTGGCGGCGCAGTAATTGGCCTGACCCACCTGGCCCTTTTGACCATTGATGGAGCTGATGGACACAATGCGCCCAAAGCTGCGCTCGCGCATGCTGGCCATGACCGCGTGGGTCATATTAAAGACTGACGTCAGGTTTGTCTCAATGACCTGGTGCCACTGATCTTCTGACATTTTGTGGAACATGCTGTCCCGGGTAATGCCGGCGTTATTCACCAAAATATCGATGGGGCCAAGCTCACTGGCGATACGGTCAACGCCGTCACGGCACGCTTGGGTAGAGCTCACATCCCACTTATAGGTTTTGATGCGGTGCTGACGCTCGAAGCCATGGGCCGCAGACTCATTGCCGTGGTAGGTCGCCGCCACCTCATAATCAGCGTTTTTCAGAGCCACGCTAATGGCCTCCCCAATACCACGGGTTCCACCTGTGACAAGAGCAATTCTTTTTGGTTGCATGTGCGCCTCCCTCTTTCTTTTATTTTTTACCCACCACTTCTCTCAAAAATGTAATAATTTCAAGGACAAGCGATCATCGTTTGTGCAACCATAGCACGGCCCACAATCGGCGCCAATATGCTCCCTTAGGGCGGGCCCCAACAAAGAGTAATATTGACCAATGTGTCATCTTCTTTTATCAAGAAGGCAGTTTTTCCATAATTTGAAAGAGACGACATGAAAAAGACCCTTATGATGCTTGGCCTTGGTGCCTCCCTTGCCCAGAGCGTGGAGGCGAGTTGCAGCGCGCGTGACGACGCCCTTGTAACCCTTGTGCGCACAAAAGGTGCCTCAACCTGGCAGGGCGAAAGCATCCCAGAACAATTTCAACAAACATTCGAGTCCTTTCCTGGACACATTGAAGTCACCCTGGACGGTGACAGGGCACCTAGCGCTTTGATGCTGCGTGGCAGTGAAGAACCCACCTCAGGCGCACGCGCGCACCATCCCCTTACCACGGCACACATGGCGGAGTTAAGTCGCTTTTTGGAAGCGCACAAAGCAACGCTTACAGTTTTTCATATGGCGGGATATACGGTGCGGGGTGACCTTGGCCAAGAGCTCGGGAAAAACCTCGCCACCCTCACCCAGTTGGCCTCACTCACCTTAGAGGAAAATGCCATCCCCGCCCACAGCTTGGCCAGTGTTTTGAGCCTTTTATCACGCGTATCATCCTTTGCGCTTCTCGACACAAGCCGCTTCCATGACTGGCCAGAAACTTTTGTGCCTGATCTGACGACCGCCGTTGAGGCTGCCCCGCGTCTGCGCCATTTTTCCCTTGCGGTTCCCCCCATGCGACAAGCTTCCCTCGAGAACCTTGTGGAGGCCCTTGGCGCAAAAAAAGGGATTGAGGTGAGTCTTACTTTCCCATCGGCAGCAAGAGAATTGTGTACGCAGACCCTCAAAAGCTACTTAGGAGACAACCCCGTCATTACTGACACACCCAAAGCTTTAACGGTTTGTGCCTCACCGGTGCGTGCACGCCATTGATCCACGGGCGCGTCCTTGGTACAAAGATCCTAAAGGGATTTGAAAAAGGCGCACACATGGGTAGGCATATAAGACTTCTTGGGATCATTTTGCTTTTATGGGGACAGGGCGCAACAAATGCGGCGCTCGCCTCCTTTGCGGTATCCCACTTCACCTCCCCCAGGGGCGATTCTGTCCGGGTTGGGCATTGGCCTGCCGCCGCCCCCCACAAGCAAACCCTCACCCTTGTATTCCTCCAGGGACGCGGGTCATTTCTTGAAAAAAACGAAGCCCTCATGGAGACTTTTGCAGGACTTGGCTTTGATACCTACGCCATCGACCTGCCGGGCCAAGGCGGATCCACGCGCCTCCTGCCTGGCACTCAAAAGGGTCATGTAGACGATTTTGAGAGATACCTGTCTGCCATCGACGCTTTTATTCAAGATAAGAAGAACGTGCTTTTGGTGGGCGTGTCCTTGGGCGGTCACTTGGCACTGCGCGCGGGTTACGACGCGCCGCCAAATATCAAAGGCATTGTGGCCATTGTGCCCATGATTGATGTGTATACGGACAATTACCCCAAATGGAGCGCCAGGGCCATGTGCAGCACCATGGTGCGCCTTGGTTTTGGAACGCGCTATGCGCCGGGCAAGGGAGACTTTAATCCAAGAAACTATCTCTTTGAAACCAATGATGAAACCAGTGACCCAGTCCGCTTTAGTGAGCTTCGCACCGCCATGCTCACCCACAAAGATTTGATCTCGGGTGGGCCAACCTGTGGATGGATTAACGAGGCCTATAAATCCATGGACCACCTACAGGACGCGGCGTACCTTGCCCGCATCACACCCCCTGTCCTTTTGGTCACGGCGGGCGCTGATACCATCGTGGACACGCGCTTTGACGCCTCCTCATGTGCCCGCATGGCCAGGTGCCAGCACAAAGTCATTGAAGGCGCGCGCCACAATATCCCATACGAGAAAGATGCTTTGCGCACTTCTCTCCTGCACGCTATGATGGATTTTGTCAAAACATTGGAAGCCCCCCACAAATGACCTTGATGTCCGGTATTGTTGTTTATTTTTGCATTTGGTGGGTCGTCCTTTACGCGGTGTTGCCCTGGGGAGTAAAAACCAGCGACGCACCAGAAAAAGGCCACGCATCCAGTGCGCCCCTGAATCCTCGTCTGGGGATGAAGTTTCTGGCCACAACCCTGATCTCCGCAGCCCTGTGGGGTGTGGCTTACGCCTTCATGGAACACTTTGGGGGTTTCTAAGAAACACCTTTCGTTTTTCCCTGGACAGTGCTAGAAATTTTGTGTGTTCATACCTTGCTAAGGGACCTTTTTTATGAAAAAAACAACACTTATTCTTGTTTCTGCTTCTGTTGCAGCATTGATGCTGAGCGGTTGCGCCCGCCAGATTTCCCCCAACGTGTACACGGAAGCCCAAGTGGGCGAGTCCTCACGCACCTACCGTTGTACCGTTGTGAGCGTACGCCAAATCCAGGTTAAGGCCGGTGAGCGCCTTGAAGACAACACATCGGGCATGCTCTTGGGCGGCGCAGCTGGAGGCCTTGCCGGTTCTGCTGTGGGCGGCGGCCATGGTAACACGGCGGCCATCATTGGCGGCGCCATTGCGGGCGGTGTTCTGGGGTCCTTGGCTGAAGAGCAACTCAAGACACAAGACGCCCTTGAGTACACCGTTGAGCTTGAAAACGGTAAAATCCGTACCCTCGTACAAGGACTTGATTCACCCCTACGCGTGGGCCAAGACGCGCTCCTCATTATTGGAGATCGTGGCCGCTCACGCCTTGTGCCCGACAACAACCCCGGCGTGTACCGTGGCAACCGCGTCGCCAAGCGCCGCGCGGGCGACGGTGTTCAGCGCCGTGAAATCGTTGTGAAGCATGCAAATGTTCGCGAGGAAGAAGAAGATTATTAATCTTTAAGACAAACCGACAAAAAGGCCCCCATTTGGGGGCTTTTTTTATGCCTTAACATCCCTTTGTCACCGTCTTCATTTTCTGCTAGGGTCTTCTAGATAATAAGAAAAAGCTGAATTTCACTCAAAAAGTCTTTGGGAAGATTCAAAGGGGAGGCACAAAAAACCATGACACAAGAAGCTGTTTTAAAACATACGTCGGGCGCCGCACCTTGGCAGGGCGCAAAACCTCTGCCGAGCTTGGCCGTTCTCAGCGTTGGAACCTTGCTATGGTTCTGCCCCACCCCGGAAGGGCTCGACATCAAAACCTGGCATCTTTTCGCCATTTTCGTCACAACCATTTTTGCGGTGATTGCAAAGCCACTGCCCATGGGCAGCATCGCCCTCATTGCCTTAGGGTTTTGTGTGGCCAGTGGCACCCTCACCTTGGAGGCGGGCTTAAGCAGCTTTAACTCCCCCGTTGTGTGGCTTGTGCTTTTTGCGTTCTTCACGGCCAGAGGATTCGTGAAAACAGGCCTTGGCAGCCGCATTGCGTATCTTTTCGTGCGTGCCTTTGGATCCAGCACACTGGGTCTTTCCTACGCGTTGGCTTTTTCGGATCTGTTGCTTGCCCCCGTTGTGCCTAGCAATACGGCTAGGGGCGCAGGAATTCTCTTTCCCATTGTCAATGCCCTGTGTGTCGAGCAAGGCTCAACGCCCCAGGAAGGCACCGCGCGCCTTTTGGGCGCCTATCTCATGAAGGTCGTTTTCCACGCCAACATCATCACCAGCGCCATGTTTGTCACGGCCTTAGCGGGCAATCCCCTCATTGTGAGCCTTGCCGGTGAAGTGGGCGTGACCATGACCTGGATGGGGTGGATGACGGCGGCCATTGTGCCCGGCCTGATCAATCTCCTGGTGCTTCCTTGGGCCCTTTACATGCTTTACCCACCCGAAATTAAGCACACACCAAGCGCGCCTCACCTTGCCCGGGAAGCCCTCCATAAGATGGGGGCCATGTCGCGGGCGGAAAATCTCATGATCACCACGTTCTTGTCTTTGCTGGTCCTGTGGATCTTTGGAGAAAGTTGGGGGGTGAGCGCCACCGCCACGGCCCTGTTTGGTCTTGGGTTTCTTTTGGCCACCGGGGTCCTGGAGTGGGATGATCTCCTCAAGGAAAAGACCGCCTGGTCCACCCTCATTTGGTTTGCGGTGCTTTTGATGATGGCCAGCCAGTTGACCAAAATGGGCATGATTTCATGGTTCAGCGAGAACATGCGCGCGGCTGTTACATCCTTTGACTGGGGATGGTCCTTCTTGATTTTGGGCCTTGTGTACTTCTACAGCCACTATTTCTTTGCCAGCGCCACCGCACACATTTCTTCCATGTTCAGCGCGTTTTTGGTGGTCATGATGGCGGCGGGCGTGCCAGGAGGCCTTGCGGCCATGACCTTGGCGGTTCTGTCCAGCCTGTGCGCGTGTCTCACCCACTACGGCACGGGGACAGCGCCCGTCTACTTTGGTGCCGGGTACGTCAGTGTCAGCGATTGGTGGCGCCTTGGGGGCACTTTGGGCCTCATACACATCGCCCTTTGGGCAACTGTGGGCGGGGCTTGGTGGAAAATGATGGGTCTTTGGTAGGAAGGCAAATGGGCAGGGCTTAAGCGCCCTGCCCTTGGTTCATAGGGCCTTTAGCCTTCAAACTGACCCTGAACAAAATCCCAGTTCACGAGATGCTTGAAGAACACGTCCACGTAATCTGCGCGGCGGTTTTGGTAATCAAGATAATAGGCGTGCTCCCACACGTCACAAGTCAAAAGCGCCTTTGCGCCGTGGGCCATGGGCAGATCCGCATTGGCCGTCTTCATGATGGAGAGCTTGCCATCTTTCATCACAAGCCACGCCCAACCGCTACCAAACTGTGTCAGGGCCGCATCCTTAAAAGCTGCCTTAAAAGCGTCAACACTGCCAAAGTCCTTAATGAGGGCTGCCTCTAGACGGTCACCGGGCATACCTCCTCCTTGGCCAGACATGCAATGCCAATAAAACGTGTGGTTCCACACCTGGGCCGCATTGTTAAAAATGCCCATTTCTTGCGCGTTTCCTGCGGTGTCGAGGATGATTTGCTCAAGGGTTTTTGTCTCGTGGGCGCCCGCCTGAACCAAACGGTTCAAATTATCCACGTAAGTTTTCTGGTGCTTACCATGGTGAAACTCCAGGGTTTGCTGGGAAATATAAGGCTCGAGAGCGTTAGCTGCATAGGGAAGTTCAGGAAGTTGAAAAGCCATGATGGGTCTCCTTGATTTACAAATGTGTGTGCCGGGAAAGCACTTACCATAGAACCTCAAACCGTCCGCGAAGGCAATCCCTAAACCTTTAATAATCTTGTACACATGTACGTTCTCCATTACGCTAAAAAGAAATAACGTCAAAAGCAGGGGAAGTTCTCGCCCATGGAGCATGAAAATCGTCAAGAACATGAGGCACTCACGCCCCACACAGACCAGCTCAAAGCCCATCTGTCACGCATTTCACGCATGCCTTACCTAAATCAGGAAGAGGAATTTCAGCTCATCAGCAAGTGGCACGAGGGCCAGGACGAGCGCGCCCGTCAAAAGCTTTTGGAGAGCCACCAACGTCTTATCCTAAAGGTTGCGCAAGGATACCGGGGGTATGGCCTGCCACTGGCCGACCTGATTTCTGAGGGCAATCTGGGTATGATGCAAGCCTTGTCTAAGTTCGATCTTACCAAGGGATTTCGTTTTGCCACCTACGCGTCTTGGTGGATCAAGGCCAGCATCAAAGACTATGTCATGCGCAACTGGTCCCTGGTGCGCATTGGCACGACGGCGACACAAAAACGCCTCTTTTTTAAGGTCCGCTCCCTCATGGAGATCTTTGCCCGTAAGGGATATGATTCGTCGATGTCCTATCTGACCAGAGAGGTAGCGAACCACCTAGGAGTTGAAGAGGATGAGGTCGCCGAGATGGTGGAAAGGCTTAAGTCTGGAGACAGCTCTCTTAACGCGAGCCTGGGCAACGAAGAATCTGGTGAGTGGATTGACTGGGTTGCCAGTGAAGAGAATCATTCTGAGCAAATCGGCCACGAGTATGAGCTGGCCAAACAAAAAAGGCTCTTGGGGCTTGCCCTCGACTCCCTCAACAAGCGCGAGCATATGATCATGACATGGCGGCGCTTGGAGGAGCCCCCCCGCACACTGGATGCGTGCGGCGAGGAGTTAGGCCTCTCCAAAGAGCGGGTGCGCCAAATTGAAGCTCTGGCCTTTACCAAGGTCCAAAAAAGCATGAAACGCTACCTCCTGGAAGATCAGGAGGCGCGCTTTAAATCTTCGAGTCTGCCTTCGTAAAGACAAAGCGCGTGTAAAACCAACTCAGCGCCAAAAGAACAAGCCCCAGCACCAAGAAGGAAAGGGCGCGCGTGAGCCCCGTCAGGGAGCTTGCGTCATAAAAGAAGACCTTCCCAATACTGATCAGCATCACAGGTAGTGACGCAATGCGGATATCGTGATCCTTGCGCACCATGCCGAGCAGCAAATATCCAACGCCCACTAAAATCCATACCGCCGAATAGGTATAGATCTCCCCGTCACTCATGAGTGCAGCCTCAAGGGAGATATGGCCCCCGTGAAAGAGGTGCCGCACGGTGAGACTCACCCACACAAATGTCAGGAAAAGAGCGGCCCCTTTATAGAATTTCTCCCAGGACCTTGAAAGGGTTCCCTGCAAAAGCTTATGGGCCGCAACACTCCATAATACAGGCGCGAAGTAGGTGAGAAGAAGTCCGTTAAACAAAGGCGCACTTCCCACATCTGCGTCCATCCCTGCAAAGAGGGGAAAGTCTTGAAGAAGATCAAACAGGATCACGCGCCCAAAGGCAATGATCATCATCACTTCTCCCGCGCGCCTTGCACCTTCAAAGGACCACCTGCGCGCGCCCCAGAAAAGAGCAATGCTCAAGATAAAGAAGATCTGATTTAAGAAGCCGCGCTCAAGGAAGTCAGGCCTACTCAAATGCCAGTTGTTCACGTCGTCAAAAAGAAAACCGTTAAACGCCTTACGGACTATTATGTAGGCCGCAGTAGTCGCCAGCAGGAGGCAAGCGCTTCCAAAAAAGAGGCGTATACTGGCCGAGGCGCCCCGCACCATCAAAAGGCTGGCGCCAAAGAAGAGAGCCGGCAAGGCCAGGGTCATGGAGGGCCATAGGGCGATGTCTTGGGGCACATTCATGCCCAAGACGTAAAGCGCATCATCCCAAAAGAGACTGATCACACAAGCCGCACCCAAAAGGGTCATGACAAAGGGGGTATGTTTCAAAGGAACGCGCGTGTTGACGTATCCCAAAAGGGCCATGAGACCCGAAAGCGCAAGGGGCAAAAAGCGCCCTGGTAGTGCCACAAAAAGTCCCAGGGCAAGAAAGGCTGCACAGCCAAACACGTAAAGCCCCAGAAGGATCTCTTTATGGGGATGATCCTTGGGCACGTGGGTTAAAAGCGCCGAAACCGTGAAGGCACTCACGGCTGCAAACCCAAACGCAAGGATGCTCCAAAAGTAAGGGATGCCATCAAAAAGCCCGCCCTCACCCACTTTCAGATAAACAAGCACAAACCATCCAAGGCTCACGCCCACATTCATGGCTGCCCAGGGCCTTGGATCTGTTGCCCGGGACATCAAAAGGCGCCCGCCCACGCTAAAGAGCGCACCAAAGGCCAGCGTTGTGAGGAAATAGCGCCCGTCATCACTGATCCAGGTGAGGAACATACACGCAACGGTGGCGAGCGCCGCCCAGAGCACAAAGAAAAACCGCGCCTCATCAAAGAAAGCCATGGCCACGGTTCCCGCACACAAAAGCCACAAAAGCCCCCACTGAACGTCGCTATAGAATGCGCCGTCCATGAGGCTGGCCATCATTAAAAAGGAAACGACAAGAATGGCTTTTGTCAAAATGGACGGGTGTAAAGATCCTATGGACGTGAAGGTTTCCTCCCTGGTGCGCAGCATAAAGAACATGTTGGTCAGTGCCGTTGCCACCAAAAAGCCGCTCAGGATCATCCCATCTCCTGGCACAAAAAGGTCGCTTAAGTGCCACACGACCACCCACGCAAACGCCCCAACTGGAATCAAGGCCAGGAGAAGCGTCCACCCACGCCCATAGGCCACAAAGGACATAGCCGCCACAAGAACATAGAGATATCCAAAGAGGGACAAGGCGCTGGGCGTGTCGCTCTCAAGAAAGAACGGCGTTAAGAAACCGCCCACAAGTCCCATGATGGCAATGGGCATGCCAAAACGTAGAGACAAGATCACAGCCACACCCGTGACGCACGCCATGCCCGTAAAGGCCCCCCACATGGGCAAGAGATCGTAGAGCTTAGCGGCCGCATAAAACACGCTGTAAAGGGCCACAAGACCCGCTCCTGACAACCCCTGGGAGATGGGGATACCATTGGCAAGTGCTGGGTGCTTACGCACCTGATCCGCCCCCACAAGGAGGGATAGCCCAAAGACAAAGCCCAAAGACAGACGCACTCTTGGACCGATCAAATTGGCCTCGATGGAGTACTTCACCAAATAAAAACCCGCAAAGGCCAGCGCCAGCGCCCCCAACCACACGAAGGCTTTGCCGCCAAAAAGGGCCTCCCAGTTAAAGGGGACTTTCTCTTCTTGGATGCTGGGTGTAGGGACAAAAGGCTCGCGTGCAAGCTCAGGCGCCACAATCTCTTCTTGCGCGTGGGATACCTCCTCTTGGACTTGGGGGACTGGTGCGCCTCGGGCAGGGAGTTTTTGAAAAGCGCCTTGACTGAGACTGCGTAGGGTCTCCTCAAGGGCTCGCACGCGGCCACTCAAGATACCAATCCAAATGGCAAGGCCCAAGGGCACAGCGCCCACAAGAAGTAAAATCAAAAAGACAAATTCCAATTTGTAACACCCTTCTTATCCAGTACTGTCTATATAGCACACACGTCACATGGGATCCATGCATACGAGGATAACGTGACTTTGCTAAATACCCATCTTTTGATAAACTCCTTGCGTTGTAACCTGTTCGTTATATTGGGGTATCTTTTCATGAATCAGCGTTCACTCCTTGGCATCTGCGTTCTTTTGACGATAAGCCCACTTTGCAGCCATGCTTTTTCCTCCAATAACCTTGAGGACACGCTCCCCCCCATTGCAACAAACGCGCCTTGCCTTGCGGCTGAAGAAGAAGGGCTTCAAGATGACGCTTCCCCAAGCACATCCTCGGTAGAACACCTTGATATGAGTGAGCTTTATGCCCGTGAAGAAGAGGGGCTGGAAGATAGCGCGGACTCAGAGGCCGATTGGGCCGAAGTCGACGCCCTTATTGACGCAATGGCCCGCCAAAGTGGTCGCATATAAGAGCCCTTGCCAGATCGCGCGAAGGGCACCCAGGTGTTTTGTATAAAAATGAGAACATCTCACTTGCAATACTCTGACATGAACGGAACTTGCCAAAGAGCGTCCTTGTTTCCTGATTTTAAAGGTAAACTTTGGCACAAGATGTGACTTTCCTTGTTAACCTTTTGTTCTAACGTGTTGGTTCGCAAGTAAGTCTTTAGAATTAGGTACGTTACACAGATAAATCAATTTTTGGCAAAAATTTAATCTTTCCAATTTTACAAACACAAAATGAAAATTCCCTTCTTTATGAACTAATTATGATTAGAGATGATTTTTTCAAATAGTCAAAGTGAGTGTATTTTTTACAAAAATTTTAATTAAATAAACAAGAAATAAATAGAAAATGAATGCGCACTTTTTTTCACAAGTTTACTTTTTCTTAACTTTCCATTATATATTCTGACCATGCACACAAGGTGAATTGCGCACAAAAAACAAGGAGGCACACACATGGCAAAAGTACTTAAAGGAGGACCAGTGGATTTGTCTGGAACAACCAGAGACCACAAAGGTCACGACGCACGCGAGGGCGAAAAGCAGGGTATTTTCATTAAGATGTTCGGCGTTCTGATTTTTCTGTGCCTGCTTTATGTCCCCATTATACACTCTCTGGGCCACGGCATACTCCAATACCCTGGGTATTTGCAGTAAAGAAATGCGAGCCTCTTAATCCGTTTGGGATATAGCTAGAACAATTTAATTTGATAACAGGATACGAGGCAAGCGACGTGTATAGGTATACACGAGCGGCAAGTGGCGCATTATCAAATGATAAGGGTTCGGCTATAGATCTTCTTCCGTATCCCAGGACCCATCGTCAACACAGGCACTGGGATGGGCTAAATCACATAGACGCAGAGAACCTTCCCATGGAAGACCTGCTTTTGAAAGCGCTTCCTTAAGATGAAGAAAGTAAGGGTAAAATCTTGAAAAACCCGTAAAAGGGGGCTGCGTCATGTCATTGTAAACCGCGACTTGCCACGCGTCCCTGGTTTTTGACGTATTCGCACGTTCGAAATCTGCCCAAACAAGATCTCTAAGGGTTTCTTTGTGCACCACATAGGGGTGATTCATCTCAAGATAGGACAAAGCTTCTGCGTAATAAGGGTGATTTCCCCCAAAACGTTTTGCAAAAAGGGCGCAGGACAAGGCGCTGACAAAAGTATCGCACGCCTGCCTAAAGGCAAAACCTTCTACGCTTTCTTTCAAAGATTCATCCCTTAAAAAACCAAGGGGGGAGCTCTTTTTAAGGTAATGCACCTCATGCCATGTCCAGGTACATGTATCGGGGTAGGTCAGGTTCATGACCATATAAGGACTGCCGTTTGTGAAAGCGGGCCCCGTGCCACTGATCACATCACCGGATGTTGCCTGATCATGGGTGAGGCTTTCCATAAAGCGCGCGCTTTGATCTCCCACACCCACACCTTCAAAGGCGCGGATGGCGTCGTGGAGCTTCGTGCGCCCCGAAAGCCAAGGCGCGCGCGGGTCAATGCGTTCCAGGACGTCCCCCTCACACCACGCGCGGTGAGTGTCCCCATGACCGATACGCATCTTAATAAGATTGTTGATATTTCTACTGCGCCACACCATGAAAGAAGCTGCATTTTTCTTGCGCTCTGCGATTTGATCATGGGTCGCCCAAACTTCAGCAAGACTTGACCGGCCAAAAAGCGCCTCAATCAGCTGTGGATAATCACTGTGCTCCATGCCGTAAATAAATGTGTCCACATCGCAGTAGGTGCGCTGAACGGGATCACGCAAATCTGCCTGCGCGTGGCCAAAGTACATGCCAATCAGACGATAGATGTCGCTGGCAATGGCGGGGTTTCCTCGGGATGCGTTATTAAAAACAGCATCGATCACGTCCTTCTTCCCAGGAAACGCGCTGTGAAGCCGCGCCACGACACTTTTGATAGGCGTTGGCGCAAAGCGCGCACCAAAAGAGGCACACAAGTCTTCAATGGGACCGTAATTGGCTTGATAGGTGGGCACGTCACATACAAAGCGCACGCGCAAATGGCCGGGGGTATTTTCAAGAAGGCCCCTTGCATAAGGGAAAAATTTTGCGCCGTACTCAAGTGTCCCTCCCACATGAATATGCTTGGGCGGGAAAAAGGTTGGGTCATCACTTAAGCTCACACCCGTGGTCCAGAAGAAATCCAAGGTCGCGTCCCTCGTGTGGGCGAGATGCTTGGCAAAGATCTCTCGTCCTTCTTTAAAGTATGCGCTGACGTCGTGGGCACTCGCACTGGCAAAGCAGGACCCTCCTGCCATGAATAGCGTGACAGAGAAAAGGGTCAAAAGCACGTTCATGAAACGCCTCAAGCATGGGCAGCTTTCTTTTAAGCCGCCCATGCTTGCAACGATATCTCTGTATAAAGAAGACAAATTAGCTGTCCTCACCAGTGAGGCGCACATTCAAGGCCAGCTTTTCTTCAGCGCTCAAAGGAGAGAGTTCCTCCTCCCGCAATTCCTCAAAGGGAGCGCCCAGTTTTTCAAGAACGCTTTTGAGATGCAAGTAATGGGGGTGCAGTTTGCTCACGTCCCGTGGACCCCATGTGAGTGCCAAGAAACGATCCCGCTGCCATTTTTCTGGGCTATACCCATCTCCAGAGACCTCATAATCATCCCAGATAAGGGCGCGCAGACTATCCCTATTTGCCGTGTAAGGGTTGTTGTTCTTAAGATAGTCAAGGGCATATTGCGTAAAGGGATGCAACACACCAAAGCGTTTTGCCTGAAGAGCCGCGTTCACAACATCGGTGTAAACCTCGCAGCTATACTTGAAGTCCCAACCGATGAAACTCTCGGCCAGAGAACGATCGGCCACGAAGGTCATAACAGGCTTACCCGCTTTAAGCCCCTGGACACCGCTCCAGGCCCACGTGCATGTATCAGGATAGTTAAGGCTCATCACCATATGGGGGCCTCCATCCGTAAAGCCTGGTCCTGTGCCATCAATCACATCCTTGGGCTCGGCCTTATCATGCCCAAGAGCCTTATAAAAAAGATCTTCTTTGTCTGCGTCATCGCAGGTCTCAAAGGCCCGAATGGCGTCGTGAAGCTTTGTGCGACCAAGAAGCCAGTCTTGTGTGGGATCGATACGATTCAAAACAACATCCTGACACCACACGTGGTGCACGTCTTTCTGCCCCAAGCGCATCTTGATAAGGCTATTGCCTGTGTTGTTTCGCCACATCATAAAGGCGTCTTCGTTTGCTGCACGTAATTTGTTTAGCGCGTCATCAAATAGATTATCATTGCTAAGACTTGATACGCCAAAAAGCGCTTCGATCAGCTTTTCATAACCAGACGCGTCCATGGCATGGATAAAAGTATCTACGTCGCAGTACGTGCGCTGAATGGGCGTGGACAAATCTGCGGGCGCGTGACCAAAGTACATGCCTATAAGGCGGTAGATATCGCTGGCAATGGCCGGGTTGCCGCGGGTCGCGTTATCGAAGACAGCGCCTAAAACCTCTCGTTTTTCTGGAAACACATCGTGCAAGCGCGCCACCACGTCCTCAATATTAATGATCTCAAACCTTGTGCCAAAAGCACCGCTTACCTCGTCAAGGGCTGCGCGGTTGGCTTCTTGTGTGCGGCCGTCACACACAAAGCGCACACGCAGGTGCGCTGGGGTGTGCTCTAAAAGAGACGCTACATAGGGAAAGAATTTTGCGCCATATGCGGGTGTTCCACCCACATAGACGTGCGCATCTGGCGCGTAGGATGGGTTGTCGCTTAAGGTGACGCCCGTGGTCCAGAAAAAGTCTAGGGTCGCGTCGTGGGTGTGGGCAAGGTGTGATGCAAACGCGTGTGCGCCACTATCAAAATGAGAAGGCGCATCCTCTGGTGTGGCGCTTGAGAAACAAGGAACAAAGCACAATTGTGACAGAACAATCAGAGAGGGGAAAAATAAACGCATCCGAAAATCCCATAAGTGTTATTGATATATCTCATATGGACTCATAAAGGAAAACTTCAAGCCCCTTTCCACAAGAAAAAAACGCCCCAGACCATAACAGACTTGATTTCTTGGGACAGAACGATTAGAAGAAATCAACTTGTTTGTTTTTGTATGGCGCCTGCGCAAGTGAAAAGTGCTTTGCTGCGGCGATTTGTCTATAAGGAGTTTTGTTATGTCACAAGCACTTCAGCTTCGTGTAAGCGACCGTGAAACAACCGGTGGTGGTGCCTCACGCGCCCTACGTCGTCAAGGTCTGATCCCTGGTATTATCTATGGAGAGGATGCCTCTCCTGTTTCCGTTTGTATTGATCCACGTGACGTTGAGAAGGGTCTTAACGCAACAGGTTTTTTCACAACGGTTTTTGATTTGACCATTGGTGGCAAAAAAGAGCGTGCCCTTGTAAAGGACGTGCAGTTCCACCCTGTGACAGACGCACCCATCCACGTTGATCTTTTGCGCGTTGGCAAAGAGTCCCGCATTAAGGTTTTCGTACCATTTGTTTTCGAAAACCGCGCCATGTCCCCAGGACTGAAGCAAGGTGGTACCCTCACGCCTGCCATGCGTGGCATTGAAGTTGTGTGCGGTGCAGGGAACATTCCTCACCAAATCACCGTTGATCTGACTGGTGCCGAAGTGAACGCGCGTATCACAACATCTGATCTGGTTCTGCCAGAGGGTGTGCGTTTGTCTGATGTACGCCAAGAGGGTCACACCGTGGCCAACATCATGCCTCCAAAGGTACGTCGCGGCGCAGCGTCCGCATAAGGATATGGGATGCGGGGCGCTTTGCGCGTCTCGCTCTCTTGAAGAACAAAGGTGGTGAGTGCCATGATTTTGCTGGTGGGCCTTGGAAATCCTGGCCCTCAGTACGCCCTCAACCGCCACAATGTGGGCTTTATGGTCATTGACTGTATCGCCCACACCTTTGACGCCTCCCCGCCCAAGCGCATGGGACAAGCCTTTGTCCAAGAGGTGCGTATTGGGACCCAAAAGGTACTCCTTGCAAAACCCATGAGCTACATGAACTTGTCCGGGCCACCCGTGGCGCAGATTGCAAGTTTTTATAAGATACAGCCGGAAAATATCATTGTATTCCATGATGAGCTTGACCTTGATTTTTTGCGCGTGCGGGTCAAGCAAGGGGGCGGCAACGGGGGACATAATGGGCTCAAGAGCTTAGATGCCCACGTTGGGAAAGATTACTGGCGCGTACGCATCGGCATCGGGCGTCCCCTTTTTAAGGGCCAGGTCAGCGATTATGTCCTGTCAAACTTTAGTAACCCAGAAATAGACACCCTCTCGCACTTTCTAGGAGACGTGCTGGATCTCCTGCCAGACCTGATTGGCGACAACAAAAACGCCTTTGCATCAAAATTGGCCACGCGGCGCGAGACAACATCGGAAAAAGGATCGTAAGAAATGGGATTTAAATGCGGTATTTTGGGTCTTCCCAATGTGGGCAAGTCAACACTTTTCAACGCCCTGACCCAAACGGTGGCGGCCCAGGCGGCAAACTATCCTTTTTGCACCATTGAGCCCAATGTGGGCCGCGTTGCGGTGCCTGACACGCGCTTGGATACCCTTGCGCGCCTGGCCTCGTCCCAGCGCATTTTGCCCACCCAGATTGACATCGTGGATATCGCGGGTCTTGTGCGTGGCGCCTCCAAAGGTGAGGGGCTTGGCAACCAGTTCCTTGGCAACATCCGTGAAGTGGACGCGCTCATCCATGTGCTACGCTGCTTTGAAGACGACGATGTGACCCATGTGGAGGGCGCCGTTGATCCCTTGCGCGATCAAGAAATCATCGAGACTGAGCTCATGCTGGCGGACTATGACAGCCTCGAGCGCCGCGCCCAGGGCCTGGCTAAAAAGGCCAAGGGCGGCGACAAGGAAAGCAAGGAGACCTTGGAGCTTGTTGAAAAGCTTTTGCCGGTTCTGCGCGAGGGCCTTCCTGCTAGGTCTCAAACGGATCTCATTCATCTTCCCCTTTTCAAGCAACTCCAGCTGCTTACGGGCAAGCCCATCTTGTATGTATGCAATGTGGGAGAGAGCGATCTGTCAAAGGGCAACGCCCATGTGGAGAAGGTCAAAGCTTTCGCGGCCGCCCAGGGCAGCGCCGTTGTGATTATTTCCGCAGCCATTGAGGCAGAGATTGCCGTCCTGACCGATGAGGCCGAGCGACAGGATTTTCTCGCGTCCTTAGGGCTCGAGGAAACAGGTTTGTCCCAGGTCATTCGCTCGGGCTATGGGTTACTGGGCCTTCTCACCTTCTTTACCGTTGGTCCAAAGGAGGCCCGCGCCTGGACCGTGCGTAAAGGTGCCAAGGCGCCAGAAGCCGCGGGCGTCATCCACTCGGATTTTGAGCGCGGCTTTATTTGCGCAGAAACCTTGTCCTTTGAAGACTATGTGGCCTGCGGCGGCGAAGCCCAAGCCAAAACCCAAGGCAAGATGCGCCTTGAGGGCAAAGAATACCTGGTCAAGGACGGCGACGTTTTCCACTTCCGCTTTAACGTATAAGGGCTAGGACTTGGCTCCCTCCTCGGGGGCCAAGGTGGTCTCATCTCCTGGTCTGTGAAACCTTTTCACCGCCTCCACCATGTAAAGCTGTTCGATGTACTCCATCATCTGCAAACTCACACGACGCACCCCTCTTAAGGCAGATATCTCTTTGTGTTCTTTCACAAAAATATCTAAAAGACCATAAAGTGCACTGACATTTTCCTCGAACACTTCAGGTGTTCCCAGGGCCGCCACCGGGGTGTTGCCCGTGAGGGTCCACGCTTTTGTAATGGCCCCCATCATTTTCTCGGCAATGGGCCTATAAGAAGGGTCTGTTTTCACGAGATACGACAGCTGTGGCAAAAGCACCTCGACGCGCCCCACCATTGCGTTGCTGAGCCCACCATAGGCTTTTGAAAGGAAAATCGTGCATTTTTGAGGGTGAAGAAAGTCTCGATCCGTCAAAAGAAACTTCAGATATTCATCTCTTATTTCCTGGGGTATTTCGCCCGATAGCGCAAAGGGATAGCGCAGCGTCGGCCTCACCTCCCCAATGGTTGGCGGGGGATTTATGCATCCCCAACCTATGGGGGCAGTCCCCATCCACACAATCCATCCTGCACACAATGTCCATTTTGTCATCTTCATGGTTTCGTCCTCCCTATACCTGAAAATCTTATAAATGAAGATCTTTCTTTTGTCTTAACAACACGCCCTCCCTCCTTCTGACCAGTTGTCACAAAATGAAGAGAGTGTTACGTTAAGGGGACTTGTCACCCTAAAGACACGATCCATGATCACACCTTACGACACCGCTTGGACGCGGCAATTTTCCGGGGAAGCTGCGCGTGTCAAAGAAGCGCTAGGACATCTTTGCCTAGCATTGCACCATGTGGGCTCCACAAGCGTGCCCGGTCTTTGGGCAAAGCCTGTCATTGATATGATCCTTATTGCCCGTGACCTTGAGGCCATTCAAGCACCGCTCGAGGCCCTCGGGTACAAGGCCAAAGGCGCCCTTAATATTCCTTTTCGCGCGTATTTCTCAAAAGACGGTGTGCATCTACACGCCTACGCGCCAGACCATCCAGAGATTGCCCTTAACCTTCTTTTCAGGGAATACCTTCGCGCGCACCCAGACGCACGCGACGCCTACGCGCGCCTCAAGGAAAGCCTTGCCTCACAAAGAGACACTACTCAAAAGACGGGGCTCTTCTCAGCCTACACTCTGGGTAAAGACGCCTTCATTCGCGGCGTACTTGATAAGGCGGGCTTTGACGGGGTGTGCCTGCGGGTGTGCACCCATACTTACGAATGGGAGAGGTACCACGCCCTACGCAAGGAGCACCTTTTTGACCGTGCCGGCATTGTCTATGACCCCAACCACCCTAGCCTGAGCGACCCAAACGTGACCCACTTTGTGCTATGCAAGGGAACGCGTATTGTGACCATTGCGGGCATTGAGTTCTTAGACGCGCGTGAGGCAGCTCTGCGCGCCTTAGTCACGGACCCCGCCTTTCAAAACCAAGGATATGCTGGGCACATGCTCGCACTTCTTGAAAGATGGACCAGAGAACAAGGCCGGCGCATCTTAAAGCTCCATGGGTGGCAGGACGCCGTGCCTTTCTACCGTAAGCGCGGTTACACGGACATGGACTTCGATGAGGGTGGCGTCCAGAGCGTACGCCATGTGAATTTAGGGAAATATCTTTAGTGTCCACACCTCACACAGAACATCCATAAAGCACACCAATAAGGCCATATTGACACAAAACAAAAAATCCTCTAATGCGGACTTGGGTTCCGATTTTTATTTTTTTGACATTAAATGAACAAATCTATCCTTTTTCTCCTATTGTGTACCTGCAACCTCCATGCCAGTGATGAGATGCTGGCCGATACTGCACTGACCCTTCTATCGTTGAGACACGCGGCCCCCACCGGCGCGCAAGAGCCTCCTGCAGGCCAAGTATCTACGGCGTCAAAAGTAGCAGATTCCTCCCCAGAACCACGCCCTTATACCCTTCATCACCGTGAATCTCTCACACAAGAAAGTATCACTCGTTTCTTGAGCGCGCTCACACCATATCTGACACATCACTGTCCTGAGACGCCTCAAAAGTGGGAAGAGTTTGCACAAATGCTTGCCAAAGAATTTCAAGGAAGCCCAAGCCTTCTTTTCAGTAGATGTCGCGCCATCTTAAAGAAAAAGGGCACGTTTCCCGAAGCCCTCACCTCCACGCTGCAATGCCTCAAGAATGCGGCCATTAGGGTCAACAAACATACGCAACAGCAAGAAAAGACTCAAAAAACACCCGCAGACCCCCTGCTCATACACTTCAAAATTCATAAGACAGCCCCTTTACCTGCGGCTTTTAACGCGGCGTCACCTTCAGCGTCCCATGCACACACAAAACCGAACACCCACACACAGTTTGGAGAGAGGGTATTACCCCATCTCACCTTAGCGAGCATAGAGACAGACGAAGCTTGGAACTACCTAGGCATAGCGCTGGCAACGAACCTGTACGATGGCTCCCTAAGCGCATTAAAGAGCCGCTGTTCCAGTGCGTTGCATAACAACACTTACGTGGCGACTCTTTCTGCGGAAGATCAAGACAAGCTTCGGCAATTAAGAAACACGCTGAACCGCCTTAAAAACTTTCAAGAATATGATAGGCCTATTGTTATAGGCATCCTTCAAGCCTTTGTGACTCCCCCAATGTATCAAGTGCCCTTTTCTTGGAAGACCTTCGTGACGTCTCAAGAAGACGCGTATAAATTAACATCGCTGCAACTACATAATATCATTGCGCGTGCCGAAAAAATGCCGCCACCACTTATGATTCTGACGCAAGCAAATAAACCCCTGTTAACACTTCTTAAGGAAGTATTCTATAACGCTCATTACAACAAATTTACCCAGGAGTAAGCAGAAAGAGGCGCGCGATCAAGGGGGCTTTTCCCATGCCCCCGACTCGTCTATAGTCGTGATCGCAGATGATAAAAGGGGGTACACGCATGGACGACTTAACGTCAAAATATTTGGATTTCTGGGGAGATATCATGAGCAGAACTCTGCTCAATCCTGAGCTTCAGGATAAGTTTGTGGACCTGTGCCACGCAACCATGGCGACCCTCACCCAAGGTGTCCCTGGAGAAGATGAAGCGAGTGAGTAAGGCGCATGGGGGAACCCTTCACCCCTTTCTTATTCAGCTGCACACACAACACATGGCCTCAAGCGCATTAGCTGCGTGGGCCTCCCTTGCACGCCTTAACGGCGGATCTTACAAGGATCAAAGCACAAATCTTATGGCCCAAGCCGCCCAGCGCGCCCAAGATTTTTATAAAGGTGTGGCCCGCTTCCATGAGGCACTCAAAACCCTTGAAACGCCTAAGCGTTCTCTCCTTTGGGAGGCTCCCTTCGCGCGTTTGTCCGCCCAAGAAAATAGGCTCGCCACACCGATGGCCACCTGTGTATGGATGCCCTCACTCCTTAACACCTCTCATATTTTTGATCTCGATGCCCGTCACTCTTTGGCAAGCTTTTTAAAAGCACGCGGTGTGGAGAGTCTTTTTGTGGATTGGCGCGCTCCCTTGGGCAAAAGTCCGGCCCTTTTGGATTACGCGGACGCGGCCGCAAAGGCGCTGCGCTTTGCACAAGAAAACACACGTTCCCCCCTTTTTGTGGGCGGCTTTTGCATGGGTGGACTTCTTGCCCTGGCCGGCGCCGGTCAGCTGAAAAGTCCCCTGGCTGGCACCGTTCTTTTTGCAACGCCCTGGGATTTTCAAAGGTGCACTCTTCCCTTGAGCACGCGCTTTTTTGAGAACCCCTTTACCCAGCGAAGGGACCTTGCCCCCTCCTGGGCCCTTCAACTTCCTTTCCATCTTTTGGAGCCCCGCGCCATCCAGCGTAAATACCAGGAGCTTGGCAAAGGTTCAGGGCCCGTGGATCCTTTGTTTGCCCGCTTAGAAGCGTGGCTGTGTGATTTGCGCCCCCTTCAGTGGGATCTGCTGAAAGAATGTGTGGACACATTTTATACCCGAAACACGCTCTTCAGCACAAACCAGGTTTTGGGAACACCCCTCAGGAAGGATTTCTTCCAAAACACCTTCATGGTTGCCCCTACACTGGACCGCATTGTGCCAAGTGCGTGCACCCTGCCCCTGGCCTCGTACCTTGGCACACCTCCCCTCACCCCCACCATGGGACACGTGGGCACCTTTGCGTCCAAGCGCGCCCCGTCCCTTATCTGGGAGCCCCTTGCGGCGTGGTTTCAAAAAAGCACCTTATAAGCAAACGCTTATTCCTTACCATTCAAAGTGGTCCACTTCTTGCATTCATACGCGCGCCCCAAACAAAAAGGGCTCCTCACAAACAAGGAGAGAAACCATGAAAAAACTGCTTCTATTAATATTACCATTTTTCCTTTTAACGCCGTCCCATGGATCGTTGGGTGAAATCGCAGACGCAGCACAAGACAAAGAATACACCCCCCTGCGGGTCAGGACTGCCCACAAGTTTGTGCTGGATTTTGTCAGAAAACACGCCGCATATGCCCAGACATGGGAGGACGCCTTAGAAAAAATCTTTGACGCACACCCGCCAAAAAAATCACTACTCCAAGAGGATCTTGAGGACTATGCGCGCGGGTGGCTTGAAGAGAGAGCGACAGATCCCGCCATCGGTCTCCTGCAAAAGAATCAGCTGCCCGGTTTAACGGTGCGTGACATCTCACCAGAGCTTCAGCGCAGAATTTACAGGTTTTCCAATGCGCAAAATACCATGCGTGCAGCCTTTGAAGCGCAGTGGGATGCGTGGAGGCAACATCTTGGCCCACAAGAGCCGGGTGCCTTCTGTGCGGCCTTCTTGTTGGCCAACCCCGAGGCTTTGCCCAACAAATTTGAGGATTTTTCATTTTATGTGATGCCAGCCCTCACCAGGGAGTGGGAGCCTACCCTCACCCCCCATGTGCTTATTGGTGCGCCTCTATGTATGTCCTTGGAAGGTTTAGAAGCAGCGCGCCATATCGTCCGGCAAGATATCGCGACCCAAACGGGTCTGCCTTATATCTCCCAGCTGAAAGTTGAGCATCTTCATGAAATGAGGGCTCTTCAAGACCTGCGTACACTCCTTCTCGTCAGGGAGCCATCTTACTTCACAAAAGAGGTACAGCCCTGGCCCCTTCTTGAAACCTTGAAGGAAATTTTGCCGCACCTGCGCAACCTTGAAACCCTTCAGCTTCCCGTCCTTGGTGTGTGGGAAGAAGATCAAGCAAAAGACCTCTTGTCCGTGTGCGGCCATTTGAAACAGGTGATTCTAAGCCGCTTTATGGAGGATCTTCCTGGCGCACAGGAAACCCTTGATCCGGAAGTCCTGTTTGACGCCCTGCCAAAAGGTGCGGCGCCGTACCTTCGCGAAGAAGGCACATTGCACCGTGGCGCATGGTCCGTAGCACCAAAGAGTGGAGGCGTCTATCCTTACGCGCCCCACACAAAATCTTACGTGCCTGTGGCCCCTCACCTCGACATTCTCAGTGACTGGCGCGTGAACAGCGCCCTTCTTGATTTGGTCATTGAACAACAATAAGACGCACCCTCAAGACTTATGGGCGCGCTGCATCAACCATTGCGGCGCGCATCTTTCCATAGAACCGAATCTATCCACATTTCTAGCGAAATGCTTACTGTACCGCCGCCGGAGAAACAGTCCCCTGTTGCGCAACGATTACTCCTCTCTTGCACCTATAATAAGAAATAAAATAAGCACTTAAGCAAGAAAATCTTAATATCACCCAAAAAAACAAATACTTGTCGATAATTAAAATGACTGGCATGCTTTTTGCTTATATTTATGCGCCAGAGATAAATTTGGCAAACATCAGAAAATGTGGAGAAAAACCTATGAAAAAATTGCGCTTTCTATTTGTTGGACCATTTCTGCTTTCCGCGCCTTGTCACGGCTCCTCCAAGGACGTCTATGAAATACCCCAGGACAAAGAATACGGGTCCGTTCGCACCATGGCGGCTCACAAGTTCACCCTGGACTTTGTGAGCAAATACGCTCCAGGCGCACAGTCATGGGAGGAGGCCCTCGAGGGCATTTTCAAGTCTTCTGGCTCCTTCGGGGACATGTCCCATGAAGCGCTTTTGGATCATACGCGCGCATGGCTTGCAGATAGAAAAAGTGATGATTGCGTAGGTGACAGAGAAAAAGAGAGCTTACAGCTTATGACGCCGGACGATATCTCGCCCGAGTTACATCAAAAAATTTATCAGTTTTCCAAGGCGCAAAATGTCCTGCGTGCCGCGTTTGAGGCTCAGTGGGACACGTGGATGCAAAATCTTGGGTCCCAAGAACCAGGGCAGTTCTCTCACACCTTTGTAACGGCCTACCCGGACGCTCTCCCCCAACAACTTGAAGATTTTGCATTTTTCAGGTGGAACTGTTTCTTCAAAGAATGCAATCCCTGTCTTAAACCCTATGCACTCCTTGTGACATCTTTGTGTGCATCTTTAGAAGGCATTGAGGACGCGCACCATATTGTGACTCAAGATATTGCTTGGGAGCCTGATTTGCCTTACTCCCCACAGGTCAAAGGAGAGCACCTCAAAGCCATTGGCGCCTTTCAAAATCTGCGCTCCCTGGCTATCAGCAGGGACGGCTCTTATTTCACGAAAAGGGGCGCGCCCTGTTCCCTCCTTGAGACACTCAAAGAAATCTTGCCAAAGCTTACCCGCCTCGAGACCCTGCAGCTTCCAGTTCTAGCAGCAGATGAAGAAGCCCAGGCCATGGACCTTTTGTCTGGGTGTGGGCACATCAAGCGCGTCATCTTAAGCACCTTTACCCATACGCATCCTGGCGACCAAACGGTGTCAATGCTTGACCCCAGGCCTCTGTTTGACGCTGTCCCAGAAAACGTCGAGACATATTTGCGCGAAGATGATGGCCGGCGCGGTGGCATTTGGTCCAATGTGCCTCTTTATGGGGGCATTTATCCCTACACCGCACGCAACAAATCCTGTGTGAATATCGCGCCCAACCTCAGCTTCTTAAGCAATAGGCTTGTGAACGCGGCCCTTGTGATCATGGTCATTCCTCAAGAAAAAATCAGTAACCCAAATTTATAGGCGCGCTGCAATAGAGGTTGCGGCGCGCCTTTCATTAAAGAAGCGGCTTCAGGTAAGGCCCTGTCACACTTTTGGGATTTTTCGCAAGATCCTTTGGCGTGCCCGTGGCCACAAGAAGGCCTCCCCCGTCCCCACCTTCAGGTCCCAGATCCAACACCCAGTCCGCGGTTTTGATCACGTCCAAGTTATGCTCAATAACAACCAAGGTGTTGCCTTGGTCCACAAGACGGTGGAGCACCTCCAAAAGCTTGCGCACGTCTTCAAAGTGGAGGCCCGTGGTAGGCTCGTCCAGGATATACAGGGTCTTGCCGGTGGCGCGCCGCTTAAGCTCCTTGGCCAGCTTCACGCGCTGGGCCTCGCCTCCCGACAAGGTCGTTGCACGCTGGCCAATCTGGATATATCCCAGGCCAACCCCTTCCAGGGTCTTGAGCTTGTCGCGCAGGCTTGGGATAGCATCGAAAAAGAGCGCCCCTTCCTCCACGGTCATATCCAGGACGTCCGCAATGGACTTGCCGCGGTAGTGAATATCCAAGGTCTCTCGGTTATAACGCCTGCCCTGGCACTGCTCACACTCCACGTACACGTCTGGCAGAAAGTGCATCTCGATCTTGGTCACGCCGTCGCCTTGGCACGACTCACAGCGGCCTCCCTTCACGTTGAAGGAAAAGCGCCCAGGACCATATCCGCGCGCTTTGGCCTCGGGAAGGCCCGCGAACCAGTCGCGAATGGGGCCAAAAATCCCCGTATAGGTCGCAGGATTGGAGCGCGGCGTGCGCCCAATGGGGGACTGATCAATATCGATCACCTTATCAATGTGCTCAGCGCCTTTGAGACTTTCAAAGGCAAGGGGCGCCTCGTCCCCAATACCAAAATGCTGATTAAGGGCTTTATAGAGCGTCTCCACCACAAGGGTGGATTTACCACCCCCAGATACGCCCGCCACACAGGTAAAGGTGCCCAGGGGAAAGGACGCGTCCACGTTTTTAAGGTTGTTCCCACGCGCGCCTTTCAGTGTCAAAAATGACCCATTTCCTGGGCGGGGGGTTTGGGGCACAGGCACCTCTTTGGTGCCACTTAAATAGGCGCCCGTTAGGCTCTGGGGGGAGGCGAGAATCTCCTTAAAGGTCCCCTGGGCCACGATCTCCCCGCCGTGCACACCCGCCCCCGGCCCCATGTCCAGAATAAAGTCTGCCGTGCGTATGGTGTCGGCGTCATGCTCCACCACCAAGACCGTGTTGCCCAAGTCGCGCAAGTGGGTGAGGGTGGCAAGAAGGCGGTCATTATCGCGCTGATGCAGACCAATGGAGGGCTCGTCTAGCACGTAAAGGACGCCTGTCAGTCCCGATCCGATTTGGGAGGCTAGGCGAATGCGCTGGGACTCGCCCCCTGATAGGGTGCCCGACCCACGGTCTAAGCTCAGGTATCCAAGACCCACACTTTGTAAAAACCCTAGCCTTGCCACCAACTCCTTCACGATCTTGTCTGCAATTTGGTTCTGGGAAGAGGTCAGATGCGCGCTCAAATCCTTGGCCCAGGCAAGGGCGTTTTCTATGGACAGAGCACTCACCTGGGGCAGATGGAGGCCCGCCACTTTCACGGCCAAGGCCTCTGGACGCAGTCTTGTGCCCCCACAGGCGCCGCACACCTGGGTGTTTTGAAAGTGGGCCAGTTCTTCCCGGCGCTTAGGGTTATCCGTCTCCAAAAAGCGGCGCTCGAGGGAAGGAATCACCCCCTCAAAGGGCTTATGGGTCGTGTGGCGCTTTTTAGGATCATCGGCGGTCATCTGGAGGGACATGGAGATTTTCTCACGCCCGCTTCCGTAAAGGATCATCTCTTGGGTTTTGGGAGAGAGCTTTCCAAATGGCAAGGAGGGGTCATCCTGACAGTGGACAATGACCGCCTTCAAAATTTGGTTGTAGTAAAAGGAAAAGCCCCCTGACCACGGCGCGATGGCGCCCTTATCGATGGTGAGCGCCCTGTTTGGCACCACTTTTTCAGGCGCAAAGCTCGTGCGCACCCCAAGTCCCTCACAGGTTTTGCACGCCCCATAGGGGCTGTTGAAGGAAAAGAGGCGTGGCTCGATTTCCTCCAAGGTAAAGCCAGACTCAGGACACGAGAACTTTGAGGACAGGATCTGCACCTCTTGGGTGTCCATCTCTTCCACACCCAAAAGACCGTCGGAGAGTAAAAGCGCCTTTTCAACGCTGCCGGACAAACGCACCCGCAACTCGTCGGCGTTTTCACGGCGCACAACCACACGGTCCACCACGACATCGATTGTGTGCTTGATGTTTTTCTCTAAAGAGGGCAGATCCTCAAAGGTATAGAAAGCGCCGTCAATCTTGAGGCGCTCAAAGCCTTTTTTGCGCAGGTCCTGGAGCTCCTTTTTGTATTCCCCTTTACGCCCGCGCACGATGGGCGCAAGCAGATAAAGCTTTGTACCATCTGCCTTTTCCATCAGACGGTCCACCATTTGGCTAGCACTTTGGCTTTCGATGGGCAGACCCGTCACGGGGGAGTACGGAACCCCCACACGGGCATAGAGAAGACGCAAATAGTCATGGATCTCCGTCACGGTCCCCACCGTTGAGCGTGGGTTGCGTGAGGCAGTTTTCTGCTCAATGGAGATGGCAGGAGACAACCCCTCAATGCTGTCTACATCGGGCTTTGGCATCAGTTCTAAAAACTGGCGCGCGTAGGCGGACAAGCTCTCCACATAGCGCCGCTGCCCTTCTGCGTAAATCGTATCAAAGGCCAGGGATGATTTTCCTGATCCACTCAGGCCCGTAATCACCGTCAGGCTTCCCTTAGGGATTTCCACATGCACATTCTTCAAATTATGCTCGCGCGCGCCGCGTACACTGAGATTTTGAAGGCCAAAAAGAGGAGGTTTTGTCGTCATGGGCGTATCAAACTGAAAAAAGAAGGAAGGTCTTCTTTCTTTAACCACACCTGGGCGCCAAGCGCAAGAAAACTACGCCTAGCCCATATAATCCGGACCCTCTCACCACGCATTTAAGTTTTTATTAAGGTTTTGTCCCTATGCTTTTCATGATCCACACACAACTGGAGATCCCCATGAACATTCCTGCAAAGGGCTACGCTGCCTTTAACGAAAAAGATCCCCTTGGACCCTTTGACTTTTCAAGGCGAGATTTACGCGCCGATGATGTGCTCATCGACATCACGCACTGCGGCGTGTGCCACTCGGATATCCATCACGCAAAGGCCGATTGGCCAGGGTCCAAGTACCCCATGGTACCGGGACACGAAATTGTCGGGCGCGTGCGCGCGGTGGGGCAAGGGGTGACAACCTTTAAAGCAGGTGATTTGGTGGGGGTTGGCTGCATGGTGGATGCGTGCGGCGCGTGTGCGTCCTGCGAAAAGGACCTTGAGCAGTACTGCGTCCAAGGTGCCACCATGACCTATAACGGCACGGACCGCATCGATCACACCAACACCTATGGCGGATACAGCACCTGCGTTGTGGTTAAGGACCGCTTCGTGTTGCGCGTGCCGGAGTCCCTGGACATTGAAAAAACGGCGCCCCTTTTGTGCGCAGGCATTACCACCTATTCACCCCTCAAACACTGGGGGGTTGGACCCGGCACACGTGTGGGTGTTGTGGGACTCGGGGGCCTTGGCCACATGGGGATCAAATTCGCCAGTGCCATGGGGGCGCACGTGACGCTACTCACCCGCTCACCTCACAAGGCCGAGGACGCCAAGCGCTTTGGCGCCCATGAGATCTTAGTCACCACCGAGGCGGACGCCTTTACAAAACACGCACGCTCCTTTGATTTTATCCTGGACACCGTTCCCTATGCCCATGACGTCAACCCTTATGTGGGCCTTTTGGATGTGAACGGTACCCTCACACTCGTGGGCTACCTTGGCCCCCTTGAGCCAGGGGTGAACAGCGTGTCTCTCATCATGGGGCGCAAAGCTGTGGCGGGATCAGTCATTGGCGGCATTGCCCAAACCCAAGAGATGCTCGATTTCTGTGGCAAGCACAATATCGCCTGCGACGTGGAGGTCATTGCCATGGACAAAATCAACGAGGCCTATGAACGCATGTTGCGCTCAGATGTTAAGTACCGGTTCGTCATTGACATGAACAGTTTGAAATAAAGCGCTTACGCGGCGCGTGAAGTGTCCTGAGATATAAGCTTTGCGATGGGGGCAAAAGATCGTCTGTGATGGGGGGTTACCCCATGGGCGGCAAGGCCTTCTTGGTGCGCTTTTGTGCCGTATCCCGCATTCTTTTCCCAACCGTAGCCAGGAAAGGTGCAGGCTAAATCCCCCATCAGGGTGTCACGGGATACCTTTGCAAGAATGGCCGCAGCCGCAATGGACAGGCTTTTATCGTCACCCTTCACAAGGGGCTGGCCTGGTACGGACCCTTTGGGCACAAAAAGCCCGTCCACCAACAAATAAGAAGGCGCGCGTTCAAGCCCCTCAACGGCCCGTGCCATGGCAAGCAAGGTCGCCTGGTGGATATTGAGGGCATCAATTTCCTCTACACTGGCTTCACCCAGACAAAACCACAGATGCTCTTTTTCCGCCTCATGAAAAAGGGCGTCCCTGGCTTTAAGGCGCGCCCGCGCCGTCATCTTTTTTGAGTCCTTCAAAAGGGCAAGCGCCTTTGGGCACACGGCACCTCGCTCAAACACTACTGCGCCCGCAACAATGGGGCCGGCCCAAGGACCACGCCCCACCTCATCCACGCCTGCCACATGGGCGCCATGGCGGTCTTCGAAGGAAAAATCAGGCATCGGAAGAAGGATCCTTCTCGCCAGACAAGCGGTCTGCCATACGTGAGAGCGCTCTGATTTCCTTACCAAAAATAAGGGAGAAGAGCTGATTTAAGTTGCTGATGCCCTGGGGAGCTGCGTCGTGGAGTCGCCGGGCGGCAATCATCCAGAAGGGGCTCAGCGCCAGGGACAAGGCCGCCAGCGATACGATGAGGCGGTTACCGTCGTCTCCAAGTAAGCCACTTTCTGCCCCCACTGTGGCCAGCAAAAAGGCAAACTCACCCATCTGTGACAGCACAAGACCTGATAAGAACGCTTGTTCCCAGGGCTGGCGCAGCACATGGAGAATGAAGATATTGAGGGCCGTTTTTCCGATGGTAATAAAGGCAAGGAGCACCAAGACCTTTACCAAATGATCCCAGATGTACCCCAGATCCATCAAAAGCCCGATGGACAGGAAAAATACCATCATCAGGACGCTTTGGATGGGGCGCGTGACCTTGAGCATAGTATGACTCTCAGACGTGTTGCCCAGGACAAGGCCACCTAGAAACGCCCCGTACGCAGCCGACAGCCCCATGACACCCGCCACAACGGCCATCCCAAAACAAAACAACAGGGCCGCCAGTGGCGTCAGATCGGAATTCTCCGCCACCACCTTAACAAAGGGAATGTGAATGCGGCTCTTGCGACTGAGGTACCAAATGAGGGCCCCCAAAAGCCCCATGGCAAAAAGCACCTTCACGGCAATGAGGGGACTTAAGGAACCGCCGCTCATACCTTTCAGGATAAGGATCATGGGCACGATGGCCAAGTCCTGGGCAATGAGCACACCGATGGTCAAACGCCCCGTTTGCGTGGTGAGTTCATTAATGTTTTCAAGCATCTTGATGGCAACCGCCGTGCTGCTGAGCGCAAGAGCACACGCCAGCACGATGGACAGGCCAAAAGGCAGGCCAAAAACCTGACCAAGACCTAAAAGCACAAGTAGGCTCACACCCAACTGGAATAGTGTGGTCAGTAAGCTGACAAGCCACACTTCCTTGAGGGCGCGCAGATCAAGCTCCATCCCGATAAGAAAGAGCAGCATGAGAATGCCAAGTTCAGCCAAGGATTCAACGGCCGCGCGGTCGTGCACGAGTCCAAGTAAGGATGGGCCCAAGAGGATTCCGGCCAGAATATAGCCCAGAATCGCCGGTTGCTTGAAACGTTCAAAGAAAAGACCGCACGCCAGCGCCACAGACACAACCAGCGCGATTTCCGTCAGGTGGGACAGATCACCCATTCCATTACCTTGCTGTTATAAAGACTCACGTGCACCAAGCCTAGCAAAAATGCGAGGCGAGTGAAAGCCTACCAGTAATAAGGCTTTTCCCGGATGTCGACGTGGACAAAGTTGGACTTGGGGTAGAAACCAACACCGCCCAGGCGCAGACTCCTGGCCGCGTCGCGCAGTTTGGACAGCTTCACACCCTGCAGACGCACGTCCACCGCGCGTCCCGACATGTGAAGGCTGTTTTTGGCCACACCACGCCCAGCGGAGCGCAATTTTTTGTTGGTTTCGGCACTCCGGTAACCGCACACAAGCTCAAGGGGCCTGTGGCTGCCAAAGGGTGTATGGAGCTTATCAAGAAGATCATAGAGCGCGGGATTCATGGGGTGCTCTTTGCCCGTACGACGGTCGCGCATGATATGGGACAAAAGTTTGAGCGCGTCAGGATCATATTCGCCTGCGGCCTTATACACTTGCTTGAACCATTCGCCCGTGTGTTGGTTATAGAGATAAAGTGTGCGCTCAACCAAAGGAGCAGCTTTCAAAAGGGTTGGCACACCAAAGGTGAGTCCTGCACCCACCACAAGCCCTGTCTTTAAAAAAGACCGCCTCGAAACGTCTGGAAGAATTAAACCCGTCACCCACACCTCTCGCGTTTTGTCAGTACCTTAGTAGGAATAGGGAAAAAATCTCCCTCGCGCAAGACCAAAAATGCCCAAAGTTTAAATTTTTGTTTATTTTTAATTAAATTGAAATTGATTAACACGTAAAGAGAACTCAATTCAGAGAAAATCACTTGTTTTTAACATGATCATACTGTGTGAGGATTACTGCTTTTTCACAAAGAGCAGCCCCCCACCGCCAAAATGGCATTCATTTGGCGAAATGTTCCACCAAAATTTTTTCACCAATTTTAAAAAGGACGTAGGATAGAAGCGCGATAAATCCGTTGGCCACAAGTTGTAAAAGCTGGGCAAAGGCGCCGTCCATAAGGGCCATCACCCCATGCTGGGTAATGAGGGACAAATTCTGGTGAATCAAAAAGAAAAGATTGTAGGACGAAAGCCCGAAAAACAGCGCGGCCACAAACATGGCCAAAAATGTTAAGAACGGATGCCTTTTAAAGAAAGAAATGGGGCGCTTATGCATGTTGCTCCCTTTATCCTGTTTTTGTCCCCAGTATCTTAGCATGAAATAATCTCGCCCATGGGATCTTTTATGATAGGGTTGGCCTTACGATTATTCTTAAACTCTCATGATGTTCACAGACCTCTCATTTCAAGGACAATGGCGAGACTATCAAGCGCGCGTCCTTGAGGAACACCAAGATCACCTGGGCAATCGGCGCCTGCATATCGTGGCAGCGCCTGGATCGGGCAAAACGGTTTTAGGGTTGGAGCTTATGCGTAGGCGCGCAAAGCCCACGCTTATTCTGGCGCCAACCCTCACCATCCGCAATCAGTGGATAGAGCGCCTGCAGGCCCTCTTTTTGCCACGGGGCGCGCCGCTTCCTGCGTGGATTTCCACAGACGTGCGCCGGCCGCAACCCTTGACGGTCATCACCTATCAAGCGCTCCATGCTGCCTTTTGCGGAGAAGAGGGCGCGCCAGACGCGCAAGAGCCTTCCCCAGAAGACGAAGAAAGGAACGCACCTCGCAAAACAAGCCCCTCACGGGAAAAAGAGATTATCAAAGGCCTCATCACCCAAAACATAGGCACGCTCATCTTGGATGAGGCCCATCACCTACGCAACGAGTGGTGGAAAGCGCTCACAAAACTTGAGGCGGCCCTTCAAAAGCCAAATATTATCTCTCTCACCGCAACACCTCCCCATGATGTGGAGTACGCCCAGTGGCAGAAGTACGAAGCCCTGTGTGGCCCCATCGACGCCGAGATCAGCGTGCCGGAGCTTGTGAAAGTGGGCGACTTGTGTCCCCACCAAGACTACATCCACTTTTCTTTGCCTGTGGGCAAGGAGCGCGAGAAACTCACACAGTTCAAACAAGAAATATCTCATTTTCTTCAAAGTCTTAAGAGGAACAACGCTTTTGTGGAGATCCTTGCCACCCATCCCTGGATCCACACACCCCTCACACATGTGGAAGACATTCTAGGCGACAGCGCATTTTTCTCTGCCATGGTCATCTTTCTCAACGCAAGTGGTCACAGACCCCACCCAGACGTGGCAAAAATCCTGGCCACAGGCAAAGAGGCCCTGCCCCCCATCACGCCCCAGTGGTTGGAAACCCTCCTCACAAACGTTCTCTATACCCACGCGTCACACTTCGAGGCACGCAAAGAGGTTCTTGAGCCCATCCGACAGGATCTCACCCGCATTGGTGCCATCGAGCGCCGCCAAGTCACCATCGACCACGCGCGCAAGATTGGTAAAATGCTGGCTGCCAGCCTTGGCAAGCTTGAGAGCATCACCCAGATCACAAGAACCGAATATGACGCCCTGGGGCAAGACTTGCGCATGGTGATTCTGGCTGACTACATCCGCGTGGATGAATTGCCGCGACATCCGGAAAATCTCTCGCCCCCTCAAAAAATTGGCGTTGTGCCCATCTTTGAATCCTTGCGCCGCTTGGGTCTTGCGGACCTCAAGCTGGGCCTGCTCACGGGATCCCTTGTGCTGATACCAAGGTGCGCACGCCCTGTACTTGAGCGGGTAGCAGCCGAGGCAAGCCTTGATCCAAGTCATTTGATATGCACCCCCACCCCCCACGACGGAGCGTACTTAAACGTTCAAATGCGCGGGGTTGGGAAACAAAAAATTGTACAGCTGATCACGGAGGTTTTCCAAGCGGGTGCCATCCAAGCGCTGGTGGGCACCCAAGCGCTTTTGGGTGAAGGATGGGACGCACCAAGTCTCAATACCTTGATCCTTGCCAGCCACGTGGGCTCCTATATGCTTTCCAACCAGATGCGTGGACGTGCCATTCGCACCCATGCCAAGGATCCCCATAAAACGTCCCACATTTGGCACCTGGCCACCATTGATCTTGTTCCCCTTGACGGGCAAGGGTATTTCTTATTCGGCGAGCAGGGCACCACCAAAGAAATCAATACATTCGATGAGGTACAAGAACACATTGGCGAAGACGTCACCCTTTTACGCAGGCGCTTTCGTGCCTTTGAAGGCGTGTCTTATGGGCGGCCCTATCTCATTGAAAATGGGTTCAAGCGCCTTGATTTGTCCAAGGTAGACTGGTCGAAAAATGGCGTTGCACGTCTCAATGAGGCAACGCTTATGAGGGCCAAAAAACGAGATACTTTATCCCAGATGTGGCAGGACGCCTTGGAAGGGGCAAGCCCCAAACCAGAGATGCGTGAAAAACTTGAGGCCACCTACGCACCCATGGGGTTTGTGTACGCCCACACCCTCAAGGCCGTTTGCCTAAACGCGCTGATTTGGGGAGGCAGTTGGGCAAGTCACATTTTGGGCGCGGGGCGCGGGTCAAAAAATCCCTTTGCCTTTCTTGCCCTGTCCTTGGGTGTTGCAGGTGTTCTGGCCCTTCCTAAGCTCCTCAGAGCCCTCTTTCTTTTTCTGCGTAACGGCACCCTTGAAGGCTCCATGAAGCAGGCAGCCTGGGCGGTGCTTGAGACACTGCAGAGCATGGACCTTGTGAAAACAAATCCCAAGAATCTGCGCGTTCAGGTCATGAAAGACAAAATGGGCGTTCTTTACTGCGGCCTTGAGGGCGCAACCGCCCTCGAGCGCAAAGTCTTTTTGGACGCCATGCAGGAGCTCCTCAGTCCCCCAGAAAGTCCCCGCTATCTTCTTGTTCATACAAGCAAAATAGGAACTTTCCTGCGTACAAATTACCACAGCGTCCCCACCCTCATGGGTCAAAACAAAGAACACGCGACGTTTTTTGTGAAGCGGTGGCAGCGATACGTGGGGCAAGCAGACCTCGTGTACACCCGCACCCCCGAGGGACGCCTTATCCTTTTGCGGGCACGCACAAAATCCTTCGCGTCCGCCTTTCAACGAAAGACCGACCGCATCAGTATATGGGAATAAACGACGCAAAGAGGGCTCACATTTCTACGCATGAGTCTTTACCAAAAGGCACGTTTGGGATAGAGTATGCCTCACGCGCCCTTAGCTCAGCTGGATAGAGCATCGGCCTTCTAAGCCGAGTGTCGCAGGTTCGAATCCTGCAGGGCGCGCCACTCCCATCACACCTTTTTACTATCCGCTTTTTGAAGCTCGTCCGATGTTGGCACATCATTCTCCGTTGCAGGCGTTGGGGTGGAGGCGTCAGCATCATCGGGCTCTTCCGCTGGCTGCACAGGGGGCTTGTACGCTTCAAAGCGCTTATTGATACTGGCCACAAGCGCCTTAAAGGCGGACAGATCGGCCCCACCCAGCTTGCCCGCTGGCATGGTTTTGACGTGCTTTGGATCCACTTGCTTACCAAAACGGATGAGTTCGTAATGAAGGTGTGGCCCCGTGGTACGTCCCGTCATCCCAATGTATCCAATAATCTGCCCCTGGCGCACAGCCTTACCTGGACGAAGACCCGTGGCAAAGCGGCTGAGGTGCGCATAGGCCGTTGAAATTTCACTATTGTGGCGCACGCGGATATAGTTTCCATAGCTGCTAAATGGCCCCACTTTTTCCACGACACCGTCACCTGCGGACATGACAGGGGTCCCAATGGGCGCGGCAAAATCCACACCCTTATGGTCCTTGCGGTACCCAAGGACCGGATGGCGACGGCTGCCAAAGCCGGAGGAAAGACGCGCACCGTCCACAGGGGTACGTAGTAGTCCCTTACGCGTGCTTGAGCCCTTTAGATCATAGTAGCCAGGCGGGCTGTTGCGGGGTTTAAAGTTATAAAAACGCAGCTCCTTATCCTTCAGCTTCAAATAGACAAAGGACAATTGCCCCGGACGCTCCAAAAGCCCCTCGGGGTCTTTTTCCGTATCGTACACAAGTCCAAAGGTGTCCCCAGGGTGAAAGTCTCGCTGGAAGTCCACATCATGGCTGAGGACCTTCACCATTTCGGTGATGACCTTGGGCGGGACTTTGAGTTTCTTTGCATCTAAAAAGAGACTCTCTTTAATCTCACCCTTGGCGATCTGGGTCGTCTTGATGAGCTTTTTGACCTCTTTTTGGGCACTGTATGACCCATCATCCCCTTTTTCCACAGTAATCTCGCACTCTATGGAGGGGCGAATGTAAAGGCTTAGAAGATCCCTATCCCCTCCCTTTTCTTTGGGAGGCATGTAGGTCACAAACAGCTGATGATCTGGGCGCAAGTCTTTGGCATTGAAGACTTTTGTGAGCGCCTCCACGGCGTCATGGACTTGGGTTGGGTCAATTTTGGCGCGCAAAAGGACGCTGGAGAGGGTGTCCCCCTTAAGGACTTGGAGAGTTTCATCCACAGGACCCGTGGGCTCAACCTCTTCCTCAACAACCTTCACAGGTGGGGGTGGGGGCGCTGGCGGAGCAGGCGTGAGCTGAGCGACCTCCCTGTGACGATAATAATCCGTCACGGCGATGGCACAAGCAATTATCAGGCATAGGGCGCCGGAGGTCCAGCGCACATAGGTCCGTGTTGTCAAAGAAAATACCCCGTCACACTCATCTCAACCAAAGGGATCCTCCATTCATATACTGAGTTGGCGCGCGCGTCCATGGCTTATGCGTCTGTCTTGGTATCTTGCCTGTTAAGGGGATGATGGGCCTGGATAAATTCTTGCAGGTGGTCGCCCATCACATGGGTATAAATTTGAGTTGTGCCCAAATCTGCGTGCCCCAGGAGTTTTTGCACGCTGACCAAATCAGCCCCGTGGCTCAAAAGGTGCGTTGCAAAGGCGTGGCGCAGCACGTGGGCCGACACCTTTGTTGCATCCAGGCCTGCGCGCACGCACAGATCTTTAATGAGCTGATTCACCCGTTGGCGCGTGATATGCCCAGCCGCCGAAGGAGAGGGAAAAAGCCATGGGCTATCCCCATGGGTGATAAAGGATCCCCGCACGGGCAAATACGCGCGCACGGCGTCCAATACTTGGGGAGGAAGGGGAATGAGACGCTCCTTCTTGCCCTTTCCCATGACAGGAATGACACTGAGTACACGCGCCTCTTTCAGGCGTACAAAGGGTTGCACGGGCAGTGTAATGAGCTCACTCACCCGCAGGCCGGTGGCGTAAAGGAGCTCTAAGAAAAGGGCAAGACGCTTGTCAGCAGGTTCATCGCCTGCGTGGGCCGTGCGCAAAAGATCTTGCATCTCTGCTTCATAGACGATCTTCGGTAAGGGACGGGCGCGCCGCGGCGCCTCAAGCAAGCGTGTGGGATCTTGGGTTAGGACACCTTCAAGGACTAAAAACCGGCAAAATTGACGCAAACTCGACATCTTGCGTGCGCGGGAAGATGGAGCGTAACCCTTTTCCGCTAGGCATGCCAAAAAATCTGTGACCCTCTTTGTCTCCAAATCACCTGGGGATTTTGCGCCACTTATCTCAAAAAAATGGATGAGGTCCCGCCGGTAACTCTCACATGTATGGGCGGCCGCGCCCTTGTTTGCCACCATCATCTCTAAAAAAAGAGTAAGCTGTGCCAAAAGGGTGGGCAGCGCCTCCATCTTCAAGGGCGCCCCAAATCCTTCACTGTAATCACCTTGCGCACCTCACCCGACGGCGCTGGAATATTCCACATGGACAAAATCACCAGGGCGGCCACCAAAGCAAGGGCCAAAATACCCCATAACATTTTCATCGTCGCTGTCATCTTTTTACAACTCCCTCTTGCATCTTGGGCCACAGTATATGATAACTGAATGACATGGAAGATGGTGAGCGCCGTCTGTGTCAAGATTCTATTTAAGACTAGGAAACGAGAACCAATGGCTATGTTAGGTCTAACGAAGCTGCCCAAGTCGGTGGTTTTGGTTGGCATGATGGGTGTAGGTAAGACAAGCGTCGGTCGCAAACTTGCCAAGCGCCTGAGCGTTGACTTTAAAGATTCCGACCAAGAAGTTGAAAAAGCGGCAGGCTGCAGCGTGTCTGATATCTACAACTGGTACGGGGAAAAAGCGTTTCGCGACACCGAGCGCCGCGTTGTCACGCGCCTCTTGAGCGAAGAGCCCCACGTAATTTCCACAGGCGTTGAGACCTTCATCGACGAGGAAACCCGTGAGCTCATCTTGAACGGGTCTTTTTCCGTGTGGCTCTATGCGTCTTTTGAGACCCTTTATCCCCGTGTTGTGGGCCGCTCACACCGTCCTCAGCTGGAAACAGGCGATAAAAAGGAGACACTCGAGCGTTATATTTCCGAGTACTACCCACTTTATGAGAAGGCTGATTTCCGCGTTGACTGTGACAACCGGGTCCCCGATGTCACCTGTGACATTATTGTGGAAGAGATTGCCAAGCGTTTTTGGGATTAATCCGTGTCACGGGATAAGGAGCCTTTTCCTTATGAAGCCCTGTCACTCCAAGCCTTGTGGGGTCTTGACGAAAGCTTGAGCCTGACCCCTCAAGATAAGCGCACCTTTCAAAAAGAAGCCTTTGTTTTTCGTGCGCCACAGATGCAGACCCCTCCCCCCACGGCGCGCACGTCTGCGCCGCTGGGTGAGACACACCATCAGGCCATGCCCTTTAGGGCAGTGCCCTCCTTTTCCACAAAAGCCCCCGATCCATCGAAAGCCGCCACCCTTGAAGAGCTGCGCGCCCTCATGGAGGCCTTTGACGGGTGCGAACTCAAACAAACAGCCACCCACACAGTTTTTGGCATGGGCAATGCATGCTCTCCAGACGTCATGTGTGTAGGGGAGGCACCGGGGGCTGATGAGGACCGTCAGGGGCTTCCCTTTGTGGGGGTCAGTGGCCAGCTTCTGGATAAAATGCTTAGCGCCATTGGCCTCACACGGCAAAAGAACGTCTATATCAGCAACATCATCCCCTGGCGCCCACCGGGTAATCGCCAGCCGAGTCCCTTGGAAACGTCCCTGTGTCTGCCCTTTATTCAGCGGCACATTGCCTTGGTCAAACCGCGCTTTCTGGTGCTGCTGGGGGGTACGGCCGCCAAGACACTCCTGGAAACCAAAGAAGGGATCATGACCCTGCGCACCCGGTGGCATAGCTACGCTTGCCCCGGACTTGAGGCGCCCATTCCCACATGCGTGCTGTTTCACCCCGCTTATTTGCTGCGCTCACCCGGCCAAAAGCGTTTGGCTTGGCTTGATCTGCTCAAACTCCAAGAAGCCTTGGCGCCGGGCGCGCCTCAGTAAAGCGTCATAGGCTTTTGTAAGAGACGCGCGCTCAGGCCCCTCAAACTGGGCAGCCGTATGCTCACATACATCCCGGGAGGGCTCGATGAGTTCCTCTCCCCCTTGCCGAGCCAAAAGTTGCACCTCACAGGAACGCTCCAAATAATACGCCAGCATAAAGGCCTCCGGCAGTGTGGGCGCCACCGTTAGAAGACCATGATTGTGTAAAAGAAGCGCTTTGTGATTCCCAAGGCTTTCCCCAAGACGCGATTGCTCGTCCCGGTCAAGGGATATCCCTTCAAACGCGTGGTATCCAATGCGCCCGTAAAAGAGCATGGAGAACTGGGAAATAAACGCGAGCCCCCCTTTAAGGCATGACACGGCCAGGGCAAAGGGGCTGTGGAAATGGACAACAGCCCCCACATCAGGGCGCGCCTTGTAAACGGCGCCGTGGAGAATGGCGCCGGCTAAATTTGTGGATCCGTGGTCCGCGTCAAGTGAAAGCCCCTCAAGGCAGGAAGGAGTCACCTCCTCAAACAACACGCCAAAGGGGGGAAGGAAAAACTGCTCCCCTTCCTTCACGGATATGTGGGTAAAAATCGTATCATCAAGCTTCAGGGCGGCCGCCAAATGGTAAGCCTGGGCAAGTTTGTCACAAGGCGTCGACATGATAACCGGTTCTCCTAAGTCGTGTCATGGCCGCCAGTGTAAACAGACTTTCCCACACCCCACAAGGGGAGACGCACCCTATGTTAAAAAGTAGGCAAAAGTGTACACCAAACGCCCGGTGATGCCCGCGTGGCATCCGCCACCTTCGCTCACGTTTTCAGCGAGCTTGTCGCAGAAAAATCCAAAATTCTCTAAATGTGGGCGCGTCTCCCCGTGACGCGCAAAGAAGGCTGCCGCTTGCGCGTCATCGCGCCGTAGGGCAAAAAGATAAACCCGGGCGAAGACTTCACGAAGAGACAGACCCGTTTCCCCGTCCACGTCCTGCGCCCCTGGCATCCACAAACCCTTTTTCCCCTCAAGGAGCCCCATCATGAGAGCGGTTTTTGTTTTAAAGGCATCGGAACTCAAATGCTCAGCTTTTGCATCTGTTTTACAGTCCTCAAGAAACAGATCACGCCCATGTGCGATGCGTAGCGCGTCCAAATCCTTTGTGTAACCAAAATACTTCTCTTCAATGCTTTTAAGGAATCCGTAATGGGCCTTTGCAAAAGCCCGCGTCATGGCATGGACGTCCTGACCGTGTTGAATGGCAAAAAAATCACGGCGCATGGCTGCGTAGGGCGCTTTGTCGCCCTCCTCTAAGCGCATCTCTAGCATGAGCGGCGCCTCTAGTTCTTGAAGCGCGCGCGCAAGGGCCGCATCACCCTCTTCTTGTGTATCACCACTTGGTTCCCCGTTTAAGGTGCCCTCAAGATGCCTGGCCAGCACCTCATCACTCTGGGGCTCTTGTGAACTTACATGCGCAGCCGCTGGTGTGACCAGGGGAGACAATACTGTGGGCGGCTCAAGCTCTTGAAGCGCCCGCGCAAGGGTCGCGTCACTCTCGTCCAGCGCGTCACGAGCCGGCTCCATATTCAGTTGACGATCAAGCTCTCTGGCGAACTCCTCATCGCTTACGGTGGTTTGAAAGGTCACGACAATGGGAACGGAAGAAGACACTCCTTGAGAAGATACCTCACGCGGCATAAGGTCGCTGACATCCGCATGGGGATCGCGCGCCAAAACGTCGGCAACTGTGCGCTGTAAAGCGTGATCACTGGGCTCTTCTATATCAGTAGGTAAAGTGTCTCCGCCCATGGCACTTGCCCACAAAGGTCCTGTTACACACAAAATAGACAATTGAAGTATAATGTTTCTTATCATGACTTCCTCCCGTGTTCTCACAGCAATTATACGCTTTATTATTTTCTAAGAGTCAATTATTTTTTGACGATTAAGGAAGTACGTCTTCGGTCAAAACAAATCCCCTTTGTGCCGTCCCTATTGTCCCTGTGTACAAATTAAGGTAGAGGGAGATGTCTTTTAACGTGAGGTTAACCCCATGAGAGCACTCATAATCACTCTCCTAATGACCTTTGGGCATACGGCTATTTATGGCACAAGCGGCGTGGAGGAAGAAGAGCGACTGCATTTGAGAAATTATCAAAGAACGATCCTGGGCTACATCGATCCCTCACTGAAGAAATCTATTTGTGATAACATCTTAAGTGCTGTTGCAACGGATCGCGGGACCCACGCCTCACCCGCGCGCGTGTCCGTTGCATTTTCTGTGGAAGACGCAACAAATGTGACGCTCGCGCATACGCCCGAAGACGCAGACTTGAAGGTGCTTTTTGTCGACTTAGATGAAACCCTCTTTTTTGAAGGGGCGGGGCGTTTTTGGAAAACAAGATTCTTGCAGGATAGAAATCTCGTGGAAAAAGCCGTCTCCCAAAGTGGGTATGGGAGATTTGAAGAGCTTGCACGCCAAAAAGGAAAGACTTTCAAAATACCTGCCCTTGAGACGTCTGAATTAAACAATATCAGCCGCTTATTGGGCAGCCCCCATGTGGATCATTTTAAAAACCCCTTATTTTTTGAAACACGCGAAACCATGGAAGATGGTATCCAAAACCACCTCACGCGACTTCGTGAAGCCGGTTACCAAATTGTAGGCCTCACAAATCGCCCCTATGCTCAAGCCAATATACTCTACACACGTAAATGCCTTGAAGACGCGGGGATATCCTTTGAACGAAGTCACTGTTTTTCAAGGGATGGCATTGAATTTCAGGCGGGAAGAGACGGCTTCACCTTTTCCTTAGGCGTCATTTATTGCGACAACAGAAACAAAGCAAGGCAGGCAAGTCTTTTTCTGGCTCAAAACCTCATTCTTGGCCACATCACCCCTGCGCAAAAGCTGCATCTTGCCCTGTGGGATGACCAAAGGCGCATTGTGACAGATTTTCTGGAAGACAAGGCTTATGCCTCTTTCCGCATTGGTGAAAAAGTGTCTAAACACAGCGTATGTATGGGACTCGAATCTCTTTTAACACAGTCCCTTGAGGACAAAACTTGGGACCTCCAAACAGCCGTGGACTTTCTTTCACGGTCCAGCTTCTAAGGTCTTTAAATACCAAGGCGCACCTTCATAAAAAGGCTGCCTTAGAGGCCACGTATGTCTGCGCCTCCATCAAGTCTCTAGTACGGGGACCTTTCTTATGGCAAACTATTGGAAAAGTAGGGAGGAAACGGTGCAAAAATTAGACCCTTTCTTTGATTATTACCAACGGGAGCTCACCTATTTGCGACGCTCGGGCGCTCGCTTTGCCCAAGAGTACCCAAAAATCGCAAGGCGTCTTGATGTGGGGGCAGCTGAATCAAGCGATCCCCATGTGGAGCGGCTTCTGGAGTCCTTTGCCTATCTTACAGCAAGACTTCAGCATGATACGGACGATCAGTATCCGCGTTTTACGGAAGCGCTATTGGGAGTCCTGTACCCACAATTTGTCGCACCAATCCCCTCCTTTGCCATTGCACAGTTTGAGCTTCCTGAAAATCAGGGCAAGATTACCTCTCCCCTGACGGTGCCCAAGCACGCAAAGGTGTTCTCCCGCGCAGCAACGGGTGAGGTGTGTTCCTTTCGCACGGGCTATGACCTTGAACTTGCGCCCGTGAGTGTTCTAGACGCCACCCTATTGGAAACAAGCACCCTCGATACCGCCTTGGCTGCGGCTCTTGGGTCCTCACGCACCTTGCGTATTCGCCTTAAATCCCACACGGGCACCTTTAAAGACATGGGTTTGACAAAGCTGCGTTTTCATATTGCGGGCAACCCTTTGGTGAAAAATGCGCTTTATGAGGGCATTTTCGCACAAGACGTGAAGGTCGTCCTTCAAGGGGCCGTGCCTACGCCTGGGCCCCTTGTACAAAACATCCCCGCCTCAAGTGTACGCCCCGTTGGTTTTGAGCAAGACGAAGCAATTCTCCCATTCCCAGAGCATGCGCACCCAGGTTATAGACTCCTCATGGAATACTTCCATTATCCTGAGAAGTTCTTCTTCATGGACGTTGCCCACCCATCTTTGTCCCAAGACGCGTCGGAAATTGATCTTTACTTTGCTTTTTGTGAGGAAGTTCCCTTAAATGTCCGCGACGTCAGCGCCATGAACTTCTTGCTTCACTGCGCCCCCATCATTAATCTTTTCCATAAGATCACTGAGCCCATTCGCCTGGATCATCGCAGTGTTGAATACCGTTTGATCCCCGATCTTAAGGCCGAAAAAACCACAGAAATTCACTCTATTCTTGAGGTCAGTGCAGCCATTGATCAAGAAAAAGAGGTCGAGAAATTCATGCCTTACTTTAGCTATAACCACCAGCTATCGGAAAAAGGGCACAAATCTTTCTGGCACGCCCGGCGCACGGAAACAGACCGTCAGGGCATGACAGGGACAGACATGCACCTGTCCTTTGTGGATTTTGATTTTACGCCCCTCAAACCCGTGACCCACACAATTTTTGCCAAGAGCCTGTGCACCAACAGAAATCTCGCTGAGCAAATTCCGTCGGGCGGACAGCTGCACGCAGAGGATAAAATTCCCGTCACACGGATCTTTGTCCTCGATCGCCCCACAAAGCAAATTTATCCCCCCAGGGACGGTCAGACCCAGTGGCGCCTCATTTCGCAACTCAGCCTAAACCATCTTGCCCTTTCAGGGGGAGAGGGGGCCCTGCGCGCCCTTAAGGAGGTCATTCGCCTTTATGCAAACATTGAGCGTGAGCGCACAATTCCTGAGCTTGATGCCATTACAGATATGTCGACCACACTTGTCACACGACGCTTTGGGGTGGACGCATGGCGCGGATTTGCCCAAGGCACTAAGATTACCCTGACCTTTGGTGAGGAAGATTATCACGACATAGGTGCTTTTGTTTTTGCTTCTGTTTTGAATCATTTCTTCTCCCTTTTTGCCTCGGTAAATACCTTTACCCAGTTGGAAGTGCTTAATAACCGTTATAAAGGAACGTGGAAAACATGGAAGCCCACAGCCGGAAACCGCGTCCTTGTGTAATTGAGGAGCTGTTTGCGACCAGTTATTATTTTGAATTTCACCAGGCGGTGAAGCTGGTCGAGCTTGCCTTTCCTAAGGCGACAGAGCTTGGGCGAGATGCTGTTCCCGAGAATGAGGCCTTATCCATCAGCGCACGCGTGTCCCACTCCTATCCTCCCAGCGACCTTTTTTCCCTCACACCTCCTTTAAGCAAGGACCGCCAATACCCCTGTCAGATGAGTATCAACTTTTTAGGACTTGCGGGCCCGAACGGCCCCCTGCCCATGCCTTTTTCTGAGCTTCTCATGGAGCGCGCACGCTCAGGCGACACAGCTTTTCGCGACTTTCTCGACATCTTCAACCATCGCCTTTTATCCATATTTCACCGTATCCGTAAAAAATACTGGGTAGGTCTTGCAACGGACCCCCCTGATAAAACGGCCTTTGCCCAGATTCTTTTTTCATTTTTGGGTATTGGGGGGGACGCTTTTAGAGATCGCATGAGCGTGCCCGATCGCGGTCTTTTGTACTACGCGGGCCTTTTGTGGAAATCTCCGCGCTCAACATCTGGTCTTGAGATTTTCCTCTCCCACTATTTTAATGTCCCCGTGAGTGTCACGCCCTTTTGTGGACAGTGGCTTAGCATACCCGAGGAAGAGCAAACCTGCATTGGGCGCGCGGGACGTTTTCAAACCCTGGGAGAAGACGCCTCCATCGGGGATAAGTTCTGGGACACACGTAGTCGCATCAGTGTGCAGCTGGGTCCTTTGGATGACAAACGTTTTCGGGCATTTCTGCCCGACGGTGGAGGAGCCTTCACGGCCCTGTGTGAGCTGATCCGCTTTTATCTTGGGACCGAGCACAGCTTTGATATCCGCCTTGTCATGCGCGCCAGCGACGTGGAAAAAACAAAAATAGGGGCCAAGACAACCCTTGGGTGGACCTCATGGCTCAAGGTGCACCCCTTTACCCATGATGATGACCAGGTCAGTCTTCACATTTTCAACAGCGATATCGCTTAAAGGGCGCGCATATTAATTCACAAAAAAGAACCCGTCAATTCCTTTCCAGTGTCTTAAGAAATTATTAAAAGGGATTGTCTCTCGCGCCATATCTGTGTACCCTGGAGAAGTAGAAGTTTAACCACAAGCACTTAGGCGTTTTTTAGCCCTTCGTGTGCGTGTTTTGGTAAGAGTTGTGATGTCTTTTAAACTGGACGTAACATGGTGCGATTCACCCTGGACTTGGCTTTCACGCCGAGCGCGTGCTTCATTGCGCGCCTGCATGGGTGATGTTGCGCCTCCTGCGCGGCAAACAGAGAAAAAGAAAGGCCTCTCATAACTCCTTGATTTAAGTATGCCTCTCAAGGGCATGGGGAGTTGTTATGTCAAAGAAAATGTTAATCGATGCGGTGCATCCCGAAGAAACACGGGTTGCGTTGCTTGATGAGAAGGGGCTACTTGTTGATTATGAATTCAAGAGCTCCACAAAGGAAACCGTTAAGGGTAATATTTACCTCGCGAAAATCATGCGCGTTGAGCCGTCCCTCCAGGCGGCATTCGTGGATTATGGCGGGGGGCGCCACGGCTTTTTGGCCTTTGGTGAAATCCATCCCGATTACTTTCGTATTCCCGTTGCGGACCGCGAAGCTTTAAAAGCTGAGCTTGCCGCCCCGTCCGATGTCCTTGACGAGGACGATGAGGACAAGGCCGCACACGCAGCGCCTTCCGATGACGAAGGTGTGTCATCCCTTGGCGGAGATCTGCCCCCATCTGACGATGAGGAAGAAGATACCGTCAAACGCCCCTCTTTGCACCGCCGCTATAAAATCCAGGAAGTGGTCCAGAAAAACCAAATCATCCTTGTGCAAGTGGTGAAGGAAGAACGTGGCAACAAGGGTGCGGCGCTCACGACTTATCTGTCTTTGGCTGGTCGTTACTGTGTGCTCATGCCCAACTCTCCCCGCAGTGGTGGGATTTCCCGCAAGATCTCGAATCCAGCCGATCGCAAGCGGCTGCGCCAGATCCTTGAGGCTTTCAATGTGCCCGATGGCATGGGGCTCATTATCCGCACCGCAGGGCGTGAGCGCACGCGCGCTGAGCTCAAGCGTGACGGTCAATATCTCATGCGCCTGTGGGACAGCATTCGCGAGAAGACCATTACCTCCATTGCCCCAAGCCTGGTCCACAGCGAAGACGACATTGTCAAGCGCGCCGTGCGCGACCTTTACTCCAAGGACGTTGAGCAAGTGCTTGTCAGCGGCGAGGAGGGCTATAAGACCGCAAAGGATTTCATGAAGTCCTTGATGCCCAGCCACAGCAAGCGTGTTCAGCGCTATAAGAGCGATCGCGCCCTTCTCTTCCATGAATACGGCGTGGAAAAGCAAATTGATGATATGTATGAGGCGGAGGTGCGTCTCCCATCGGGTGGATCCATTGTGCTTCACCCAACGGAAGCTCTTGTATCCATTGATATTAACTCTGGGCGCGCCACGCGTGAGCGCCACATTGAGGAAACAGCCACCAAGACCAACCTTGAGGCTGCCACGGAAATTGCAAGACAGGTACGCCTGCGTGATTTGGCGGGCCTCATCGTCATCGACTTCATCGATATGGACGAACCACGCAACGTTGCGGCCGTGGAAAGGCGCCTGCGCGAAGCGTTCCGTGATGACCGGGCCCGTATTCAAATGGGGCGCATCAGCCCCTTTGGTCTGATGGAAATGTCGAGGCAACGCCTGGCGCCAAGCCTTTTGGAGACAAGCGCCCACCCTTGCCCACACTGTCAGGCAACGGGCTACATTCGCTCAACGGAGTCTCTGGCACTGAGCGCCCTGCGCATTTTGGAGGACGCGGGACTACGCAATCCGGGCGCCACCCTGGCATTGAAGCTCCCCCACGAGGTGCTTCTTTATGTCATGAACCAAAAGCGCCACGCCCTTTTGGATGTGGAGACACGCCACGGCATTCGCGTTGTCTTTGAAGAGGCAGGACCCCAGTCCCATGCGTGCTCTGTCTCGGTATTGGTGCCCTCCCCTAGTGGCGCCCTTGAGGTTGCGCCAAAGGAAGAGCCGGCACCACCAAAGCGAGAAGATCGTGAAGAACGTGAGGAGCCTAAAGAAGCCAAGCCACAGCCCCGTGAGCCTAAGGAGCCTCGCCCAGAGCGCGGTAACAAACGCAGGCGTGATCGCAAGGGCCCAGGTGACAAAGAACCCCGCGAACGCCAAGACACACCCCGCGAAGACGCTCCACGCGCTGAGCCTGCGCAGAAGAAAGTTGAGGCAGAAGGTGCTGACACCCCTCAGGTGACACAGGAGGGGACAGACGCCTCTCAGTCGCCTTCTGAGTCCCGCAAGCGTCGTATGCGCAGGCGTGCCAATCGTCGTAACAGGGATAAGAACCGCCAAGATACACCTGACCAAGGTGGGGCGGCGTCCGAGGGACAAGAGACGACTCAGTCCTCGGTTTTGGCCTCCCAAGATTCAGGGCCTGCTTTCCCAAGCACGACCATTGCGGCCTCCTTTGACCCCAACTCTCCTGTCTTCCATGAAGACGCCCAGGCAAGAGAAGAACAAGATAAGGAAAAAACATGGTGGAAAAGGTTGCTCGACTAGCGCGTTACACAAGTGCCTTTTTGGCGGCGGTGCTCCTTTGGGGTGCCGCCCCAACACATGCCAGAGGCCTGAAAACCGGCTCCCTCATCCGTGACAGCCAGGTGGAGGCCGCCCTCCATGATTTTGCCGCTCCCCTTTTTGAAGCAGCTGGCCTTGATCCGGAAAAAATGCACCTTTACGTGATCCTGGATCCAGAACTCAACGCCTTTGCAACCACCCGCTACAGCATCTTTGTAAACACCGGCCTTATCTTGCGCGCGAAGGATGCCCGCGAGCTCATAGGTGTTTTGGCCCACGAAACGGGTCACATTGCCGCCGGGCACATCGCGCGCCGTGAGGAAATGATGAAAAAAGCCACGGCCATTGCCATGGCCACGGCCCTTTTGGGTGGGGCCGCCATTGCCGCTGGTGGCGGGGATGCGGGCGCCGGAATCCTGACGGGCGGCATGCAAATGGCTGAAAACGCCATGATGCATTACTCCCGGGGCCAAGAGGCGTCTGCGGACCAGGCAGCTGTGCGCTTCCTCACGCGCCTCCATTGGCCTGTGGAAGGGCTGCAGTCCTTCATGAAGGTGCTGGCCAGCCAGGAGCTTTTGTCAAGCGCGCAACAAGACCCCTACAGCCGCTCTCACCCCTTGTCCCAGGACCGTGTGGCCCTGCTTGAGCGCGCAACCATCGACCACCCAGACGGTGCACTCCCCCCCAGCTTTGAGGAGAATTTTGAGCGCATGCGCATGAAGCTCCATGCTTTTATTGATTCGCCCGAGACAACCCTGCGCACCTACGCCCGGGATGATTCCGATAAAGGGCGTTTTATGCGCGCAACTGCCCTCTTCTTAATCGGGCGCGGCAGTGAAGCCCTCGGCCTTGCCAGGACGCTAACAAGTGCCCACCCAAGGGACGCAGCTTACTGGGATCTGGAGGGGCAAATTGCCTTTGAGAGTGGGCACATCGAGCAAGCCGTCCATGCCTATGGCCAGGCCGTGTCCCTGCGCCCCAAGGACGCACTCCTGCGCATGCTATGCGCCCAAGCGATGTTAGAAGGGGCATCCAATCATTACCCAGAAGCCCAGAAGCACCTTGAGAGGTCTTTGCTCCTGGAGCCCGATAATCCCTTTGCCTGGCGCCTTTTGGCGGTGGCTTACGGAAAACAACACAACACCGCCATGGCGGCCCTGTGCTTGGCGGAAGAAGCCGTGTGCGTGGAGCAGTACCAAGCAGCCTATGATCAGGCGGGACGCGCGCTTAAGTCCCTCAAATCCAAAGAAGCACGCCTGCGCGCCAGCGACATCCGCAACATGGCCGAGAATGAACTTAAGAAATCGGGACGCCTGCGCGAAGACAACTGATTTAATGTTTGTTTCATATAAAAAAAGCCCTGAATCTCTTCAGGGCTTTTTTATTCTTGAAGGCAGTACGCCTAGTTATCCAAGAAGCTACGCAGCTTGCGTGAGCGGCTCGGATGCTTGAGTTTACGAAGAGCCTTAGCCTCAATCTGACGAATACGCTCACGTGTGACGGAGAACTGTTGACCCACCTCTTCCAAGGTGTGGTCCGTATTCATCCCAATACCAAAACGCATACGCAGAACGCGCTCCTCACGGGGTGTGAGACTCGCAAGGACACGTGTTGTGGTCTCACGCAGGTTCGCGTTTACAGCAGACTCAAGGGGCTGGACCGCGTTCTTATCCTCAATAAAGTCGCCCAGTGACCCATCTTCCTCATCCCCAATGGGGGTCTCGAGGCTAATGGGCTCCTTGGCGATCTTCAAAACCTTACGCACCTTATCAATGGGCATGAGAAGCTTTTTAGACAGCTCCTCAGGGGTTGGCTCCCGGCCAATCTCATGGAGCATCTGACGGGACGTACGCACAAGTTTGTTAATGGTCTCAATCATGTGCACAGGAATACGAATGGTGCGCGCCTGGTCCGCGATAGAGCGCGTAATGGCCTGACGAATCCACCATGTGGCATAGGTGGAGAACTTATAACCACGACGGTACTCAAACTTATCCACGGCCTTCATTAAGCCAATGTTACCCTCTTGAATGAGGTCAAGGAACTGCAGACCACGGTTTGTGTACTTCTTGGCAATGGAAATCACAAGGCGCAGGTTTGCCTCAATCATCTCTTTCTTGGCCTTAGCGGACGTGCGATCACCCTTTTGCACAGCCGTCACAATACGGCGGAACTCTGCGATATTAAGCCCGGACTCCACAGAGATTTCGGCAATACGCTCGCGCAGAGTAATGACTTCTAAGCTATGCTTTTCAATAAAGTTCGTCCAACCTTTGGCCGTGTTTTTGGCCACATGCTCAAGCCAGTCTGGGCTGAGCTCTTGACCGAAATAAGACTTCAGGAATTCTTCGCGCTTGATGCCGCTGTCTTGGGCCAGGCGCAAAAGCTTGCCTTCTAAGCCCACAAGCTTTCGGTTCAAGTTATAAAGATCTTCAACCAAAATATCGATGCGGTAGCTATTAAGGCGCACACTGCTCATAAGCTCAACGAGGGCTTCTTTGAGGGCCTTAAACTTCTTGTCCGCGTCCTTAGTGGGCGAACGTCCCTCATGGGAGTCCTTAAGGCGGGCCACTTGCAGGTCATGGAACTGAGCATAGGTCTGGGCGATGAGCTCAAAGGTCTCAAGGATCTGAGGCTTCAAGCTTTCCTCAAGGGCAGCCAAAGACTGACCAGTGTCATCCTCATCTTCCTCGACGCCTTCTTCCTCTTCCGGCGCGCCTTCTACCTTTTCTTCCTTATCGTCCTTTGCGGCTTTTTCCTCTTTTTCTTCCTTTGGCGCGGGAGCTGCCGGCACGTCTAGGGAGATCTCCCCCACAACGTCCTCGTCTCCTTCTTCACCGTCAAAGTTGGCAGCCGCGTGCATGTCTTCCAAATCCACAACGTCACGCAGCAAAATTTGGTCTTCAAGGATTTGATCGCGCCAGTTAATAATGGCACGAATGGTCAAGGGGCTTTCGCAAATGGCTTCAATCATCTCCATGCGCCCTTGCTCGATGCGCTTAGCGATCTTGATTTCCCCTTCACGGGACAAAAGCTCAACGCGGCCCATTTCGCGCAGGTAAAGACGCACAGGGTCGTCCGTGCGCCCCGATCCATCCTCGTCGCGCAAGTTGCCGCTGTCGGATTCTTCAGTCTCGGCGCCGATCTCCTCCACGCCAAGCTCCGAGGGGCTTTCCGCCTCTTCTTCAGCGTCCACAATGTCAATGCCCATGTCCGTAATCACGGCCATGGCGTCCTCGATTTGCTCTGAAGACATTTGATCTTGGGGCAGCGCGTCATTGAGCTCGTCGTAGGTAAGGTATCCCCGCTCCTTACCGCGGTCCATCAGCTTCTTAAGAACTTGCTTAAGATCTCCTCTTTTTTTGGCAAGGGTCTCACCTTGTTCTTCAGGGGCGTCTGTTTTTTTTGAGGGTACGGTGGTCATCCTGATCCTTCCAGCCTTTCTAAATTGGGCTCACCTTCTTGTGTGAGCTGTTCATAATGCTTTTCCATGGAGGTGCGCAAACGACGCACCTGGGACCATGTGTGTGGATTCAAATCGGTGCTTAGCGTGTTTTTCCAAGACAGAACTTCGCCAAGTCCTTCCTCCAAAAGATGCCAACTTTCCAGAAGACCCCGCCACCCGGTCACTACTTCCGCCTGGGTCGCTGCCGTCTTTGCAAAAGGGGCATGCAAATAAATATCGCGGGAGAAGAGGTCGTGTATCGCCTCATGGAGTCCCCCCTCTTTCAGATGGGCTTTCAAAGCGTGCGCGTCAAGCTTTTTTTGCACACTGACCCACTCTAAAATCTCTTCGCGCACCCTTTCCAAGGCGGGGGTGGGCATCTTTATGGTCATGAGCGCCTCACACTCATCCAAAAGCCACGCGGGATGGTTGATAAAGGTCACCAAAATCGCCTTTGCCCGCATGTGGGATGCGTGGACACGTGCACCCTGGGGTGAGGTGGGTTGCACCTCCTTTGTCTTCTTACGCGTGTGGGATCTTTGCCACGTAAAAAGACGGTCCTTCATTTCTTGGCGGTAGTGCCCCCGTACACCTTCGTCCGCAATGGTGGCAAGGGTGTCAAAGAACTCTTTTTCAGTCAGGGCACGCGCCTCAGGTGTTTTGGCGGCTTTGAGGCGGACCTCAAAGCCATCCCAGAATGCTTGGGAGAGGGTTTTCTTGGCCTCAAGAAGCTGCTCAAACAGACGCCCCTGACCGCGCTCGAGAAGACTTGCGGGATCCTCCCCCTTGGGAAGACTCACAAAGGCTAAGGAGTATCCAGGCTTCAGGATGGGCAGGGCGCGCTCAAGGGCGCGCGCGAGCGCCTTTTGGCCGGCCATGTCTCCGTCAAAGCACAAAACGGGTTCACTGGACATACGCCACAAAAGGGCAATTTGCTCAGGGGTCAGTGCTGTCCCAAGGGGCGCCACAACGCGCGTATAGCCTGCCTGATAGAGACTAAGGGCGTCTGTGTACCCCTCACATACGATAAGAGGCGCGTCTTTACTTTTCTCGGCAAAAGCCTGTGGGTGGGCGTAAAGCTCGCGTCCTTTATGGAAAAGAGGTGTTTCTGGGGAGTTCAGATATTTGGGCGTACCGTCCCCAAGGATACGGCCACCAAAGGCAATGACGCGGCCCTGTCTGTCCCAAATGGGGAAAATCACCCGTCCACCAAAACGTGACCGAGGGGCGCGACCCTCTAAGATCAGACCCGCCTCATTCATCTGAGCAAGAGTGAACCCGCGCGCCTTCAGGTGGTCCATGAGACCCGGCCCTTCTGGGGCATACCCCAGGGCAAAGCGGACCTGGATGTCAGGGGAAACGGCGCGGGCCTTCAAATACTCCCGGGCGCGCCACCCTTCACCGGCCTTAAGCTGTGCTTGAAAATAGCTACATGCTTCTTTCATGAGTGCGCGCAGGGCATCCATTTTTGTGTCTTTAATGGTTTCTTGGGGGTCTTCCACGGGCAGTGGCATACCAGCCCCCTGGGCCAGTGCCACAACAGCGTCCCCGAAGGAGATATTCTGGGTTAAGCGCACGAAATCAATGGCGTCCCCATGGGCCCCGCAGCCAAAGCAGTGATAATGGCCATCCTTTTCATACACATGGAAGGAGGGTGTTTTTTCTTGATGAAAGGGGCAGCACCCTTTAACGGCTGTGCCACGGCGCGCAAGCTTGACCTTCGCCCCCACAACTTGGGCGATGGACAGTCTGTGACGTAGCTCGTCCACGAAACGCTGTGAAAATTTCATAAATCGCCCTAGGTGACTCTCAAACAAGCAAACCCCGGATACCGGGGCGCAGAAGTGGATCACATAATCCTTAATAAACTGTTAACAAACCCTTACGAGCCGCAGCAACTCCCGCAAGTACCGGGGCCTTTTTGAATCATTGCCCGTACCTCGATCTTTTCCCCATCCTTGGTGAGCAGTGTCACGAGAACCTCTTCCCCGTTTTCCAGTACGCGGGTGAGACCAATGAGCATCACATGCTTGCCCCCAGGCGCAAGGCGGAGCACCTCACCGGGCGCCACCGTCCAAGGATGCGCGGCGTCCATGGGGATCATTTTGGACACGCCCTCTACCTCTATCGTCTCGTGGAGTTCGACCTTTTTACAAGTTTCACAGGTGGCGCCCACAATCACGACAGACGCGTTTCCTGTATTTTCAAGAGCCATGTAAACGGCGCTGTTGTAGCCGATGTCTGCGGGCCTGGCCCAGGGTTTTTCAAGGGATACGGACGGGGAACTTGCAAAAACGCTCGTAAAACTGAGCATGCACACACACACAAGACGCAAGAACATGGACTGTCTCCCGAGTGGAAAAATGGTGGGCGCAACTGGGATTGAACCAGCGACCTCTACGATGTCAACGTAGCGCTCTCCCGCTGAGCTATGCGCCCCTTTCCGCATGGTATACACGTTCTAGGAAGGGCACGCAAGAGTTTACAGTTTTGCGCAGATATCTCTAGTGGTCGAACTTAACCGCACAAATACGCAACTGGTAACGCTTATGGTTCAAACCCTCGATCACATCAAAGGTTTGGTACGCACTGTACTTTTCAAAAATACTTGGTGCGGCAGGGGGCAAGTCACGGGGGCTGATCTCTTTGATCATAGACGCTTTGCGGCCATTGTTCTGCCATATGTTTTGTGTTTCTTCATCCCAGTCTAAGGGCTTCCACCCACATTTTTCAAATGTACGTTTGGAGGGAAAATAAAAAAACTGTCGATCATTCTTAAAATCAGTCAAATGCTTAAGCACAATTTCCTTTGGAAGGCCTTTGGGCTGAGTCTGACTAGAAGCATCCGCGTCCTTTGTCAGCAACATCACACACAACACACCCATAAGTAATTCTTTGATGATCATTCTTTTTTCTCCCTGCTTTTTGTTTAACGCCCTATTCTAGCATATGGGATCCGTCACACAAAGGGGCGCGCAGGGTTGCTTTACAGCCACACAAAGACGTGGTTTGTGTTTTATCGGCCACCCATTTGAGGGGTGAAAAGGCGCCGCCCTTGTGGGCACCATCACAAAAAGGTTGCTTGGCGCTCAGGCCACAGGTGCACCAGTAATAAGTCTTGCCTTCTTCTAGGGTTACACGGTAAGGGGCTTTTTGGGGACACACGGGCTTTTCCATCATTTTTCCTTTTGATTCTCTTTGACCAATAATCGCCCTTAAGGTAAGCATAAAGGGTATATCTTCACAAGAAAGGTTTTCTCTCCATGTCCATTCCTTTAGCTGATCTTTACACGGACGGCGCCTGCAGTGGTAACCCTGGCCCTGGTGGATGGGGGGTGATTATCCGTTTTGCCGACGGCACGGAAAAAGAGCTGGCGGGAAACGATCCCCAAACCACCAATAACCGTATGGAAATGATGGCCGCCACCCAAGGCCTTAAGGCGCTGGAGGGCAGGCACCAAGTACGCCTGCACACAGACAGCACGTACCTCAAAGACGGCATCACCTCCTGGATTCATAAGTGGAAGAAAAGCGGCTGGCGTACGGCCTCGGGCTCTGCGGTCAAAAACCAAGACCTTTGGGAAGAGCTTGATGCCCTGTGCGCCGTCCATGACATCAGCTGGTTTTGGGTCAAGGGCCACAGCGGGCACGAGGAAAATGAGCGTGCAGACGTCCTGGCACGCGGCGCCATCGTGCAAATCATGATGCAACAGACCCTTAAACAAGCCGGTCAATAATGCGCGTCCTAGGGAAGTGCCTTCTCGTCCTTTTGGTGTCCACGCCTTGGGCAGGAGGTCTCAGCGCGTTGACCTTTGACACGCCCTTGGACCTTGGTGGCGAAACTTTTTCGGTTGCCGTTGCAAAGGACGAAGAGTCTTTAAGAAAAGGCCTCATGGGTGTGACACGCCTTGCCCCCCACCAAGGTATGCTTTTTCTGTTTGATAAAGAACGCGTGGCAACGTTTTGGATGAAGGATACCCCCCTTGCCCTTGATCTTGCCTTTTTCACAAAGGATGGGCGCATTGTAATGATGGGGGAGCTGACCCCCCTTGCGCGCACGTCGGTGTCTTCACCCACAAAGGTCGTTGGCGCTTTAGAGTTACCACGCGGGACCTTTGCACGCATTGGCGCAACCTTGGGGTCAAAGATTACCTCGCCCGCCCTGCTCTCATAAAACCCTTTAGGAGATGACCCATGTCCCCTTTGAAGAACCTCATTGAAACTGCTTGGGAAAACAAAGATGCGCCCCACCCTGCCTTACCCAAAGCCCTTCAAGAGATCATCCTTGATCTCGACCGAGGAACGCTTCGTGTGTGTGAAAAGGAAAATGGCACCTGGCACACCCAGGCGTGGCTGAAAAAGGCCCTTCTCTTATCCTTTCCATTGACCCCCACACGCCTTATGACCTTTCCCATGACGGGCTATGACAAAATGCCCAGCAAGTTTGATGGCTGGGATAAGGCCGACTTTGAAAAAGCAGACTTTCGCGTAGTGCCAGGGGCCCTTGTACGGCGCGGAACCTACGTGGCGCCCAAGTGTATCCTTATGCCCAGCTTTACAAATTTTGGCGCCTACATTGACGAGGGTACCCTTATTGATATGGGGGCGGCCGTTGGATCCTGCGCCCAAATTGGGAAAAAGTGTCACATCAGCGCCGGCGCCATGATTGGCGGTGTTGTAGAGCCCGTCCAAGCCAGTCCCGTCATCATAGAGGACCATGTCTTTGTGGGGGCGAGTGCGTGTCTCGTGGAAGGTGTCGTGGTGGAAGAAGGCGCCGTCATTGGCATGGGCACCAAGATGGGCGCCTCCACACCCCTGGTTGAGCGCGCCACAGGACGCATCACCTATGGTCGCGTGCCAGCCTACGCCGTTGTGGTGCCGGGTACCATTGCGGGCGACAACGGGGTGGCGCTCCAATGCGCCGTTCTCATCAAGCAAGTGGATGAGAAAACACGGCACAAAACGGCCATCAATGATCTCTTAAGGCTCTGAAGAAATGCTGCACCCTTCGCAAAACTTGTGGATGTGCGCGCTATGGGTTTTGGTCATCTTTTCGTGCACCACACTCTTTTTTGTGGGACTGGGGTCTTACGGGCTTCTCGATAACAATGAGGGCCTCTACGCCACCATTGCGCGCGACATGTTCGCGCGCGGCGACTTTATCATCCCGACCCTAAACGGCGTACCCTATATTGAAAAGCCACCCCTCCTTTACTGGCTTATGAGTGGGTGCTTCCATCTCTTTGGTACAACGGAATTTGCCGCACGTCTCACTCCCGTCCTTGCAGGCCTTTTGACGACCAGCCTTTGCGCCGCTTTTATGGCGCGCCTGCGTGGTGAGAAGTGCGCCCTCATGACCGCCACCATCCTGGGTAGCAGCCTGGGGTTTGTGATTTTTTCTCGCAATATCTTCTTTGACGGACTTTTCACATTTTTCCTGACAGGCGCCCTTTTGAGCCTTTATCTGGGGTGGCAAACAAAAGCGCGCGCGCCCAAACTTGCCCTTTACGCTTTTGTGGCTGGCGCTGTCATGACCAAAGGTCTTGCGGCCCTTGTGCTCATTGGTCTTGTGTGGTGCGTCTTTTGGGGACTTCATGCCCGCCACCACGACACCCCCTTCTTCGCGCCCCTTGACGCCTATGGTCTTTTGCTTTTTGTGGGTCTTACGGCTCCCTGGCATATACTGGCAAGCCATAAACTTGAGACCTTTGCATACTTTTATTTTATCAATGAGCATGTCCTGCGTTTTCTAGGCAAACGCGTGCCCAAGGATTATTACAGCGGCCCCATCACCTATTACACATGGCGCGTCCTTCTTTACATGCTTCCTTGGACTTTCTTCCTGCCCCGGTTTTTCTTTCAAAAGCGCGAGCCCCGTGACAGCCTGTTCATCTTCATGGCGGCTTCCTTTTGCACGATTTTTGCCTTTTTTTCCCTGTCCCAAGCAAAGGCAAATTATTATCTTATGGCGGCCATTCCAAGCCTTTCCATGGTGCTGGCCATGAAGCTCTCCTCCCAAGAAACCTTTCGACTGAGCGCGCTTATAGGGCTTCTCCTGAGCGTCTTCTTGCCCCTTATTTTACTCACTGACCACCTCAATGAGCGCGTTCTTTTAAGCGAGTTCTCCCGCTATCTCGTGCACTTTTCAAGCGCCACCTATGTGGGCTGGGCGGCTCTTGGTCTCGCGCTTTTTGGAATCCTTTTTTTGGGGCGCAAAAAAGCCCCCACAGGCCCCGTTTATGTCAATCTCTCCATGGCAATGCTGCTGAGCGTTTGTGCACAAATGATGCCTGCGGTTGAGGACGAAATTTCGGGAAAGACAACAGGGCTCTACCTTGCTGCCCAAAGGGAGCAAGTCTTTTTCTATCAAGACTATGAGCGCATCTCAGGCGTGGCCTTTTATCTCAAAGGTCCTGTCCACATGATCGACAGCCAAAGCAGTGATTTGCTTTTTGGGCAAACAGTGAGGCCTGATCTTTTCTTGAGCACGCAAGGCGCACAAACCCAAAAAGGGCTGGTGGTTGTGTGGAAAAAGCGGGCAAGCACGTTCACCCAGGTCTTTCCCGGCGCGCACCTTGAAAAGACTTTTGGGCCGCATCTCATTTACCGCTTAGGAGCGTAGGGCTTCTATATCCTTATAAAAGTCCAAAGACTGGGGATTGGCCAGGGCGTCGGTGTTGGCCACTTCGCGCCCGTTGATGATATCAGTCACGGCCATCTCCACGATCTTGCCACTGCCTGTACGCGGAATATCCGGCACCTGGATAATTTTGGCGGGCACATGGCGTGGGGTTGTGTTCTCGCGAATCTGAAGACGAATCTTGGTGCGCAAATCCTCGTTTAAGTGCACACCGTCCTTGAGTTTGACAAACAGAATCACCCGCACATCCCCCTGCCACTGTTGGGCAACCACTAAACTTTCTTGCACCTCATCCAAATGCTCGACCTGACGATAAATCTCCGCCGTTCCAATACGCACGCCGCCGGGATTGAGCACCGTATCGGAACGACCATGAATAATGAGCCCCCCGTGAGGTGTGAGCTCCACAAAGTCGCCGTGGCGCCACACCCCCGGAAAGTGGGCAAAATAAGCCTTGTGATAGCGCGCGCCCTGGGGATCATTCCAAAAACACACAGGCATGGACGGAAAAGGCTTTGTGCACACAAGCTCGCCCTTTTGACCCACAACACTCTTGCCATCCTTATCCCACACGTCCACAGCCATCCCAAGACCGCGGGTCTGAAGCTGTCCCCGCCATACGGGGGCTATGGGGTTACCAAGGGCAAAGCACGACACAATATCCGTGCCCCCTGAAATAGAGGCAAGGCAGGCGTTTGGTGTCATATGGGTATAGACGTAGTCAAAGCTTTCCGGAGACAAAGGAGAGCCTGTGGACATGACCATTCGGATCTTGGACAGATCATGGGTTTGGCAAGGCGTTTGGCCGTCCTTAGCAAGAGCGTCCAGATACTTGGCAGACACCCCAAAGTGGGTGCATCCGGCGTGCTGGGCAAAGTCAAAGAGCACATTTGGACCCGGGTGAAAGGGCGAGCCGTCATAGAGCATGAGTGTGGCCCCAGACCCCAAGCCTGACACGAGCCAGTTCCACATCATCCAGCTTGTGGTGGTGTAGTAAAAGAGTACGTCCCCGGGGCGCACGTCCGCATGGAGGCGATGTTCTTTGAGATGCTGAATAAGAGTGCCGCCGTGGGCGTGCACAATACACTTGGGCTTGCCCGTTGTGCCTGAGGAAAAAAGAATCATCAAAGGATGGGAAAAAGGTACCTGGGCATAGGTCAGGGTCTCTGGTGCAAAGGGTGCCACAAAGGCATCGTACGGCGTAATATTCTCGGCACCTTCATACCAGGGGTCTTGCTTCACACTTGGTATAAGGACGACCTTTGACAGGCTCGGCAGACTTTCTTGCAAAAGGGCGATTTTTTCTTTGCAGCAAAAATAAATGCCTTTGTAGGTGAATCCTTGGGTCACGAGGAGCACCTTTGGTTCCACCTGGCCAAAGCGGTCAAGGACACCAGCCGCGCCGTAATCGGGAGAACATGAGGAGAAGATAGCGCCTAAGCTTGCTGTGGCTAAGAGCGCAATGAGAATCTCTGGCCTGTTGCCTCCCATGGCGGCCACCCGGTCGCCTTCCCCCACGCCGGCCGCCCTGAGAGCTTGGGCAAAGCGGGATACCTCATGGCGCAGTTCTTCCATGGATAGGCTGGAGCGCTCCCCGTCCTCTTGCCAAAACACAAGGGCGTCTCCCTTGATGTCAGACTTCAGCATATTTTCTGCGTAGTTAAGACGCGCCCCAGGGAAAAAACGTCCCCGCTCAAAGGACTCACCCGCCTCAAAAACAACCTCACCTTTGTGGGACGCCGTAATGCCTGCAAAATCCCAAAAAAGAGACCAAAACGTCTCGTCCTCTTCCACGGACCAAGCGCGCAGATCTTCATAGGATTTAAAAGGGCGACCACGCACCTCGCCTGCCCTCTCCATAAAGGCATACATTTGAGTTTCGTGCACTGCGCTGTCGGTGGGCGTCCAAAGGGCGCTTGTCATGGGGCCTCCATTATATTTTCCATGTCCTTGCTTCCTCTACAGTAAGCCAGGCACCCCCCCATGCACAAGACGGTCTTATGGCCCTTAAGGGCAGGGCGCCTCTTGGGGCTCTTCCTCATCGGGCGCAGGGTACGTTAAAGGATAGGATTTCTCAGATCCTGGCACAGGCAGGGGATCTCCTTTCCTGCCGCACCCCGTACACAAAAGGGCGACACAAAGCCCTAGGGCCATAAAGATGTTTTTTTCCATTGTCTTTCTCGCTTAGACCTTGTTACAACTATGCACAGGCTAGCAGAAATACGTGGAAGGACAACCCATGAGTCGCACCTTTGCCCCTTTAGTACTCGCCATCACCCTCATATGCACCCAAGCAAACGCCCAACTTTTGCGTTACAAGACCCATCCTGCCGACCGCATCATTGATTTTGTGGTGGAAGACGCAGAAGGCAAAAATCACAAAATCAGCGACTTTAAGGGACGCATTGTGGTTTTGAACTTTTGGGCCACTTGGTGCCCGCCTTGTGTGCGCGAGATGCCCTCCCTGGATAATCTAGCCAAGTCCTTTGACGCAAAAGACGTCGTAGTTGTGGCCGTGTGTAAGGACCCCATCCACAAAGAGACCGCTAAAAAACTTGTCTCCGGCTTCGACAAAGACCGTTTCCGCCTTTTCTTTGAAACAAGTGGCGAAGGGAGCACGTCATCTGAAAAACTCCAGGGTCTACCCACCACCTATGTCCTTGACCGTAAAGGGTACTTAATTGGAAGCCTCACGGGTGGCACCGAGTGGGATCACCATGAGGTCCTGGACACCATCGAGGCCTATGTTCAAGGCAAAACACCTGAACCCGTTTCCTTGTGGACACGCATCATGCGCGTCGTGAAGGGCGTTTAATATTTTCGAGAAGGACACGCACCATGCTTCGTATTGAAACCTTTGATCACCTCAAGGGCGGGCACAGTTTTTTCAAAGCCATTGGGCACCCCCTTGTTGCCAAGGGGGCCCACGCCCTCATTCAAAGGCTCAAAGCATGTGAGCATATTGCCCTTTATGATCCCCAAGGGTGGCTTGAGCCCTTTTGTGAAATTCACCCCCTAAAAGACGTTCCTTTCTCCCATATCTACGTACAACGCTTTGAGGACGTGGGGCTGCAGCGCTTGGGTTACACAACTAAGCCCATTTCACAGCTTGACCCCGCCACAAAAGTTTTGTTCATTTTGTCCTTTGAGGAAGACCTTTTTGTGTCCCACCTTCAAACACTTTTGGGCAAGAATGTGGAGGTCATTTCACTGAAGGAGCTGCGCCTGCCCCAAGAGATGCTCACAAACCAGCGCAGCTACCTTGATCCCCTCAACTTTGCAACCAACTTTGCCTTCTTGCGCGAGGAAAAGGGTCTCCACACGCGTCTTATGACCGCCAACTATTGGTCATCTTACAGTGGCAAACCCGCCCACGCTTGGTGTCATCTTTTGGACGAGCGTGGCGAACACCTGGCGACCTGGGAGGAATCACTGGGTGCGGCCGGGTCTTCCTTCGTCATTGACAGCGCTGTGGTGAAGGAGCGTTTTGGTCTTGGTGATTTTTGTGGACAACTTTTCATCCACATTGTGGGTGCAGCTGGTCACGATATCGTGAAGTACGGCCTTGATATTTATAGCGATGATGGCACGGTTTTGTCCTGCACCCATGACGCCAACGCCTGGCCGGCCGATTATTACGCGGGCCTTCCTGCCCCTACCCAAGCAGAAGACGTGATTTTGTGGATTCAAAATAGCCACCCCTGCCCTATTCCAGCAGGCGCCGTGACCCTGTGCCCCATGGGCCGTGAGAAGGAAGCGCGCGCCGTGGATAGGGAAGTCCCCCCCTTTGGGACCCTGGCCGTCCATGTGAAGGATCTTTTCCCAGATCTCCACTGGCCAGCCCAACTTGAAATTATGGCAGGTAAGTATTTCGTAAGGCCCCGCTATGAAGTGGTCAGGAAAGGCCTGAGGCGCATTGCCCACGCCAATGTGGAGCGCACAAACCTCGCCCCCGATCCAAAAATCAAAACCCTTGCGCCCCTTTTTGGAAAAGGGTTCATTTTGCCCGCACCCCTTTTGCCCTGGGACACCTGGGAGAGCCATGTGCTGCCCACCCCCATGGCCAGATATCAAAACCACTTGCCCGTGACCCTTTTGATTTACGGCGCCGATGGCCATGAGATGGGCGAATACCGTTTTGGCAATCTGCCCAGAAACCATAGAAGCGCCCTGATGGTTAACGATCTTTTGAAGGAAGTGCCTGATCAGGCTGGTAAAGGTTATGGCCACATGGAGCTCGTCTATGACTTTGAGGCGGGAGATGAGGCAGACGGATGGCTGCATGCCCTTTTCCGCTATGAAAATGCCCATCACCAAACGGAAACATCCTTTGGATCCCATATTTATAATACGGCCATGACCTATAAAACCCAGCCCCATTCTTACCGGGGGGCGCCTCCTGGTCTGACCACGCGCCTTTTCCTACCAACGGGACCCCAAGGCACACAGGCCTTCTGTCATCTCATCTATCCGGCCTCGGTAACTTGGCATCCCTTGTCACAGACCTCCCTTATGCTGCATAATGCCCAAGGTGAATGCGTGGCCACCGAGGAACTTCACATCCCCTGTGGAGGTTCACGTCTTTGGCGCGTGAGCGATATTTTCTCTCAAAAAGACATCGAAAAAGCTGGTGAGCGGTCTTATATCATTATCAGAGACACCACCTGCCGCCTGTTTGGTTATCATGGTCTTCAAGACGCACAGGGTCGCCTTGGTATGGATCACATGTTCGGATTTTAAAAAAGGCAACGCATCATGCAAGAACGCAAAACAAAGATTCTCATCATTGGGTCGGGTCCGGCCGGATACTCCGCCGCCATTTACGCCGCGCGTGCGGGCTTTAATCCAATCCTTGTAACGGGTATGACACCGGGCGGACAGCTCACCATCACGACGGACGTGGAAAACTATCCCGGCTTTGCCGAGGCCATCCAAGGGCCTTGGCTCATGGACCAGATGCGCGACCAAGCGGCCCATGTGGGCGCCGAGATTGTGTATGATTACGTGGAAAGTGTCGACTTTTCAAAGCGCCCCTTTGTGTGTAAAACCTCCGGCGGCACAACCTATATCGCCTGGTGCGTGATCATCGCAACCGGGGCCCAAGCCATGTGGCTTGGTCTTGAGAGCGAGAAAACATTTCGCGGCTTTGGTGTGTCAGGATGCGCCACGTGCGACGGATTTTTCTTTAGGGGTAAAAACGTTGCCGTTGTGGGCGGCGGGAACACAGCCGTGGAAGAGGCGCTGTACCTGACAAATCACGCGTCCCATGTGACGCTCATTCACCGCCGAGATGCACTACGCGCGGAAAAAATCCTCCAAGATCGTCTTTTTGCCCACCCCAAAATCAGTGTCCTTTGGGACCATGTGGTGAGCGAAATCAAGGGCGAGGAGGCACCCCTGCGCATGACAGGCGTAGAGCTTACCCATACAAAGACGGGTGAGAAAACCCTCCACGCCTTTGATGGTCTTTTTGTGGCCGTGGGACATAAACCCGCCACAGAGATCTTTAAGGGTCAGATCGATATGGATGAGGTGGGCTACATCACATGCCCGCCGGGCACGGTCTTTACCAACGTGGAAGGTGTCTTTGCCGCCGGTGACGTGCAAGAGCGTCTTTACAGACAGGCTGTTGTGGCCGCAGGACAAGGGTGTATGGCAGCCCTTGACGCCGCCAGGGATATCGAATCCCATCCTGAGTGTCATTTCTAGAACAGGCTTTCATGCGCGGCGCCTACAAACTCCACCCCTTTTTGGAAGAAGGCCCTAAGCGGGAGACAACCTCCTGTATGCACGCCCAGTGCTGTGAGGAAGGAACGTACCCCGCCCCCAGGTCCGCTAACCGCCTTGAGGAACGTTATTGGTTTTGTCTCGAGCACGTGAAAGCCTATAACGCCTCCTGGAACTACTACGCCAACATGGGGGAGGATGAAATTGAAGCGTCCCGGCGCAGCGACACCACCTGGTGTCGCCCCACTTGGCCGTTTGCCATGGGAGCTGCTTTTGGGAAATCCTTTGTGTTTGAAGGAATTGACCTGGGTGACACTGCGCAAACACGTATGCCCCTTGACCCCGCCATGGGCAAACAAGAGCGTGAGGCGCTGGCTGTTTTGAACCTTTCGCCACCCCTGACCCAAGACATCCTCAAAACTCGCTATAAGATTCTGGCCAAGCGCTTCCACCCGGACCTGAATCAAGGGTGTAAGCAAGCCGAAGAAACTTTGAAAAACATCAACCAAGCCTACGCTATTCTTCAAAAATTCCTTAAAAAATCTCCCCCTAAATACCCCTGATTTTGCCAGAGGTTTTGACACACGGCCCATGGCGAGGTATAAAGGAAAGATGTGTCAGGCTTTGAATAAACCTAAAAACGGAGCAATAGTACGGCGATATGGTTGAAAAAAATAAGAACATACCTCTCTCACCATCGCCATCCCCTTCGTCTGTGTCCGCATCTGCGTACCATGATCTTATCCTCAAAGCCAAAGCTCTTTGGAAAGAAGAAGGTCCCATTTGGGGCATCATTATGTGCGGCGCCCTTTTTTACGCCTACCAGTTCATTTTACGTGTTTCCCCCAATGTCATGAACAACGAAATCATGGAAGCTTTCATGATTGACGCCCTTGCCTTTGGCGGTGTCGTCAGCTGGTACTCTTGGGGTTATGCGGGCATGCAGCTTCCCCTTGGTATCACCCTTGACCGCCTAGGGCCACGCTATCTGTTGGCAACTGCTGCTTGCCTTTGCGGCCTCTCGTGCTTTCTGTTTGCCCACGCCAATGGCCTCTTCATGGCGGGTGTGGCGCGCTTTGCCATCGGTGTTGGAGGGGCTTGCGGGCTTATTGGGACCTTGAAGCTGGGCACTCTTTGGCTCCATCCTACACGCCTTGGAAATGTCATTGCCTTGACCATCGGCTTTGGGACCCTGGGCGCCTGTGCAGGGGGTGCACCCTTAAGCATGCTTGTGGACGCCATTGGATGGCGGGTGAGTTATATGCTTTTAGGGGGGCTCGGTGTGGGTGTGGGCATCCTTTGCTACGCCTTTGTGCGCAGCCCCGATGAGGCCCACTCTCACAAGGACGATGCCAAACCCTTCCTTGAGAACCGTCACCCTTTCCATGATATCAAAACCCTTGCTCTCAACCCCCAAACATGGATCATCGCCCTTTACGGCACCCTCATGTACATGCCCATCACCATCATTGGTGACGCGTGGGGCGTGCCCTTTGTTCAACATGCTGCCGGTGTATCTGAAAAAGAGGCCGCCGCGGTCATTTCCGCCATGTTTGTGGGGGCGGCCGTTGGAAGCCCCTTCTTTACAACCATGTCGGACGTGATGACCCAGCGGCGCTTTCCCATGTATGTGGGATCCGTTGCCAGCGCCCTTGTTTACATGGCCATCCTTTTGTACCCGGCGCAACACATCTATGTGTTCTACGGCCTTTTCTTCCTCGCAGGCTTTTTCTATACGGCAAAAGTCCTCACCTTTGCTGTGATCTGCGAGATTATGCCTCGCAGCATGAGTGGCGTCTCAACGGCCTTTATCAATATGATCGTGATGCTCACAGGCGCCTTCCATCCCTTCATCGGCTTTCTCATTGAGCTGACCTGGGATCACCAGTACAAAGACGGTATTCCCCTTTATACGGCTGGCGATTACCGTGTGGGCTTAAGCCTCTTGCCCCTGTGCCTTGTGATCTCCATTGGACTTTTGAAGTTTATGCAGGAGACCCATCCCAAGTCTGGCTCCACCCAGAAGGATCAGCCGTCCGTTGATGTGGACGTTCTCTAAGCGTCATCCTGATATAGAGCTAAACACTTATAGAACGCACGCGCAAAAGCATTTCAAATGAGTACTCTCGAAGGCGAGGATAAGGCGCGCGGAGCTCATAAAGACATAAGTGAGCATGGCTTATCCCGACGCCTGACTTTATCACCATTTTAAAGGGTTTGCGCTATATAGCTAGAACAGTTTAATGTGATAACAGGATACGAGGAAAGTGACGTGTATAAGTATACACGAGCGGCGAGTGACGCATTATCAAATTATAAAGGTTCGGCTATAGACCCCAGACGTCCTAAGAGGCACGCCTTAGAGACGGCCCGTGATGCGGTGAATGTAGTACACAACCGCCTCTGCCCCGTGACTCACCCAAAAGGCAATGGCACTAAAGCGGATAAAGTTCAGCCCTTCCAGCCCCATATAGCCCTTGAGTGGAATGGTCAGGACATAGAGGCCAACAATTCCAAGAAAGGCCGCCGCAACGGTGTAACGACGCCTGAAAAGCCAATCATCTGTATCCCATGCGTGATAAATGGCCCACCCAATGGAAAAGCCCACAAGCGCCCCTTCGGCGATCCACATATGGGGAAGGTTTTCAGGCGTGATAAAGATCAGGAATAGGCCAATGGCCGCCATAAAGACGCCCAGGTATGGGTGCCTGTCTTGGGGCGTCACACGGCACACAAAGGCGTACGCAAGAAGGGTCGCCAGCCCAAAGCCAACGGCGCCCATAATGTCCTTCACGTTGTGGTATCCCTCATGGACAAGGGCAAAGGCAACGCCCACAACCACAAGGCTTGCCACAACCGTAAAAATCCGGTGACGCAGCTCCCACGCGAGCCACACCCAAAGGGTAAAGGTTGTTTGCATATGCCCGCTAGGAAAGGCCCATCCTTGCTTACCCAGGGCCGGGTCCAGGGGAATTTGGAACAAAGACTTGAGGTAGGGATTAAGAAGCATGGTAAAAAGTAAAATGAAAAGGGCCCTGGAGAAGGCATCCTTGCGCCAGGTTAAGTAGCCCACGGAGATAAAGCCAATCACAAAATACTCGCGGGTGATTTGTAAAATTAAGTGCGATAACTCGTGCAGCATGAAGAATCTCCCTGGGCCATTTGGCCCCCATCATAACGTGTTTTTACGAAATTCCCCAGTCTTTTTAAGACAAAAGCACAAACGTCTTGACATTTAGCGCGGGACCCGCCTAGAGTGCTGTGATTAATTCACCGGTCAGCGAGTGTCGCCCACCGGTGCTTTTTGTTATGGAAAAATATGTTTGACAGTTTAACGGATCGCCTCGGGAGCATTTTCGACCGGTTGCGCAAACGCGGCGCACTGAGCGAAGAAGATGTGACCTTGGCCCTGCGCGAGATTCGCATCGCCCTTCTTGAGGCGGATGTGGCCCTTTCTGTTGTCAAAGAGTTTGTGGAGCGTGTGCGCGAGCGCGCCGTTGGTCAAGAGGTGCTGCGCAGCATTACCCCTGGCCAGATGGTCGTCAAGATCGTCCACGATCTTTTGGTGGAGACCTTAGGCGAAGAAGGCGCAAGCCTCAATCTTTCCGTCGCGCCCCCTGCCGTTATCATGATGGTGGGCTTGCAGGGTGCGGGTAAGACGACCCTCACGGCTAAGCTTGCGCGTCTTCTCAAGACCCAGCACAACAAAAAGATCCTCATGGCGTCTGCCGACATTTATAGGCCAGCAGCCCGCGAGCAGCTCGAGACACTGGGCGCGCAAACGGGTATTGCCACCCTGCCCATTAAGGCAAACGAGTCCGTCAACGACATCGCCAAGCGCGCCATGGAGAGTGCGCGCCTTGAGGGCTATGACATCCTTTTCATGGACACAGCCGGACGCCTCCACATCGATGAGGCGCTCATGGATGAGCTCACTCAGCTGAAAAGCTTTCTGAACCCCAGCGAGATTCTCCTCGTTGCCGATGCCATGACGGGACAAGACGCCGCCGTCACCGCCCGTGCGTTCCACGAGCGCCTGGACGTGACAGGTGTGGCACTGACCCGTATTGATGGGGACGCCAGAGGCGGCGCAACCCTATCCATGCGCGCGGTCACAGGTCGCCCCATCAAGTATCTGGGAACAGGCGAAAAGCTTGATCAAATCGAGCCCTTCCACGCAGACCGTATCGCCAGCCGCATCCTAGGTATGGGCGACATTGTCACGCTGGTGGAAAAGGCGGCCCAAACCCTTGACCGGGAGGAAGCCGAGGCCTTTGCCCAAAAGGCGCGCAAGGGTGCCTTTGACTTCAACGACATGGCTAAACAACTTGAGCAAGTCTCAAAGATGGGTGGCCTTGGCGGTCTTATGGGCATGCTGCCTGGTGTCGGTAAAATAAAAGATCAAATGGCCAGCGCTGGCGTGAATGACAAAATGGTCGCACGTCAACTGGCCATTATCCGCTCCATGACCAAAAAGGAGCGGGTAAATGTGAAATTGATCAATGGGTCTTGTCGTAGACGCATTGCCCAAGGCTCAGGCACGTCGGTGCCCGAGGTCAATCGCTTGCTCAAACAGTTCACAGAGATGAGCGGTATGATGAAGCGTATGAATAAGTTAGGGGAGAAGGGTCTGCGTCGCCATGGGTTGGCGGCGCTTCTTGGCCGTTCTCCAAAATAGTGTAAAGACAAGGAGAAACAGATGTCTTTGAAAATTCGTTTGGCACGTGGTGGCGCAAAAAAGCGTCCTTTTTATCAAATCGTTGTGGCTGACTCCAGAAGCCCCCGCGATGGTCGCTTCATTGAAAAGGTTGGTTTTTACAACCCCATGGTTGCCAAGGAGCATCCCGATCGCATCCGCCTCGTTGAGGACCGTATTCGCCACTGGTTGGCAAGCGGCGCGCTACCCACAGACCGCGTTGCACGTTTCTTGAGCGACAGGGGTCTTGTTGCGGCCCCCAAGCGCAACACGGATCCAAAGCAATCCCAGCCAAAGGCCAGAGCACAAGAGCGTCTGCGCGAGAAGGCTGAGAAGGAAGCCGCCGCAAAGGCTGAGGCTGAAGCACCGGCTGCTGACGCGTAAAACCTTTGTCGTCCAAAGCGTTAATCCGTGTTTTGAAACTTTCAGCTCCCCATGGTATCCGTGGGGAGCTGAAAGCTTTTTGTCTTCTGGAAGACCCTTCCTTCTTAAAAAAGGGGGTTCTTTTAGAAGACGAAAGGGGCGCGTCCTATACCTTAGAAGCTGTGCGTGGGGCATCAAAAGATCGCCTCATCGTGAAGCTTTCTGGGATCGACACACCTGAGGCCGGCAAGCTTCATCAAACAAAAGTGCTGTATGGTTCCAAAGACTTACTTCCAGATCTCGGGGAAGATGATGGGTACTACTACCATACCCTTGAGGGGTTAGAAGCACGTATTTTGGAAACAGGGCAGTCTCTTCGCGTCGTGCGTGTTGAGAACTTTGGGGCGGGGGACATTTTGGTGCTTGCGGCCAACGGCTCCCTTGAGGAGGTCATGGTGCCTTTTCACAAAGACGCCGTGCCAATGGTTGCTGTGGATAAAGGGTATCTTGAGGTCCACAGCGCCTTTGTTCTGACAAGCAAAGGAGACTGACGTGAGAGCAACTGTCTTTACTCTTTTTCCTGAGCTTTTCCCTGGTCCCTTGGGTGCCTCCGTTGTGGGGCGAGGACTCTCCCAAGACCTGTGGTCTTTGTCGTGTGTGAATATTCGTGATTTTGCAACGGATAAGCATGTGACGGTGGATGACGCTCCCTTTGGGGGCGGGCCCGGCATGGTCATGCGCCCAGACGTGCTTCATCAAGCGCTTATGGCCACTTACGGCGAGAAAAAACCAGATGCCCTCATCTATTTATCTCCCAGTGGGAAGCCTTTCACACAAAAACGCGCGAAAGAACTTGCCAAAGCACAAAACATCGGATTATTATGCGGACGATTTGAGGGTGTTGATCAAAGGGTCCTGGACGCATGGGACTTTGAGGAAATCAGCATCGGCGATTATGTGTTGTCTGGTGGCGAGCTCGCAGCTATGGTACTTTTAGATGCCTGTGTGCGCCTCGTTCCAGGTGTGTTAAACTCCCAGGAGTCTTTGGAAGAAGAGAGCTTCTCCCAGGGTCTTTTGGAATACCCCCACTACACGCGTCCTCAACAGTGGCAGGGACGTGAGGTGCCAGACGTTTTGTTGTCGGGCCATCATGGGAAAGTACGCCAGTGGCGAACAGAGCAAGCAATTGCACGCACCAAGGTGCGCCGTCCTGATTTGTGGGACGCTTATGCTGACTCTGGTGAGGATGAGAAAGGGCTATAAAATGAATTTGTTAGAGCAATTTGAGAAGGATCAGCTCGCAAGCCTGACGCAAGGCCGTGCGATTCCTGAGTTTGGACCTGGGGATACACTCAAGGTTCTCGTGAAGGTTGTTGAAGGTGACCGTGAACGCGCCCAGGCCTATGAAGGCGTGTGCATTGCGCGCAAGAACAGCGGTTTGAACTCTTCCTTCACCGTACGTAAGATCTCTTTCGGTGAGGGTGTTGAGCGCGTCTTCCCTCTTTACTCACCAAAGATTCAAATCGAAGTTGTGCGTCGCGGTCAAGTACGCCGCGCAAAGCTTTACTACCTACGTGATCGTCGCGGTAAAAGCGCGCGTATTGCTGAGAAGAAAGACTATACCCGTGCGAAAGCAGCGAGTGCGTCCACGGATGCAAACGCGTAAGGGTTTCTTTGCTTACGCGAGGATAATCTCTTTAAAGGGCTGGCCTGCGCCAGCCCTTTTTCTTTGAGGAGCACAAACCATGGGACTGCACGCCATGAAAAAACAAACACCCCCCACCCCCCATACAAAAGAAGAGCTTCTTGGCTTTTACAAAGAAATGCTGCTTATTCGCCGTTTCGAGGAGCGGTGCGCCCAGCTTTATGGCATGGGACAGATTGCTGGCTTTTGTCACCTCTACATCGGACAAGAGGCCGTTGTGGTGGGTATCCAAGCGTGCCTTGCGCCCCAGGATAGCGTCATTACAGCTTACCGCGATCACGGCCATATGCTCGCCTGTGGCATGGACCCTAAGGGGGTCATGGCGGAGCTCACGGGACGCGCGGGTGGATACTCCAAGGGTAAGGGCGGCTCCATGCACATGTTCTCGCGCCAAAAGAATTTCTATGGCGGTCACGGCATTGTGGGCGCTCAAGTGTCTTTGGGAACAGGCCTTGGCTTTGCACACCAATACATGAAGGATGGCGGCGTCTGTGTGGCCTACATGGGTGACGGCGCAGCCAACCAAGGACAGGTCTATGAGTCCTTCAACATGGCAGCCCTGTGGAAGTTACCCGTTCTTTATATCATCGAAAACAACAAGTACGGCATGGGTACCTCCCAAGCCAGACACGCGGCCGGAAACCTCTTTGAGCGAGGCGCACCCTACGGCATTCCCGGCGAGCAAGTGGACGGCATGGATATTTTGGCCGTGCGCGCAGCCGCAACAAAAGCCCTTGAGCACATCCGCAGTGGCAAGGGGCCTTACCTTCTGGAAATGATGACTTACCGTTACCGCGGCCACTCCATGTCTGACCCAGCCAAATACCGCTCTAAGGAAGAGGTGGAAGAGGTGCGCAAGTCCGATCCCCTCGACCGGTTGAAGGCCATGCTTGAGAGCGACTTTGGCGTGGATGAAACCTATTTCAAAGACCTTGAAAAAAGCGTGAAGGAAGTTTGCTTGGAGGCCGTTGCCTTTGCCCAGGAAAGCCCACTGCCCGACGCCAGCGAGCTTTACACCGATATTTTGATTGAGACACACGAGGAGAATCAATAATGAGTGCGCCAGCGACCATTACCGTGCGCGAAGCCCTTCGCGACGCCATGCTTGAGGAAATGCACCGGGATGAAGGTGTGTTCCTCATGGGTGAAGAAGTTGCCCAATATCAAGGTGCTTATAAGGTCAGCCAAGGCCTTCTCGATGCCTTTGGCCCAACACGTGTCATTGATACCCCCATCACCGAGCACGGCTTTGCTGGCCTTGCCGTGGGCGCGGCCTTTAAAGGACTCAAACCCATTGTGGAGTTCATGACCTTCAACTTCTCTATGCAGGCCATTGACCACATCATCAACAGTGCTGCCAAGACCCTTTACATGTCCGGCGGCCAGATGGGATGCCCCATAGTGTTTCGTGGCCCCAACGGCGCCGCCGCACGTGTGGGCGCACAGCACTCCCAGTGCTACGCCAGCTGGTACGCCCACTGCCCAGGTCTTAAGGTTGTCGCGCCCTACAGTGCCATGGACGCAAAGGGTCTTCTTAAGGCCGCCATTCGCGATCCAAACCCCGTAATTTTCCTCGAGAACGAGCTTCTCTATGGCCGCGCCTTTCCAGATACTTCGGACGAGGGCGAGATCATTCCCTTGGGTAAAGGGAAAATTGTGCGCACTGGACGTGACGTGACCATCACGGCGTTCTCCCTCATGGTGGACACAGCCCTGAAGGCCGCAGATATTCTCGCTGAAAAAGGCATTGACGCGGAGGTCATTGACCTGCGCACCATTCGTCCCCTGGACACGGACCTCATTGTGTCCTCCGTCAAGCGCACTAACCGCCTTGTGACCCTGGAAGAGGGCTGGCCCTTTGCGGGTATTGGCGCGGAAATTGCCTCTCTTATGATGGAGAAGGCCTTTGATGATCTGGACGCACCCATTGTGCGTGTGACGGGCGCCGATGTTCCCATGCCCTACGCCGCCAACCTTGAGGCCCTTGCATTGCCCCAGGTCGACCAAGTCGTTGCCGCCGCCCAGCAGGTATGTTATCGCTCCTAAAACAAGATAAGGATCACGTCTATGCCGATTCAAGTTCTCATGCCCGCACTCAGCCCCACCATGACAGAGGGAAACCTCGTCAAGTGGCATAAGAAGGAGGGTGACCAGGTTGCCTCTGGCGACATTCTCGCCGAGATCGAAACGGACAAGGCCACCATGGAGGTGGAGGCCGTTGATGGGGGCACCCTTGCGCGCATTCTGGTGGCAGAAGGCTCCCAGGATGTGAAGGTGAACACCCTTATTGCTCTTCTTTTAGAAGAAGATGAGGATGCAAGTGCTTTGGACGGCCTTTCAGCTACTCCCGTGGCTGCCAGCGCCCCTGCCCCGTCTGCCGCCCCACAGGGCGTGCCACCAGCTCAAGGCGCCCCGGCGCAGAGCGCACCCAGCGGGCAAACATCTTCCTCTTCACGCATCCTTGCCTCACCTCTGGCCAAGCGCATTGCCTCCCAAAAGGGCTTGGATCTGGCAAGTATGACAGGATCTGGGCCACACGGACGCATCATCAAGGTGGATGTGGAGAGCGCGCAAACGCCTGTCACAAAAGCCGCGCCAGTCACAGGCGCTGACGCTCTCTTCCCCGCCTATGAAGAGCAAACCCTTACCAACATGCGCAAGGTCATCGCCAAGCGTCTGACGGAAGCCAAGCAAACTATTCCTCACTTTTATCTGACCGTGGACGTGGCACTGGATAAGCTCCTGGCCCTTCGCGCCGATGTGAATGAGACCCTTGAGAAGGATAACCGCATCTCCGTCAATGACTTTGTGATCAAAGCCATGGGACGGGCTCTTATGCTCGTGCCTGAGGCCAACGCGTCCTTCATGGGCGAGAGCATCCGTTTTTATAAGCGCGCAGATATCTCCGTGGCGGTCGCCATTGAGGGTGGTCTTGTCACCCCCATCATTCGCGGCGCCAATGAAAAGTCGCTTGCGGACATCTCCCTTGAGATGAAGGATTTGGCCGCGCGTGCGCGTGCCGGCAAGCTTCGTCCCGAGGAGTTCCAGGGCGGCACGTTCTCCCTGTCGAACCTTGGCATGTTCGGGGTGAAGGAGTTCGGCGCCGTCATCAACCCACCCCAGGGCGGTATTTTGGCCGTAGGTGCCGGTGAAAAACGCCCCGTTGTTGCCTCAAATGGCGAGATAAGTGCTGCAACACTCATGTCGTGCACCCTGTCCGTTGATCACCGCGCCCTGGACGGTGCCGTGGGCGCAGCGTTCTTAGACGTTTTCAAGAAAACCATTGAATCGCCCCTTTTGACCCTTTTATAAAACCTTGGGCGCGTAGTGTAGGCTGCGCGCCCGCCATCATGAAAATTGTCCCCCATGCCCTCATTACACCTGTGTCTGTCTTTCTTTCTGAGCCTTCTTGTGACTTGCCCAAATGCAACCGCATCAGACGACCAAGAAAGCGAACCCTTTCAAGCGCGCGTGCGTATCACTGTCCCGCTTTCTGATGGTGTTCCCCAGCTGTCTCAAGAAGCCCCCCTCGTGGAGCTTCTCAAGGCGCAGATGGAACGCGTCCAGTCCCTCTCCATGGTGATACATGTTAACGGTAAGCCGGCTCACCTCTACGCGAAACGACTTACACCCGTGAAGACATCAAAAATGCTTGCCCAGCCCACATTGGTGCGCGTCACACACGAAAGTGTTCCCCATTACCTCTTCGAGCATCAATCCCGTCGTTTTTTCTTTACGCTCAGGCCCCTCTCCCACTAACCAGATCCGCTTCCCTTCTTGTAAAATTCTGTGGATAAGTCCTGTACGCCTGTGCAGGACTTATCCCTTTTTTAATCTTAATAAATTTTCTCCTCTCTTCGTCCACCCCCGCTCACAGTTTATTAACAAAGGATTAACTGTGGATAAGTCATCTTGAAATGCGAATAAGTTAGACTCTGTCCATATTTTTCTCAATAAAATCAATAGCATACACATCAAATGAACGTCGTGGAAAACTTTCCCGCGAACTCTTTGTGCAAAAAGCTTTCCACACCACCAAAAACCACATATAACTTATAAATAAATTATTAAGGATTTGATGGATGAAACTCGTCGACACCTTAAGGGGGAAAATCTCAAAAACACCTCCCGTTTGGATTATGCGTCAAGCCGGTCGCTATCTGCCTGAATTCAAAGAACTACGAAAAAAAGCCCCTCAATTTATGGACTTTTGCCGGCACGCAGATTTGGTAACAGAAGTAACCCTTCAGCCGCTCAAGCGTTTTGATTTAGACGCGGCCATTATTTTCTCAGATATTCTGATGGTGCCCCACGCGCTGGGTCAAAAAGTGCATTTTGAGTCCGGTGTAGGACCAGTTTTGCCACCCATCGGGTCTTTGCGAGATTTTGAAACCTTAGCGACGGCTATCGATGAGAAGATCATTGAACCCATCCTGGAGGCGATTCGTGCGGTAAGGGCCACCCTACCCCCAGAAAAGGCGCTCATTGGCTTTGCCGGCGCTCCCTGGACGGTTATGACCTATATGATCGAGGGGCAGGGCTCCAAGGGTAAAGCCCACGGACAAACTCTCTCGCTGTATTTCGAGAACCCTACCCTCTTCAAACGGCTTCAGGAACGTGTGGTAGACGCAACAAGTGCCTATCTTCTTGCTCAGGCCAAGGCTGGCGTAAACGTCTTGAAAATATTTGATAGTTGGGCCGGCAGCGTCCCTGCCCCACTTCAAGAGGATCTGATTTTCGCGCCCCTTCGCGCAGTGGCACGTCGCGTGAATGAGGCTTATCCCTCCATCCCGCTTATCATTTTTCCAAAGGGATTGTCGGCGCATCAACTTAGCTCATTCAAAGAAAGTGTTCCCTGTGACGCTTTGGCCTGCGATCAGCTTGAGTTGCCCCATACCCTTGCAACGACTTTACCAAAGGATCTTCCCATCCAAACAGGACCTCACCCGGAGCTTTTGAGGGCTGGTGGGGATCTTTTAAGATCCGCCGTTGAACAAACCATGACAGCTTTTGAAGGCAAACCCCTCATCATGAATCTTTCCCATGGGATTTTACCCACAACCCCCATCGACAATGTCCATGCCTTTTTAGGGATGGTGAAAGACACAGCAGCGAGAAAGGTAGCCTAAGTGGAGCAGCTTCAAATTTTCCTCATGCAGTTTTACCTCCCCCTTAAAGCGCTTCACATTGTTGCTGTCATCTCCTGGATGGCGGCGATTCTCTATCTGCCTCGTTTGTTTGTTTATCACGCAGATGCCCCCGTGGGAGGAGAGTTTTCCCAGCACCTTAAAGTGATGGAGCATCGTCTCGTGCGCTTTATCATGACGCCAGCCATGTTAACCGTTTTTGTGTTTGGTGTCCTTTTGATGTGTGTGCCGGGAACGATTTCCAAGCCCAACATATGGTTCCATACAAAGATGCTCTTTGTCCTGGGGCTTAGCGGCCTCCATGGTTTTTTTGTGTCGAATATGCGCGCTTTTGCACGTGACGAACGACCGCGCTCTTCACGGTTTTTTCGTATTATAAATGAAGTAGTTGCCCTTTTGATGGTTTTTATCGTCTTTTTGGTTGTCTTAAAGCCATTCTAGGGGTATAGATAGAATGTCTAACGATTTTCGTCACACTCTTTAACACAACCCTTTCTGAGAGAATCCACCCCTATGAATATCAACGAACTCAAGGCCAAGGCCCCTGCTGAGCTTCTTGCTCTTGCTGAAGAACATGAAGTTGAAAACGCAAGTACCCTTAAAAAACAAGATCTTGTTTTTAGCATCCTGAAAAAACTTGCAGAAAAAGATATGCCAATCTTTGGTGAGGGGACCGTTGAAATTCTCCAGGATGGCTTCGCCTTTTTGCGCTCACAGCACGCGAGTTACCTGCCCGGCCCTGACGATATTTACATCTCACCCTCTCAGGTGCGACGTTTTGGCCTTCGCACGGGAGATACGGTTGCGGGGCAAATCCGCTCCCCCAAAGAAGGTGAACGTTACTTCGCTCTTTTGAAGCTCAACACCATCAACTTCGAAGATCCCGGAAAAGCACGTCATCGTATCAACTTTGACAACCTTATCCCCTTGTACCCAGAGGAAAAACTTAAGCTTGAAATTGAAGATCCAGGAAACGAGCACCTAACTCAACGCGTCATTGAGCTCATCAGCCCTCTGGGTAAAGGTCAGCGTGCTCTCATAACCGCACCTCCCCGTTCTGGTAAGACGATCATGCTGCAACAAATTGCGCACTCTATCGAAAAGAACCATCCTGAGGTTTACCTCATCGTTCTCTTGATCGACGAGCGTCCCGAAGAAGTGACGGACATGGCCAGGTGCGTCAAGGGTGAGGTTGTCAGCTCCACCTTCGACGAGCCAGCAACGCGACACGTGCAAGTGGCTGAAATGGTTATCGAAAAAGCGAAACGCCTCGTTGAGCACGGACGCGATGTTGTGATCCTTTTGGATAACATCACAAGGCTTGCGCGTGCTTACAACACCGTTGTCCCTTCATCAGGAAAGGTTTTGACCGGTGGTGTGGATGCAAATGCCCTTCAAAAGCCAAAGCGCTTCTTTGGAGCGGCCCGTAACATTGAGGACGGCGGCTCACTGACCATCATCGCGACAGCTCTTGTAGAAACGGGATCTCGTATGGACGAGGTAATCTTTGAAGAGTTCAAGGGAACGGGTAACTGTGAAATTGTTCTTGATCGCAAACTCTCCGATAAGCGTATCTTCCCGGCCATTGATATCACAAGATCTGGAACCCGTAAGGAAGACCTTCTTGTGGATAAGGGAAGGCTTTCCAAGATGTGGGTCTTGCGCCGCATCGTGGCACCCATGGGTGCCCATGATGGCATGGACTTCATTCTTGAGAAGCTCCGCAACACAAAGTCAAATGATGATTTCTTCCAATCCATGAACTCATAATTTACATGGACTTTCCCTTCAGTGTTTCACGTGAAACAATGGAGCGCCTCAGGTCGTTTGAGGTGCTCCTCTTGAAGTGGCAAAAAACCCACAATCTTGTTTCACGTGAAACAATCGCAGACATTTGGGGCCGGCACATCATTGACAGCGCTCAACTTCTCCCACTCATTGAAACGGAATCAGTTGTTGCGGACATGGGGAGTGGCGGTGGCTTTCCCGGTGTTGTGCTCTCCATTCTTGGGCTTGAGAATCTTTCCCTCATGGAGTCCAATCACAAAAAATGCTCTTTCTTAAGAGAGGTAAGACGACAGCTTTCTCTCTCCTTTGATGTGTATGAAGGGCGCATCGAAGAATCTGCCCTCAACAACGTCGATGTTGTCACGTCCCGTGCCCTTGCCTCCCTAGATCAGCTCTTATCTTTTGCTCAACCGCTACTTAAAAAGGAAGGGCGCTGTATCTTTCTAAAGGGGCGTGGCGCGGCCGAAGAAATAAATGAAGCGAGGCAAAAGTGGTCCTTTGATCTGGAGCAAAAAGAGAGTATAACTTCATCAGATGGAACAATTTTGATCCTGAAACATGTGAGGCCTAAGATCCATGAAGATCATATCCATAGCAAACCAGAAGGGCGGTGTGGGGAAAACCACGACGGCCGTTAATCTTTCTACGGCGCTTGCTGCCGTTGGTCGGCGTGTGCTTCTTGTTGACCTTGATCCACAAGGAAACGCCAGCACAGGTGTCGGTGTTTTTGAAAAACAAGACAGAAAAGGGAGCTACGAGGTTCTTTGTGGGCTGACAAAAGTGTCGGAAGTTGCCATCAAGACCCGCATCACGCATCTTGACCTCCTTCTTGCATCACCAGATTTGGCCGGCGCTGAGATCGAACTGGTTGAGCAATCTGAGCGCGAATTTTTTCTCAAAAAAGCTTTTTCTGGATGTCAAAACGACTACGATTATATCATCATTGATTGTCCACCCACACTGGGTCTGCTGACCTTGAATGCCCTTTCTGCCTCTGGCAGTGTTCTCATCCCCTTGCAGTGCGAGTTTTACGCCCTTGACGGACTGAGCCGCCTCATCAAAACCATTCACTACGCTCAAAGCTATCTGAATCCAGATCTGAAGCTTGAGGGCATTGTCATGACTATGTACGACAAAAGAAGCTCCCTTTCTGATCAAGTGGCTCAAGACGCAAAAAAACACTTTGGAGGATATGTCTTTGATAGTATTATCCCCCGAAATACGAAGGTTTCTGAGGCGCCATCCTTTGGTCACCCAGTTCTGATTTACGACGTCAAAAGCCCCGGATCCATGGCTTACATGAAGCTTGCAGGTGAGCTACTGACAAAACACGGAGTACACGCATGAGCACACACACTTCCCTCGGTCGCGGCCTTTCTGCTCTTTTAAGCGTCGATACGCTCGCAGGCAAAGTGGAGACACCAGGTGACGTGCGCTTTATCAGTATCAATGATGTGGCGCCAGGTCCCTATCAGCCCAGACAACACTTTGATCCAAACCATCTTGATGATCTTGCAAGGTCCATTGAGAAGCAAGGCATCCTTCAGCCCCTCATCGTGCGACCACTTCAAAACAGGGTGACTTCCTATGAGATTGTTGCGGGAGAGCGCCGATGGCAGGCCGCCAAAAAAGCTGGACTCACACAAGTGCCTGTTCTTGTAAAGGAGCTTGATGACCGCCAAACCTTAGAGGTAGCTATTACCGAAAATGTTCAGCGCGCAGATCTCAACCCTATTGAAGAAGGGGAAGGCTATAAAAGACTCATGGATGACTTCTCCTATACACAAGAAGAAGTCTCTCAAAATGTCGGAAAAAGTAGAAGCCATGTGGCCAACACAGTGCGTCTTTTAGCTCTTCCTGAGAAGATTCGCCATTATCTAGAATCGGGTCAGCTCAGTGCTGGACACGCAAGAGCCCTCTTAACATCAAGCGACCCTGAGGCTTTGGCAGAGCAAATTATCAGCCAAAAACTCAATGTGCGCCAAACGGAAGCAGCAGCAAAAGAGAAGAAGCCTAAGACAAAGAGCTCTTCAGGAGTTGATCCAGATCTTGCATCCCTTGAGGATATTTTGACCCAGCACTTGGGACTTGCCACTCGCATTGAAGCAAAAGGGCAGGGAGGTGAAATCCGCATAAGCTTTAAGTCCATGATGGATTTAGATAAACTTGCAAGCCATCTCTCTGGTTTGCCAATTGGGAAATTTTAGTTTGAGTAAAGTGAGACCACAGGATTGTCAGAGATGAAAACAATAAGAAAAACACTCATAGGCGTAAGCGTGCTTCTTGGCATAGCGGGGAGCGCCCACGCCTCACCCAAAAAAATCTTGCTGGTGACACAGATCGTCGACCACCCGGCCCTTGACGCCGTTGCCGCTGGTGCCATTGATTATCTGCGCAGTAACGGATTTGGAGAGTCCGTTTTGACGGTCAAACAGGAGTCTGCTCAAGGTAATTTGACAACAGCCGCACAAATCGCCAAAAAATTTGCAAGTGAAAATCCTGACGCCATCGTGGCCATTTCCACTCCATCCGCACAAACAGTCGTGAAGGCGGCAGGAGGCAAGATCCCCATCGTGTTTGGCGCAATCACAGACCCAGTGGCCGCAAAAATTTTGCCATCTGAAAAAGAGAACAACACCGCCATGGAGGTGACCGGCGTGAGTGATTTACCCGATTTTCCGGATCAGTTGGCCTTTATCCAAGAGGTTCAGCCTAGCGTCAAAACCATTGGGATGCTGTTTAACCCCGGTGAAGCGAACTCTGTCACAGCTGTGTCACTTGTCGAGAAAGCAGCCACCGGCTTAGGTTTGAAGGTCATCACACAAGCTGTGAGTAAAGTGACTGAAGTGGGGCAGGGGGCAACATCCTTGGTTGGCAAGGTCGATGCTATCTACGTCGCCAATGATAATACCGTCGCATCGGGTCTTGAGGCCGCCATCAAGGTCTGTCAAAAACACAAGCTTCCCATATACGCTGCCGACATTATGCTTGTAGAAAAAGGGCTTGTAGGTATGCGCGGGTACGACTACAGGGACCAGGGTGCACAAGTTGGCGCCCTTGTGGCCAAAATTCTGACCGGCGCAAAAGCCCACGCTCTTAAGGTCGAGCACCCTGAGAAAACGCGTCTTGTTTTGAATCCCACAGCGGCAGCAAAGTTAGGTATTGTGCTGTCAAAAGGGCTCCTACAACACGGAACCATCGTTGGTGCAAAGAGCTAACTCTTCACAAAAAACATTTATGACGCGTGCGGCCAGAGGAGCCCTGGTCGCACGTTAAGACCCTCATCTAGCTCCCCCGAATCCAGTTCTTTTCTTCTTCCTTCAAGGTGCCGGTTGCGATCGCCGCGCGCACAGCCTCTAAAAGCCTGTTCATGTGAAACACATTGTGGAAGGTGATGAGCTGGTGTGCTTGAATTTCCTTGGCCTTCAGGAGGTGGTGAATGTACGCCCGTGAAACGGTTGTACACGTATCACACCGGCAAGACGGATCAATGGGCGACGGATCGTCTCTATAGGCCGCATTATTGAGATTGATGTGCTCGCGTGTATCCTGCGCGTCACGGGGAGGCACAGCTGTGGTCACCAGGGCGCCGCCGTGCCTTGCAAGGCGTGTGGGGTGGACGCAGTCAAAGGTATCAATGCCTTCACGCACGCCGTTGAAAATGTCCCGAATGCCGCCGATGCCAAGCAAATGAACTGGTTTATCTTGGGGAAGCTGTTCCATGGTCATGGCCACAACGTCGTACATTTGCTCTTTGTCAGCGCCCAAGGATCCGCCAACCGCATGGCCGAAGAAGGGCTGCCCACCCACAAATGAGGCGGACTCCTTTCTTAGATCCGGATACACCCCTCCCTGGATAATGCCATAAAGGGCCTGGACGCCCGTGTGATGGGCTTGAAAGGCTGCGATGGACCTGAGTGCCCAGCGGTGCGAAAGATGCATGGAGCGCCTCGTATAGTCTTTATCCACATGGAAGGGTGTACACTCATCAAGGACAAGAGCGATATCGGGTCCCAGCTCACGTTGGACTTTCATGGCGCGCTCTGGCGTGAGGGTGTGAAGGCGTCCATCGACATAGGAGCGAAACTGTGCACCTTCCTCAGTGATGGTGTAGAGCTTCTTTTCACGGCCCGACATACGGCGACCTTTCACCTCACTGGCCACAGAGCCATGGCCTAAGCTAAAAATCTGAAACCCACCTGAGTCCGTCAAAAGAGGGCCATCCCAGCCCATAAATTTGTGCAGACCACCCATTTTGGCCACGAGCTCACTGCCGGGCTGCAGCATCAAGTGGTAGGTGTTTGAAAGGATGATCTGGGTGTTGGCGGCGCGCATCTGCGCAGGTGAAAGCCCTTTAATGGCCGCCTTTGTGGCGCAAAAAATGAAGGCTGGCGTTTGAACAGACCCATGGGGTGTGTGAAGGGTGCCAAGGCGTGCGCGAGAATGTGGATCGCGAAATGTGATATCAAAGCGGTGATTTGGGTAATCGATCATGGCAGACGCCTTTTGGAGAGGGTTTTACAAACGCTGGCAATGAGAGGGAGAAAGAGAATGCTCACGCCCACGCGTACAAAATAAGTTCCCATTATATATGAATAAAAAAGACTATCCCAGGGAACGGGTGTGGGTGAGAAAAGGCGCCATGCAAGAAGACTAAAGACTGTGTTATCCACAAAGAAGGCCAGCGCCGTTGTGACAGCCGCGCGCAACACAAGGGGCAGGGGCGTTGTGCGCTTGAGCCAATCAAAGAGGGTGATGTCGAGTGCCTGGGAAACAAGATAGGCGGTGAGGCTGGCCAGAAGCAGGCGTGGTGCGGGCGCAAAAAGCACCATCATGGCCTCATGGGCTGCGTCAAAATGAAAATCAGGATGGGTTACTGGCACGCCAAGTGGGCGCACACCCAGGGCCAGGGTCATGAGGATTGCCACGAGAAAGGTTGACCAGAAACCTAGAAGCACAGCGCGAAAGGCATCCTTTTTGCCGTAAACCTGGGTGAGGATGTCACTGATCACAAAGGTGGCTGAAAAAATCGTCGTGCCCATGGCAATGGGGGTGTCCCAGAAGGACACAGAAATGCCTTTTAGAACCTGAATGTTTCCAACAAGAAGAGCTAAGACGCTATAGATCAGCAAGCCACTCTTGCCGAAAAAACGTGCTGTGAGGAAAAGGGAGGCGCTGACGACAAGAAAAGATAGGATACACACAGCCTCTGAGGGCAAGCTTTGGAGGGCTTCAATGAGGGTGAGTGCTGGGTCCATGAATGCATAGAAAAAGGGCCCTCAAAGGGGCCCTTTTCAAAAAATGAGCTTAAGCAGCTTTTGCGAAAGACTTTGACGCAGCAGCCTTCTCCAAGCGGCGCTTGAAAGTGCGTGCTTCCGCGGAAAGCTTCAGGTTGGATGTCTTTGCAAAATACGCGTCAATACCACCGTTCTTCTCAATGGTACGAATGGCACGTGCAGAGACCTTCATGCGCACTTTTCCAAGGGTTTCGCTGATGAAGGTAACCTCTTGCATGTTGGGCAAAAAGCGACGACGTGTTTTGTTATTGGCGTGGGATACGTTATTTCCGGACATCACACCTTTGGAGGTAATGGGACAACGACGAGACATGAAATAATTCCTTTTACTTAAAACCTATCGGGAATCTCTACCCTACATTGCTTGATTGGTCAAGATCCTTTTGCGTTTCTTGGGAGGAGGAAGCTGGCGATGATGAATTTTTTATGCATGCGACTTCTGCTCGTATCTCCTCAAGAAGTACGGGGAGCAGTGACTATCTTCCACAAGCGCATTAAGGGCATGCAAATGATCCTGGGTCAGGATGAATCCAGGAGGGGCTTTGTTTTGATCAAGCTCCATTCTTTCTTCAAGGGTGAATGCAAATGCTTGGGTCAAGAGCATCTGGAGGCTGACGAAAAAGATGAGAGTCCTGCGCACCATGGGAAAAGACTTATGTATATCTACGCTATCCTACTCAATTAATTGAGACCTTGACAAGTTGGACGCCTTTGCGCAGGTTTAAGAGACTCAACGGGGTGCCTGAGGGCTGAGAGGCATGGTTGCCAACCCGCGAACCTGATCCGGATCATGCCGGCGTAGGAATTGGGATATGACAATGATACGATTTGCTGCGCGTATAGCGCTTACCTACGCCTTGTTCATACAGGGCACATTTGCCAAAGACCTGACCATCTATATCAGGGACTCTTTTTACGAAAAGTGGGAAGCTCCTCTTCAAAAAGCCTATGAAGAGCGCGGCAAGATTCGCTTTATTCGCCTGTCAGGCACAGCGCTGACCACCCGCTTAAGACTAGAGGGCTGGGACACTAAAGCCGATGTGGTCCTGGGTGCCGAATCCGTTTTCATGCCACAATTTCAGGAAATGGGATGTGTGGGCCCCCTCAAGCACCCGCCAGCCTTTGATGTTCCATTTTCCCTAGACCCAGACTGCGTACCCTTTTCCTATGGCTATCTGGGGCTTTTGTATAACGAAGATCTCACGGGAAAAACGCCGCTGCCGCGTACGTGGCAGGATTTAGTGCATTTACCCCAGGGAAGCTTACTGTGCGCCAATCCCCAAACATCTTCCACGGGTCTTATGTTTTGGGCTGTATTGGAGCGTGAGGGTCTTGAGGAGGCCTCACGGCCTGTCTTGCGCGCGCTGCCCAAGGGGCTTGCCCAGACTTATGGCCTCTTTGCGGCAGGTAAAGCTCCCTTTGTTGTGGGTTTCACCACATCAAGCGCCCACCGCACGGGGACCTTTGCCACTGCGCCCGTAAAACCCCTCATCTTTGACGCCCATCCGGCCCTTGCCTACGTGGCGTTTCTCACGCCGCGTGCAAAGGAGAGTGACGACGCACAGTTTTTTCTATCCTGTCTTGTGGGGGGGAGGGTACAGGCGCAGGTGTTTGAAAAAGATCATCTCTATCCCGTTTTAAAACCTTTGCGGGAGAACGTCCCTTTCGCCGAGCCAAAGGCTATCTCCATGTCCTTTTCACACAAAGAGCAGCGCCGCATCCTCCAGCGCTTTTTCGCCTCCTTTTCTTAAGGTGCGCCCCATGGAAAGCATTCTTCTTGCCAGTTTCAAACAAGCGCTTCTTTCGGCGCTCACCAGCATATGTCTAGGGATCCCTCTGATTTTTTTGCTTTTTCAGGTACGTGGATCACGGCAAGCTTCACTTTATGAAGGTTTTTTTTCTTTCTGCTGGATTTGTCCCGTGATGCCCGTCGTTGTGGGGATGATTCAAATTTTTGAAACGTTCCAGCTTTTTCCCTATGGGCTTTTACCCATTGTGGTGGTGCACGCCTGGCTCAACGCACCCCTTGTGGCGCTGCTTGGGGTGCGCGCCCTTCATAATGTAAGTGCCTTCGATATGCGCTTGGCGGGCGTTCTTGGGCTGACCCCAATCAAACGCTTGGGCGTTCTCTACGCGCGTCCCTTGGGCGTGGCCCTTATTGTCAGCGCGTCCCTTGTGTTCTTCCTATGCATCACAAGCTTTAACGTTGTCTTGTATTTGGGGCGCGACTATCCGTGGCCGTCACTGGGCTTAGCACTCTATAGCGCCCTTTTTGACGCGTACCTTCCAGACAGAGCCATGGAGCTGGCGACCCTCGTCATGGGGCTTGCACTTCTCAAGACCTTGACCTTGGGGCTGGGCAGGCGGGGATCCGCGTCCCTGGGCGCCTCTGTTGGCCCATGCCCATCTCATCTGTTGTGGTGTGTGCTTCTCTGGGGCGCGGTCCTTGTGTGGTGCATTCCCCTGTTTGCGTGCGTACGCTTTGTTGACTTTTGGGTGCTCACCCATGGGCAAGTTTGGGAGGCACTGGGGACGAGCGTGGGACTTGCTGTTGTGTGCGGACTTGCGTCGGTTGTGTGCGCCTTTGTGATTGCTTTGTGGCTTGCTAGAAGTGCCTCAAACACCCTTTACGCCTTGCTTTCCTTCCTTGCGCTGCCCAGCTTTTTGGTCGGTGGCGCCCTTTACGTGATGCTCGCCCGTATCCTGGACGTGGACGCATGGTCATTTCCTTTGATGGCGCTGACCCAAGTCCTTGTGACCCTGCCTTGGGGGGTGCGCACCCTACTCCCACGGGCCCAGTTTATTCAAAGGGCAAGTGGGCGCCTGTCACACACCTTGGGACTCACCTGGTACGCAAGAGCTGTGCATGTCTTTGCGCCTCCCATGAAAGACACGCTCCTGAAGGCCTTTTCCCTGTGCGCGGTCTTTTCCCTTGGGGACGCGGCCAGTGTGTGTCTTTTTGACGCCTCCCACACAACCCTTGTGACCTTGGTGGGCAGGCAGCTTGAGACCTTTGATGTCGCTGGGGCCCACACACTTTCGTTTCTTGTGGGAGCCCTTGCCCTTATGTTTTATGTTATCCCTCATCTGTGGAGAACGCGCCATGCTGACATGTAAAAATCTACGATTTAAACGGGGAGACTTTTCCCTGGAGATCACCTTGGACCTAAAGGTGGGAGAGCGTGTGGCCCTCATGGCCCCCAGCGGAGAAGGCAAAAGCACCCTCATAGAAGGCCTTACGGGCCTCTTGGAGGCGCAAAGCGGCGCGTTGTTGTCTGGGGCCCAGGATATCACCCAAGTCGCCCCCCACAAGCGTCCCCTGGCGATTTTGTTTCAAGATGGGAATCTGTTTGACCATCTTTCATCCCTTGAAAATTGTACCCTTGTGGGGGCGGGGAAAGATGAAGCCCTTTCTCTTCTTGAGAAGGTCGGTCTTGGCGAGATCGCGCAAAGGCCCGCCGCGCAGCTTTCAGGGGGGCAGAGGCAACGGGCAAGCCTTGTGCGGGCCCTTTTACAAAAGAAGCCCTACCTTATTCTGGACGAGCCCTTCTCAGCCCTTGATAGCGACAGCCGCGCCCTGTGCTACGCGCTCCTCAAGGAAAGGAACGCTATAGGGATCCTGTTTGCAACCCATGACCCCCGAGACGTCGAGGCGCTGGCCACGCGCACGCTGATTCTGCGTGACGGGCGTATCGCGCCCTCGCCAAAGACATAAAACAGCTACATGGACGAAGCAGCACTTCCTCCCCAGGGCAGTGCGTTCATATTTTCTTTTAGGATGCCCGCTTCCAAGAGAAGGGTAACAAGACCTTTGTCTGTGACGGTTGTCACACCGTTTTCATCCACATCCCACATGTCTACGATCGACATATCAGCGGGACGTAGACTGTCCAGTGCTGGAAAGAAGCCTGTTGTAGGGAAGGTGCTTGCGCTGCTTGATGCGGCGCGAGTGGTGGGAAGAAGAGGTTTAACAGCTTCGTTTATCTTTTGGCGGAAAAAGCCCATCAAGCGTGCATCCTTCCAAGAGTAGTCGTAATACATTTTAATCAAAGGTGTTTTTTCAAAAGCAAGCATATTTTCATAGAACAGGTGCGCGTCATGGGGAAAGGAATCTGGATGATTCACACCAATATCGCGCCCAACAAAGTTGATGATATACTTTGTTTGGTGGGTCAGTTGTGAGATGGAATGGGGCTCACCTACGGGGCGGCCGTTTTTATCAAAGGGTTGTTCAGGAAGACCACAAATCTGTCGCATGAGCGGGTTGTTTTCGCTCAAAACTTGAAAAGCCCCTTCACGCACCGTTGTCATCAAAAAGCCGTACCCTTTGCGTTTTTCCGCAGAGATATTTTCCCAATCAAATAGGGGGGTAAGAACGCTATATTTAAAGTCTGATGGGAGCGCGTTATAGAGCTCTTCCAAGTCGTCTGCTTTGCCTGTGTCACACTCTCGTAAATTGGTGACGATTTGCATAAAGCGGTGCTCGCGGGTGGAGAGATGCGTTTGGGTCCCATCGGCGTCGGGAAGGGTCATGAGGTGATTGAGAACGCACATGAGTTTTGCACTGTGGAAATCTGTCTTTTTACCGTTTAACAGAAGTGTCAAGAAAGACACACCCTGCGCACCCAGGGTGCGGTTCTTGAGACCCTGAAAGGAGATATTTTGAGTCTGCATGTGGCTAATTTCTTGCCGTAATGACTCATTGAGACGGTCTTCTAATTGCGTGAAAAGAGTGTGGAGGAGCGCCGTAGAGACAGCTGGCACCGTGTCAACGTCGATGAGGAAGCCGTGGGAAAATTGCCCAATACGCTCGGGATTCAGCGTGACATTTTTATCTGCAAAAATGAGTTCAGGAGGGGTGACGTGCGCCCAATCGACGTCTTTTGCGCGCCGTTCCAGCATTTGATTCCAAATATACCACGGATTTTTAGGGTCAGTTATGTCCCCGGATAGCACAGTACGTTTGCGAATAGCGTCTTGGACGACCGGGTGATCTTCATTCCAGCCAAGTTGTTGAAAATTAAATCTTGTTATACCCTGGCGTCTGCGCAAAATAAAATCACAGATACGCTCAAGTCGATCGCGATCGTGGCCCTTTAGCTCTTTATCGTAACGCTTTATCACTTTATTCGCATGCGTGAAAAGAAGCGCCTGAAGATGAGGAATAAGAATTTGATCATCTAAAGATTGATTGATGCCAAGATATTCAAAAATAAAGTCCAGTGATACGGGTTTGGATTGCAAATAAGCAAGTCTGTCTTGGTATGCAAGACGTGCTGCCTCATGTAACGCTATGTGATCTTTACCAACGGATGCTTTTAAGAGCTCAGGCAGGGCATCGTCCGGTACATCGGCGAAGATACCTGGGAGATACGCAGCATCAGATGCCCTCATGCCGGGCATGAGGGGTACGAGGGCCATTCTTTGATGAAGGGAAAAATTTACACTTGCTAATTGGCTCAATACCTCACCAGAAATGTTCACGGTGTTTTTCAAGAAAGATTCCGCATCTGCTGAGCTCATACCCTGCAAAAGAACCTTGAGGGGCGCTATATTTTCAGGCGTTAGTTTGTCCGCGACAAGGAGTGCGGCTTTTTGGTGCTCAAGGTCAAATTCAGCGTCTGCAACTCGTTGAAAACTCTCTACATAACGATCTTCGTGAATACGAAACCTGCAGTCTAAAATAGCCTCTAAAAACATAGGTGTGTCTTTTGGGGGAATCCCTGTGAAAAAACGATTGAGGGCTGGCATCATTTCATGCGGCAGATACGCCAGGCGGTTAAGGGCTGGAATGATAAGATGTGGGACCAGATTTGACCCTAAGATAAAGTCAAGATCTGCAATTTTACTGGAGGAGACGCGGTTCATTAATTTGCGCACATCTTTTTCTCCTGTCGCGCTCGCCAGAGCAATGAAAGCGTTTTTCTTGCGTCGTGTGAAATTAACCCATGTGTAGATGATGTCAGCTCTATACTTTGGCGCCACGCTTAAGAAACGTCTGATGTCCTCAGCGGGCATCTCAATGGCGTCGAGAAAGAGGTCGTGATACACAACCGAGTCCACACCGGCCATAAGGACGCTGAGTGGACCAGCATTTTCTTTTGTCAAAAGATCAATGTTCGGGAGAATAGTCTGGTGGTGGGTTGGATCAAAACCCATGGCCTTGATGCGTGTCATATTTTCAAATAACGCTGTGGGAACATGCTGAATTAAATGAGAAATTTTCTCGGAGCAAGAGGTGCGTGCTATAACTTTGATGATTTGTTTTTTCTCAGGCGAGAGATCAAGCCAGCTTTGGAATGCTTTTAACCGGTCAGAGGGCGCCACGCGCTGAAGAAGCGATGCCTCCTCAGGGGATAAAGAAGATGTTCTCTCAAGTAAGCTATGGTGACCCTCGTTCTCACGAGCCGTCACAAGGGATTTCATGAATGTGTGGACGGGATCAGCATCTTGTGTGGAAAAGGGTGAACAGTGTCGTGAAACGGTGGAAGATGTGGAAGTAGATGAGGACGCTGCAGAGGTGCTTGATTCATTGGACGGGGTGCTATGAAGAGAGGGCGAGGCGCATGACGATGACGCACATGTCTGTGTACCTTGAGGGATGTCGTCATTTTGGCTGGCGTAGGACATGTGAGCAATGGTTGCAGTTGCTAAGAGTGCTAATGTGAATTTTGTCATCTTGTTTTCTTACTAAATATTATGATTTTTTGTTTTTAATGGATGATAGATCACTTGTCAAGTTTTTAAATTTAGATAAACATAGTTTGAACGAGACCTCAAGAAATCATACAAACAGGCATTTTTTCATATATATTGATAGAACCGTTGTAATTTGGTGATGCGTCACGCGTCGTTTGTGTATGTGTATAGCGCAACCTCTTTAAAATGGTGATCGTGTCAGGCGCTGTCATCCAGCCGTGCTAACTTGACGAACATGTAAGCTGTGCGCGTCTTGACGATCGCTTTCCTAATCCTCGCTTTTAAATGCTTTTGCGCGTGCCTTTTATAAGTGTTTTGCTCTCGCTATCCGTAGAATCAATAAAAAAACCCCGGGAAATTGCTCTCCCGGGGTTTTTAGGGTCAAAAAAGGAGGATTAGTCCTTTTTCTCGTCCTTAGCGCGCTCGAAAGCTGCGCCCAAGATGTCACCCAAGCTTGCACCGCTGTCCGTGGAGCCATAATGCTCAACGGCTTCGCGCTCTTCCTGAATTTCACGGCCGCGAACGGACAGTGTCAGGCGACGAGAACGGCTGTCGATGGCGGTGATGCGTGCATCAACCTTCTCACCCACAGCAAAGCGATCTGTGCGTTGCTCGTTACGATCCTTGGACAGCTCAGCCTTGCGGATAAAGCCAGGAACGGAACCGTTCACAAGCACCTCAAGACCTGCTTCTGCCACTTCCGTGATCTCACATGTCACGATGTCGCCGCGGGCAACACCCTCCATGCCGGACTGGAATGGATCTTTCTCAAGCTGCTTGATACCAAGGGCAATGCGCTCCTTGGAAGGATCAACATCAAGAACCTTCACGCGAACCTTCTCGCCCTTCTTGTAGGTCTTGATAGCCTCGTCTGGGGATACGTCCCAAGACAGATCAGACATGTGAACCATGCCGTCCAGCTCTTCAGAGACGGATACAAACAGACCAAACTCCGTGATGTTACGGATTTCACCTTCAAAGTCTGAACCCACAGGATGATCCTTGGCAACTTTTTCCCAAGGGTTTTCCATGCATTGCTTCAGACCCAGTGCGATACGACGCTTGTTGGGATCCACTTCCAGAACCATCACGTCCACTTCCTGGTTAGGGGAAAGGATCTTGTTGGGGTGGAAGCTTTTCTTCGTCCAGCTCATCTCAGACACGTGGATAAGACCCTCAATGCCGGAATCAAGCTCAACAAACGCACCGTAATCCGTGACGTTGGTCACGTGACCGTGGAGGCGTGCACCCACAGGATAACGCTCCTCAACGCCGCGCCAAGGATCTTCCTCGAGCTGCTTCATGCCAAGGGACACACGCTGTGTCTCTGCGTTGAAGCGAATGACCTGAACCTTAACGGTTTGACCCACTTGCAAGACTTCGCTGGGGTGACCCACGCGGCGCCATGAAATGTCAGTCACGTGCAGCAGGCCATCCAAGCCTCCCAGATCCACGAACGCGCCGTAATCTGTGATGTTCTTGACCATACCTTCAATGATTTGGTTCTCAGACAGCTTGGCCAAGACTTCGTCTCTGGCCTCTTGACGAGACTCCTCGAGGATAGAGCGACGTGACACAACGATGTTGCCACGGGAGCGGTCCATCTTCAAAATCTGGAAAGGTTGGGCGATGCCCATGAGTGCACCAGGATCCTTGATGGGACGAATGTCCAATTGGCTCTTGGGCAAGAACGCAACAGCGCCGGAAAGATCCACCGTAAAGCCACCCTTAACGCGGCCAAAGATGGTTCCCATAACCGTTTCGTTTGCTTGGAATGAGCGCTCAAGAACGCCCCATGCTTCTTCGCGACGTGCCTTTTCACGGGACAGGACAACAAGGCCATCCTTGTCTTCCATGCGCTCCACATAAACATCGATGATGTCACCGACTTGTGGCGCCTCGTCGCTGCCGGGACGGGACAGCTCTTTCAAGGAGACACGTCCTTCGGACTTCAGACCCACATCAATGAGGGCCATGTCGTTATGGATGGAAAGAATGCGACCAGGCACAACCGTTCCAACGATTTGTGCAGAGCCAGCTTCGCTCTCCAGGAGAAGCTGCTCAAAGCTCTCCATCTCGGGTATTTGATTTTTAGTCATATGATTTCATAATCCTTTCGAAGAGATACCGACGTCCATTAACCAATCAGGGTCAGCCTTTGGGGTCGGGCGCCCTGTCAATATGGGCGCATGCTTTCTCAAAGACATCCCCGATCGAAAGATGGGAGGTATCGATGAGCACAGCGTCGGAGGCGGCCTTCAGGGGAGAAATCTCACGCTCCCGATCTTGACGATCCCGTACACGCATATCTTCAAGGACATTTGCATATATAGCGTCAATACCACGCAAGAGCAACTCTTCATAACGTCGTTTTGCTCTTATTTCTATATCCGCATCTAAAAAGAACTTAAAAGGCGCCTCTGGCAGGACGCATGTGCCTACGTCGCGCCCATCCAAAATGGTGCCGTTGGTGCCAACAGGAGGGGTGTGTGCAAAGGTGCGCTGAAAGTCAAGGAGCGCGGCGCGCACCTTGGGGTAAGGCGCAATTTTTGACGCCATATTCGCTACATGATCCTGGCGCAGGATGGGATTCAGTGTGTCGCTGGCGGTCATTGTGTGGGCAAGGCTGGCCACCTCGCCTTCATTTGGGGCATCGATGTTGTTGGTAATGACTTTGAAAGCCAGGGCTCGGTACAAAAGGCCTGTTTCAAGAAGCGCCAGGTTGTAGTGGGCAGCTAGGGCCTTGGACAGGGTGCCTTTGCCAACGCCTGCGGGACCGTCCACAGCAATGATGAAAGGGGTGCGTGTCATGGGGTGAGTACCTCTTTTGCGGCCCAGGAGAGCCAGGTTGTTAGGTGCACGAGATTGTCCGTCTGGCGTGTGGGCCCACACCACACACGCAGGCAGGGATCTCCCTGGGCGTGGTTGAGAATGTCAAAGGCCACGTTTTCCCCGGCCAGGAGCGCCGTAATCTTGCGCAACTCCCCCCAGGGATCGGCATAATCTTTTGTAAGCTTGATGCAAAGGGTGCTGTAGGCGCGCACTTTGGGGTCCGTGACGCTGTAAGCAAAGGTGTCTTGGGAGGCAATCCACCGGTCCATGTGGGCTTTGTTGCGCGCTACGCGCTCCAAGAGTCCTTCAAGACCGCCCACTTCCATGGCCCATTTGTGTCCTTGAAGACAGTCCTCTAGACATAACATGGAGGGTGTATTGAGGGTCCATCCTTGGGCAAGACCCTTGTGGAAGGCCCCTTCTCGGCGCAAGCTCATATGAAAGGGCGTGGGCCAGGTGGGTGCGTGGGTTTCAAGGTGCTCAAGTGCCCGGGGTCCCAACACCAGCACACCCTGGTTCGCTTCGCCCCCCAAGCCCTTTTGCCACGAAAAGGCCGTGATATCCAACTTGTCCCAGGCAAGCCCCATGCAGTAAGCGGCGGATGTGGCGTCACACAGGGTAAGGCCTTTGCGGCCCCTAGGAATCCAGTCTCCATCTGGCACGCACATGCCTGACGTTGAACCGTTCCAGGTGAAAAGAACGTCTTTGTCAAAATCGACCTGTGTCAGATCAGGCATGGGAGCATGGGAAGAACCCGTCAAGACTTGCCCGGGAATGTTGAGGGCTTCTTCAAGGACAAGCTGCCACCGATAACCAAACACGTCCCAGGCCAGAGCCTCCACTGGCCTTGTCCCTAAAAACGACCACATGGCGGTCTCCACCGCCCCCGTGGCTGATCCTGGCACAAAGAAAACCTGGTGTGTGTCAGGAATCTCAAGAACCTGGCGGGTGAGTGTCAAGGATTCCTCCAGGCGCTCAAGGGATGGCGCCGACCTGTGGGAACGGGAGATCAGCGCATTTTCGAGGGTATTAAAGGACCAGCCAGGGAATTTGACGGTGGGGCCAGAACCAAAGCATGGGCTTGCTGGTTTATGGGTGGGTTTCATGAAAGGTTTGCCTCTTTGAGTAATGCGTTTTTAGATGGGAGCCCCCACCGGTATCCCCCAAGTCCGCCGTCTTTGCGGATAACAAGGTGGCAGGGGATAAAGTAGGAGATGGGGTTGCGGCCAACGGCACTGGCCACCGCACGCACCGCCTTTGGTCGGCCAATATCCTGGGCCAGGTCAGAGTAAGTGAGAAGAGCGCCCTTTTGGCGGCGCGCCAGGAGACCGTGCCACACATCTTCTTCAAGGCTGGTACCACGAAAGGAGAGGCTGAGGGGGGCGCCTTTAGCCGGTGCTTGGAAAGATTTTTCACCCATAAGAGGGCTACACAGATGGGGCGCAAGATCGGAAAGAACGTCTTGGGCGTTGCCAAACCCAAGGGCGTAGACGGTATTTTGCGCGTCAAAGATAAGAACCCCCTGTCCAGTGTTTGGATCTTCGAAAAAAGACCAGTAAAGAGGCGTTTCCTCTTGGACAGGGGTGTAGATAACTCCGTTAGCTTGCAGCTGCCTTAGACACAGTGGCGTCGGCACCGCGTACGGCTTCAAGTTGCTCTTTGATAACGTTTTGGACATAGCTTCTTGCGTCTTCCACCGCACGGCGTAAAGGCTTACCACAAGCTATCCCAAAAGCAACGCTGGCTGTCAAGACGTCACCGGGGCCTGGCAGAATGCCAGGGGTCCTCGTGGACGTGAAAATCTCCTGACAATCCCCATCCATGAAGACGTCATAGACTGTGTCGCCCGCCAAGGAGCCACCGGTGAGCAGAACAGCCTTGTTACCGAGCGTCATAAGCATCTCTGCCACGTACTTCATGGTTTCAAGATCAAGAACACGCACGCCTGTGAGGCGGTAGGCTTCCGTCAAGTTGGGACACAGCAAATCCGCGTGAAAGAAAAGGCGTCGCTCAAATGCTTGAACAGCTGCGTGATCAAGGACTTGCTTGGCGCCACGCCCTGGCGTCATGACGGGTTCAAGAATAAGAGGCAGTCCCGCGCCTGGCCCTTTTTCAATGAAATCCGCAATCATATCCATCATATCTGTGCCGATAAGGCTGCCAATTTTGATGCATTTGACATTTTCATCCACAAGACCGCGCAGTTGTGCTTCCACAATGGCAACGGGAATAGGATAAATTTGGGAAGGATCCTCTGGTGAGATGGAGTAAGTCGCAACGGTTCTGGCGCGTCCCCCCTGGCGCGTGACCTCTTGAAGATCTCTTTGAATTCCTGTACGCCCCCTGGGGTCAAATCGGCCTATGGTCAGAATTTCATGCATAGGATACCTTTTTTGTTATGTTCCCTCACCTTTCATTGCACCATAGTTTCTTCATTCTGCCAAGTCACATCTGTTACTTTTGTCTATCCATCTTTTTCTTTCTGATTTCTGGTGCTAGAATAAAGGAGATTTCAGGGACAATATCAATGATACGCACACTTAATCGCTTTTTGAGCGCTTGCTTTTTTCCAAAGGGGCCACTTAAGTGGTTTTTGATGGGGGGCTTTGGGGCTCTGCTTGCTCTATGCACGTGGATTGTCTACGCGGCAGGCGGAACCCAGTGTGCCTACGTGCATATTTATTATTTTCCCATTTTGGCATGCGGTATGTGTTTTGGCGCCAGAGGTGGCTTGAGTGCGGGGGCGTTCGCGGCTCTTTTATCGGGTCCACTGATGCCACTAGACTCTGTGCACCAATTGGACCAGCCTGTTTTTTCCTGGGTGCTGCGTGGCATCTTTTTCATGAGCATTGGTGGGCTTTCAGGCATGGGAGCTACCATCTTCAGAAGTTTCTTAGAAAACCAAAAACTGCGTCTTTTACAGGATCCTTTGACCCACGTTTGGAACATGCGGGGTCTAAAAGAGCACGCCATGACCCGGCAACGCCAGGGAAAAAAACTTGTGGCCGTGCTTATAGAAATCAAGCAACTTGTTCAGATTGATGCGGCCCTCGGGCCCGAGGGCACCCAGGGACTCTTGCGTCAGATTTGCGATCGTCTTGTGACCCTTGCCTCCTCCTCGGCAACAGTGGGGCACCTGGAGACCGGGGGATTTGTCCTGTTGTGCGAGAGTTTGGAGAGCGCGCACCGCTTGGTTGAGATTTGCCGCACGTATTTTACGGGATCCTTTACGGTGGATCATGTGCCTGTGTTTGCGGAACTCCATTACGGTATTGCCCAAGCGGACTCCGCCGCAGAGCCCATGACGACCTTATTGCGAAAGGCCAAAATCGCCACAAACCGTTCCTTGGAGCTTAAGCGCGATTTTGCGGCGTTCAAAGAAGAGGATGATCAAAAACTTCAAAGGAGCGTGTTTATTACCCATGCGCTCAAGACCGCTTTGGATTCGTCACAACTGCGCCTTTACTATCAGCCTAAGGTGTCCCTGGAAACGGGTCGTGTTCTGGGTATGGAGGCGCTGGTGCGTTGGCCGCATCCAGAATATGGCATGATTCCGCCTGGTGAGTTTGTGCCGGTCATTGAGACCACGCTGCTTGTAAATCCCTTCACGAAATGGTTGATTCACCAGGGCATGGCCCAGCTTGCCCAGTGGCACGCCCAGGGGCTGGAGGTTTCCATGAGCCTTAACTTCTCCATGGCAAATTTCCAAGACATGTCTTTGATTGAGGAGCTAGAAAGTCTTGTGGGCGAATACTCCCTCAAGCCTCAGTTCGTGGAAATTGAGGTCACTGAGACCGCCATTGCCACCAATATTGCGTCCATTCGCGACATCCTCTTTTACCTCAGGCAAAAGGGATATCGTATTGCCGTGGACGACTTTGGAACGGGGCAATCGTCTTTAAACTATCTTTTTGAGCTGCCCTTTGACGTTTTGAAGATTGATCAGGTCTTTGTGCGGGCCATGTGCGAAAATTCGGGCGCCGAGGCTATTGTGCGCTCAGCCCTTCTTTTGGCGAAGGAGCTGAACTTAGAGTCCGTTGCAGAAGGCGTTGAGAATGCAAAAGAACTTGATCTCCTGCAAGCCATGGGATGCGCCATTGGGCAAGGATACCACTTCGCGCGCCCCATGCCTGCGGAGCTGGCGACCCAGTGGCTTAAGAGTCATGCTTTTGTAAAGATTGCCAATACCCATGCCCAAAAGTAAGGCACTCGTTCTTTGAGGCAACAAACCCCTCCCGCGCCCACCAGTGCTGGATTTGCCTGAGCACTGTCCCAAGTTCTTTCCCCGTCAGCCCCCAGGGTTTAAGATCATGGCCCGTCAAGGGGAAGGGAGGCACGTCCTGTGCCAAAATGGCCATTGCATGTGCCAAGTCATCGGGCTCACTGTGGGGCAAAAGCCCCAGGGCCTGGCGCAAAAACAACCAATCCCCCGCAAGATCCGCACCATGTTCGAACATCACAATGCGCAAGTTATTTTGTAAGGCGGCGCTCGTGAAAAGATCCTGGAGTTGTGTTTGAAGGGCTTTTGGTAGGCGAAGGGTCTCGAGGGCGCGCGGCGTATTCCAAAAAAGAAGGGCAAGGCGGCGGCGCAGACAGGGCTCACTTCCTTCCAGGGTGACGGCGCGGCGCCAGAAATGTGGGCTAGCCTTGCCCTCAAAAAGGGTCTGCCAAACGTGCGTCTCGTCCATTTGGAGGAGGGCTGCAAGAAAAGCACCTGCCTTGGCTTGGGTGCAAAGGGAGGTGATCTCTTGGGTGACACGCTCACGCGAAAGGGTGTCAAGAAGCGTGCGTTCTTCACGGCAAGCCGCAAGGGACGCCTCGTCCAGGGACCCCTTCCCAAACCGCGCCACAAAGCGAAAGAAGCGTAGAATGCGCAGGGCGTCTTCGCGAATGCGCTGGACCGGGTCGCCGATAAAGCGCACAAGTCCGGCCATCAGATCCGCGCGTCCGCCATGGGGATCATAAAGACGCCCCTCTGCGTCCAAATAAAGGGCGTTGATGGTGAAGTCCCGCCTGGCTGCGTCCTCGTTCCAATCCTTTGAAAAGGCAACGGTTGCGTGGCGCCCGTGGGTTTCTTCGTCCCGGCGCAGGGTCGTGATCTCAAAGCGGTCCCCCTCACACAGCACCGTCACGGTTCCGTGTTCAATGCCTGTGGGGATGGGCTTCAAACCCGCCTCTCCCGTGAGGACCATCACCTCGCCAGGCAAAAGGGTTGTGGCCAGATCAATGTCGTGGGTGTCCTGCCCCAAAAGGGCGTCCCGCACACATCCCCCAACAAAGCGTACGTCGTGCTGGTCAGGAAAGGCCGCCAAGAGGCGGGTTACACTGGGGCGCGTGCGCCAGGGGGGGGGTGTGTCCATAATGGGTTACAGCTTTGACACCGTTACGCCTTGGAGGCTTTCGCTGAGCGCCTCACGCAGGCGTCCATCAAGATCCTTCACAAGGCCTTGGATGAATTCCTCCACGCGGGCCTCTTTTTTGTTGAGTGTGAGCCCTTCAGGGAAGGTCATTTGCTTGCCCGCCCGCAGCGCACCCGTACGTACGGCGTCACCGTGTCCATCGCGGAACTCAAGACGCGCCTGGACCGTTGCCTGTATGCGCTCTTCTTGATCCTTGGTGAAAAAGCCCTCAAGGCCCTTGGTGGCTTTCTCAAGTCCCTGGCGCTTAAAGGAGACATTCTCGATTGTGAAGGTGAATTGCCCTTGGGTGTGGCCGGGCATCAGCGTTTCCCTGGCCCAATCCTCAACGGCCTTTGCGGTGCGCTCCTCAAGGTTAACATGGGAGGGATCCTCAAAGGGATTGTCCATGGCATTGATGACCTCAACCTGGGAGGGAGCCAGCTGTATGGTGTCTCCGTGGAAGGGGGTGACGGTACGCTGGGCGCTATTGCCCGCGCATCCTGCCAAAAGAAGGGCAAGCACAAGGGATGTTTTTTGCATGGAAGATCTCCTTATCTGAAGATGAACTGATTGTCCCACCTTAGAAACAAATCACTTAAAACTCAAGGGCGTCAAACATGGGGTAATCAGGGGAGGCGCCGTGGGAGTCCACTTCTAAGGCTTGGGACAGAGGTGTCTTTTTGAGACCCATGCGCACGAAGGAAAAGGCGTCCTCCATGACACCTGCCATCATGCCTTGGAGTAAAGACGCTTGTGAACGGGGCAGGGCGGTGACGCTTGTGGGTTCTGGGGGTATGTCATTGTGGGGCCCCATCCCAAGGCATGGGCATCCGGTCCTGTGCTGCCAAGGGGATTGCCCATCCCACGCCAGCGCCAGGGAACTGGGCGCCCTTGCGTGGGCAATGTGCAGTTCAACGGCAACATAAAAATCTCCCACCATGTCCACAACTTGATCGCACATTTGGAGCATCTTCCATGGCTTAAGAAATGGTTCATAGGCGGGCGTTTGGAGAAGGCGCGATTTTTCCTGCCCGAAATGGTTGCGAAGACGACGGCGGGCGCTGTTAAAGTCACGCCTCACCTTTTTGAGCTCTGCCCGTGTTTGAGGAGGCTCCTCTCCAAGCCACGCGTGGGCGTCGGGAACGTTTTTATGGTGCAAAAGAAAATCTGCTTTCTGGTCGATACTGAGATCTTTAAAACGCTGTAAAAAGGAAAAGGGGACTGCGTCCATAAAGTCAACATTGTCGAGTTCCGGCCAAATGATGCGTCCGATATGGCGGTTGATCAGGGTCTTAAGAAGGGTCATATGCTGCTCCCATGCCGCCTCAGCCACAATGGCACATAAGGGGCATGTTTTGCGCGCCAGAAAAAAATCTTGCCCAGGGGGAGCCTGGCCTGGACACACGGTTGCGTACATATCCAGGACTTCCTTGGGGGCAATCACCGCCCGCAGCTTTTCGTCTTGTGCACGAAAAAGGTCGCGCTCATAGTCAAGAATGGTCTCATTTTGCTCGCCTTTAATGGTCTTCATTTCCCCGGCGAGGGTGTCAAGAAGCTCATAGGCTTGATCAAATAGTGTGCCGTAGTCCTGCGCGCTCCCCGGCTGAAGAAAAACCCCTAAACGCTCCCCAAAGTGCTCAAGCGCCTCTTTGCTTGGCTCGTGGCTGCTGGCGCTTGCAAATGAAGCGAAAAAAAAGACCGCGTAAGCGAGGGTTTGTTTTGACAAAATGGAAAGAAGTCGCATGACAAAGGGCCTGGGTTGTCCTGGTGTAGGATGTCTTTGTTTACCGTTTGTTGCAAGGCGCTCTTTGTATTTTCTTGCATCCGACGCCAAAGCTGGCTAACACTTTTCTTATGTATAAATAGAATCCTGGTTGCCGCCCGATCCATGTCACATCTTGCCATTCCCATTCGTACCTTTGAAGAAATAGACTCCACTCTTTTTGGTCCTGAAACCCTTGTGCTTTTGGATCTGGACAACACCGTGTTTGCCTCTCAAACATGTTATGGATCCGTTGAGTTTTTCATCCACCTTGTGCGTGATGAGATGGCACGTCGTAACATCTCACTGGACGCTGCGCGCGAAATTGTGGGACCCAGGTGGAAGAGGGCTCAAGATTACATCACAACCCAACTGACCCATCCGAATGTGCCCCTTTTCATGGACGATGTACGTGCACGTGGAGGCCCCCTCTTGGCGCTCACGGCGCGCTATCCTGAAGTGTTACCACAAACCATAGGGGCACTCGAGCATCATGGAGTGACCTTTGACGCCTTTGGGGATTTGGCCTTTGAAAAAACCTATGTGCATTTGGATAAGCATGCGCCGGCGCTTCTCCATAAGGGCGTTCTATTTTGCCATGACCTCAATTCCAAGGGTCAAGTATTCGAAGATTTTTACGCGTCCTTTGCCCAGCACCGTTTGGAACAGGGGCTGCCCCCCATTGACCGCGTGGTTTTGGTGGATGATTGGGTACATAATTTTGAATCCATGGAGAAGGCTATGGAGAAGCTGGGAATCGCGTTCCATGGATACCATTACCAGTACGCCCGTCATGACTTTGATTTGAGCCGCGCCCTTGCTCAAGAGGCCCATTTTCTTGGAGGACACGTCCTTGGACACGCTCTATAGCCGCTTGCAAGCCCAGCCCTATGAAAGGGTTGTCTTTCCCATACCGCCTTCTCAGATACAAGAGGCCGTGGACGCGTTTTTTGCCTTTTTAAAGGAAGACCGGAGCATTAAAGAGCGTATTGATCTTGATATTGCGCCCCAGCATCGTCGCGGTGAAATAGGATATCGCCTGCGCGAGGCCGACGACCTTTACGGAGACAGTAAAGAGTTTTTCCATTTTCACCCCATCATCTTTGATCATTACGCAGATTTTTTGGCCATGAATCCTGTTGTCGCGCACTTTATGGCGTGCGCGAGACCCCTTTGGGAGGCGACGACCACCATTGTGCAAGACATGATGCAAAACCTTGACCAGGATTTTCCAGGTGCCTACGCACGCATTTTTGACGCCTCACCTGTTCACGTGATTTTGCGTTTTTTAAAGTATGACTGGGCGGCGTGCGGCGCCTATTTGGCCAAGCCCCACTATGATGCGGGCTCCTTTACCCTGGCCATTGCAGAAAGCTGCGAGGGGCTTCGCATGGGGACGCTTCCTGAAAACCTTGCGCCCCTCATGCATGTACCGGGACAAGCCCTCTTCATGGTGTCCAGTAATTACGGCAAAATCTTGGACGGCGCCGAGATTGCCCCCGCCTGGCATGACGTCATCCAAATGGACGAGACAAAGGTTGGTAAACCTTTCTCCAGATGGGCGGTGGTGGCCTTTGTGGACGGGCACGGTGTGGAGGCGCTTAGTCGCGCCGAAACCCGCAAATGGTATATAGCGCAAACCCTTTAAAATGGTGATAAAGTCAGGCGTTGGGATAAGCCGTGCTCACTTATGTCTTTATAAGCTCCGCGCGGCTAACCCTCGCCTTCGTGAGTACTGATTTTAAATGCTTTTGCGCTATCACTTTATAAGTGTTTAGCTATATCACCAATAAGTTCAGGCCATGAGGCGTACAAGGCGCATGCCTACAACGAAGGCGAGTAAGCTGAAGAGGACGCTGGCCAAAACGTAGGCAATCCCATAGAGGGTGAGGCCTTTTTCCTGAAGCAGGCCCCACTCAAGGGCAAAGGCAGAAAAGGTGGTGAAGCCGCCTAGAAAACCTGTGGTAAGGAAGGTGCGCACACCTGCTGGCATGGTCCACACGAGGGCGTCCGTCTCCATGATCACGGCCATAAGAAAACATCCCATGATGTTGACGAGCAGAATGGGTAAGGGCAAGGGGCCTGCGCTTGCGGGCATCACACTTGCCACAAACGCGCGCGCCATCGCCCCAAGCGCGCCGCCCAGCCCCACAACGAGATAATGAGAAAGCATCTGTGTCCCCTTTTTCTGTGCATTGTAGACAAAAGAAAAGCGCGCTGAAAGACCTTTGGGGACTTGACCTGCGTGTCCCTTCATTCTAAGTCTTGAGGGTGTTTTTCTCTTTATTGCCACACCATGACGCGCTTTTTAATGATTCTTGCCCTCTTGCCCGTTATTTTCCTATGGGGCTGCGCCTCTCCTGGAACGCCAGAAGGCGCCACAAAGTGCCATCCCACCTTTGCAAAAAGAGCCTATAACCGCCCTTATAAAATCAATGGTACCTGGTATTACCCCCAGGGTCACTATGAGTACAACGAGACGGGCGTTGCGTCCTATTATGGTGGTTCTGACATTTTTCACGGGCGACCCACCTCCAACGGTGAGAAATTCGACAAGAACAAGGTGAGTGCCGCCCACAAGACCCTGCCTATTCCCTGCGTCGTGCGGGTCACGAACCTCAAAAATGGGCGCAGCATCACCATGCCCGTCAATGACCGGGGCCCCTTTAAGGACAGCCGCATTATTGATGTGTCCCAAAAGGCGGCGCAACTTCTAGGGTTTCACCGGGACGGTCTGGCCCAGGTATGTGTGGAGACCTGTGTGCCAGAGAGCGTCGACCTGGCCCATGCCAAAGCCAAAGGCAAGAAAACAACAGATCATCACCAAATATGTGAGACCGTGTGCACGGATGTGAAAGTCTCGCCCAAGCGGCGCGTGGCGCCCGCTAAAAAGGTGCCTGTCCCTCCCACATATAAGATTGTGCGGGAAAAGGAGGGGTATTTCGTGAGTGTGGGGGCACCAGGGCGCTTGGATCAGGTTCACGCAAAAGCCGACACGTATATGAAAAAGTTGCCCCATGTGGGGGTGAGTCTTGCGCCGCACAGGGGCGTGGGTCCAAAGCAGTTCCGCCTTCTTTTAGGACCCGTATCCAGTAGCCAGGATGCCCATAATTTGCTAAAGATGCTTGATCCCCACAAGACCCCGTCCGCCGGTTAAGGAGAAAGAAAAATGTTGCGCCGCTTGAGTTTCGTTGTTGCTGTGATGTCCTTGATGGTTGATGCCCGTGCCATTGAGGTTGTTTCAAAGCAGGCCTATTTAGTTGACGCAAATACGGGCGTTGTCCTTTATGAAAAGGACGCCGATACCCCCGTGCCGCCTTCCTCCATGAGCAAGCTCATGACCACCTACATGATTTTTAAGGCTCTTGAAGATGGGCGTATGAAGCTGACAGATCAAGTGACCATCAGCCAAAAGGCGTGGAAGATGGAAGGCTCACGCATGTTTGTGAAGGTGGGCTCCCAGGTGAGCGTGGAGGATCTTTTGCGCGGCGTCATTATTCAATCGGGCAATGACGCGGCTGTTGCCTTGGCGGAAGCCCTTATGGGCGATGAAAGCGCTTTTGCGGCGCGCGCCACCCAAGAAGCCCACGCCATGGGGGCAACCCAAACCATGCTGCAAAACGCAACGGGTCTGCCGGCGGAAGGCCATGTGTCCACCATGAGGGACCTGGCACTCATTGCCCTTCGCACCATCAAGGATTTTCCCCAGTACTATCATATCTACGCCGAGACAGAATTCACCCATAACAACATTCGCCAGCAAAACCGCAACCCCCTTCTTTATGCAGGGCTTGGGGCCGATGGCCTTAAGACAGGTTCAACGGACGCGGCCGGATTCGGCGTTGTGGGGTCAGCCGTTCAAAAGGGTCGGCGCCTTATTATGGCTATCAACGGCGCGCCCACGAAACAAAAGCGCGCCGATGACGCCAAGGCGCTCATTACCTGGGGCTTTTCCTATTTTGCAAGCCCTGAGATTTTTAAGGCTGGGGCCGAGGTTGAAAAGGTTGACGTATGGCTGGGTACCCAAACACATGTTCCTATGATTGTGACAAAAGATATTTGGGCTACCCTGCCCCGCCACCAGCTGGGGGATCTAAAGGTGGAAGTTGTTTACAACAATCCCGTTGCTGCCCCCATTACAAAGGGCCAGGTGCTGGGCAAGGTTCTGGTGCACATCCCTGGAAAGGCACCCCAGGAAACCCCCCTGGTGGCAGGCGCAAGTGTTGAGCGCGCAGGCTTTTTCCCACGTATTAAGACGGCTCTGACCTATCTTGTGTGGGGGCACCACTAATCCATGACGCAGCGCGGGCGCTTTATCACCTTTGAAGGCGGGGAAGGGTCGGGGAAATCGACCCAGATCCGGGCGCTTGCGGATCTTTTGACCCACCACGGGATTCCCTGTCTTCACACCCGCGAGCCGGGGGGAAGTGTTGGCGCCGAAAAGATTCGCGCCCTCATCGTGCGGGGAAAGACCTGCGACTGGGACGTGATGAGCGAGTACCTTCTCTTAAGTGCGGCGCGCCGGGACCATGTGGTGCGCACCATTCGCCCAGCCCTTGAGAGCGGCACATGGGTCGTGTGTGATCGGTATATGGACTCGTCCCGAGTCTATCAGGGATTGCGGGGATTGGACCGCGCGTTCATGGAAGAGGTTTACGCGCAGATTTCCCAATCCCTTGAGCCTGATTTAACTTTTGTGTTGGACGTGGACCCCCGTGTGGGCCTTACCCGCGCGGCCGCAAGGCAAGACGCTGAAAACCGCTTTGAGAAAATGGGCAGCGCCTTTCACGCCCAGGTACGTGAAGCGTTTCAGGATCTTGCGCGGGAAAACCCCGCGCGCTGCGTCCTTATAAACGCTGATCAGGACGTGCGCGCGTTGACAAAAATCATCATGGCCGAAATTGAAGGCCGCTTTTTGCAGCAAAGGGACGCGCCGTGCCCCAGCACCCACGCCTGACCACGCCCCTTGTGGGGCACGAGGGGAACGTCGCGTGGTTTCGTGAGGCGTTTGTGCGTGGCCGCCTTCCCCATGCGCTTCTTCTTCGGGGGCCAAAGGGGGTGGGGAAAGCCACCTTTGCCTATCACGCAGCCAGGTCCTTGCTAAGAGAGCCCCAAACCTGCGAAACCTTTTTCCAAGATGACCCTCAAGATCCCCTTTTCCGGCGCGTTGGGGCCAGGTCCCACGCCGATCTCTTTGTCATGGAACAAGAGCTGCGCGAAGACGGGAAACTCTCCCGGGAGATTCCCATTGCCAGCGCCAGGAGCCTTAAGGCGTCATTTGCGCGCACGGCCATGGAAGGCGGCTGGCGTGTGGGGATTGTTGACAGTGTGGACGCCCTCACACACCAAGGGGCACAGGCCCTTTTAAAGCTTTTGGAAGAGCCCCCCCAAAAGTGCTGCCTTTTCCTGGTGCACCACGGCGCCCCTCTTTTGGCGACCATTGCCTCTAGGTGCCAGACCCTCGCCTTTGATGGGCTTGTGGATCAAGATGCACGCCGGGTGATGGAGAGGCAGGGCACTGACGCGTCCTTTGTGACACCGCGCCTTCTTACCCTTTTTGAAGGCTCGCCCGGCCTTGTGATGGCTTTTGTGGACGAGATGGGAAACGCCTGCATTCAGGACTTTGACGCCCTTATTGAGGCGTACGGATCTGGGCGCGCGCCATCCTTCACGCCCTTTTTGGATGCCCATTTCCCAGCAAGGTCCACAAATCTCATGGGAAAAGTAGACGTTTTCCTTGAGTACCTCATGCGCTGGGTGCGCGCTTCACTCCAAGAAACCCTTCTTGGCACTGCTTCTGGATCCACAGCTGCGTTCATGGGGCGTCGCCCGCTTGACGCGTGGAGCCAGACCTGGTCCACCCTGCAACGCCTCAAATCCGAGGGCACACGCTTGAATTTTGACCCCCGGCATGTTTTGATCCTGTCACTTGAATCCTTTTTGAATGGAGCCCCTTCGCCATGACACGCCCTTCGTATTATATCACTACGCCCATTTATTACGTGAATGACGCGCCCCATATTGGGCATGCTTATACAAGTGTTGCGGCGGACATTTTAGCCCGCTTTCAAAGGCTTGACGGCTATGACGTGTTCTTTCTGACGGGCACTGACGAGCATGGCCAAAAGATTGAGCGCTCAGCCAGCAAGGCCGGCGTGCCGACCCAAGAGTTTGTGGACGGCTTTGCCAGGTCTTTTGAGGCTTTGTCACCCCTTCTGAACCTCACCAATGACATGTTCATCCGCACAACATCCCCTGACCACCACAAGGCCGCCCAGGCCCTGTGGGCGCGCATAGAGGAGCGTGGCCACATTTACGAGGGGTCATACGCGGGTTGGTACGCCGTGCGCGATGAGGCGTTTTACGGCGAGAAGGAGCTCGTGGACGGCAAAGCACCCACGGGCGCAGACGTGGAGTGGGTTGAGGAGGCAAGCTTTTTCTTCGATCTATCCAAGTGGCAGGACAAGCTTCTGGCCTTTTACGAGGAAAATCCCGATTTCATGGGGCCAAGCAGCCGTCGTAACGAGGTGATCAGCTTTGTGAAATCTGGCCTTCGGGATCTGTCCATTTCCCGCTCAACTTTTGGATGGGGCGTGCGTGTGCCGGGCAGCCAAACCCACATCATGTATGTTTGGATGGACGCCCTCACAAACTATATCTCAGCCCTGGGTTTTCCCGATGAGAAAGCGCCGCTCTTTGCCCGCCACTGGCCAAACGTGGTGCACCTTGTGGGCAAAGACATTTTGCGCTTCCATGCGGTTTACTGGCCTGCCTTTTTGATGGCCGCCGGTCTTGAGCCCCCAAAGCGCCTTTTTGCCCATGGCTGGTGGACCAATGAAGGCCAAAAGATCTCCAAGTCCCTTGGCAACACCATTGATCCCGCCCATTTGGTGGAGACATACGGGGTTGATCAAGTGCGGTATTTCTTCGCGCGTGAAATCCCCTTTGGCAGTGACGGTGACTTTTCCGATGCTGCCATGAGGCGGCGCGCCAATAGCGATCTGGCCAATGACTTTGGAAACCTGGCCCAGCGCGTTCTGTCCTTCGTGGCCAAAAACGGGGGAGGGGTTGTGCCTAAGCCCGGCGCTTTCCAAGACGAGGATAAGGCCCTTTTGGCTGAAGTCTCCAGTTTGCTGGATAAAGCGCGCGACCATGTGAAGGTCCAGGCGCTCTCACACCTATGCGAGACCCTGTGGCAGGGTGTGGGCCTTGCCAACCGTTATGTGGACCTACAGGCGCCCTGGCAGCTGAAAAAGACGGATCCTGCGCGTATGGAGACGGTTCTTTATACGCTTATGGAGGTCATCAGGCGCTTGGCGATTCTCATTCAGCCTATCACGCCGACGGCGTGTGCGAAGATGCTGGATCAGCTTGCCATCGCGCCCGATGAGCGCACCTTCGTGGATCTGGAGACGTCCCTTGTGCCAGGAACCACGCTTCCCACGCCAGAAGGGGTTTTCCCACGGCTGGCTTAAAACTTCAGCCAGCCATATCCCCAGCTAAGGAGCAGGGTGCCTAGGGCGATGCGGTAGATCACAAAGGGTGTGAGGTCAGACTTTGTGAGCCACCGCATCATGAAGGAGATGGCGCCGAGCCCCACAATGAAAGAAAACACCATGGCGTAGAAGGCTTCGCTATAAAGAGTAAAGTGGGAGCCCTTCAGATACACCTTCAAAGCCGTGTGGCTGGCGGCGGCCAGGATTGCGGGGATGGACAGCAAGAACGCAAAGCGCGCCGCCTCCTTGCGCTCGTACCCCAAAAAGCGCGCCATGGTCATACAGGCGCCGGAGCGGCTTGTGCCAGGCAAGAGAGCGGCCGCCTGGGCAAGGCCCACCAGAAACGCCTGAAAGGCCGTCATATCACCCATTTTCTTGGTCAGGGCGCCGACTTTGTCCGCAACAAACATCAAAAGGCCAAATCCTAAGGTCGTCCAACCCACAAAAATGATTGTGCGCATGCCATTGGTGCCAAAAGCCGAAAGGGTTGCGCCAAAGACGACCGCTGGGATGGTGGCAAGGACCAGGTAAAGGGCAAGCCTTCCCCCCCCATCCACGCGCCCACGTATAAGGGCTAAAAGGCCCTTCATTATGCGCCAGACGTCCTTTCGAAAGTACACAAGAACGGCTCCCAGGGTGCCCACATGCATGGCCACGTCCATCTCTAAGCCTTGATCGGCAAATTTAAACAGTTTGGGTGCCAGGATCAGGTGACCAGACGAGCTGACGGGTAAAAACTCTGTAAGACCCTGGACAAGGGCTAAGAGGATGATGTGAGAAAGTGGCAAAAGATTCCTCGCCGTGATAGGTTTGTATGAAAGTATGACTAACCGAGCAAGCGTGTAAAGTAAAGAGCACATGAGAATTCTGTATCACTGGCCTTTGTGTGGCGCCTCGCGCTCCGTGCGTCTTTTTTTGGCTGAGAAAAAACTCGATCACACACGCATTGTTGAGCCCTATTGGAAGAAGCGGGAGGAGTTCTGTGAGCTCAATCCACGTGCCCAAGTGCCTGTCCTTGTGGAGGAAAGCGGCCTTGTTGTGTGCTATGGCCCTGTGATTTGCGCCTACTTAGAGGAGGCCTACCCAGGACCCATTAGTTTTTTTGGCCACACCCCAGTGACCCGCGCCCAAACCCGAAGCCTTTGCGCCCTTTTGGAAGGCGAGTTCTACGCAGATGTCATTCACAAGATTGTGTTTGAAAAGACCCTGAAGCGTCACTTTGGCCTAGGGTATCTCGACTCCGCCAAGGTGCGCGAGGGCACCAAGGCCCTGGGGGACTACCTCGATTACTTCTCGTTTCTGGTGGGCAGGCGGCACTGGCTGGCGGGGGAAGATTACTCTCTTGCGGACATGACGGCGGCTGGGTACCTTTCGTGTCTCGATTATCTCGGGCATGTGCCCTGGGAGGATTACCCTGAGATGAAAGACTGGTACGCGCGCATGAAGTCCCGCCCCAGTATGCGCAGCCTGCTTGAGGACCGTTTGCCAGGCCTGTCTCCCAGTCAGCACTACAGCGATCCGGATTTCTAACAGCTTAGAAAGATTCTCAGGAAGTATAGCTAAAGTACTTTAATTTTGGGACAGGACGTGAGGAAAGCGGCGCGTAAGGTATACACGAGCGGCGCACTTTGCCACCCAAAAGTATATGGTGTTGGCTATAGTTTTAAGATGTGCGACGGGTGACATTTGCCGCCACAAGGGGGCTCTTGATGTCGCTTAGGACTTGGCGGGTCTGCTCAAAAAGCTTTTCCTCAAAAGCCGGGTCAGGGTTTTTCAAAATCAAATCACGGGTGGCTTCCGCAGCCAAAAGCAGTGCGCGCTCGCGGATTTCGGCGAAGGCGCGCACCTCAGCTTGGTGAATGCGCTCTTGTAGAAGGCGCTCCTCTGCCTCTGTATGTTCTTGCAGGTCGTCGAAAACCTTTTGCTTCAAGCGCTTGGCTTCCTCTTCCGCGTGCTTGAGTATCTCATGGGCACGCTCTGTGGCTTCAATTTGGCGACGTTGGCAGGTTTTCAACAGGGTCAGGGCCTCTTGGCGCCTTTTGGCCGCTTCTTCAATGTCAGCTTCGATTTTCTTGGCGCGCGCGTCGAGGGCTGTGGTGATCCCTACCCATGTCTTGCGACCAATGAAGGCAAACAGCGTCACAAAACCGACAAAAACCCAAAAGGAGGCATCAAAGTGCATGGGTGCGTTTCTCTCTCTCAACACGGTCCTCAACGGCCTCTTGGATGGAGGCTTGGTTGATGGGATGGGATAAAAGGACTTGGGTGAAGGCGCCGGCAACCTCCGTTGCGATATCTTGCACATAGCCCATGGTGGTGGCTTTTTTCTGCAAGATGACACGCTCACTGTCACGGAAGCGTTGCTTGTGGAGCTGGGCGAGGGCAAATTTACGCTGAGTGAGCTCGTGGGAGGCTGTTTGCGCCGCCTCTAGGACGTCATGGTGCGCTTTGCGCCTTGCGGTTGTCAGCTCAGCTTCTAGGCTCGCCACAAGGCCCTCAGCCTCCTTTTGAAGGCGCTCCGCCTCCTCAAGTGTGCCTTCAATGCTTTTCCAGCGTACTTTCAGGACGCGCTCAAGGGCGGGAAGGCTGACATAGGCAGAAAACAGGAGCAAGGAAACAAAGCACACACCCAGCCAAAAAATCTGAGGCAAAAAGGTGGTGGCGTCAAATTGAGGCATTGTTTCCCCTCCAGATTTAAGTCCTTGTTGTGACTAGAATACGAACAAGATAATGAGCGCCACGGCAAAGGCGATCAGGGCAATTCCTTCTGTCAACGCCGCACCAATATACATGGGGCCCGTCAGATCGGCCTTTGCAGATGGGTTTCTGGCAACAGAAGACAAAAAGCTTGAGAAAATGGTGCCAAGACCAATGCCTACACCAAACAGGGCAACAACCGCCAGACCTGCACCGATTAATTTTGCTGCTGCAACTTCCATTCTCGTATCAACCTCTCTGTTAAAAAAACGTCCATAACTTTCATAGCCTAAAAACTAGTGTAAGTGAAGGGCATCATTCAAATACACACATGTCAAAATGGTAAAAACATAGGCTTGTAGTCCTGCAATAAAGAACTCAAATGCCGTCATACCCACGATAAACGCCAGGGGCGCAAATCCCCAAAGCCCCATCATGACCGTGAAAGCGCCAAAGAGCTTCAAAATCATATGCCCTGCCATCATGTTCACAAAAAGACGTAGGGACAGGGTGATGGGACGCATAAGGTAAGAAATTACCTCCACAAGGATGACGAGGGGCGCGACAGCGATTGGCAGCCCCGCCGGGCAGAAGAGCTGAAAATAATGCATGCCGTGGCGAGAAAATCCAATGGCTGTCACCGTTGTAAACACCATGATGGCCAGGGCAAAGGTCACAACAATATGACTTGTGAAGGTGAAGCCGTAAGGGAGCATTCCCAGCATATTGCCCATGAGCACGAAAAGAAACAGAGAGAAAATAAAGGGGAAGAACTTACGTGCGTCGTCGCCCCCCGCATTGTCGTGCACAACACCTGCCACAAACTCATACCCGATCTCATAAAGCGCTTGAATCTTTGTGGGGATAAGGGTTTGTCCGCGCAGGGCCCACACCTGTATGAGCATGATGAGGCAGGTCGCCAGCACCATAAAAAGGGCTGAATTTGTAAAAGAAATATTGTATCCCGCAATATGTATGGGGATAAGCTCTTTGATAAGAAACTGATGCATGGGGTTCGTCATGGGACAGTCCTTGCAGCCTCGCTATGTTGTGTCACTCAGAATAGGTGTTCCCTTACCTCACGTCAACGCCTTGTTTTCATATGGTCCACGTCCAGAGAGCTGGTAAGGGTCTTGGTGAATGATCACCTCCGCCTCTGGAAAGGCTGCGACAATCTCCATGGCCACATCATCGGCAATAACGTGGGCCGCACTCAGGCTCATGTTCCCATCAAGCTCAAGGTGAAGCTGGATAAAAAGCTGAGACCCGGCCGAGCGCGTACGCAGATCATGGAGTCCTGTTACATCGGGATGTTTGAGGGCAATTTCGCTAATTTGTGCGCGTTCTTCATCCCCCAGTTCGCGGTCCACAAGAATGTGAAAAGCCTCAACACTGATGGTCCAAGCTGTATAAAGGATGTAGAGACCGATAATCCCCGCCACCAAAGGATCCAAGAAAGGGATCTGGAAAAAACCAGACAACACAAGGGAGACAAGGACGCTACCATTGACGAGAAAGTCGCTGCGATAGTGGGTCGCGTCTGCCTTAATGGCCGTTGATTTTGTTTTCTTGATGACGTGGTTTTGAAACAGCACGAGCCCCAGCGTGAACACCATGGAAATGAGCATGACGACGACGCCAACACCCGTGTGTTCAAGGGGGTGAGGGTGTGCAAAACGCTCTGCGCACTCCACAAGAAGCCATGCGGCAGACCCAGCAATGAAGGCGGATTGTGCCAGGGCCGCCAGGGACTCGATTTTGCCGTGTCCAAAGCGGTGCTCGTGATCCGGTGGCTTAAGGGCCTGGGCAACGGCGATGAGGTTAATGAGGGAGGCGGCTGCGTCCAGGGTTGAATCCACAAGGGACGCCTGCAGGCCCATGGAAGAGGTCATGGCCCAGGCTCCTGCCTTGAGCACAATGAGGATAAGTGCGACGCAGACCGACGCATAAGTCGCCCAGCGCAAGAGGTGTGCATGGGGGTGGTGACTGGTTTTTTTGTGAGGGGCGTGGGAGTGCATAGAAAGAACCTTCTCAAAAATATTTCTTATTATGACGCACCCAGGGCCATGCGTAAATTCTTTTCACGAGACTATGTTGCTAGGGATACGCACAGTTATAGATATTTTATTTTTGCCAGTTTTTCTTGCTTGATCTGTCAAAACTTTG
>PNJU01000003.1 GCA_013822015.1 Candidatus Puniceispirillum sp. | reverse complement strand
TCTGCGTCCCCCACGACACCTCGTGCGACAACACCAGCGCCTATTGATACGTCCGCGACACCTGCAGCGCCGTCCTCAACAACACCGCCTGCGTCCCCCACGCCGCCTCGTGCAACAACACCAGCGCCTGTTGATACGTCCGCGACACCTGCAGCGCCGTCTTCAACAACAGCGCCTGCGTCCCCCACGGCCGCTCCTGAGACAGCGTCGTCTCATTCCTCGCAGGCTCCGCGCACTTTGCCCTCAGCCACAACAACTGCGCTGACCACCCCGAAGGGTGTGCTCCATAAAGCATTGGTGACAAACCAGCGCTTCGCAGATCAGCTCTCGAGCGGGTCTATCTCAAAATCAAGTTTAGAGAATGCGTTGGCTAGCTTTACGTGGTGGAGGGGCAGCAACCAGCTGAACTCTTCTGAGCTTCAGATTCTTGAGTCCAATGAGCGCGCTGTAAAGGCAAAGCTCGCGGCCTTAGGGGTTGCAGAGGAGAAAAAAGCCTCCCAGAAAGACACGCGTCGCACAATTGAAGAAAAATCGCCTGAGGGTGTGAGTCAACGTGCCCTCCGGGTGATTGGAAGCAACGTGTCCCAAACAGTGCGAGAAGCGAGATTGCGCGGTGTCTTGAATGACTATTTAGCGCTTGAGTCGCGGCTATCTTCCTTGTCTGCACAAGACAGGAAGCACCTTGCGCAAGCGCGCGAGTATTTTGATGATATGAAAGACGTAGTGCATGAGCGGGAGACGACAGATCTCTTGGCGCGTGTTTTGGGAGCTCCGTCGTCTGCGCACACGGCTTCCTCCTCACCAAGCACACAGCCGTCACCTGAGCCAACACCTATGTCTACCACATCCACATCAAGCACAACAACTGCGCCTGCGGTTTCACCTGAGCCCACACTGCCAGCGGAGCCGCATGCATCTGCTGAGACGGTGGCACCAGTAGCGGGTGACCCAGCAGGCACGACCAGCCATGGATCTGCGAGCACAGCGCCTTCATCCTCCCAGCCTGTGGGTGGTACACCTGAGCCTTCAACACCAACGCACACGCAAAGCGAGACTGATTTGCCAACGCCAACACCTGGGAGCACGAGGCCTACTCAGTCGTTAGGTGATTTGCCGCAAGGAACCAGAGCCACAGGACTTCAAGGCAGCTTAGATGTCTTGAAAGATAGGCCCGCCCCAAAAGCAGGCGCTCGCCGCCTACCCACAAGGGAAGGAAGGCGCGCAACACAAAGTACACTAGAAGAGAAACGCGCTGCTCAGTATGAGGGGCAGGTCACTGCCCTCGAATCCCTTGCCAATGTTCTGCCTGGTGCGGATCAAGCTGGGGCGACTTCGCAAGCACCATCCCAGGAGGAGGTGCGCCAAGTGCGCGAAAGCGTGGCAAATGTGGAAAAAGTCACTTCGTCACTGTCATCAGGCCAACTTTCACGTTTGGCAGCCGTGAAGGACAAGCTCTCGGCCTATGAGGAAGTCCATCCGTCCACTACCACTGACTCAAACACTAACTCAAGCGCTTTAAACGAGGCTTCCACATCGGCACCGGTTCCAGCACCTAAGACCTCGTTGCTCCAGGAGATTGAGGGTGGCAAGGAGCTTTCCAGTACCCACGATCGTGACGCACAAAGGGCGGCCGCGCGCGCACAGCGCATCGCAAAAGTCCGCGAGCGCATGGGCGAGCTAGGAACCCTTGCTCCCGAGGGGAAAGAGGCCCTGAAGAAAGAGGTGAGAACCTTGTTAAGCACGGCGAGCGATTCTGAGCGTGCAGAGCTTGTGGGAATGCAAAAAGCCCTCAATCCGACAGCTGGTCCAAGGGCTCCAAGGCCTGGCTCCTCATCATCTTCCTCTTCCTCAACACAGCGCCCTGTCGGTCCAATGGTCATGCCACCCTTTGATCCATCCAAGGTTCCACTGAGAAGCGCACAGCAGGCGCAAACGTTATCTGGAGACCCATCCAAAAGCGTTAATCCCAGTGAGCTCGAAGCCGCCCTTAAGCGTCGCGCGGACGCTCCTTCGTCGTCCACCACGACAACAGACATGTCCAAATCTCTGCTCTTGCCCGGCCGACATGGCGGTACACCGGGCCTGCCACTTTCCCAGCCTGGCACAAGCACGGCACCTGCGCGACCAGGCATTGTGATTAAAAAAGTGACACCTGAGAGTATGCTTGAGAAAATGAGTGCTGCTAAAGGACAGCCAATTGAGAAACAAAGAGATGTTTTGAAAGAAGTTTCTAACTACTTGCAAAGGCCAGCGCTGTCGACACAAGACAAGGAGCGTGTGGAAGCTGCCTATAATGCGCTCAAGGAAGAGGTTGATCCCACACCAAAGTTAGTCATTCGCCCAGCGCCCCCGAGGTCGTCCTCTTCAAGGACGCCTGGCACAGACACGAGTGCTGGTTCGTCTAACCAAGTGCCGTCGGCGGACCCGGCGCCAAGTGCGTCAAGCTCTTCCAGCGGGCACGCGCCGCAGCCTTCTGTTTTGCCTTCAGCGGCTTTTTCCACGAGCCCAGTTGACGGGGGGGATACATCTGTGCCGGTGAGCGAAGCCCCAGCTGCGCCAGGATCCGCCTTGTTGCAAGTCCTGTCGTCAAGCGCTGAAACATTTACTGGTTACAAGAGCCGTGTTTCAACGCCTGGTGGTACACAGCCTCCATCGGTGGACCGACAGCCATTTCTATCAAGGAGTGTTTACTTTCCAGGCCATGGTGGGTTGCTGCCAATTACGCTCTTTCCACGATCAAGAGCCTCCTATGGGATGGGGACTCCATATGGCAACCTGACTCAACCATCATCGAGCACTTCTCGTTTTATGCCAAGTGATGAGGGGAATGGGGCAGACCTGGGTGCAGGCTCAGACATGCTTGATGCGCGCACAACCACAGCTCCTGCGGCCCCTCCTTCTGACAACACCCAACCTCTGGTTGTAACCACTGCGCAACGCTCCAGTGGAGAAGGCCAAACCGATGGTGGAACAACCTCATTTGGTGGGCGTTTCTTGGGTGGTTTGCGCTCCCTTGCCTCAAGCATGGGACTCGGTAGTCGCCAGGCAAGTCAGGGGGACGCTTTAACGGCACAGAGTGGGGCTCCTTCTGTCCCAGGAGTCATACGAGGAAGCTCGAGCTTTCGACCAGGCGATGACGGCCAATCCCTCTAAGAGAAAAAGCCCCCGGCAACGGGGGCTTTTTTTTGCCTCTCCCATTGACATTTGACGTGGTGAACGTAAGCTGCCAAGACAGTTGATAAGAGACGCCCACGTGACCAAAAGACAGACCTTTTTCCTTGATCTATTGCTGCTGACCCTGTTTGCGGGGTTTGTGTTTACCTTTATGGCGGGGGGGCGGCCTCTATCCGCACCCGATGAGGGGCGCTACACCGAAATTGCCCGGGAAATGCTGGCAACCCATGATTTTGTCACGCCTCGCCTGAACGGCGTGAAGTATTTCGAAAAGCCGCCGTTTGTGTATTGGATGACGGCTCTGACCCAAAAGGTCTTTGGTATCCAGGAGTGGGCCATGCGCCTTGTTCCGGCGCTCATGGCCCTATTTGGGGTCTTGGGCGTGTACGCTTTTGGTCGGCGCTTTTTTGGGCGCGCAGCCGGTCTATGGGCCGGCACCCTTCTTGCCACAAGTACTTTGTACTTTGCCCTGGCGAGGCTTCTCATTTTAGACATGGCCGTGTGCACGTGGATGGCGTTGGCGCTTCTGTCCTTTGGAGCGGCATATGCCGAAGAGGCGCCAAGAAGACGTCGCGTGCTTCTGGGGGGATTTTTCGCCTCCATGGCCCTGGCGGTCTTGACCAAGGGACTTATCGGCGCGGTTTTGCCAGGATGCGCGATCCTCGTGTGGGCGGCTTGTCTTGGGAGCCTGCGCCCCGTTCGCCTTGCCTTCACGCCTTGGGGTATTGCGCTCTTCTTCTTGATTGCCGCACCTTGGCATATCCTAGCGTCCTTAAAAAACCCTGAGTTTGCCCAGTTCTACTTCATCCATGAGCATTTTGAGCGGTATCTGACCACCGTCCACGGGCGCTTTCAGCCCCTGTGGTTTTTCGTGCCCGTGCTGCTTGTGGGGCTCCTGCCTTGGACGCCCTTTGTGGTGGGTTCCCTCAAAGAGCCTTGGCAGCGCGTGAAAAACGCCTTCAGGAATAAAGACGCGTCGGCTCCCGACGCAGCCTTCATGCTTCTTATGATCTGGAGCATCTTTATGTTTGGCTTTTTCTCGGCCTCGAAATCCAAGCTTATCCCTTACATCCTGTGCATCTTTCACCCCTTAGCGGTGATGACCGGCGTCTTTCTTGCAAGGGACAGTGTGCCAGGTGTCGAGATAAGACGCATAGGGCGCACCGTGGCAGCGGTTTTGTGGGTTTTGGCCGTAGCAGTTCCCATCGCGCTTTTTGCCCAGGATATATTGGGGGAGGGGGCGTTTGCGCCGGTGTGGCTCGCCCTTGTTGCTTTCTTGGGCGTCATGGGCGCGCTTTTCTTGACAACAACATCGTGGCAGCGCCTGCGTGTCCAAACCCTTGTGACGGGGCTTGGGTTCTTGTTTCTACTCAACGCCGCTTGGCCCCACCTTGATACGCGCTCCGTTAAATCCTTTGTGCCCCTCATTGAAGCGGGACGCAAGGACGGCGCGCGGCTTGTGGCCTTCGAGCGCTACTATCAGGATCTGCCGCCTTATTTGGGGCAAACCATCACCGTTGTGAACTGGCAAGGCGAGCTTGCCTTTGGCATGGGCGTAGAAGACACAGGTGCGTGGATGATGTCGAGGCAACATTTTTTAAAGGTGTACAGAGGCGGCGGGGTGTTCTATATAATAACCAGCGTTGATTTTGTGGCGCGCCTGGAGGCCCTTTTGGGTGAAAAACTTCAAGAAGTTGCGCGCACAAAGAAAGAGATTTTGTTAACCAGCGGACCGCGTCCATGACCCAAACACTGACGACACTGCCCCTGATTTTGCTGTGCGTATTTCTCAATACGGGCGCGCAGATTCTTTTAAAACTTGGGGTGCGCGGTGTGGGCGAGATGTGCTTTGCGCTCCAGGGCCTGCCAAACCTTGCGTGGCGCTTGTGCATGAATCCTGCCATTATTGGCGGACTTGGACTTTATGTGATGAGCGTGGCTTTATGGCTATTCGTCTTGTCCAAGGTCGAGGTGAGCGTTGCCTATCCCTTGTCGAGCCTGGGGTATGTGCTGACGGCACTGTGCGGCTCATGGATTTTGGGGGAGATGATAACGCCCGTGCGCTGGGTTGGTATTGGTGTGATTTTAGTGGGGGTTTATCTTGTCTCACGTAGTTAAAGAATGTCAGAAAGCAACAAACATGTCCCAGGAATTTTTACCCTTTACGCGTCCCGATGTGGGTGAAGAAGAAATTGCCGAAGTCGTGGCGTGCTTGCGCTCCGGCTGGATCGCAACGGGTCCGCGCGTGCAACTCCTTGAGGAAAAGTTTCGCGCGTATCTTGGGGCGCCCCATGCCCTCACCCTATCGAGTGCCACCGCCGGCCTTCACCTAGCCCTCAAAGCCGTTGGCGTGGGACCTGGCGACGAGGTCATTACAACGCCCATGACCTTTGTGGCGACCCTCAACACTATTGTGCACACGGGTGCCACACCTGTCCTCGTGGATATTGATCCCAAAACCTTTAACATGGATATAGGGCTTTTAGAAAAGGCCGTGACCCCGCGTACCAAGGCCATCATGCCTGTGCACTTTGCGGGGCTGCCCGTGGACTGCGACGCGCTCTATGCCTTTGCTAAGGCCAAGGGCCTGCGCGTCATTGAGGACGCAGCCCATGCCATTGGCGCCCAGTACAAAGGTAAGCGCATAGGCAGCTTTGGCGATATTCAGGTTTTTAGCTTTCACCCGTGCAAGAACATGACCACCGCCGAAGGGGGCTGTCTTGTCACCCGCGACGCGGACGTTGCCAAGAAGGTGACACAGCTGCGCCTCCATGGTCTTGACCGTGACGCTTGGAACCGCTACAGCAAAGAAGGCAGCCAAACACTTGACGTGGTGGAGGCTGGATACAAATGCAACATGTCAGATTTGCAGGCTTCCCTTGGCATTCACCAGATCGACAAGCTCGATGCCATGAATGAGGCAAGGCAAACCCATGTTGCCCGGTACAACAGTCTTTTGTCCTGCGAGGGGGGGCTGACCCTGCCAACGGCGCCAGATTACACATGCCTCAACGCATGGCACATCTACACACCTCTTTTGAATCTCGATAAGGTGAACCTGACAAGGGACGCCTTTGTGGCCAAGATGAAGGAGTACAACATTGGCGTGGGTGTGCACTATACGCCCGTGCACTTGTATTCCTATTACCGCACAAACTACGGCTGGGGTGAAGGATCCTTCCCCATAGCCGAGGATGTGGGCGCGCGCATCATGAGCTTGCCTTTGTGGGCCTCCATGACACCAGACGCCCAAGACCGTGTGGTTGAGGCTATCACGTCAATCCTGAAAGAGAATCGTCGATGATCAAAGAACCCCAAAGTGTTTATCTGTCCGTTGTGGTCCCTGTTTATAACGAGGAAGACTGCCTTGAGTCCTTATACACACGCTTGACGGCCGTGTGTGACAAGCTGGGCAAGTCCTATGAGATTCTTTTCACCAATGATGGGAGCCGGGACCGCTCCAGCGAGATTTTAGCGGATTTTCACAAGCGTCGCCCAGGACAAATTCGCGTCATTGAGTTCAATGGTAACTTTGGTCAGCACATGGCCATTATGGCGGCCTTTGAGCGCGTGCGCGGAGAGGTCATCGTCAACATGGACGCGGACATGCAGAACCCGCCTGAAGAGATTCCAAAGCTTTTGGCGGAGTATGAAAAGGGGCACGACTATGTGGGCTCATACCGCAAGGAGCGTGATGACTCGTACTTTCTGCGCAGCCTTCCGTCCAAGATTTTGAATAAGATCCGTGGCGCCGTGACAGATATTCATATTAAAGACCAGGGTTGCATGTTCCGCGCGTATGGACGCCGGGTTGTGGATCTGATTACCCAGAGCGAGGAATCGTCTACTTTCGTGACTGCCCTTGGATACAAGTTCGCCGCCAACCCAACGGAAATCGGTGTGGAACATGTGGCACGGGCGGAAGGCGAGTCCAAGTACGATCTCTACCGCCTCGTGCGCGTGACCTTTGATTTGTTCACGGGCTTTTCCATGGCGCCGCTTCACGTCTTTACGGTCTTTGGTTTCCTCGTATCAGCGCTCAGCGGTTGCCTTGTAGGATACATGCTCCTGCGCCGCCTTATCATTGGGCCTGAGGCGCAAGGTCTTTTTACCCTCTTTGCCATCCTCTTCTTCCTTGTGAGCGTGGCCATCACAGGTATTGGTATTGTGGGTGAGTACGTGGGGCGCATCTATGAAGTGGTGCGTCACCGCCCACGCTTTTTAATTCGCGAAATCTTAGAAGAGGCGCCTGAAGCCCAAGTGCCTGCCGCCCCAAAACGCAAAAAAACGACGAAAGTGGAGTCTTAAACTATGTCCCTCAAAATCCTGATCCTTGGTGTGAACGGCTTTATCGGTAGCAGCCTTGTTGAACGCATCCTGAAAGATACTTCTTGGGAAGTGTACGGCATGGATATGTCCACAGATAAACTGGGTACGTGCCTTGAGCATAAGCGATTTCACTTCGTGGAAGGGGATATCACCATCAATAAAGAGTGGGTGGCGTACCATGTGAAAAAGTGTGACGTGGTGCTGCCGCTGGTGGCCATTGCCAATCCGGCTTTGTATGTGAAGGAACCCCTTCGCGTTTTTGAGCTCGACTTTGAGGCGAACCTTGAAATCGTGCGCCAGTGTGTGCGTTACAAGAAGCGTGTGATTTTCCCATCCACGTCAGAGGTTTATGGCATGAGCCAGGAGAGCGAATTTAACGAGGAGACCACGTCCCTCGTTCTGGGGCCCATCCATAAGCAGCGCTGGATTTATTCCTGCGCCAAGCAAATGATGGACCGCGTGATTTACGCCTACGGCGAGGAAGGCCTTGATTACACACTCTTCCGTCCCTTCAATTGGCTGGGTCCAAAGCTTGATCGCTTGAACGCCCAAAAAGAAGGCAGCTCACGCGTTGTGACCCAGTTCATCAGTAATATCCTTTACCATGGGGAAATTCGCCTGGTGGACGGAGGGGCCCAGCGCCGCGCGTTCACCTATATCGATGACGGTATTGAAGCCTTGATGCGTATTATTGAGAATAAAAATGGGGCTGCAAGCCGGCGCATTTTCAACATCGGTAACCCCAAGAACGATTATTCCATTGGCGAGCTCGCCACAAAACTTGTGGACTTGGCCAAGACCTACCCGCGCTATCAAGAGCGCGCCCAGCAAGTGAAGATCATTTCCGTGGATTCACAAAAGCACTACGGTGCGGGCTACCAGGATCTTGGCTTTCGCATTCCCTCCATTGAAAACGCCAAAACCCATCTTGGGTGGGAGCCTAAGTATGATATGGAACAAGCCCTGCGCTTGACCCTTGACTATTATCTCGAGGGACCTGGGCAAGACCAGATGTGTGATACCCAAGCGGCCTAAACCTCTTTCATTTTTTTAACCAATCCCCCCTCGCGCTCATGCTTTGCGCGGGGGGCGTAAGCGTTCTTTTTGACGCTGTCCCATTAAAGATGCCAGTCACGATATAGTGTCTCCCCGCAATGAAGTCGTCGTGATGAGGCATCGAAAATCTTAATACGGGCGCGCGTCATGAGCAGAAAAAACCTTAATCCAGTTTTGACAAACAAGTCGTCTCTATTGTTGACAAGATTTAAATTTGTGCATATGGAATCAGATCAGAAATCAGATATAGAAAATAAATACGCAATGAAAAAACAATTTTATACAATAAGTGTTTTGTGGAGTGTCTTGCTTTCTTTAACGCATCTCTATGGTACAGCTCAAGATGATGAAGACGTTATGCCACCTCAAGCCATTGCTGCAAGTAGCGAACCAGATTCAATGTCTGACTGGATAGAAATTGTTGCAAATAATACTGCGCCAGCCAAACTGGACATGTCCGGTTATTATATGAGTGATTGCGAGACACGTGCCTTTGCCGCGGCTCTTGCAACAAACACATCCATTGTTAAGCTTGATTTGAAGGAGTCCTTGCTGGGTGATATGTTTGCAAAAAGACTTATTGAGGCGCTGAAAACAAATAAAACCCTTCGAAAACTTGACGTGCGCGATACATTCATTGGCGGCTTCTTTCTGGGCGAACTGTTAGAGTGCACAAAGACACACCCAACCTTAAAAACTGTCCTGTATGATTGCAACTTTCATATCGACTTGCGTCAATTGCAAGAGGAAGGCAGAGAAATTGCGCACCGACAGGCGTCACATAAGATCGCAAATCTTTTGGTCAATGGTACGGCATCGGTCGAAACAATTTCAATACAGGCACAACATCTTCTTACAATGGATGATTTTCAAAGTGATATGCACTTTCCGCTTCTTAGAAGTGCATTTTATGCATTACCAATGAGATTTTGTGAAATAGAAAATTTTTTGACTATGATGCGTGTGTCACCGCGTTTAGTGTCTTTCACGCTTAAAGCAAAGTGTCCTGCTCCTAATGATCTTCCTGCGAGCAGGAAAGATCATAGAGCGCTGGGATACGCTTTCTTTGACGCCGTCAATGGGAGCCCTCAATTGCGGCGTGCATGTTTGAGGATTGATCACCCCGAGGGCAGTTCAGTTTTTGATCAAGAGGATCCACTGTTTGTCGATGGCATGACACAGTCACTGCGTACTTTAAATGATTTGGTCATTCAAGTTCCCAACTTTAAAGTGGACATTTCAAAACCATGGCACTTTGATGGGGAGGGGGGAGATGTCCCCGTAAGCGCATTGAGCATCACGCACACAAGTGACGCTGATATCAATGGGTTGCGTTTTGTTGCTGAAAAAAAACTTGTGCGCCGTCTGTCTTTGGATTTGGATACCGCATATTCAAACCGAGACATAGGGCGCGTGAGCGAGGTCTTTTCACGCTTTCCCTTTGAACAGGTGAGTCTGACGGCGTCTGCTACCAGAGAAAGGGTGGATATGCCAGCACTCACCAGCTTTCTGGACTTTTTGAAAACCCGCATATGGAATGTTGAGTTGCACTTAAAGCTTCCCAGAGCTCTTCTGCCACACATTGCGCAGACACTTCTTTGGGAAGATCCGGTTCCTTGCGTCAAAAAAGTGACTTTTCAGGACCACGAAGATCTCAGGAAAGGCAATTTTGACGCTCTGATCAGTCGCTTGAATCTGAGAGAGTCCCTGACATTGCGCTTGCTGAGCACGTTAGATACAGTTGCGCAAACGAGAGCACAGCCCCACATCAGGATGCATTAAGTCCATAAAATAATCCCCGCCCCAGCAGCACTGCTAGAGCGCGCGATGCTTTCTGTGCAGTACCGTCTTGCACATGCATGATGTGTGCAGGACGGTGCACCTTTGGGTTCAGGGGAAAGAATTAATTCTTGACGGAGTGGGCTATGAGAACCATATGCATCTTATAAGCATTGTTTGATCAGATAAGGTGAACACAAAATGAAAAAAAAGCTCTATACACTCAGTATCCTCTCAACGGTTTTTGGATGTATGTCACATGCGTATGCCACGGCTGTCGTTCAAGACGACGTGGAGGCCAATGCCCCCCAAGCCGTCGCGGCAAGTAGTCAGCCTTCAATGTTTGCCAATTGGATAATGGAGGTGAGAAATAATACAGCGTCCGCCAAGACTAATATGTCGCGTTTTCAAACAAATCCTACAATGATACAAGATCTTGCCAACGCCCTTGCCACAAACACGACTGTAACAGAGCTGGATTTGCGAAATTGTCTTATTGGGAGCGAGTCTGCCTTGATTCTCATCAATACGTTACATGAAAATAATACGCTTGAGAAACTAGATTTGCGCCAAAATCCCATTGAGGGTTATTTTCTTGGCAAGCTTCAAGAGGTTGCCGACACACATCCTACCTTAAAAACCATCAAATATGGGAGCATGTTCCATGAAATAGTAGACGGATGCATGGAGGGATATGAGGGCGTTGATTTAGCTCGAAAGCTGGCCAAAAGCCGCTTCGAAGATCTATTAGCCAACCGCCAGAAGACGGTACAGGCCATAACCTTGAAGTCTGACGACAGGTTAGACCTTGATCAGATTGAAGACGATATGGCTTTTCCTAGGCTTACGAATGTAAACGTGGACTTTCCTATGGATCTAAGGCCGTTTGAGGGTTTTGTGATGTTGATGGGGATGTCTCCTCGCTTAGAGAAATTTAGCCTTAAAAGCGCTGATCTAAGAGGTCTGAGTGAGGACAATGAACAAAATAAAAGAGTCGGCTATGAGTTTCTTGATCTCGTTGGAAATAATCATGCCTTAAAAAGCGTCAAGCTGAGAGCGAACACTGATGGAGATAAGACACTCTTTGATGGAACAGATCCAGTTTTTATCCAAAAACTCAGACAGGTGTTGCACACGCACCCATCCTTGGAGTCTCTTGACATCCATGTGCCCGCCTTTAATTTGCGCTTTGTAAGGCACCTCTCCAAAGACCCGCATGTTGCCGCGGATAATGCTTTTTATTTTTCTCGTGTAGATGCTCAAGGGATGCGGGACATGAGTTTTGCCTTAGAAAATAGGCTCGTGAACGGCCTGGCGTTTAATTTCCACAATGCAGGTATTGAGCGTGATATGCCTTCTATGCTTCGCTTCCTTGCTCAGCATCCAGTCGCACGTTTGACAGTTGAAGTGCCAAAAAAAGAGCGCGTGGATGCCGGTTCACTCAATCTTTTTATGCATGCTTTGAAAAGGTATCCAACGGATTTTGAGCTTGGTTTCAAGATGCCTCCAGCTATGCTGCCTAAGGCTGTAGAATTTATCGGGTCTTTTGTGCCTCGCGTGTTGAATGTCAGCTATAACTACCACGAAAGCCTTGATAATCCAGAGTTTCATGAGATGGTACGCCATATTACTGGAAGAAAATCACTTGTTGAAAGACTGCTAGGTGCGCTTGATGAAGGGCAAGGTGCAAGGCTTGCAGCCCAGCGCCGCGTTCTCTAAGGCTAATCATCTTCGCTTCCGCCCCATGCGTGGGGTGTGAAGCTTGGGGTGTTGTTCCTTGTCGGCTCAGGCAAGGAACTATGCTTTTCTGGTGTTTGCATTCCCTGCCGTCCGTCGTGCCGTCCTGTCAGGAAAGACGGACAAGAGAAATGGGCGTGGTGGCTCAGGAGCGTATCTCGGCTAAGCGAGCTTAAGAAATGCCGATGGGGCGCTTGGGGATTCACCCTCAAGGGGTTGTTGGCAAAAAAGGAGTGGCAGGCGCGTGGTGTCCGTGCACTTTTTACCTCCCAACACGCGCGCAATCCAAGAATCTGTTGACTAACACGTTGACTAGAAAGTGCTATTTCATCTTTTCTATTACTAAAAATATTATTATTGAATCATTACACATCATACTTATATGCAATTTATACGATTTATTATTTCAGAAAAAGGGATCGGCTCAATGAAAAAGAAACTCTATACACTCAGTATTCTATCAACGGTTTTTGGATGCATGTCTGATGTGTGTGCGACCACTTTGGTTCAAGATGACGTGGAGGCGCTCGAGCCTTGCGGCGTTGCGGCCAGCGCTGAACCAGAAACCTTTATGACATGGACACAACTTGTGGCCAGTGGCGCCGCGCCCGCGCACGTAAACATGTCAGACTTTCAGACAGATTCTATAATGATAGGCGCCCTTGCTAATGCTCTTAGGGACAACACATCCGTCACGAAGCTAGATCTGAACAATTGTTTAATTGGTGATGCATCTGCGATCTTGCTGATCAAGGCACTGAAAGTAAACACGACGCTACGCGAGCTTGATGTGCGTCAAAATCCCATTGGTGGATATGTCCTTGAGAAACTCTTAAATCTTACGCATGCCCACCCAACCCTTAAAACCGTTTTCTATAACGCTGATTTTTTTGAGAACCTCAGTGGTTTTGAAGGAGATGATGACACCATGCACGCACATGAGAATGCAACAAGACACATTGAGGATCTGCTCGCCAACCGTACGTCTGTGGTCTCGCGTATAGAAATCCTAGCAGATGAAGAGCTTGAAATGGATGCCATCACGAGGGATATGTCCTTTCCACGGCTCACAAATGTGACATTAAATTTACCAATGACACGCCATCAATTAGAGCGCTTTGCCATTCTCATGGGTGTGTCCCCCCTTTTAAAAAAGTTCAAGCTCCAATCAGAATATGTCAGTGCGATGTATGAAGACAGTGAACAGAATAAAGAAGTAGGATACATTTTCTTTGATGAAATGAAGAAGAGCAATGCCTTGGCCCGTGTGAGTGTATGTATCGAGCAAAGTGAGGAGCGTGCTGTTTTTGAGAAAGATGATCCTCTTTTGGTATCTCACTTTAGAGATGTGCTCCACACACACCCTTCATTAGAGAAGCTGTTCATTGAGGCTCCAAACTTTCGTGTAGATCTGTCAAGGACCTTGGGTGACGCGCATCTGGGACAAAGGACTCCCGCCAGTTCACTTCGTATCTCATCGACCATGGACGCTGACATCAATGGTTTGGCGTTTGTTGCGCAAAATAGACTGGTGCGTCACTTGATTTTGAATTTTGATGAGATCTTCGCTGGTCGTGAGATGCAGCGCGTCACGGAGGTGTTTGCGACGTCTCCTTTCGCGCGTGTGACCCTAAACGTAACACCGAACGCGAGGGTGGATATCCCGTCATTAAACACCTTTATGGATTGCATGAAAACCTTTGAGAGAGATGTTGAGCTTGATCTGACGCTTCCCACACGGATGTTGCCCACAGCGCTCAGTTTCATCGCAAACCATATGCCTTGCGTTTCAAAAGTTAATTTTGAATACGACAAAAGTCTTGAAAATGAGGATTTTTACGCGCACATGAGTCACATTATTGGCAGGAAATCCCTTGTGCATAGGCTGCTGAACGCACTCGACGAGAGCGGTCACGAAAGAATTGCTGCTCAGCGTCGTCTCGCGATGAACTAAGCCTCCTTCTTGATGTTAGTCATCACCCCCGCCCCAAGGGTGCGCTTCGCGCACTTCTTGGGGGTGATGGGCGGGCGCTGGGGCTCTGCCATCTTCTCCACGTATATTCATCTCTTGTCTTAACCTGCGCCGGTTCGCCACAAAGCCGGGGCAAGAAAACTGCCCGTGGTGACTCAAGAGCGTGTCGCGCCTGAGCGATGTTAAAAGGTGACGATGGGGCGCTGACGTATTCTCGCTTAAGGGGCTGTCCACAAATGATAAAGTGGGTGCGCTATTGATTTGCTCTGTGATTGAGGGCGTTTGTCCAAAGGCTGAGCCTTGGCTGTAGAGCACAACGGCAACGGGATCACGGGCGGTTGTGCGCTCATCACCTTCAGGGCTTGAGATGGAAAAACGTGCGTCTTTTTGTGCGCACAAGACCTCAAGCTGATCCAAAGCGTCCCCTTCATCAGGGGTGCGGGCCATATCTGGGTGCACGGCGTAGTGCATAAGCCGACCCCATCCATCCTTGGCGCTTTTGGACGAAATCCCTAAAGTCTGAAAGGGAAGATAGCCCGTTGCCTCATGGGGCGAGCCACAGCTGTCTCTGGCAATGCCCGTTAAGGTGGCACTGGGGCAGGGGAGATGATTATGGCTGAGCGCATAATTGGCGAGTGTCTTGAAGAGAAGCTCTTGATGGTCACGGGTCACGCGTTCTTTGGCTTGGGCCATGCGGTTTGTCATCAGGGACAGGCCTGAGGCCGCAACCACCCCCATCACGGCCAATACGAGAGAAAGTTCAAGTAGGGAAAACCCAGCTTCAGGATCTCCCTCAAGCTCTTCCGGCAGCGTTTGATCTACATCTGGAAGTAAAGAATGCACGCTTTTTCCTTGTTGGTCAGGTTATAGGCGCCTTGGGGGGTTAAGCACCGGCCATGCCCGCCAACACCTTCGGCCGCGCGGATGTGGCCCTCCCGGGGGTTACCGGAGTCCGCCTGCTTGTCCAGCATCATGGCCTGGGCAGGGGTCAGAAGCGCCCCGTTTCCGCGATCCCCGTTTTGTGCACCTAGCAAAAACCAGTGTTTGCCATCCCCAAAGGGGCTGTACTGAATGGTGAACCCGCCTCCAATTTTAGCCTTGGGTGCGCCGTTGCCAAAGGTAATGGCGCCGCTTACAGTTCCCGCTTGGCTCGCCAGGGGCAAAAGGCCTGCTGCCGACAAATGCTGCCAGTATGATGTGGCCTCATGCCCTGCGCCACTCGCCGCAAGGCCTGGTCCCTCAATGATCCCATTGTTGTTGCCATCTTGAAGGTTTGAGGCGATGGCCTCGCTGGCGTGGTCAAAGTCACCGGGCAGTGCGCCGAACTTATCCATGAAAATGCCTGTTGCCAGGCGAAACTCGTTGACTTGAGCCAGCACGGATTTAAGGCGCGCACTCTCAAGAAGCTCTTGCCCCTTGAGGACCCCGCCCACAATCAAGCCAATGATAAGTAAGGCAATGGAGAGCTCCACAAGGCTGTAGGCGCCTGTCTCCTTCAAAAAGCGTGTAAGACGTTGCACCGTTAAGGCTCCTAATGCTGCGGCTGCGTGCTTGTGACAGGTTCAAGGACAAAGGTGCCCGTCCATACCTCTTTGTTGGTGTCCTTTGCGCTTTTACCAGAGATCCCAAAGGCATCTTTACTAGCTTGCTTTTTGTCGTGCATGGCGTCAAGAAGTCCTTTTGCATGCAGCGTGGTCAGGGCTTTTTTTGTGACGCGGTAGCTGTAACGGCACGCACCCACAGTAAAGTTTGAGACAATGTAGATTGGATCTTTGGTGGTGGGAAAGGGTGCTTTGTCGTGGTTTGGGACCACTTTATAGAGTACGTCATTGAGGGAGACCGTGACCCCTGAGTCCGTATCCAGCATTTGCCCCTCTTGAAAAAAGCGAGACTGAGTAGTGATCACGGGACATGGGGCCTTATTGGTGATGGATTTCTCAAGGGCAAGGCCCTTTTCTGCAAAACCACTGGCCAGCGTGCTTTGAAGAGGAACCGTTAGAAAAATCACACTCAAAAATGTCATGATATAAGAACGCACCAGAAATCTCCCTCACTTATTTTTGATTATTTTGGCTTATTTACACTGCGCCGTCTATGGTTTTCTAGTCTATGAGATAGGCAAGGAGTGCGTTAAGCTTAAGGCGTCCCTCGGGCGTTGCCATGAGATGGGTTTGTGTTGGGGGGAGGAGCAGTCCTTCTGCAATGAGGGTTTCAAGTTTGGGTGACTTTAAAAGCGCTTCAAAGCCTTCGCGAGACGTGTTCTTGAGCGTTTCAAGGCTGACCCCTTCTAACAGGCGAAGCCCCATGAGAAGGGCTTCCTCAAAGGACTGGTCTGGGGACAGAAGAACTTCTTCATCCAGACCATGGCCATGTGCGTGTACGCGCGTCAGCCAGGTCTCTGGGGCCTTTGTTACACGCATCTCAAGGCGCCCCTCAGGCGTTGTGACGCGCCCATGTGCGCCGGGTCCGATCCCCATGAAGTCGTGGGAGCGCCAATAAATGAGGTTATGGCGGCACGCATGCCCTGGGCGCGCGTAATTAGAGACCTCATAGGACGCGTATCCTGCTTTCCCGGTAAGTTCTTCCGTTACTTCATAAAGGGCGGCGCCTAGTTCCTCGTCGGGCAGCGTGAACTCACCCCGTTGATGCCTGGTGTAAAAGGACGTGCCCTTTTCCATGGTCAGCTGATAAAGGGAAAGATGGCCGCCGGCCAGTGTCAGGGCGCGGGAAAGTTCCTCGTGCCACGCGGATAGAGTTTGCTCGGGGCGCGCATAAATGAGATCAAAGGAAAAGCGCTCAAAGAGGGTGCCTGCAAGCTTGAGGGCGGCGAGCGCCTCTTCGGCCGAGTGTTTGCGCCCCAAAAAAGCAAGGGCATCATTGTGAAGAGATTGAATGCCCATGGACAGGCGCGTCACACCTGCGTCCTTGAATCCTTGAAAACGCTCTTTATCCACGGTGCCAGGATTGGCCTCCAAGGTGATCTCTAAGTCTGGGGTCAGCTGCCAATACGCTGACAGGCGCTCAAGAAGGGCGCCGACCGTCTTAGGGCGCATGAGAGACGGGGTGCCACCGCCAAAAAAGACGGTGGAAAGGGTGCGTCCCTTGGTGAGCTTGGCCATGTGATCCATCTCAATGAGGAGGGCTTTTTCCCACGCATCCTCATCAATGGAGGCGCGCACGTGACTGTTAAAGTCACAGTAAGGGCACTTTGAGATACAAAATGGCCAGTGGATGTAAAGCCCTAGCTCACGGGTCATGGCGCTGTGAAGACCTCACGAAGTCCTTGGAAGGCCAGGTAACGGTGGTTGTAGGCTAGGATCTCGTCATCTTCCATCTGGGAGAACGTCTTGTCAGATCCTTTGGGCGCAAAGATGGGAAAATACCCAAAGCCCCGCCCAGGTCTTGGGGGAAAGACTAGGCGCCCTTCAATGGTACCCTTGGCGTGCTCAAAGTGCCCGTCAGGCCAAGCAATCACAAGATGTGAGGTAAAAATGGCGGTCGTGTCTTTGCCTTCTAGCATGTTCTCAAGCTTCACAAAGCACGCGTCATACCCGCCCGCGTCACGGGCAAAGCGGCCCGTATGGACACCCGGGATTCCACCCAGGGAAGGAATCTCAAGACCGGAGTCATCGGCCAGGGCCACAAGACCCGTGGCCGTGGCACAGGCCTTTGCCTTCAAAAGCGCGTTGTCAAAGAAGGTGGCGCCCGTTTCCTCCACATCGGGAATGGGGTGGGTGTCGGGCGTTGCGTAAGAAACGCCCAGACGGTCCAGCTGGTCAGCAATGAGGGCGCGCTTGCCCGCATTGGTTGTGGCCAGAAGTAAGAGAGGTTCTTGAAAGCGGCGCATGGGCTAGAGCCCCAACACGCGACGCTGCTCAAGGATCAGGGCGTCCACGCCCTTTCGCGCCAGATCCAAAAGGGCCATGAGCTCGTCCTGGGTGTAGGGTGATTCCTCGGCCGTTGCTTGGATCTCAACAATGCCGCCCTTGGCCGTCAGGACGAAATTTGCGTCTGCTTGGGCGTCACTGTCCTCCAGATAGTCCAGATCCAAAACGGGCGTGCCCTTGTAAAGGCCACAGGACACGGCTGCCACTTGGTCGTGCAAGGGAAGCTTTGCCAGAACGCCTGCCTCCACCATTTTGCCAAGGGCGCTGTGAAGGGCAACGTAGCTACCGGTGATGGCGGCAGTGCGTGTGCCGCCATCGGCTTGGATGACGTCACAGTCAACGCGCAATTGACGCTCACCTAGGGCTTCAAGATCCACAACGGCGCGTAAGGATCTGCCAATGAGGCGTTGAATTTCATTGGTGCGTCCGGATTGCTTGCCACGTGCGGCTTCGCGGTCCATGCGGTTGTGGGTGGAGCGTGGAAGCATACCGTATTCGGCCGTCACCCATCCCTTGCCCGTGCCTTTTAAGAAGGGTGGCACGCGCTCCTCAACGGAGACGGTGCACAACACATGGGTGTCGCCCAGACGGATAAAGGCCGAGCCTTCCGCGTGTTTGGCGTATCCAACTTCAATGGACAAAGGACGCAGTTCAAGGGGGGTTCTTCCGGATGGGCGCATTTTTTGTGTCTCCTGACAATTGACGTGCTACCCTTTCCACTACTACATTTCTCGACGGAAGGAAATGGAACAATGCTTAAAGATCTCAACGCACGCACCATTGAAGTGTTTCGCCACCTTGTGGACGCATACTGCGCCTCGGGGGAGCCCGTGGGCTCGCGCCTTCTTTCCCAGCGCTTAGAAGCGCGCCTGTCCCCGGCCACCATTCGCTCCATCATGGCGAATCTGGAAGATCTGGGTCTTCTTTTCTCCCCCCATACGTCTGCCGGGCGCCTGCCCACGGAAAAAGGGCTGCGTCTGTTTGTGGACGGGCTTTTGCAGGTGGGGGAGCTGTCCCTTGAAGAGCGCGCTCAACTTGAACTTCAGCGTCACGAGCCCATGGCCGCGCGCCTTTTGGAGGAAGCAACCCAGGTGCTCTCGGGCCTGACAGGATGCGTGGGGCTCGTTGTGTCCCCCAAGGAAGAAGCTCCCCTCAAACATGTGGAGTTTGTGCGCATCAGCCAGACCCAGGCCCTTGTGGTCCTGGTGTTCTCCTCGGGAAACGTGGAGAACCGGGTTTTAAATCTGCCGGCGGGGCTGCCTGCCTCGTGTTTGACCGAGGCCAGCAATTACCTCAATACACGCTTTGGAGGGCTCTCCTTGCGTGAGGCAAAACGTATGATCTTTGAAGAAACCCAGCACAAGAAAGATCAGCTGGACACCCTGTCCCAGGGCCTTATTGAGGCGGGTCTGGGGCAGTGGAGTGGGCCGGCAGACCACGAAACCTTTATATTCAGAGGTCAGGCAAATCTGCTTGGCACCATCCAGCACATGGAGGATCTTGAGCGTATGCGCCTTCTGTTCGAAGAACTCGAGTCGCGCAAGACTTTGATGAAGCTTCTGGACGCCTCCCTTGAAGCCGAGGGCGTTCAGATTTACATGGGGGCGGACAGCGCGCTTTTTCAGCAAGCCGGCTGCGCCCTTGTGGCGGCGCCCTATGGGAACAGGGACGCGCGCATTGTGGGAGCCATCGGGGTGATCGGTCCCCGGCACTTGAATTACGCGCGCATTGTCCCCATAGTGGACTACACCGCAAAAATGATGACACGACTGATGGAAACGTTGTGAAGAAGGAGAAAGAGAATATGTTCGAGGGCACACAAGAGAATCAAACACCTGAGGGAGAGGCAACCGCGGCGCAAACCCAAGAGGCGCCCCAAGAAGCCCCAAGTGCGCCCGCGCCCGACGAGGTCATTGCGGGCCTGAAGGATCAGCTGTTGCGGCAGATGGCGGAAACCGAGAATGTGCGCAAGCGCGCTGAGCGCGAGCGGGAAGAGGCGAATAAATACGCCGTGACAAAATTCGCCCGTGATCTTTTGGAGGTCGCCGATAACCTTTCGCGCGCCGTGGAGAGTTATGAGGGAGATCAAGAGACCCTGAGCGCTTCCGCCCAGACTTTTTTGGAAGGTGTGAAGCTGACAAGACAGGCCCTTATTGCAACCTTTGAGCGTTATAAGATCCAAAAGATCGATCCCCAAGGTCAGGCCTTTGATCATAATCTCCACCAGGCCATGTTCGAGGTGCCCACAAACGATCACGCGCCCGGCACCGTTGTGCAAGTCTTGCAACCCGGTTACGTGATCCACGATAGGCTCCTGCGCCCCGCCATGGTGGGGGTTGCCAAAGCTCTAGACGCGTAAAGGGAGGATAAAGAATGAGGATCTTCAAGCCAAGTGGCGCTTTGATTCTTGCGTGTCTTCTCAGTGCAAGTGCCTTGTGGTCGTCTGCGCACACGCCCCAAAAGTGCGACGTGCTTTTTGTGACTTACGACATGGCGGACCTGAATGCCCTGAAGGCCGTGGCGGGGGCATTTCGTCCAGAAAGACCCGCACCTTGCTTCCTAGCCTTTGGGCAGGCGCGCGCAAAAATGATGGATGATCCTCGCCTTGTTTTGACTGATGTGGGGGCAGGGGAGGTCAGTGCCTGGCCGCGGGAGCGTCTTTTATCCCAGGCAGATCTTGACCAGGTGAATGCGCTCGGGCCCAAGGTTGTGGTCACCGGCATGGCCAGCGCCCTCCAGGCTCAGCTTTTAGGATCAGCCTCGCATAAGGCCTTTGCCTTCTATGACAACTTTGATCCCATTGTTGACGCCGCTGGGAATGGAAAAGAATATATCCAAGCTTTTTTGGATCAAACCACCCATGATGAGGCGCCCTTCACGTATCTCGTGCCCAGTGATGCGACTGGGGCAAGTTTTGACAATGACCCGCGCACAAAAGGCAAAGAAAGACTCACCGTCGGGCAGCCTGTATTGGAGGAGTGGGACACGCTTTTTGCGACAACGGACAGGCGCGCCTTGCGCGCGCAGCTGGGCATTGCGCCAGATCGGCGCGTGATCGTGTTTGCAGGCGGGTATGACACGACTTACGCACCGTTTTTCACCCTTTTTGTGGATACCATGAAAGACATGGTGGACGCGCAAAATTTAGAGGTCCTCATCACCTACCACCCCAAAGGGGGCGGCGTCCTTGAAAGGCGTTTGGTGCAAGAAGCTGCCTCACCCCATATCCGCGTGATTGAATCGGAAGATAAAGGAGGCGTGGCCACCAACAAGCTTGCAACCCTGGCCTCTGTTTTCATGTGCCACAAGTCTTCCTTGGGGCCCCAAGCGATTTCCCAAGGGCTTCCCATGCTGTACGTAGCAGACCCCAAGGACTACACGAATCTTGTGCTTGAAAAGGGGCTCGCGCACATTGTAGGCACCAAGCAGGATTTGCGGGAGCGCTTGGAAGCGCTTCTTCAGGAGGATCAGCCTCCTGTGTCCTTAGCGCCACTAGGTTTACCAAAGGAAAAGGCAAGCGCAGAAATTGTGCGTCTGATTGAAGACGGTCTTGGGTCTTAGGTGTGCGGGCAATGAAAAAGCTTGTATCAAGGCTCTTCGTGCTTGTGTTGGGAGTGCTTTTGGCGGTTTCCTGCAAGGCACAAAGTGACGAAGATTTTGCGCGCCTTATCCAGGAGATTGAAGCAGAGGCCCAGGACCTAACCGGTGCGGCCATTGTCATCATCAAAGACAATAACGTTGTTTACAAGAAAGTCTTTGGGCGCCAAAAGGACGGCACACCTTTTGACGCGCGCACCCTTTTTGGTCTTGCGTCTGTCTCAAAGCCCATTGTGGCCACGGCCTTGGCTGTGCAGGTTCAACAGAAGAAAGCATCTTTTGAGGATACAGTGACTTATCAAGGCATCAAGATCCCCTTGATCCAAGTTCTGTCCCATACATCGGGGTATCCCATACGCGGTGATACGGAAATTGAAAAGGGACTCTCCCGAGTGGCCCTTTTAGGTTTTCTCAAAAAGAGTAAGCGTATCCTCAGGAATGGCGAGCAGCCCTACTTTTACAGCAATCTTGTTTATAGCCTGAGCGAGGAATACGCGGCCTCAAAGGGCTATACCCTGAAGGCGCTCCTGGGTGTTCTGGGCGTTGGCTTTGAGACACTGCCGCTCTCCAGCACAAACATTGCGCTTCCCCACTCTAGGGAAAAAAAGCCTCTACCCTTTCCTTCTTTGTATCAGGAAAATGTGGCGGCGTCCGGAGGTGTCTTCGCGTCCCTTGATACCATGACCCAGTTCCTCCACATTGCCATGGGAAAGAACCCAGATCTTGTATCGCGCGCCACGCTTGACACTCTCTTTTCCCCGCGCGCAAGGGCAGGGGACGTGTTTCACTGGCACAGGATCCCCTTTAAAGATCAAGATATTATCTCATCATACGCCCTGGGTTGGCGCAGGCTTCGCTTGAAGGCGAGGCCTGACGCTGATCTTATTTTTCACTCAGGCTCCATTAACGGCGCCACAGCCTTTGTTGGTATGACCCGGGACGGACGCATGGGTGCCGCTATCCTGGCAAACCAAAGCACGGGATTCCCCCTTAAGGCGGGCTTGAGTATCTGGAAGAGCTATTTGCAATAAATATATTGAAAACACGCGCGTGCACTGGTAAACAATTAATCCTCATTTGAGAAAGGAAATTATCATGAAAACTTCTCTGAAAAATATTTATGGTCTGAGCTTTGCTGCTCTTATGTGCGCGGGTCAGCTTCTGGCAAGTGACGGCGAAGAAAAAGAAATCGTTGACACGCATCACGCGTCATGCTCTTCCAGTTCAAGTACGCCAACTGTTCAGATTCATAGCCTTGAGGATCCTATTTATCTTGCGGCGTTAGACTCTGCAGAAGCAGAGAAAGAAAGAAAGTTTCCCTTTGGACCGCTTGTCCACTATGCGCGTCAGAAAGTAGGGCAGGGCACTGTTCTTCCAGGGGCATTCGCTGTGTTCCAGCAAGAGGCCGCTTATCAAGAAGTGCGTTTACTTGGACAAGCGCCCCACAGTTGTGTTTCAACTTTGGAGGCAATCGTGTCACAGACAAACTTGGGAGCCGACCGTGATACAGCAATTACCTATGCACTGGCGCTGGCAATACCCGAAGCCATTGACTTCAAGGGGATGCTGGTCCTCTTGCAAAGTGTCATAGGTATTCCCTTGATGATTGGAGACGAGCCAATGCCCTTTCGTCCTTTTGTCATACAAGGATTTTTGAAAAATCTTCCCTCTGCTTCAGTTTCTCTAGATATTTACAAGCAGTACTTGTTACGCGCTGAAATACTGCGCGGTATCTCAAGCAAAATGCAAATAGACCTTGGCGTGGACACAGGGTTGAGCTTGTTTAGGCAGTTTCAGCAACAACGTGCCTTGCCCAGCCAATCCAGTGCACCAGTTTCCTCATCTGTCACAGATACGACATTGGGTGAGAAGGAAGCAGAGCCACAGACACTCTAAGTTGATTATATCGGCACATAAAAAAAGCGGCTCTTTATTGATGCCGCTTTTTTTATGTGCGTAAAAATATTAAGTTATTGAAATTAGACATAATACAAACATTGACAATTTTGACAAAAAAATCTAAATAATTGAGCCTTTGCTAAGAAAAGGTCTCAAAATGACATTTGCATCTCAAATCCTCTACACTTTCATCCTCGCAATACTTTTGTGCACAAATCACTCTGTTGCCACTGTGCATATGGGCCAAACAACACAAGAGGCCGATGATATCTTTATTTTTTCACCCACGGTTCCTTTGTTTGCAAATCTATGTATGTATAACGATGCACTTGAGGCTGCGGCGCGAGGGCAAGCGCGTGCCATTGACATTGCACAACTCACAACTGACGCACGCGCATTGGTTATGAAGGGGGAGTTGATGGAGAACCCCTTTGTAAGTTTTCTTCAAGAAGCTGCCTATGAAGACGCGCGCCTTGGGCGCATTGGTACACATACGTCCGTTGCGTCTTTTGAAAGAATTTTGGATCAGTCTGCGGTTGGGGGAGATCGCATGAGCGCTTTGACCCTCACGCAAGCGCTTTTTGTGATAGGGGCATATGATTTTGATGGCATAATGGCACTTTTGCAGGCTGTTGTGCGTCTGCCCATGACGCTCCTTGAGGAGCAGGACGCGTTTCCATATAGGCAGATAGTACTACATTTCCTTTTACGCAACATGTCCCCTGACACTTCTCATGCGCCAGCTTTTGAGCAACATATGAAAAGGCTTGAGCTTTTAAATAGCTGTGCCGAAATGGTTCAGTCTATGGGCGTGCGAAAGGCAGTTGACCTTCTTTTAAAGCAATACGGCGCGCATCATGGATATGTGGACACATCATCCGATTCTCAGTAGCGCGCTTATTATCTTTGTGGGCAAGGGCGGCGTCATTTTTGGCGTCGCCCTTTTTTTGTGAGTGTGATAGGGTGTATTCCATGTGAGTTGCGTGAGACCTTTGTTGTGGTTCATTCTTTTTGTCACACTTTTCTTATATCCTCTCTTTTGACGTCAGCTCTTTTGGCTACAGAGATGGAAGCTGATTTCGTGCTCCATCCACCTTTGCCAAGCCGTGTGCAAGAAATACACGTTGCACCTGGTGCGTTCGTGGAGCGGGGACAACCCCTTGTGACAATCGAGGCCATGAAAATGTACATCACGATGTCGGCGCCAGTGACAGGCTATGTGGGGGATTTTCTCTTTGCTGTGGGGGATATGGTCACACCAAGTACGCCCATGACGCGCCTTGCATCCATGCGCCCTGCGCTGATGGAGCGTGGGGGGGCTGACATGGAAGAGCTTCACGAAGACGACCATCAAGATCTCCCCACACCCTTTGACGCGACGCCGCCCGACGCGCCGCAACTGATTGACTCTTCACAGGGCGCAGGTGGGCCTTTTGAGGGGCCCAGCTCGGTTGCCTGCGACGCGGCAGAGCCCGCTTTGAGGTCCGCCACGCCAGCAACGACCTTTAGCCACAAGCTCTTAGAAGCCTTACAGGCGCCTGTTGCTGCCTTCACACCAATTTTTGAGATCCAACTGGGGCAAGCACCAATCATAATGCCCAGTATTTCTGATGATCTGGTTATGCACCCCATCACATGGTCTTTGGCCCTTGAGGGGCAGGGGGCGCGCATTGGAGACGCTGTGCCCTTTGGCCAGGTTGCGTCAAACGCGGGACAAGGCATGATATATGTTGGTGCGAAAAGCACCTGGGTCTGTGCGGGGGAAGGTGTTGCCGGCGATCTCCTGCGTAGCACCCATAGGTGGGTTCCTTTTACCACAGCCCAATTTGATGTCCCAGGACCTATCATCCAGGCGCGCGCAGTTTTGTCCGTATCTTTCAAATCCATGGGTGCGCTTTTCTCAACTCCCCTTGGCTTTTTTGTGTTTCTCCTGACGCTGAGCTTGCCTTATATGCCGGCGCCCCGGTGGCGCATGCGCTTTGTGACAAAATGACATGCTTTGCGCGCGCGAATATGAAGAAAGTTATTTTTCTGTTTGCGTGCAAGGCATCTTCCCTATAGGATGATGCTCCATGGATCATGGGTCACTTTGGCAAAATTCTTGCCGACCACAGTATTAGGATAGACGTGTGAACGCCCCTTCAAAGACGCCTTCATGGACAATGCGTGCCCTCGCCGTATGGGCATGTGCAGCCCTCTTTTATGGATATCAGTATGTGCTCAGGGTCAGCCCCGGTGGTTTGACCGATGAACTTGCCCGCGATTTTAGCGTGCAAGGGTGCGCGCTGGGTATTTTGGCTGCGTGGTACTATAATGCCTACGCGTGTTTGCAGGTGCCAGTAGGGCTCGCCCTTGATAGGCTTGGCACACGCAAGCTTGTGAGTGTCTCAATTCTTTTATGTGCAGCTGGATGCGCGGTGTTTGCAAGTGCGCAAAGCGTGCCAGCAGCATGTGTGGCGCGTCTTTTGATGGGCATGGGAAGTGCGTGCGCTTTTATCGGCAGTATTAAGCTCATCACCCTTTGGTTTCCAAGACAGCTTGTGGCGCGCATGGTGGGCTTTACCATGACCATTGGCACCGTTGGTGCGACCTTGGGTGTGACGGTGCTTCCCATGTACTTCAAAAGCATTGGCTGGCGTGAGTCCATGGTCCTTCTATCTTGGATTGGGGCGGCCCTTGCGCTGTTTGCGTGGTTTGTCATGAAGCCTAGGGAAAACGGTCCTGAGGAGGCTGGCACACACGTGAGTAAAGTGGAAGAGGAGGGGCATGAGAAACCTCTTCTTGAAGGGCTCAAGCGCGTGGCGAAGACACCGCAGGTGTGGTACTTGGCCTTCTTTGGCTGTTTGATGTATGTGCCGGTGGCGGTCTTCACAGATCTGTGGGGCGTGCCGTTCCTCACGCGCCTTTATCATATGGACAGCGTACAAACAGGCGCTTACTTAAGCGCACTTCCCTGGGGTATTGCCGTGGGAGGAATGGCTTTTTCAGCCATGTCGGACCGCATAAAACGTAGACTCCCCCTCATGCGTCTGGGTGCTTTTGTCTCGGTGATTTGCTACGGCATTATCATTCTTGTGCCTGTTCCAGCGCCTCTCATGGGAGCTCTTTTGATCGTTGCAGGTTTTTCCTTTGGGGGGCAGTTGCTGTGCTTTACGGCCGTGACGGAAAGCCTACCCCTTTGGGCGAGTGGTGTGGCTGTGGGATTTACCAACATGGTGATTATGACCAGCGGTGTCCTCTTTCAACCTCTTGTGGGTAAGCTTCTCGATCTGTTTTGGGACGGGGTACCGGGTGTCGACGGTGCCATGTTTTCTGTGGAAGCCTTTCGCTGGGCCTTCACACCGGTTGTTTTGGGCCTTGGCGGCGCGTTTCTCCTGACCTTTGTGATTAAGGAAACCCACCCCGAGAGACAAAAGATCTGCCCCACCGGGGACATCTCACCTCAACCTGCGTAAGAGCGCAAGACGCCACTCTCAATGGTAGCAGAGGCGCCGCAAATGAGAGGTATGTTGGGGCTGGAATGCCCTACGCCTTGTCCCTTAAAAACCGGGATCTCTACGCGGCTTGCAAATTCCTCCAGCACAAACGGCTGGAGCGCGTGGTGTGCGTCCTCAATGGGCTTATTATGGGAAAAGTCAAAAAAGACAATGGCACGTGCGCTTTGCCAGATGCCCGCCTGCAAAAGGTGCTCAAGACGCTCCGCCGTGCGGTAGGGCAGCTCATCCACATCTTCAAGAAAAATGATCTTGTCCGTGGCGTCCAGTTGCCAGGGCGTGCCCACACTGTACTGCATCAGGGAGAAGTTCCCGCCCATGAGCGTGCCAGTAAGACGCTGTGCATTTTGCGCGTGGGTGTTGAGAGGGATGAGATCTGGCACGTCAATATGGGGTAGGCGCCCAAAGAGAAGTTCCTTTACGGTCTTAACCGTCAGCGCGTCACACTCGCCCTTTGACATCTGTCCAAGGTTGGGGCCATGAACCGTGCGCCACCCCCAGGCTTTTGGCAGAAAAAGATGGAAAGCCGTCACATCACTAAATCCAATGAGGAGCTTCTCTTTTTGTGGCGTAAGCGATCCAAGTCCTGGTAAAAGTCTTGTGGCCCCCGACCCACCGCGCAGGCACCACACAGCTTTGCTGTCGGGAGCCGTTAGCGCGCGCGCTAAATGCTCAAGACGCATCTCATCAGTGTTCGCGTACAGGGGATGTTCACCAAAAAGGGTTTCAGGAACGCGCGCGCGGAGGCCCCAGCTCTCAAGAAAGTTTGCGGCCAGCGCCGCGCCTGTGGGATTTTTTTGGGAACTTGTGGCCACAATGTCCACAAGATCGCCCGGCGCCAGAAAGTCCATGGCAGGCTAGCGCAACAAACGCTTGTAGAGATCACGTTTAATGAGTGCTAATTCAAGATCTTTTTGCAGGGTCTCTTTTTCATCAACGGTGCGCGCGATGAGAAGCTCGTCCCGGGCATTGCTGATCTGTTGATCGAGGGTCTCAAGGTCGAGGTCTTTGAGAAAAACACACTCTTCTGCCAGAACAGTGCAGCCGTCTTCGTGGACGTTGGCAAAGCCGCTTGAGACGAAGATGCGTCTGTCGATCTTGCCGCCCTTATAGATATCCACAAGGCCAGGGCGCAAGGTCGTGACCGTTGCAGCGTGCTTTGGCAAGATACCCATGTCTCCCTCAATGCCTGGGATCACAACCATTTCCACTTGCTCTGACAGGACAAGGGATTCGGGTGAGACCAGCTCAAAGGCGATGTGTGCGGTGGACATGGGTATTCTCCTTATTTACGCCGCTTCTTGGGCAAGGCGTTCAGCCTTCTCAAGGACCTCATCAATGGTGCCCACCATATAGAAGGCCATCTCAGGAATGTGGTCGTACTTGCCTTCCACAATGCCCTTAAAGCCAAGAATCGTGTCCTCTAGGCTGACAAAAACGCCGGGTGATCCTGTGAAGACTTCCGCCACATGGAAAGGCTGGGACAAGAAACGCTGAAGCTTTCTTGCTCTGGCAACGGTCAGCTTGTCTTCCTCGGATAGCTCATCCATACCAAGAATCGCAATAATATCTTGGAGGGACTTGTAGGTTTGCAGGACACGCTGGACCTCTCGCGCCACGCGGTAATGCTCTTCACCTACAACATCTGCGGACAAAATACGCGAGGATGAGTCAAGGGGATCCACCGCTGGATAAATGCCAAGCTCTGCGATCTGACGGCTCAGAACCGTCGTTGCGTCCAAGTGCGAAAAGGAGGTCGCTGGCGCCGGATCCGTCAAGTCGTCCGCAGGCACGTAAATGGCTTGCACACTGGTAATGGAGCCGCGGTTGGTGGACGTAATGCGCTCTTGTAAGGCGCCCATTTCAGTGGCCAGCGTCGGTTGATAACCCACAGCAGACGGAATACGTCCCAAAAGGGCAGACACTTCCGCACCCGCCTGGGTAAAGCGGAAGATGTTGTCCACGAAGAACAACACGTCTTGATCTTCCTCATCGCGGAAGTACTCAGCCATGGTCAGACCCGACAGCGCCACACGTGCGCGCGCTCCTGGTGGCTCGTTCATTTGGCCATAAACAAGTACAGCCTTAGAACCCTCGCCCTTAATATCAATAACACCTGAGTCAATCATTTCGTGGTAGAGGTCGTTTCCTTCGCGGGTACGCTCACCCACACCGGCAAACACAGAGTATCCTCCGTGGGCCTTGGCGATGTTGTTAATGAGCTCCATGATAAGAACGGTTTTGCCCACACCCGCACCGCCAAAAAGACCAATCTTTCCACCCTTGGAGTAGGGGGCCAGAAGATCCACCACCTTAATGCCCGTCACAAGTATTTCTGTTTCCGTGGACTGATCCGTGAAAGGGGGAGCCTCTCTGTGGATGGGAAAGCGCGTCTTTGTCACCACAGGCCCACGCTCATCAATGGGCTCACCCGTGACGTTCAAAAGGCGCCCCAATGTTTCAGGGCCCACTGGCACCATTATGGGGTTTCCTGTATCCGTGACGCTCTGGCCGCGTGTGAGTCCCTCCGTTGCATCCAGCGCAATGGTGCGCACGGTGCGCTCGCCCAAGTGCTTGGCAACCTCCAGTGTAAGGCGGCTACCGTGATTGTCCACCTCTAAGGCGTTTAGGATAGGAGGTATATCTCCCGTTTCAAAGGTCACATCCACAACCGCTCCGATGACACGGGAGATTTGACCAATGTTTTTTGTTGTCATATGAGGACTCCTTCACATATTTTGCGCATTAGATGGCTTCAGCACCGGCAATAATTTCAACCAATTCTCTTGTAATGTGGGCCTGCCTTGTGCGGTTAATCACAAGGTCAAGGCTGTGAATCATGTCACCTGCGTTACGGGTTGCGCCGTCCATGGCGGTCATGCGCGCCCCTTGTTCGCTGGCCGCGTTTTCCAGGAATGCGCGGTATAGCTGAACGCTCAGGTTTCTTGGAAGAAGCTCCTCGAGAACGGCCTCCTGGGAGGGCTCATACTCGTAAAGAGAATCATTTGAGTGCTTTACTTTTGCATGGGCGTCAGATGAGGTCTCTTCCATATGGGAAAAAGGAATGAGACTGATGTGACGCGGCTCAAACACAAGGGCTGAGATAAACTTGTTATAGAAAAGGGTACACTTATCAAAGGCGCCTTCTGCAAAGAGAGACACAACTTGTGCAGAGATACGTGCTGCGTCATAGAAGGCGGGTGTGTCCTTTGCGTCAAAGGTCTCGAGGATAAGCTCTCCAAACTCTCCCTTGAGCTGATCACGGGCGCGCTTGCCAACACAGATGATTTTGACTCTGACGCCTTCCTTGATTTCTTGACGCAGAAGCTTACGTGCTTCGCGCACGATTTGTGCGTTAAAGCCGCCGCAAAGGCCACGGTTGGAGGCTGTCACAATGACCAGATGGGTCGTCCCCCCCGTCACACCCGTTAAGAGGGAGCGCTCGCGTCCAGCCGCATGGGCCGCGCGTAGATCTTCAATCATGGCAGACATGTGCTGGGCATAGGGGCGCGCATCTTGGGCGCGCTTTTGCGCCTTACGCAGCTTCGCCGCCGCAATCATCTTCATGGCGGCGGTAATCTTGCGCGTGGCCTGTACGGTTTTTTTACGGGCGCGTAAGTCTCTTAAGTTTGGCATGGTGCCCTCTTCCTACTTTAAGCAAACACACCCACAAACCCGGTCAAGAACTCTGCCAGCTCTTTCTCGAGCGAGTCCGTGAGGGCCTCTTTCTCGCGCAAAGACTTTAAGACAGTCGGGCGCTCTTTCTCGAGGGCCGCCACACACTCATCACCAAAGCGTCCAATTTGAGAGGTTTCTATTTTGTCGAGATACCCACGCACGCCCGCAAAAATCAAGACGACCTGCTTGGCGACTTCAACGGGTGAAAACTGGGGCTGCTTTAAAAGCTCTGTGAGGCGCTCACCGCGCGCCAGGAGGCGCTGGGTTGAGGCGTCAAGGTCCGAGGCGAATTGAGCAAAAGAGGCCATTTCGCGGTACTGGGCCAGCTCAAGCTTGATCTTACCCGCCACTTGCTTCATGGCTTTGGGCTGCGCCGCACTTCCCACACGGCTGACGGACAAACCAACGTTAATGGCGGGGCGTACCCCCTTATAGAAGAGATCCGTTTCAAGGAAAATCTGACCGTCCGTGATGGAAATCACGTTCGTGGGGATGTAGGCCGCCACGTCGCCAGCTTGGGTTTCAATGATAGGTAAGGCCGTGAGAGACCCGCCGCCGTGGGCATCGGACATTTTCGCCGCGCGCTCTAAAAGGCGAGAGTGGAGATAGAAAACGTCACCGGGATAGGCCTCGCGTCCTGGAGGACGGCGCAGCAAAAGGGACATCTGACGATAGGCCACCGCATGCTTGGACAGATCATCGTAAATAATGAGGGCGTGCATGCCGTTATCACGGAAATATTCGCCAATGGTGCACCCCGTATAAGGCGCCAGGAACTGTAGGGGCGCCGGATCAGAGGCGGTGGCGCACACAACAGTTGTGTAAGCCATGGCACCGTGATCCTCGAGTGTTTTTACAAGGCGGGCGACGGAGGAGCGCTTTTGCCCAACCGCCACATAGATACAGTAAAGCTTTTTAGATTCGTCAGAGGACTGGTTGATTTTCTTCTGATTCAAAATGGTATCAAGGGCAATGGTTGTTTTGCCTGTTTGGCGGTCGCCAATGATCAGCTCACGCTGCCCGCGTCCAATGGGCACAAGGGCGTCAATGGCTTTAATGCCTGTTTGCATGGGCTCACACACGGACTGGCGCGGGATAATGCCGGGAGCTTTCACCTCAATACGGGCGCGGTCAGTCTCTTCAATGGGGCCCTTTCCATCAATGGGGTTGCCAAGGGCATCCACAACGCGCCCCAAAAGACCTTTGCCACGAGGCACGTCTACAATGCGTCCCGTGCGCTTGACCATATCACCTTCGCGGATTTGGGTGTCGCTACCGAAAATAACGGCGCCCACATTGTCTTCCTCGAGGTTCAGGGCCATGCCAGCAATGTCGCCTGGGAAGGAGAGAAGCTCACCCGCCTGCACACGGTCTAAGCCATAAATGCGCGCGATACCATCGCCAACCTCTAGGATTTGTCCGACTTCTGCAAACTCAGTCTGGGTATTAAAATTTGCGATTTGCTCTTTAAGAATAGAAGAGATTTCTGCCGCACGTAATTCCATTTTATTTCAACCCCTTCAATTTCTTTTGCATCATCATCAGTTGTGTTTCCAAAGACGCATCCATTAAGTATGCGCCAACGCGCAGCACCATTCCTCCCAAGAGGTGGTGGTTGACGCTGGCACGCAGCTGTACGCGCCCGGCCAGCCTTTCAGATAAAGTCTCTTCAAGTTGCGCCACTTGCGCGCGTCCCATAAAGTGGGCAGTTTCGAGGTCGCCGCGAATCAGGCCCAATCGCTTATCAATGCGCCTTTCAAAGTCGCGCAGAATTTCTGGGATAAGTTTAAGGCGTCGCTTCATGGCAAGAAGCTTAATAAAAGAGGTGGTGAGCGGGTGAAAATCACCGTGAAGGCAAAGAGTCTCCAGGGCGGTGCAAGCCTCCTCACGGGGGATGAGGGGGTTTTTGGCAAGCTCAAGCAAATCACTCGTCTCAACAAATATATTTCCGAACTGACGCAGATCTTCCCAAATGCGCTCGGCTACCCCTTGGGTGTCGCCAAGCTCATAGAGGGCTCTGGTATAACGGCGCACAACAACGCTCACATGCCACTCCTTGTGATGGTTCTCTACCTGGAACGTCCCCGGGCGTTCTCTTACTTTGACCATAGTGATTTGTACACAATCTTGCTCGCCTTCGCAAGGGACCTTGGGGTGGGCACACACTTTTTCTTTTTTCTTTACTTAAGAGCTTCTTGCGTCATAACATCTTGCCAAGAAAGGATTATTTTGTGTCCCATTGGCAGTATTTCTTTCTGCGTGCTGTTGTACACCTACTGACTCGGCGCGCCTGATCTGGTCACTTAACGGAGGAAAAATCCATGAATAAAACGACGTTTGTGTTATCGCTTCTGCTCGGGTCCCTTGCCCTTTCTCCCATACATGAAAGCCGTGCGTCGTCTTCAGAGCGAAGCACGCCTTTATGCAGCGGATACTGTGCGGACACCTGTGATGGCGAACGCTTTGCACGTATTCAAAAACGCCTTCATAAGTGGGAAGATAGTTCTATGGGGCTTATATTTGATTGCTTTAGCGGGAAGCCGCTCATCCTGATGGATGATGAAGCGTGGGATGCGAAATTGCTAAATCACCCCAATCCCGATGACGCACGTTTTGAGATGAGGACACGTGGTTACGTTCAGGACGCAGATTCTTTCTATGCGATCAAGCCGTCTTATGTGCCAACGGACGTACCTATCCCATCGGATTTTATGGGTAAATTGCGCCAAAATCTGCCGCCCCACAACACCTATGTACTGTCACAAGGGCTCAATGTGCTCGACCTTATGTCTTGGGCTGCTGGGGGATACCAACGTAATTTTTCAAGCAGTGTTCCAGATAAAGTATTCCCAAATCTTGTGGTGGGTGAAGAAAATGCAACACGGGTAGAAGAAGCGCGTCGTCTGGGGCGTATGACCAATATGTACCGAGATCTTATTGGAACGTCCCTGAATCAGTTCACGCCCCGTGATGGTGCTGCGCTCATGGGAGATTTAGGAAGTAGGTTCGGTGCAAGTGTGAAGACTGTTGATGATAAAAGGATCCTACATGACCGCTTCCAAATGTTGTGGGAAGTGGGGCGTGGATCGGATCTTTTGCCAAATGTGACGACCCTTGAGTGGACACCAAGGGACGGCGTAGAACCACGGATGTCGCTGCACCTTGTGGGTAAGGGCGTGTGCTTTGATACGGGTGGCCACAACATTAAACATGAGCCAAGTTCTCAAGCGACTATGTATGGTGATAAGGGAGGGGCTCTCGCCCAAATCATGCTCGCACGCATGATTATGGAGGCTAATTTACCCATTGCTCTGACGGTGTCTAACGGATGGGTTGTCAATACGCCGGGCCCACAAGCTCAAATGCAATCGGACATTTATGAGCTCTTTGTTGGTACGGCTGAAAACGGTAATACGGACGCGGAAGGCCGTCTTGTGATGGGTGCAATCCTTAATAGCGCAAGGGAAAGTAAGCCCTTTGATGTGACCATCACCATGGCCACACTCACGGGCGCTGCCCTGGTCGCCGTGGGACAAAATACGGGTATTATCCATGCCAAGGGAAGCGATCCCGTTACACCGTTTTTGGTAGACGGCACAAAGCGTGTCCATGATCCCGTACGTCATTTGGGTATTGATCCACGTAACCTTGAACTCTTGAAGGCGGGAACAACACGCGCAGATGTGCGCACCACAGGCGGGTCTTATGGCGGATCAAGCACAGCCGATGCGTTCTTGCGTTGGATTGCAACGGCGCCTATCAAGACAGAGCCCAAGGACACACCCGTGACGCAGTTTGTTCACTATGATATCGCTTGTGCTGGCGCTGGATCGACAGGCCTCACGCCTGGTGTGAAGGACATGGATATGTTTGCTGTTCGTGGCGCCTTTGAAGGATTGAAGAATTACCTGGAGAAGTTTCCCGCTCTTGCGTCAAGCTCTTCATAAATCTTAAGCGCGTGCGTTTTTAAAAGCCTTCCAAGAAGTGTCTTGGGAGGCTTTTCTTTTGCCTTTGACCCAAAGCTTAAAAAGGGCTAGGGTCCTCAAAAAAATAAAAAAAATGTGTGGGTTCTTCCCCTAATACAACCTCTTAACAAGGATTTTTTCATGATAAAACGACATCTCATCTCTTGTTTGATGCTGCAAGGCGCCCTGGTATTCACGTCACTGCCCCTTTATGCATCGGCCACGGATCCCTGTGCGCCCGAATGTCGTGGGCTATGCGAGGACGATGCTCGTATCGAGGCTTTGCGCGCGCGCGTTGCCAAAAATGCGGCATGTGATTTTGGCCTGAGTCTCCTGCAAGACCCCAAAAACCGTGATTTGTATATTCTTGAAAATAAGCAAACCTGGCGCGTCCTGACTAACCAGAGGGGAGACGCAGAGGATCTCAATCATGCCCGCAAAAAACTGGGATATGCGCAGATGGACGGGAATTTTTACGCTGTGCGCCCACCTGTCACGCCCACGGACGTGCCTGTGCCGTCTCCCCTTTTTGGCCTGTTGCGGCAAAATCTGCCCGCGCACATGGGCTTCAATTTAGTTGGCGCCTATGACGAGACGGATTTACTCGCCTGGGGCGCGGGTCAGTACCAGCGTAATTTCTCCACGTCAAAAAAAGACAAAACCTTTCCAGAGCTTTACGTGCCAAATCTGGCAGAAGACAGGTTTGCAAGTGTGATCAGCCGCGTGCGTGCCATCACAAACTACCGCGATTTGATCGCTACATCCCTGAATCAGTTTATGCCCATTGATGGCGCTCATTTGACCCAGGATCTGGCCAACAAATATGGCGCAAGTCTTGAGACCTTTGTGGAGCACGATCTTCACACCCATTTCCGGATGGCCTGGGAGGTGGGCAAGGGCTCGGCGAGCCGCCCCAATGTTGCTATCATGACGTGGGCGCCCCAAGACCAAGAGCCCGTCTTGACCCTGGATTTAGTGGGCAAGGGAGTGTGCTTTGACACAGGCGGGCATAACCTTAAGACACCGTCAGAAAGTGCCGCAACCATGTTTGCCGATAAGGGCGGGGCGCTGGCGCAGCTAATGCTGGCAACCCTCATCATGGAGGCAAATCTGCCCGTCAAGGTCCGTGTTGCAAACGGTTGGGTTGTGAATGTGCCGGGGCGTGACGCACAGATGCAGTCGGATATCTACAAAACTCTTGCGGGGCAAGTTGAAAACGCCGATACGGACGCAGAGGGGCGTCTGGTGTTGGCCTCCATTTTGAATTACCTCCGGCAAAATAACCCAGCGCAGGTGACCATGACGGCGGCAACCCTGACCTGGGCACAGCTTGTGGCAACTGGCAAAAACGCCGGTCTTTTCCACGCCAGGAAATCGGACCCCTTCACAAAGCACCTGAAAAAAGGCATGCGCACGGCGAAAGACCCCATGGTGCACCACGGGATCGATGCGCGCTTTTTGGATGAGCTAAAAAAAGCCAGCAAACGTGCGGACATGGTAACATGTACAGAGCTCAATGGTGACTCCGCGCGCGCCGACGCGTTTTTGCGCGTCCACGCCAGTGAGACAACTCAATTTGCCCACGCAGATATTGCGTGCGCGGATACGGGTACGCCAGGTATGACACCGGGCGTTGAAAATCTTGACATGTTTTATGTGCTGGGCGCCTTTGAGGCCGTTAAAACGTATGTGGAGTCGTTACAGTCTGGCGCGTCCACATCATCTTAAAGAGAAAGACCCAAGATCCTGTCCGCCTATGGGCTGGGTCTTGGGCGCGTTGGTGGGTTTATTATTGTGCGAAGAGCTGTTTGCTTTGGGAGGCACAGGCATGCAAATCCTAGGTGCGCGGGGTTAAGACCAATGGCGTTATCAAGGTTTTTGACAGCACCTTGGCCACTCATCTTTGTAAGGCTTGCGTCTGTCAAATCTGCCCGTTTAAAGTTTGCGCCTGCCAGGTCCGCCCCCGTTAGAGCTGCGCGTCTGTCAGGTCTGTCCCCGTTATAGCCGAAGCCTTATCATTTGATCATGCGTCACTCGTCGCTCATGTATCCCTATACACGTCGCTTGCATCAAATCCTGTCACCGAATTAAACTGCTCTAGCTCTACAGCCTTCATTTTGACGCGCCACAAGATGGTTTTGTGTGATCTCCATTATTTGCATGGGGTGTGGTAGGTGGAAAGTGGCGCATCCCAGGTGCGCGCACGGTGCGGCAAGATGTGACAACGTAGACCCCACTTGATGGCAAGGGGAGGCGCGCATGGCCAACGCGGGGCATTTGTCTAGGCGTGGATTGTAAAATGAGAGACATGGGCCTTAGGGGGTATGGCCCTGTCTGCCCAAGGAAGTTCTTGGCCATGGGAAGGGGGCAGGGACGTTGCATGTCCCAGCAGGCGGGCCACTCCAAATCCAATAAACTTTGCCAGACTAAAGAGTGGCCTTACGTGTTACAGTGACAAAAATCTTCACCGTTTGCTCAAGGCAGACGGTGCGATCCATCTTATGCAGGGGCCTGGGTGAGATGTGCTGCGCTTTGAGGCACTGGGGCAAGGCCAATGGCTTTGTCAATGTTTTTTGCAGTGTCGAGGCCAATGACACCGGTTGTGTTGGCGCCAGTGAAATCTGCGCCCTCTACGTTAGCACCCGTAAGGTTAGCGCCCGAAAGATCCGCTTTTCCCAGATTCGCCTTACGCAAATTCGCGTTTGTCAGGTTCGCGTTCGACAGCTTTGCTTGGAATGCAAACACTTTTGTCAGATTTGCATTATTAAGCTTTGCGGCGTTTAGATCTGCTTTGTGCAAGTTCGCCTCACTCAGATTTGCATCCGTCAGATCGACATTGGCCAAATCTGCCTCTTCCAAAATTGCTTTTGTCAAATTTGCTTTGTTGAGCTTCGCTTTTGCAAGATCAGCTGAGCTCAAATTCGCGTTTGTCAGGTTCGCGCTTGCAAGGTTTGCCCCTGCCAGTTTGACACGCTCCAGGTCTGCTTCTTCTAACTGAGCGCCTTCTAAAGATTCCTTTGTGAGATCTATGCTGCCTGCCACAAGTCGTTTGAGGAGTATTTCTTTTCCGGGTTGTGGTGCTTGAGAGGAGGAAGGTTCGTTGGCATGTATCAAAGGTGTCGCCATGCAAAGTCCTAAAAGAGTCGCCAGCTGGAGAGAAGTTTTTACTTTAGTCATTCATCATTTCCCTGTTTTTTATTTTCTCGTGTTCAGTATAGCAATCGCCTCATATATTCTCAAGATTTTCTTGATAACCCCTTAACAAATGTCACAATAGCTTCATTAAAAGCATCTGGATGCGTCCATTGGCAATCATGGGGACCGTCGATGGTCTCCATCATCACGCAGTTGGCGTAGTTTAAAGAGGCCGTATAAGCGTTGTTGATGGCGTGCTCACCTTTGGCCATGAGAATACCAAGGGGCACGGTCGAGGTTTTGACCACTTCACGCTCGTCAACACCTTTGCCCTCCAGCACCGCTGTGCACATGGTGTGGCGCGCAAGGCCGTGGGCGCGCATGGCCGCCTGGGCAAGAAGAGGATGCGCCTCAAAGTCCATGAAACCTTGGGTGATGTAGGATTTTACGTCCTCAAGGGTAAATGGCTCCATCTTCATGCTGAGCGGCGTTGAATAGGTTGGCAGGTAGGCTTCTTTGAGGCCTTCTTCAGAAGGGGTAAAAGGGGGGGCGCAGGCGATGAGGGTGCCGCGCAGTAAACCAGGATTTTGGGCCATCATCTCAATGGCAATATGTCCACCAAGGGACCAACCCACAACAATAACGGGGGGAAGGTTCAACTTCTCAATAAACTCCCCGCACACGCGTGCGTACCCCCCAAGGGTATAGGCGGCGTCAGGATCGCGGGCATTTTCGCTTTCCCCGTGCCCAGGCAAGTCAACGGCGATCATTTTATAGGTCGTGCCAAGGGCGTCGAGTTGCCTCAGCATATATTCCTTAGAGGTTGAGTTGCCATGGATGAGGAAAAGCGTCTCCCCGGTCCCTGAGGTTTCGTAGTAGGCAATGGTGCCAGCGGAGGTCTCAAGGAATTTTTTTTGAAGCTGTTCTTGTGTGAGCGTGTGGACCATCTTGGTGCGCGCAAGCTCTTCATATGTAGGTTGAAAATCGCTTGCGTAGGTCACTGTGGTCATAAATGCGCCCATGAAAATCCTCACACTTATTATTTTGAAAAATGTCATCTCTTTCATCCCTCAAATTAGGGTCATATGCGTGCCAAACATAGCACATGGCCCTCAAAAATCCCTTTGCTATTTTTGAGAAAAAATGTATTTTTTTAAGCTCTTTTTTGATGCTTTGCCAAGATTCCTGCGAAAAAGGAAAAGCATACTATCCCCTTTTATTTGTTTGTTTTCTTTGTTAGCATCAAAGAATGGCTCATAAGAAAAGCCGGCAGCGTGGTGCGTCACGCTTTGTAAAAATAGTAAAACAATAGGGAGATGCTTATGCGTAAAATGTTAATGGCAGGTGTGATTGGGGTGGCAGCAATGGGTGCACCATCCGCGAAGGCTGACATGCTAGCAGATGTGAAAAGTGTTGTGGATTCCTTGGTAAAACAAGGTCCTGCGTATGCTTGTAAGAAAGCAAACATTTTTGGAGGCACAGTCACGCTGCGCTCCTTTGAAGGACGTTTGTGCACAGATCCACGTATTGCAGCGTTTACACAAGCTGTCTGTCCGCAGGCTGTCAGCGATTTCGCGAACTCAGGTTGTGATACCAAGGGCCGTGCGGCTCTTAACGGCAAGACGCCTCTAGATGTTTTGAAAGCGCAGATGAGTAGCGCGCCAGCCATTATCAAGACCCTTATGTGTAAGGTCAGTAGCATGGCACCTGATCAAAAAATTAAGGATGCTTTGTCTGCTGCCTGCGCGGGTTGATCTGGCTTCAAATGAAAAAGGAGGCTTTAAGCCTCCTTTTTTTGTGCCCTACGCCGCAATGGATGGTTGAAAAAAATCGCAGAGTTTGCCCAGACCCTTGTGGCAAAAGGCCATGGTTTCCTCAAGGTTTGGATCCCGGTCTTTGGCCCATGTCATGAGGAGTGCGCCGTAAAAGGCGCCAAAGGCAGATGCGAAAAAAAGGGGCGGGGGCGTTAGACTGGCCAAGCGCGTCATACGCTCGGCCTGGGTGCGTAGGCCATGAAAAAAGACGGCGCCCTCAAGGGGGGCGTGTTCAAAATGCGCAAAGATAGAGGTGCATGCGTCTTTATAAGGGGCCAGTAAATCCAAGCGCGCCATGACAACCTCAAAAAGACGATCAACGGGCGTGTCCGCGTCCGTAAAGGTAAAGGGTGACGCCTCAAGCGCGCGCCCCATCATCTGGCAAAACGCCTCCAAGATATCCTCTTTATGGGTAAAAGCACGCGCGATATCCTGGAGTGAGATCTCTTTGCGGCGCAGATCGCTCAAGGAGAAGGTGTCCCACCCAGAATCGGCAATGCGCTCAAAAGCAAGTGTCACAAGGGCGTCACGATCCATAGGCATCTTTCATCTCCTTAGCACGCGCGTGGCTTGCACGTAGCACTTGCGTCACCAGTGTATCAAGGCGGGCGTTTTCGTTAAAGACCTCAAGACCTGCCCAGGTCATGCCCTGTGGGCTTGTCACTTGCTGGCGCAGCGTCTCAACGGGCAGGGGGGACTTTTCAAGAAAAGGGCCACACCCCACAATGAGCGCCCGTGTGAGGTCCGCCGCAACCTCCTCGTCCACGCCTAAAGCTTGGGTCGCGCGTGTGAGGGCCTCCATAAAGCGAAAGAGGAAGGCGGGGCCGCATCCAGTTAAGGGTGTGAGGGCCTCGAGGGCATCGTCGCTTTCTAAGGGAACAACGCGCCCGGTTGCGGCCAAGAGATGATGCAAGATCTCTTGGTCTTCGGGGCCAAGGACACGCGAGGCGCACATGAGGCTGATCCCTGCACCAACCGCACTGGCAAGATTGGGCATCACACGCACGGCGGCGGCGTGTGGAGGCAAGAACCGAGCATAAAAGGACAATGGCAAGCCGGCGGCCACGCTCACCAAAAGGGTGTCCCCGTTCATAAGACGCACGTAGGTGGGCAGGACGGTTGCGACCATGCTGGGTTTGACGGCACACACGATGATGCGAGGTTGGGTGGTGAGGTTGGCTGGATCCTCCACAAAGCGGACGCGTGTGTCACTCAAGAAAGGTGCGGCGCTCTCGCGCCGAGGGGTCGCCACATAAAAGGGCCCTTGAAGGTCGGGGTTCATAAGCCAACCCTTTAAGAGCGCGCCCCCCATGGCACCACATCCAATGAGCAGCACGTCCGTTGTCATCATTTGAAAGATCCAAAAACAGTGTTGTTCCCACCATAACATAGACATGGTGAGCCTATCCAGTTATGGCTGAGGTGTGTTTTTCCCAGCCTCGCCTGTGAGGCGAATGGCGCGCGAAACCGCAAAGGGACCAAGTGTTTCAAAAATGGCGACCATGGCCACCACAAGGGTGCTGATTTGGCTGCCGATGGAGGGAGCAAGGCTGCTCAGCATGGACGCGATGCCGATGGCCATACCTGCCATGGGGGTCAGCATCAAAGTGAGCGCCTGGGTTTCGCTTGAGTCCCGTCCCGAAAGTGTGTTGACGGCAAAGATGCCTATGTACTTGCCCGCACATCTCATGATCACAAGGGCAAGGGGAATAAATCCGGCCACGGCAAGGGCTTGCGGGTTTATTTCTGCGCCGGCCATGACGAAGAGGATGATCAGAAAAAGCTCTCCTCCTTCGCCAACGCCAATGTCTGAAAGCCGCTGGTGACGCTTTTCGAGCCATCTTGTGGCAACGCCTAGGCTCAATGTTGCAAACAGGGTGGAGGATTGGGTCATTGTCGCAAGTCCTATGGTCAAGATAACGGCGCCAATGACAATGGCAAAGCGGTAACGTCCGTCATGGGCACGCAGCAAACTCGCCACACGGGTTGCGGCCCACGCGACGCCAACGCCGAGAATGATCGCCATCAGCATGTTATAAAGGGGGAGTAAAACCAGGTTCTTGGAGGTTGGCGTGATGCCTTGAGCAAGGGTAAAGGGCAAAATCACTGTCACCATCACAAAAGAAAAAATATTGTTTGCAGCGATAAGGGTTTTGGCCTTGCGCATGACTGGGCCGTCGGCGCGCATTTCCTCTGCCGTGTGGATGAGCACAGCCGGCGACGAGGAAACCACAATGGCCCCCACAAGAAAGGAAATGGAAACAGGATAGCCAAAGGTGATCATAAGACCAGACACACAAGCAAGGGAAAAAAGGGATTCCAGAACAGCCGTCCACGTCAGGAGATGAAACTTTAGGAGTTCATAAGGATGAAGCTGTGTGCCAAGCTCATAGAGAATAAGGCCTAGGGCAATTTCGATCAGGATTTTCGACTCACTTAGCATTGTGGGCGTCAAAAAGCCAGTGCCGTGGGGCCCCAGGATAAACCCGACAGCCATAAAGGCCGTGACCGTTGGGACCCAGGAGAAGCGGTTGGCCAGCATGCCCGCAAGAACACCGCCTAGGAGCAACACACCGAAAGTAATGAGGGCATTTGCTTCAAAAGGGTTTAAAAAAGGAAGAACGTCGCCCACCCATTTTCCTTTGATTGAAAGGGAAGATGATACTTATTCTTCTATTAAAAGGGCCCCTTCAAAAAAAAGCAAGTTTTCCCTTGAAGGGTGGTGCGCGTAAGAGGGGAAAGTACCCCCTTCGCTTTAAGCCTCCCCTAGGGTATCCAGGAGCGCGATTTCCACGGCTTCAGCAGCGGTCTTGCTGCCCAGGATTGTGAATTGGAAAGCGGGGTAGAAACGCTCGCATTCGCTCAGCGCATACTCCATAAGCTCTTCTAAGAAGACGCTTTTCAGGTGGGGTTGGCCCGTGAGGAGTTGAGCGTAGCGGTAAGCGGGCGCTGCGTTATCATCGCTCATCTCAAAGTGACCAAAGGCCAGACGCTGGTTGACGAGATCCAGAAGACGCACGGTCTCATCCAAACGGTCCTGGGTGATCTTGAAATCAAGGGCTGTGTAGATCTGCAGCACATTGAGGTCCTCTTGCCAGTAAAAGGAAATCTGGTAGTCGCACCAGCGACCGGGCGCCTCCATGACCAGCTCATCATGGGACACACGTTGGCAGGGCCACTCTTGCGCGGCGATAAAGTCCTCAATGACATCAAGGGGATTATGGTGGTAGGACGCTTTTTCTAAGGATGATCTTGAGGGCATGGGCTTTCATCTACTGCTTGAGGAACGTGCCTCACCCTAGCACGACTCGCGCTTGATTTTCAAAGAAAACAAGGGTGCTTTTTAAAATGAGCCAGCCCGGCAAGATCAGTGGAGTTTTGCACCAAGGAGTGCGTCATGGGAAACCGTTGCAAGGCATACGTTGCCATTCTCGTCTGTCACGCCAAGGAGCAAAAATTGGGAGACAAAACCCGCGATGTTCTTTTCGCCTAAATTCACGCAACCTAAGACTTTTTTTCCCAAAAGTGTTTCATGGGTGTCGTTGACTGTGACTTGCGCGCTGGTTTGAAGGACTCCAATAGAGGGGCCAAAGTCCACCCACACGCGGTAGGCAGGTTTTTTGGCCCGGGGGAAATCCTCCACACGCACGACTTTGCCCAGGCGTATATCCACCTTGGCGAAGTCTTCATAGGAAAGGGGGGCTAGGGTGTCCAAAATCCAAAGGTCTCCTCGGCGGCTTTAAGGGTTGTGGTGGCCAGTTCGTTTGCACGCGCGGCGCCGTCTAAGAGGATCAGCTCAAGCTCACGCTTATCATTCATCAACAGGGCGATCTTCTCACCAATGGGGGTAATGGTTGCAACCATGAGATCACTCAAACGTGGCTTAAAGGCAGAGAAAAGCGCGCCTTCAAATTCTTGACAGACCGCGTCCTGAGTCATATTCGCCAGAGCCGCATAAATGGTGACAAGATTTTTGGCCTCGGCGCGTCCCTCAAGCTGGTCAAAGGACCCAGGCAGGGGATCGGCGTCCGTGCGCGCTTTGCGGATTTTTTGTGCGATAAGATCTGCGTCATCACTCAAATGAATGCGCGAGAAGTCCGATGGGTCAGACTTCGCCATCTTCTTAGTGCCATCGCGCAGGCTCATGATGCGGGCCGCGTGGGTGTTAATGAGGGGATCTGGCAGGGTAAACAGGTCTACGTTGTAGGCGCTGTTCACGCTTTGCGCGATATCGCGGGTCAGCTCAATATGCTGCTTTTGATCCTCGCCCACGGGCACCAAATGGGTTTGATAAAGAAGAATATCTGCTGCTTGCAGACATGGGTATCCGTAAAGCCCAAGGGACGCCTTTTCCTTATCTTTTCCGGCCTTGTCCTTGAACTGCGTCATACGGTTAAGCCAGCCCATGGGTGTTTTGCACCCCAACATCCACCCTAGTTGGGCGTGGGCAGGCACATGGGACTGGACAAAGAGGATACTTTTTTGGGGATCGAGGCCACAGGCAAGGTACGTCGCAGCAATCTCAAACGTCTGATCTTTAAAAAGGGCAGGGTCCTGGAACACCGTAATGGCGTGCATGTCCACAATGCAGTAAAGACAGTCGTGGTCCTCTTGCAGGTGCACCCAGTGTCGCAGTGCCCCAAGATAGTTGCCAAGGGTGAGGGTCCCGGTGGGCTGCACGCCCGAAAAAATACGTTTCATGTTGCGCCCTTCTTAATGATTGGCTTTATTCAACTTGTCTGGTCTTTCTATAACAGAAATGAAAGTGCGTGACCATAGGTGTGAGGCGCTCTTGTGTCCTGCCGGTGATCAGTGATCGCGTGCTTCACTCATGCGTGACGCTCTCAAAGGATGCGCCTTCAAAGTGAAGACTGGCAAGGGCGCGGTAGTCGGCGATGGCATAGGGCAAATCGTTCCTTTCCTCAAAGGTTCCCCCGCCAAAGAGCCAGTTTCCAAATCGCGGAATTGTAAAGATGTCACCATTTGCCAGTCTGAGGTGCGCGGCCCCACCTGTTTCAGCAATCGTAAGAGGGCTTTCGGGGGCTTGATTTTTGACGTACTCAAGCAGTTCATCAATTTCTTGCACCTGGGCGGCGTATTCCTTTGAAGAGGCGCGCGCCGTGCGATCTTCCTCCAAGGCTTCTTGGCGCTCATAAAGCCAGGTGGGAAAGCGCGAGCTACCCAGATATACGCTGCCCTCGGGCATAGCCTTTGCCATGAGGTTGCGCATGACCTGGAGTGGATTGGTAATGAGGTACTCTTTCTCAGGACAAAAGGACAGCATGCAGGCGGCCGTAAAAGAATGCAGACGCATGGCAAGGTTTTTATGTTGAGGTTTGCCCGCCTCAACGGCAAACATGGAGCGTTGAATCCCCATGTGGGTGACCCAAGGCAGGGAGGACTTTTCAGCCGGAGCGCATCCATTATCGGTCAGGACGGCAAAAGACATCTCGATATTTTTTCTGGCCCGACCGTCTCTTGTATCCTCATGGGCAGGCTTTCCATCCAAGATAGGTAGACTGTAGCATGCGTAGGCGACATAAATATCACTTATGCCCGTATGGAGTAGGGATTTTTGAAAGGGCTCTGCCGCACTGCCCCCCGCTTTTTTGAAGACTTTTCCGCCCAGGTTGCGAGAGGCGAGTTGTCTTTGGGCATAGTCTTCCCAAAACGGGCGGGTGACAGGGGTTTGGCGCTCCAGCACAAAAAAGAGGTCGGCTTCAAGCTGGGCTGAGTAAAGGGCGGCTTCTTTATGAACCGTGATTGTGTGCGCGCTTTTTCCTGCGTGTGCAGCTTCGTCAATGGAAGAAGCACTGGCCATGAGGGACACGCTGGTGGAAAGGGTGAGAAGAGCAAGTCTAAGATGTTTGAGCATGTTAAATGGGGAGTGCACGTTTATCTGTGATTTATGTGGGTATCAACGGACGCACTGTCAAATATAGCCGAACCATTATCATTTGATAATGCGCGTCTGGCCGCTCGTGTATACTTATACACGTCGCTTTCCTCGTATCCTGTTATCACATTAAACTGTTCTAGCTATATTCATGTGACGATGCCTCCTGTCTTGCGGCGTACGTGTTTTTAAGAGGCAGACACGCCCCTAAGGCTAAGGCGCATGTCGCTGAAGCGCAAGGCGCGGGTGAGAACGGCGCAGCCCACGAAAACGATAATCCCTAAGATCACAACCACGCTCATGCCCGCAATTTGGAGCGCTTTTCCTTGGGCCACAAGGGGCATGACAAGGGGGGTAGAGGCCCAAAAGATGACGGTTGTGAGCACCGTTGTCATAAGAGAGCGTGGTAAGAATGCGCGAAAGCGCTCGGTCATGGTGAAGAGTTTTTGCCTCCACAGTAAAACGCCCAGCACAAACGCGTTAAACCACGCGGCAATGCTTGTGGCCAGGGCCAGTCCCACATGTTGCAGGGGGCCAATGAGGGCGAGGTTGAGGACAAGATTAAGGCCAACAGCGCACACGGCTGTTACCACCGGTGTCTTGGTGTCTTCCCGGGCAAAAAAACTCGTGGAGAAGATTTTGACCATGATATAGGCCGGCAGACCCGAGACCAAAGCAATGAGGGTGAGGGCCGTTTGGTGGGAATCCTCACTCGTGAATTTGCCGTGCTCGTAAAGCACCTTCACGAGAGGCTCAGCGAAAACAATGAGCGCTATGAGGGCAGGGGCGGAGAACAGAATGGCGTACTCGAGGGCCAGATTCTGGCTTTCCATGGCCTCTTTTTCTTGGCCCAGGCGCCACTGCTTGGACAAAAGGGGCAAAAGGGCTGTCCCCACGGCGGTGCCCAGCATACTTAGGGGAAGCTGATTCAGGCGCTCGGCGTAATTGAGGAATGAAATGCCGCCTGTTGGCAGGTATGAGGCAATGAACATATCGAGGAAAATATTGATCTGTACAACGCCGGATCCAGCGGCGGCCGGTCCCACAAGCAGAAAGAACTTACGCACGCCTGGGGTGATGCGCGGACGGCGCAGGCGCAGACGCATCCCCTCACCGTGTGTGGGCACAAGAACCCAAAACCACTGCACAACACCGCACGCAAGCGCCCCCCAGCAGAAGGCATGTCCCGCTGTCTCGCTCATGGGCAAAAGGGCAAAGGCCACGGCCAAAATAGTGATGTTACCCATCATGGGAGAGGCCGCAACGGCGGCAAAGCGCTCAAGGGAATTGAGAACCCCGCCATAAAGGGCCGTGAGGGAGATGAGCAAGATAAAGGGAAAGGTGATCCGTGTGAAGATAACCGTGTACTCAAAACGCTCAGGTGTTGCCTTAAAGCCAGGCAGAAAAAGGCTGATGAGGGACGGCATGAAGATTTCGGCAATGATGGTCAGAACGGCCAGCACAAGGACCAGGATGGACAGAATCTCCTCGGCGTAGGTACGGGCCTCCTCCTTGCCACTGGCCGCCAGTAGACGTGAAAATGTCGGCACGAAAGCCGCGTTCATGGCGCCCTCGGCAAAGACGCGGCGCAGGAGTGAGGGAATCTTCACCGCAATGGCGGCGGCGTCTGCCATGGCGCCTGTGCCTAGAAAGTTTGCCATGAGGGTGGTGCGCAAAAAGCCCACGATGCGGCTGCCCATGGTATAGATGCCAACTGTGACGATGGAGCGAAGCAGTTTCATGCGCGCGTTACTTTCCCGCTTTTAAAAAAATGTTTAAGCACAACTTGACAGGTTTTGACAAGGAAATCATGCGCGCGCCTCCTTTTTAAAGCGTTTGAGCTCCCCAAGGTTCAAGGCACCAAACCAGACCGCGGCCGCCATATATACGACAAAACCAAGGGTGATTGCCCCCACAAGCCACAGGGCGTGTCCCCATGAGGCGCCCGTATGCTGAACTGGCAGAAGTGCGCGCCAGATGGACAAGACAATAAAAAGGCATGCGCACGCGCTCATGATGCGTAAAAACCGGCTCTTCAGGCGGTTGTCTACTTCAAAGGCGCCTTGTTTGTGGAGGGTATAGCCAAGGAGGGTAAAATTGAGCCAGGAGGAGAGGGAGGTAGCCATGGCAATGCCCACATAGGAAAAGGGAATCATGAGTAAAAGATTAAGGACAACATTGGTGACCACGCACACCAGGGCAATCTTGACGGGGGTTTTGGTGTCAAGGCGTGCGAAAAAGGAGGTCGCGAAAATTTTGACGCACACGTAGGCGGGCAGGCCTGTGGCGAAGGCTGCAAGCACTTGGGCGGTGGCGGTGACCTCGTGGGGGCCGAATTTTCTGTGCCCAAAGAGCACGCCAATAATGGAGGGAGCTAGAATAATGAGGGCCAATGTTGCGGGCATAATCAACAGAAGGGCGAATTCGAGCGCCCGGTTTTGAGCGTCTTGGGCCGCCACCATCTCGCCCTTTTGGATGTGGCGTGACAAAAGAGGCAAAAGGGCGGTGGACAGGGCAATCCCTACAATGCCTAGGGGCAGCTGGCTAAAGCGGTCTGCGTAGAAAAGATAAGATATGGCGCCTGATCCCAAAAAAGAGGCCAGGGCCACGTCCACAAGCATATTAGCCTGCATCACGCCCGCCCCCAGGGCCCCAGGCCCCATGGCCTTGAGGACGTGCTTGACTCCAACGCTCAGGCGCGGACGCACAAGGTCTATGGCAAGGCCGTGACGCCGGGCGCTGAGCATGAGCCACAGCATCTGTGCGGCTCCTGCCAGAAGGACAGCCCACGCAAGATAAGAGGCACCTTGCCAGCCGCTCAGCTGCGCCGCCAGGAGCGCCACAATCATGAGAAGGTTAAGCAGCACAGGGCTTGCCGCCGCCGCCCAGAACTGGCCAACCGTATTGAGAAGTCCCCCGTAAAATGCGCCCAGGGAAATGAGCAAGATATAGGGAAACATAATGCGCGTCAGGGCGAGGGTTTCCTCAAACAGCGCGGGTGAATTGCTAAAACCGGGGGCAATGACATACATGAGCCAGGGAAGACACAGCTCAACGCCGATAACAAGGGCAAGGAGCGCCAAGAGAAGGGCCATGAACACATGTTCGGCCTCGCGCAGGGCAGCATTTGTGCCCTCACCCTCATGGAGTCTGGCAAAATAGGGGACAAAGGCAGCGTTGAACGCACCTTCCGCGAAGAGGCGCCGGAAAAAATTGGGGAGCTTGAAGGCCACAAGAAACGCGTCCGAGAGAGGACCCGCCCCAAGTACCGCCGCAAGCAGCATGTCGCGCAAAAGCCCAGACACGCGGCTGACACCCGTGAGTCCCCCTACCGTAAAAGCGTGACGTACAAGTTTCATGAGACCCGAGTGTATAGACTCTTGACGGACATCACAAGTGCCTGCGTCACGCCCCAGCGCCTTGCTCGCGCGTCTTGCGCGAGCTTTGCTTTTTCAAAAATGTGACGCGTTCTTTTGGGTCAGCATTAAAATACACTTTGCAAGCCTGTTCATCCATGAGCGGTGCTATTCTCAGGGGCCTTTTGTGATACCGCTCGCGCGTTTCTAAGCACAGTCGAGGCAACCAAGCCAAGGTGCTTAAGGAAACTTTTCCTTGGACTTGCCAGAAGATCGTTGTCACCTCACGGGTTGTGAAAACAGTGCGGGCAAAAAAGGTGACACACGTCACTGCACGCTCTTCCTCAAGGGGTTCAAGCTTTTTAACAAGGGCCGCAAGGTCATTTGGTTTCATGGACAGGTTAAGCAGACTCACTCTTACGGACAAAGGAAGACGTGACAGGATTGGCTCAAGGGTGTGGGGCGTTTTTTGGCGCAAAAGATCATTTGCTGTGGCGTTGAGGTCCTGTGAGGTGAGGTAGTGCTTTAAAAAGTCAACGCGCGACACGCACGAGGCGCTGTCTAAGATAAGAGATGCTTCGTCGATATGGTAAAGGGCGTTTAAAAGTGCTGTCAGGGTTGCATCATCAGTGTTTGTAAGTGACTCTGGTGCTTCAAAATAAGATGGTGTGATTGGCCCCCTTGCGTGCCACGGCGTGCAGGCCCGAAGCATGCATGTTATGACGGCCTGGTTAAATGGCATGCGTCCCACTTGCACGGTAAAGGCCTCACTTGCCTGGGCACAAATGCCATGGGTGGCGGCAAAGCGCGGGTCGATCGCCTTTAAAAGTGCGTCGCGGTTAGGGATCTCGTGAAGGAGGTGCGCGTCTTCCTCCTCAATGGCGGCAATGTGTCTGGCACGTGCTGCGGCGCATGCATCGGCTAGCTTTCGCCTGTTTGCCTGTGTCAGCTGGGTATAATCAAAGGACATAACGCATACGGGTGCGATGGGTTTGAGCCAAGAAGGTGTTGAGAAAAGAGCGCCGTCTTCATGGGTGCTAGAAAGCGCTCCTTCGGCAAGGAAGCAAAAGAGAACAAAGGAAAAAATCGCACCCATGGCAGCCCTTATTGCTATGGATTGTTTATTACAAGTGGGCGCTAGGGAAATGTCAACTGTCCAAGCGCATGGTGCCTGGACGACGCTATCAAGCGCGTTTATAGTTCACTTATAAGCGAGAAGCAGGGGGGCGAGATGGCAAGAACATACGGATTTATGGCGAAGGTTTTGATAAGCGCCGTGTGCGCATTGGCGCCTTCCTGGGTTGCCGCTTCTTTTTTTGAGGAGATTGATTTTCCCCAGCATATGCACCAGCAGCAGTATCCCCAAGCGCTGGTGGAGGCCTTTGGGCCGTTCGAGGCTGAGTTTGATAAGGTAAAAGACCTCATTGCAGCGGTGCCTGAAATTGAGGAAGTGCTCCTTGATCGGGCCAATCATCCTGGGTTTCTTGTTGAACGTCTTGAAGGCGCAGCACTTCCCCAGTTGGCCGCTTATTTTCGCAGCACCCGTCAAGACGCGCGCCTTGTGACATGTATGGCACGCAATCCAAAGCTCTTTGATCAGCAATTCTGTCAGGTATATGGTCCCGCCGCGCCCCGTACTTTGGCGCGTCTCCTGTTTGAGATGGGTGCCTTAAAGGCGGGCCTGTCCCTTGATCAAAGCGCCTTGTTTCGACCAATCCTTTTGCAACAGCCTCATTTTGTAATGAACGTGCCTGTGGAAAAATTGCGCCCCATCGTGCCAAAAACTGATGTGCTTGAGGCTGATGACGTGGCAAGGTTTTGTGCAAGCTTGCGCGAGGCCCACGAGGATTGGAAATTATGGAAGCTCATTCGCCAGGCGTTTTTCTTTCTCTTGATCGCGATGTTTGCGACCTACTGCGGTTTTTAGGGGGAGGGGGCATGTTGAAGGCAGGTGCGAGGCTGCTTCTTGCCACGCTCATGGTGGCCCATCTTTGGGCCAGCGAGGAGATTGATCTGGAGAAGGGTCTCTTTGGCACCCACGTCTTCCAAGGGGTGTTGGATAAGCTTTCTATAGAGGAGCAAAAAAAGCTTGGCGTTCTGTCTCCCCAAGAATGCGCGGGTCTTATGAGGCTTGTGGGGACGACCCTCGAGACAGATCATCTTGCCCAGACTTTGGGACGTGTACTAAGTCTTTCCCCAGACAAAAAGCACGAGCTTCTCACCCACGCGCCCACCTACGCGCCTGTTGTGTGCGCAGCCTTCGAATGGTTGGAGCGCCCAAGTGTCAAGGATCTGGTGGAGGCGCGCACGCGCCATTTATCCTGCCCTGCCTCTTGGGAGAAAAATCACCAGTTTTTTTACGATGAGCTTTCGCACTGGCACCTGCAAGCACACATGTGGCTGAAGTTTTGTCATGGTTTTCTTTGGGTTTTTCAGTCCGATGATGAGTCAGGTCCTGCTCGCATAGAGTAGGCCCCCAAGGGTGACTTGGGGGCGCGGGTGTTAGTAAGGAAGTGAGTCCAGGGCCTTGCGCACGTTGCCAAAATGCGCGTCAAGGCGCACTTTCGCGTCCTCATAGGAGAGGTGTTTACGGTGCATGAGAAGGGCGATGCGGTTGTCGCCTTGCGCGCGGATGAGAAGATCCTGGGCCTCTTTTTCCTCAAGTTTTGTTAGCTCACAGGTGATGCGCAGGCGCCTTTTCACAAGCTTTGCGTTGGTGGCCTGCACATTGATCATAAGCCCTTCAAAGACATAGCCAAGCCTCATCATGACGGCAGTGGAAAGGGTGGAGAGCACAATCTTTTGAGCGGTTCCGGCTTTCAAGCGCGTGGAGCCTTGTAGGGACTCAGCGCCTGTGGCCACGTAAATGGGGTGCGCGACGTTTGCAAGAAGTGGCGAGTCTTTAACGCTTGATATGCCAATGGTGAGGGCACCGGCTTTGCCTGCAAGCTCAGCAATTTTGTTCACATAAGGCGCCCCACCACTTGCGGACAAAAGGATAAAGACGTCATGTTCCTCGGCACAGCATTTCTCAAAGGCCTTCACAGCTGCGCCCTCATCATCTTCAGCGCCTTCCACGGCGTGAATGAGCGCACGCTCTCCCCCAGCCATGAGAAAATCTACCCGCTCGCTTAGCCAACCAAAGGTGGGCCACAGCTCCACGGCGTCCAGAACCCCAAGGCGGCCAGAGGTGCCGGCACCCACGTAAATGAGGCGCCCTTCTGTTTCAAGGCGCGCGGCGGCGGCGTCAGCGGTGGCGGCAATTGACTCGCTAGCGTGTGTGACAGCAAGCGCCGCCTTCACGTGATCATCAACAAGGGTCTCCACAAGGGCGTGTGTTGGCGCTTGGTCAAGGCCGCTTTTGCTTGCGTCATAGCGTTCCGTTTCTGGCAGCATGTCGTCTTTCGCGCTGGCATAGGTCAACTCTGGTGCCATGGTAAGGCAAAAGGCCCATAGGGCAAAGGTTCTTTTCATGGGTTTCCTCCTTGTGTGTTTTCATTAGCTTAGGCACGGGAAGATCACAAAGCAAGGGTATGTAGAAGGGGAAGACGCATCTTCCCCTTTGCTTGCTGATGGCGTTTTTCTTAGCCCACGCACACCTCCTGGATCCACGCTTTTTCTTCGGGATTTAGGAAATCCTGGGACATAAGGTCCCGGACAAAGCCTTGCCGCCGCGATGTGTCATAACCATACATATCCGTCAAAAGCGCTTCCCATAGAGGAAGGCGCTCGTTGGGGTTTATAAGAAAAAGCGCTCCCACGCGCCTTTTCCAGTAGACATTCATGGCTTTTTCAAGCCAGGCAACACTTTCTTTTGTGAAGCCTGTCTCCTCAAACCCTTTGCCTTCTCCAAAGCCCGTTTCAAATTTCTTTGTGCGCAGGTGCGCATGCTCTGGACCATAGATCCCGTTGATAAGGGTCATGCACCTATGGGCCAATTGCACACCGTCCTCGCATTCCGGCATCTTTGTAAGTGCTGCGTTTAGATCCGCCACAAAAACGTGCCAGTCTTTGATAAACGCGTCTCGTTTTGCGTTGTCGGGCGCCTGGCGCAGCTCCTTTTGAAAAGTGGCGTACTCCTTTAGCTCTTCCTGGTTAAAGATCTCCTTTACCCAAGGGTGTTCTAAATTCTGTGTCATATGATAGACCTCAATAAGTTCACGTGTGGTTTCCCACGCAATGGATTGGCCTTGCTCCTCCTTTACACGCGCTTGCCTTAAAAGGGTAAGCGCGTGGGTGAGGGCGTCAACTTTGTCTTGAAGAAGACGCTCCTGGGCGCATAAGTGCTCTAAAAGAGAACGCTTCTTCTCCATGATTGCCTTAATCTCCTTGAGCTCGCATCCAAAGAATTTGAGCGCAACGATTTGCTGCAACTTGGCCAAATCCGCTTCGCAGTAATGTCTGTAGCCTTTCAGGCTGCGCATACGCGGCGACAAAAGCCCCATATGGTCCCAGTGGTGTAAGGTTTGCACCGACACACCCCCCATGTGCGCAAAAGTTCCAATGGTCCAAAAAGACATCATACATCCTCCTTGAGGTCTGTTCTCAAGGATATGGTTACCATAGGGTCAAGGGGGCCGCGCATTTTTTTAGACTTTTTGTAAGGCTCATGTTAATGCACCGTTGAGGGGCCCAAGAGGAGTTGATGATGGGACAGAAGATGCGTGTTTTTCTATGGTTTTTTCTATTGGCTTTTTCTGTCAACGTTGGTGCAACTTGTTACAGTGAGTGGCGCCCAGGTTATGGCCTTGCCAGACGTCATAAGGCGCCGCCAGGACGCGCCCCAGCCCAAACACGTCCCGTGCGATACGTAGAAGCTGCGTACCTTGCCCCTCTCAAAGAGCTCCTTGGTCGCACAGGGTGTGCGCGAGAACAAGATTTTTTAATTGATAAGACAACTTTCCATACGCCTGAGACTTTTGAAAATCTGGCACATGAGCAATTCGACCACCTTGAGATGGTCGCCATCTTGTCCCAGGACCCTAAGGCCATTGCGTCAAGGATTCCCCTCATTGGAGCCCTCAGATTAGCCCAACACGCCATGGGTTCAGATGGGACTCGTGAGTATTTTCAAAGCCATATGGCCCTTTTGGCCCCATGCTCCGCCCAGCATCTGTGCACCATGCTTGACATGTGTCACAAGATTGAAAGCGCCCTTGAAGCGCCCGCGCAGCGCGTGGCACTGGCGCGCCACATCACCAGTCTGACACCTGAAAAGCTTACGCCCCTGTGCGCACTTTTGAGTGGCGTTGTGCGGCCGGGACTTTGTAGGGCAATGGTCTTTGCAGGCATTTCTTTAACCCCAGAACGCCTCCATACCATTGCGGACGCCGGCTTTGAACCTATGCAGCGCCCGAGCGTCGTGATGCATCTTGCTGAGCTTGATGCCTGCCTTTATCCTGTGGTGAAAGACGTGCTGCAGGGATTTGACTCCCATGAGGCGTGCTGGCCAGTGGCAAAGGAATGTCGGAGACTTTCACAAGAGGAACTGCGCTGGGTAAGTGCTTTGCCAAAAGAAGAGCGCCTGAATGCCTTAGGAAAAGCGCCCCCCTTGACAGAAGATTCAGCAGTATGCTCTAGATCTTACTGTTCCCATGAGGCGCAGTGGAGATAGCCATGACACATAAGCAGATTGCAAAAGAGTTTTACGAGGCCTTCGCCCAGAAGGATTTTGAGACCATGGCCGGGTATCTGCACGCAGATGTGTCCTTGATCACGCCCTTGGCGCGCCTTGAGGGGAAAGAAGCCTATCTTGGGGCCGCCCGGGGTTTCAGCGTGTTGTTCACCGCCCTCACCATTCGTGCCCTTTTAGGCGAGGGGGATGAGGTGATGCTGGTGTATGACGTTGCGTGTCTGCCACCCGTGGGTGTGTCACGGGCCGCCGCCCACGTCATCTTTGAAGACGGCCTCATGAAGCGCATCGAGCTTTTCCATGACACAACACCCTTTGCGGCTCTGCGCGGCGCACTTGACGCTTAGCGCACCCGGACGCCTCACCCTTGGCGCCAGGTGGTGCCTTGGGGGGTGTCCTCTAAAACAATCCCTTTTTCCAGAAGACTTGCGCGAATGGCGTCGGCCTTGGCAAAGTCCTTGGCGCGCTTGGCATCTGTTCTCGCCTCAATGAGGCGCGCGATGTCCGACGGGTCAGTATCGCCCTTTTGGAACCAGTGGGCGGCACTTTGCTCCAAAAAGCCCATGAGGCGGGAGCTGGCAATGAGCGTGCGTTGGTGCGCGCGTTTTTCGCTTATATCACTGGCCGTGTTGACGGCGTGCGTCAGGGCGTGCAGGCGCGCAAGGGCCAGGGGCGTGTTAAGGTCATCATAGAGGGCGTTAAGGACCTCTGGGTCTGGGACAGCACCTTCCAAGTCACCCTCAAAATCACGAATGGCTGTGTAGAATTTTTGCGTGACCGCCTTGGCTTGGGCCAGGGTCGCCTCGGTCCAATCAAGGGATTGGCGGTAGTGTGTGGACAGGATTGCCAAGCGCAAGCATTCACCGTCGGCCTTGGCAAGAAGCTCCTCCACCGTGAGGAAGTTACCCAAAGACTTGGACATTTTCTCGCCGTTCACGGTCAAAATCCCGTTGTGCATCCAGCGCTGGGCAAAGGAGCCCTCGCCAAAAAGGCCAATACTTTGGGCGCACTCGTTTTCGTGGTGGGGAAAGAGAAGATCCTGACCGCCGCCGTGGATGTCAAAGGACTCGCCAAGAAGCGCAAAACTCATGGCCGAGCACTCAATGTGCCAGCCAGGCCGGCCGCGTCCCCAGGGGCTGTCCCAACCCGGTTGATCATCGCTTGAAGGCTTCCACAGTACAAAGTCCGACGGGTTTTTCTTGTAAGGCGCAACCTCCACCCTGGCGCCAGCCAGCATATCCTCTTGGCATACATGGGACAGGGACCCATAAGAGGGCAGTGACGCGACGTCGTAGAGCACATGTCCCGACCCTTCGTAGGCATGCCCCTTGGCGATAAGCTTTTCTATAAACGTAATCATGTCGTCCACGTGGGCTGTGGCCCTGGGCTCATGGGTGGGGGGAAGGGCGCCAAGGAGGGCCATTTCCTCGTGGAAAACGCGGGTCGTTTCCTGGGTGATGACCTCGATGGGCACGTTCTTTTCCCGAGCGGCCTTCATGATTTTATCATCAATGTCCGTGATGTTGCGCACGTACCGGACGCTGTAGCGTGTTTTTAAGAGACGGTACAAAAGGTCAAACACCACAACGGGTCTGGCATTGCCTAGGTGGGCGCGGTCATAAACCGTGGGGCCGCACACATACATGGAAATCTCGCCCGGCACAAGGGGGCTCAAGTCCTCAACACGCTTTGACTTTGAGTTATAAAATCGCATGGGTCTACAGGGCACTTTCTAGGCGTTTGATCACAAGATCCCGCCCCATGAGGGGAAGGAGCTTTTTCATCTCGGGGCCGTGTTCTTGGGCGGTGAGCGCCCAGCGCAGGGGTAAGAAAAGCTCGCGCCCCTTGCGTCCCGTTGCCTCTTTGAGCGTACTTGTCCACTGTCCCCAGGTTTCCTCGTCCCAGGTGCCGTCTGGCAGGCAACCAAGGGCCTGGCTCAGGTACGCAGCGTCTGCCTCGCGTTTATGCGCAGCAAGGTCTCCAAAGCAAATCGCCCAGAGGTCACGAACGTCTTCAACCTTTGACAGATTTTCCCGGGCGATCAGCCAAAAGGCCTCATCCATGTGGGCAAGGCCCAGGGACGCGAGGCGCTCTTTCACCTGGGTGAACGGCATCTTGTGAACAAGTTTGCTGCTTAGGCGCTCAAGATCCGTTGGCGAGAACTTCGGTGTGTTGGCGGAAAAAGCCGTTGGGTCAAAATGTGCGATGAGGGGCTCAAGGGAAAGCTCTGGCGTAATTTCGTCGCGGGTGCCCAGGTGCGCAAGATAGCTCGAGACCGCCATGGGCTCAAGGCCTTGGCCGCGCAACTCTTGCAGGGAAAGGCTGCCCAAACGCTTGGAGAGGCTCTCGCCGTTCTCACCTAAAAGAAGGGGAAAGTGCCCAAAGGCAATGGCGCTGGGGTCCGCCCCCAGGGCCTCAAGAAGCTGAATCTGAACGGCTGTGTTGCTGATATGGTCATTGCCACGCAGGATGTGGGTGATGCCCATGTCCACGTCGTCCACAACGGAGCAGAAAGTGTACACAAAAGTCCCGTCCTCACGCACGAGAATGGGGTCAGACAAAGCGCCGCCCTCATAGGATAAAGGCCCGCGGGCCAAGTCCTGCCAAGTCACCGCGCGGTGCTCTAGGCGAAAGCGCCAGTGGGGTTTGCGGCCCTCACCCTCAAGGCGCGCTTTGTCTTCATCACTTAAGGAGAGAGCCGTCCGGTCATAAACGGGAGGCTGCCCCAAGGACAGAAGACGTTTTCTTTTAAAGTCCAGCTCCTGGGGCGTTTCATAGCACGCATAAAGGCGCCCGGCGGTCTTCAGGGTCTCAAAGGCTTTTCTATAAAGATCAAGGCGTTTGGATTGGTGGAAAAGGGCGTCATGGGTCCAGCCAAGCCACGCCATGTCCTGTAAAATCGCCTCCGCATATTCGTCACGGGAGCGCGCAACGTCCGTGTCATCAAAGCGTAAGATAAATTGACCACCATGCTTTTTGGCAAAGAGCCAATTCACAAGGGCTGTTCTGGCATTTCCCACATGCATGAGTCCTGTGGGGGAGGGGGCAAAGCGTAGCTTGATCATTTTTTCGTCACTGAATTTCTGGGTTTGGGGATACGGCTAAGGCCGATCCTATCACACCCGGATCAAATGGGCGATGGCAAAGTAGCTGTCGGGCATGGCCGTGGGTAGAACCGCCAGAGTCTGGGCGCAATAATGGGGCGCAGCGACCTGTGCGATGTGCGCAGTAAAGGAAAAGGTGTGTATGTTGATGAGGCTTTCTTGGTGAAAAACTGGGGTTGCGAATAAAAGGGAGTCATGGGTGTCTAAGGAAGCGGCAAGCATGTGCAGGGCGCCTTTGGCAGCCGTGCGTTCTTCCTCGCTCTCAAGAAAGCTAAAATCATCGACAATATGGAGTGCCGACGCTTCTTGTGGCTCGGGAGAGGTGACTTCTTCAAAAAATGATAGCGCAACAGACGTGTTATTTCCCTTGGCGGGAAAAAGCGGCGTGCAGGACAAGAGGCAGGCAAAGAAAAATATTCTGAAGTATCTGCCTTGCCACTTTGGGGATATGGGGAAAAGAAAGAGCACGTGTGTTTACATATATGTGGGCGCGTGACTGCCAGATGTAGAAAAAATCACACCATCTGTCAAGAATATGTGCCCATTGTAACGGCGAAAAAGGGCGCTCTTTTACGGAAAATAACCGAGAAATTGACACTTTTTTAATAAAATGTTAATAAAATCATCTGCACATAAAATAGACAAAGCCATGATGGTCTGAAGGAGACGCAATGGATTTTTTTGATCCCGTGTTGCTTGCACGCATTCAATTTGCTTTTACAGTGAGTTTTCACATTATCTTTCCAGCTTTTACCATTGGGTTAGCCAGCTTTCTCGCCGTCATTGAATGGCGGTGGCTTGCCACAAAAAATCCCCTTTATCAGGACCTCTATAAATTCTGGATTAAGATCTTTGCTGTGGCCTTTGGTATGGGTGTGGTGTCGGGTCTTGTGATGTCCTATCAATTCGGCACCAACTGGTCCGTTTTCTCGGACCGCGTGGCCAATGTGCTGGGCCCGCTTTTGGGATATGAGGTTTTGACAGCCTTCTTCCTAGAGGCGTCATTTTTGGGCGTTATGCTTTTTGGTTGGGGGCGGGTGAGCCCGCGTATGCATTTCGTTTCAACGTGTATTGTGGCCGGGGGCACCTTAGTATCGGCCTTTTGGATTCTGTCCGCCAACAGCTGGATGCAAACGCCTCAGGGCTTTGAAATGGCGGGCGACGGACGCGTCATGCCCCTTGATTGGATCGCCATTATTTTCAATCCTTCCTTCGCGTACCGGTACGTCCATATGGTGATCGCGGCCTTTTTGAGCACAGCCTTTGTTGTGGGAGGCGTGGGCGCCTATTATCTTCACCAGTCCCGCCATATGCCGCAGGCGCGTATTATGCTGGGTATGGCAACGCTCATGGCACTCATCGTGGCGCCAACACAGATGCTTGTGGGGCATGCACACGGCGAGAACACCATGGAGCACCAACCCATCAAGGTTGCTGCCATGGAAGGGAACTGGGACAAGACGGACCATGTGCCCCTTTATCTTTTCGGTATGCCTGACGAGGAAGAGGAAGAAACAAAGTACGGCGTCACCATTCCTGAAGGGGCAAGTTGGATCTTGACGGGAGACCGGGCTGGTCGTGTTCCCCACTTAAAGTCTGTTCCCAAAGAGGACCGTCCACCCGTGGCCGTTGTGTTTTGGTCTTTTCGCGTGATGGTTGGTATTGGTGTGTTGATGATTGGTCTTGGGATTTTGAGCGCTTTTGCTTACTGGCGTGGGCGACTTTTCGATACGCGCATCTTACGCCGCCTTTGGATGCTTATGATTCCTTCCGGGTTTGTGGCGCTGTTGGCAGGCTGGTTCGTGACAGAAGTGGGGCGCCAGCCTTGGACGGCCTATGGTCTGGTGCGCACGGCCGAGTCTGTGTCACCTGCCATTTTAGGTCCACAGGTTGCGTGGTCACTCCTGGCCTTTGTGGTCATGTATAGCGGCGTCTTTGGTGCGGGGATGTACTACATGGTGAAGCTCGTGCGCAAAGGACTGAGCGATCTCCAGGACCCAGAGGGGTTCTATCGCCATGGCATCGAAAGCGTTGCCTTTAATGACCCGGCTGGTCACACACAGAAAACGGTTCACTAGGAGGGGCGGCTATGTTTGATTTCTCGCACATGATTGATTTGCCCCTGATCTGGGGGCTTTTAATTGCAACGGCCGTGCTCATGTACGTCCTTCTTGACGGTTTTGATTTGGGGGTGGGGATTCTTTTCCCCTTCGCGCCCAGCCATCAAGCGCGCAGCACCATGATGAACTCCATTGCGCCGTTTTGGGACGGCAATGAAACCTGGTTAATCCTGGGCGGTGGTGGCCTTTTCGCAGCCTTTCCTTTGGCTTACGCTATTTTGATGCCAGCCTTTTACATGCCCATCATCCTGATGCTCATGGGGCTGATTATGCGCGGGGTTGCCTTTGAATTTCGCTTTAAGTCCAGTGAGCGGACCCGCCCCGTGTGGGACAATGTGTTTCACTTTGGGTCTCTCATCGCCGCCTTTTGCCAAGGGATTATCCTTGGCTCTTTTGTGGAAGGCATCCATGTGGAGGGGCGCAATTTTGCAGGAGGACCCTTCGATTGGGCAACGGGTTTTAGCATGATGGTGGGGATTGCCATGGTCTTTGGGTACGCCCTTTTGGGGGCGACTTGGATCATCATGAAGATGGAAGGGCAAACCCAGGCCTGGGCCAGGCGTGCGGCCTTTTACGTCCTGATCTTTGTGGGGCTCGCCATGTTCCTTGTCAGTGTGTGCATGCCCTTTGTGGATGCGCGTATTGAAGCGCTTTGGTTCTCGACACCCAACTTTTTCTATCTTTTGCCCATTCCTGTGACCACGGCCATCCTATTTTTCATGCTATGGCGGGATCTTTCTCGCAAGCAAGCCGAGTACAGACCCTTTATTTTGAGCATACTTCTGTTTATCATGGGATATGTGGGGTTGGGTGTGAGTTTATTTCCTTGGCTCATCCCCTTTAAGTATACCATTTGGGACGCGGCAGCGTCAGGCCCTGGGCTTTCCCTTTTGCTTGTGGGGGCGCTTCCTATGTTGCCCATTATTCTAGGGTATACGGCCTATTGTTACTGGGTCTTTAGGGGGAAAGCGAGCCATGAGCATGGATACTAAATCAACGCGGGCCTGGCTTGAGGCGCACCCAAAGTGTAAGCAATGGCTTTGGTTTGTGGGTCTTTGGTGCGGTGGACTGGCAACGATTACGGCCATGGCTTATCCTATCAAGTGGCTCATTCACTCCATCGGGTAAGAAGGTTTTTAAGATCCAAACACATGGTGGGGCGCGTGTCTGCCCCTTTGCGTCCCAGCATATCAAGGCACGCCATCACGTTGAGAACCTTTGTTGTTTCTTGCCACCCAGAGGGGAGCACGTAGCCTTTTGAGGCAAGTCCGTCAAGAAAGGCATTCGTATAACAAGCATCCAGTGACGCAGCCTCCCGCAGCCAGTTGGCCACGTCCCAGAGGCTGTTTCCAGAAAAAGCGAACTCCCAATCAAGGATGGCACTTAAGTGCCACTCTTTACCCTGCTTCACAACCAACACGTTGGCGGGGTTAAAGTCCCCGTGCACTAGATTTGACGCCGTCCCAAGGGGGAGGGGTGCTTCAAGCAGCTGCGCAAGCTCCTTCGTGCACGTTTCGCCCAACAAGGTGCGCACAAAGGGTCTTTGCAGGATTTTGAGCGCATGCTCTTGGGGACTTGAAAAGTCAGGATCTTGAAAAGGGATGAGCTCACCGTCCAGAAAACCAGGGGACGTGAAGGTGAGCTCTCGAAAGGTTGCAAGCGCTTCCCCGCATGCACGCACAGCGTCTTGCCAGGAGGCGGCTCCTTCCCTTAAAAGCACGTGGGAGAGGGGAGCGCCTTGGCAAAAGGGGGCAACGCTATAGCTGATGCTCTCCACATGACCCGTGCGCGAAGGAAGCCCCGTGTCAAGGCGCGCCGGCATGCGCAAGCCAAGGGCGCGCTCTTTCTCCATTTGCGCCTTCGCCCGCGCCGCAACACGTAGCACGTGGATTGTTCCGTCGCCGCTCGTGACTTTATAGTGGAGGTGGCGGCTGCCTGCCTCGCCCAGCGGCGCCCAGGATAAATGATCCTCGCCGGGAAAGGCGTGGGAGAGCAAGGACCTAAGCTCTTTATCACCCACAAGAAAGGCGTGCTGGCTTTCGTGCTCCCAGCCGTGCTTAAACACCATGGGGGATGATCTGCTTTTGTCCCTCAATGAGAACGGCGACGACACCTGGGTCGGCGAGCGTCGAAATATCCCCCAGATGCTCACTTTCACCGCTGGCGATTTTGCGCAGGATGCGGCGCATGATTTTGCCGGAGCGCGTTTTGGGAAGTCCTCCGGCCCACTGGATGTAGTCAGGTTTTGCAAAGGCGCCAATCTTTTCACGCACGGCGGCCTCCAGTTCCTTGGCAAGGGCGGGGGAGGGTGTTTGGCCTTCCGCAAGGGTCACAAAGGCGTAAACACCCTGGCCCTTGATATCGTGGGGAACGCCCACAACGGCGCTTTCCGCCACCGCGTGGTGTGTACCAAGTGCCGTCTCAATCTCGGCTGTGCTAAGCCTGTGGCCGGATACATTGATCACATCGTCCATGCGCCCCGTGATCCAGATGTCGCCGTCGTGGTCTCGGTGGGCGCCGTCCCCGGAGGTGTAAAACCCTGGAAAAGGATGAAAATAGGTTTTCAGGAATCGCTCGTGGTCTTTGTAGATGGTGCGGGCCTGCCCTGGCCAGGAATCGGTGATGACGAGGCTCCCTTCGCCCACGCCGATAACCTCGCGGCCGTTTTGGTGCAAGATGGCTGGTTGAACGCCAAAGAAGGGACGGGTCGCGCATCCAGGCTTGAGGGGAAGACATCCCGGCAACGGCGTGATAAGAATGCCGCCCGTCTCCGTCTGCCACCACGTGTCCATGATCTGACATTTTCCGCGCCCCACAACGTTGTGATACCACAACCAGGCCTCGCTGTTGATGGGCTCGCCCACAGATCCCAAAATGCGCAAACTGGTGCGCTTCGTGCGTGTGACATAGGCGTCCCCCTCGCGCATGAGGGCGCGAATGGCCGTGGGCGCGGTATAGAAGGTTGTCACCTGGTGTTGGTCAATAACTTGCCAAAAGCGTGAGAAGTCTGGATAGCTTGGAACGCCTTCAAACATGAGTGTGGTGGCACCATTACAGAGGGGACCATAGAGAACGTAGCTGTGTCCTGTGACCCACCCTACGTCTGCCGTGCACCAATAAATATCGTCTTCGCGCACGTCAAAGATGAGGTCGTGGGTCATGGCGGCGTAAACGAGGTACCCGCCCGTTGTGTGCAGCATCCCCTTGGGCTTGCCTGTCGACCCGGAAGTGTAAAGAATAAAGAGGGGATCTTCGGCGTTCATGGACTCAGGCGCACAGGTTGTGCTTGCCGCGTCACGCAGCAGCCCGTATGCCAGGTCTCGTCCCTCCACAAGGGGAACGTCCGCGCCCGTGTTGGCCACAACAATCACTTTTTCGACAATGGGGGTATCAAGAAGGGCAATGGCGCCGTCCACATTGGCCTTCAGGGGCACTGTCTTGCCACCGCGCCGCCCCTCGTCAGCTGTAATGACGACACGTGATTCACAGTCCTCGATACGCCCGGCTAAGGCCTCGGCGGAAAAGCCCCCAAAAACCACGGAGTGTACAAGCCCAAGGCGCGTACAAGCCAACATAAAGACGGCTGCCTCCACAATCATAGGTAAGTAGATCGTGACGCGTTCACCCCGCGTGAGGCCTAAGCCCTTTAAGACATTGGCACAGCGACACACTTCCTCGTGCAGCTCCCGGTAGGTTACAAGACGTGTATGCCCAGGGGTGTCGCCTTCCCAGATGATGGCTGTTTTATCGCCGCGCGTCTCGAGATGGCGGTCGAGGCAATTCACGCTGACGTTGAGACGGCCGTCCTCAAACCAGCGAATGTGATGATTCTCCAAATGAAAGGATGTTTCCTTGACCTTGGTAAAGGGCTCTTCCCAGGTGACATACTCGTGGGCGCGCTTGGCCCAAAAAGCTGCCGGATCATTCAGGGATTCCTCATGCCAAGCCAAGTACTTGAGGGCGGAAATCTTTGCGTCTTCAATTTGATCGGGGGTAGGTGCAAAGCTGTGCACGTTTTCTTGCATGGTTGGCTCCACAAAATGCAATGATTCTTAAAGAATACATTACAGGGTGGGCGTCTCACAAGTTCTCTTTACGAAGGAAGAGCGCGGTCCAAAATAGGTATGATTTGAGGGGGGCACGAAAAGCGCAGAACAAAACTTGAATATAAATGAGTAAAGGCGCGAGCATTTTCATAGGTTAGATGAAAACTCAGCCAACCCATATTCTGTGCTTTCTGGGCTTGCTCAAGTCCAATGGGGGTGTTGTCGATGACATACGGCTTTTCGCCGTTAATCTCGATGAGGTGGGTGAAGGGGAGAATCTTGTTAAAGTCCTCATCTGAGAAAGTTTGGTCCACCCGTGCACTTAAAATAAGGACAGCCGGAGCTGCGCCAAGACCTTCCGCATCAATATCCATGGGCAAGGTCTGCCGCGAGGCTCGCAGACTCCATGACCCAGAAATCAGACAAGAAAATAGCATAACGAGGCAAAAGCGTTTCATGGAAGACCTATATGAATGGAAAATGGCGTCCCCAAGGGGATTCGAACCCCTGTTGCCGCCGTGAGAGGGCGGTGTCCTAGGCCTCTAGACGATGGGGACCTGCGACATCTCGGAATCTAATGGAGGGCCGATTCTTTTGCAAGGGAAAAATAGAGTATTTGTCACTTTTTTCGCTCCCTGGCTGGGCGATTGTAAAGCAAATGATGGTGTTCAGTGTTTTTTAACCATTCTGTGATCGCTTCTTAATCTTTTTGTGCTTTTAGTAAGTAAATTTGATTAAAATTGTTTAGATATCTTGCGTGAAAAAAGAACAAGCCCTTCTCTCTTCTGCGCTTCTTCTCACTGTGTGGTGCAGCGCGTCATACGCAAACTGGGGCAAGGGCGGTAGTGTTAGCGGCTACGCTCCTGGTGCAGGGTATCCCACTGCGGATCCCAATCTTTATGGCTGCGGTGGTTCTGGCAGCACTGCCTCCTACGCGGGCACATTCAGTGGAACCGCTGGCACCAACAGTAGTAATGGAAATGGTGGCGGTGGTGGTGTGTCGCTCACAACCAGCTCACCACTGACAACGTTATCTTCTGATATCATTGTGGGCGGTGGGGGTGGATACGGCACGGGCTCAGGCCGCCAGGGTGGCGCTGGCGGTATCGGCCTTTCTATCACTGCACCCTTGACCAACGCTGGTATTATTGTAGGTGGAGGCGGGGGAAGCACGACAGGGGCCAGCTCCGCAGTTGAAATGCACGGTGGGGCGGGTGCTGTTGGTGTTCTCACAACGGCACCTGTTATTAATACAGGAACCATTTATGGGGGTGGGGGTGGTAACGGACGCAACACCAGTGCTTCTCAATATGGGGGGTCTGGGGGGTCTGCTATTTCCACAACCGCCAATGTGACCAATTCGGGCATCCTGAGTGGGGGCGGCGGCGGTTCGCACAATTCTTATTTCGATCAGTCGGGTGGTGCGGGGGTATATTGCGCCGCCGCAGGTCTTTATATCCTCAATACTGGCTCTATCTCGGGGGGATTGAATGGCAATGGAGGCAGCTATGACTGGGCCATTATCTTTCAGGGATCAAATAACACCCTTGAGTTGCAGGCTGGGTACAGCTTTCCCAACGGAAGCATCTACAATGCAGCGGCAACAACTAATAATCTGCTTCTTTTGTCAGGTGCAACCAGTCCCGTGTCTGTCTTTGATATCTCAGGTATCGGAACAATTTACCAAAATTTCACTCAAATACGAAAGAGTGGCACGTCTGTTTGGACATTTACCCGCAGTGGCACAACACCCGCCCTCCCCATTGAGGTGAGTTCAGGAACAGCACGGCTGAACGCGAGCAATGCACTTGGCACCGGCGCACTTACGTTGTCTGGGGGAGGGCTGCAAGCTGGTGCCAGTGTCAGTGTTGCCAATGCCCTGACTTTGACAGCAGATCTGACCCTGGATGCAAATAACTATACCTTTACGGTCACCAATAGTGGGAGCGTGCTAAATATAGTGCTGGGACGCACCTTAACCTTGCGTGACACAAGCGTTGCCCACACGGGGACAGTGGCTCTGACTAATGGTTTAACGCTAAATGGCACCCTCAATGTGGGCTCAAATGTATCAGGTGGAGGCATCACTCTTAATGCAGGCACACAAGTCATTGGAGTGGGGTCTGGAACGGTCAGCAATGCCCTCACCTTGGCCGGTGATACGACCCTTGACTCTGGTGGCTATGCCCTTGGTTTTTCTGGCAATGGTGCATCGACCGCGGTATCAGGTGCGCGCACACTAACGTTGACGGATTCTTCTGGAGCGGGTACAGGGCAAATTTCCTTTACCAATGGTTTGACGTTGAACGGGACATTGCTCGTCAGTGGCCAGACCGCGGGTGGGACCATCGCTTTTAATGCGGGAGGTCTTCTTCGGTCAAATGCATCAACATCTGTCCTGAATACGCTAAGTTTTTCAGGGGCTTCATCTGTTGATAGTAATAGCTATGATTTGACGTTCACCAACAATGGATTGCTCGCCAGCTTGCCTGCATTGAGCACTCTGACCCTTGAAAATACGAATGCCGTACAAACAGGAGGGATTCACCTGCCCAATGGCATGGGCGTCGCTGGAACCTTAATTGTGGGGACCTCGCTCTCTGGGGGGCTGACCCTGAATACAGGAGGGGTGATCACATCAAATCGTAATGTAACCATCGATAGCACCCTAACCGTTGCAGGGAATGGCGCTTTGGACGCATCAGGATATCAGATTGATTTTACAAATAACAGCACGCCTATTTCTGTGCCGGCTACCAGGATTCTAACCCTGGCAGACTCGTCTGTGGGACAAACAGGGCAGCTGAGCATTCCCAATGGCTTTGCCCTGAATGGAACACTGTTTGTGAATACGCTGTTTACGGGCGGGGGGGCTATTGCCCTTAATAACGCAGGTATGCTTCAAGCAGGTTTAAATGCAACCCTCTCAAATGCCATAAGTGTGTCGGGCACGGGTACTGTGGATGCCAATAATTATACATTCTCACTCACAAATAATGGAGGGGCAATAAATGTACCGGCGCTGAGCGCCCTCGCGTTGAGAGACACGAGTGTGGCTCGTACAGGGAGTGTGTCCATACCCAATGGGTTGAATGTGTTCGGCGCGCTCAATGTAGACGGCAATGTGTCGGGTGGCACAGTGGCACTTGAGGCAGGATCAAACGTGCAAGGTCTAGGCGATAGCGTCTTGAATAATCCCGTAACACTGGCAGGGGATGCAACCATAGACGCGGGAGGCTACGCCATTGATCTTCTCAATAACGGCTTGTCACTCGCTGTGCCTGCTGCCAGGACTTTATTGGCGACAGATTCTTCCATGGGCGGGCTAGGGACGTTGCACTTCCCCAACGGATTTACCCTTGGTGGTACGCTGCAGGTCGGAACGGATTTTTCTGGTGGCCCCATTACATTTGACACCGCAGGTATCTTGAAAGCAAATAAGAATGCCACTCTAGTGAATGATCTCATTGTGTCTGGAACGAGTACGATAGACGCCAATAATCATGTCTTGAGCCTTTCGAATAACGGCATTCCGATTAACGTTCCAACCTTGAGCAACTTGGTTTTGCGCGATACAAGCGTTGCGCACACAGGCTCTGTGGCACTGCCTAACGGTGCCAATGTATCCGGTTCTTTGGGTGTGGGAGGTGATGTGTCTGGTGGCGCGCTGGCCCTGGGCGCAGGCGCAAGCGCATATGGTGTCGGAGCGGGCACTGTAAACAACACCCTTACATTGTCAGGAAATGCGACCTTGGACGCGGCAGGGTATGGTCTTTCTTTCACCAACAACGGCGCAGTAATTGCGGTGCCAGCTACCCAGACTTTAACAATGAGAGACTCCTCCGTGGGTCAAACGGGTCAACTGAATTTCCCAAATGGAATCTCTCTGGATGGAACTTTGGGCATAGGAGGCAGTGTCGCTGGCGGCCTTATGGATATGAATGATGGAGCACGTATTACGGGCATTGGGGGCGGGAGTATCAGCAACGCCTTAACCTTGGGCGCCAATGTGATTTGGGACGCAGCAGGCTACGCTCTTACATTCACAAACAATGGTGCTGCAGTTGCGGTCACAAATATTCAGACGTTAACAGTGCAAGATTCATCCGTGGGTCAAACAGGTCAGCTGATTTTGCCAAATGGCATCTTTCTGGACGGCACTTTGGGGGTGGGGGGGAATGTTTCTGGTGGTGCTGTGACCCTTAATGCAGGATCACGTGTGACGGGCCAAGGCAGTGGTGCTGTTGACAATACCCTGACGTTGATGGGTGATACAACCATGGACGCAGCAGGTTACGGCCTGACATTCACCAATAACGGAGCAGTGCTCGCAGTGCCTGCTGCCCAGACGTTATCAGCGCTAGACTCCTCCGTGAGTCAGACAGGTCAGCTCAATTTTCCTCATGGCTTTACTTTGGATGGTACACTACTTGTGGGCGCTAAGATCCAGGGTGGATCTATTACCTTAAACAACACGGGTGTACTTAAGGCCGCAAACAATGCAAATTTGGCCAATTTATTGAATCTTGCCACAGGCTCTATACTGGATAGTAATGGTTTGAATCTGACGCTTACTAATGGTGGAACGCTCATTAGCGTGGCAGCCCTAGATACCCTGACACTGGACAATACAAATGCGACAAAGACAGGCGGTGTTTATTTGCCAAGTGGTGTAGATGTCAGCGGAACTCTAATTGCTGGCGCAAACGTAGCTGGTCCCATAACCCTTAATTCGGGCAGTGCCGTCACAACGAACCAAAATGCAACGGTTAACAGTATGGTGGCTCTTGCAGGTGATACAACACTGCATAACGCAGGCCATACGCTCACTTTCACGGGTAGTGGTAGTGCACTAACGGTACCAGCAACACGAACCCTTTCTCTCACAGGTGCTGGGACCACTGCTTTTACGAACGGTATGGATTTGAGTGGTGTTTTAGATGTGAATACCAGTACGGGGGGTGGTGCCATTAATTTTAGTGCGGGGGGACAGGTGGTGGCATCTGGCAACATAAGTGTGGCCAATTCCCTTACCTTTTCAAGCGGCTCCGGTAACATGGATACAGCCGGTCACACAATGACCTTAACATCTTCAGGACTCACGGTTCCCGCTGCTAACGCGCTCATACTTCACGATTCTTCCCTTGGAAAAACAGGTCATGTTGTTCTTCCCACCATGAGCATTGGGGGAACACTGTCCACGGGATCTGCCATCAGTGGAGGCACTTTGACTTTTAATGGGGGCAGCGCTCTTGTGGCCAATGACGATCCGATTGTGGCCGCGCCTATAGTGGCAGCAGGCGATATGACTGTTGATAATGGTGGTTTTGATCTGACACTTACGGGAGGTATTTCTGGGCCTGGAAAAATTACCTTCTTGGGTACGGACGTGACCACCCTTGCCGTTGCCAATCCTGCATGGTCTGGAGGCTCAATCATTGGTGATGGTGCGCATAACACCACCGTTGCCTTGGGTGCAAGTACAAGCCTTGGGACAGGAAATGTTCTGGTTGCAGCGGCGTCAATCCTTGATGGTGCACCGCGGTTAACAACAAATCAGATCCTCTCGGGCTTGGGCACTGTGACGGGAGTTGTGAATAACAATGGCGGTGTTGTCACACCTGGTACCCAAGCAACTCCATATGGGATTTTGACCATGGGGGGGTATGCGGGGGCCGGGACCATGACATTTAGTATGCGTGCCGCAGCAGCGCCTGTTGTGGGGGTTGACAACAGTGGTATTGATTTGGGGGCCTCTCACTTCGATCCATCCCAAACAAATCTGGCTCTCACCGTTGCGCCCGGCACTTATGTGGAGAACGCCAAATACGACATTATCAAGACAACAGGTTTGGTAAATGGAACCTTCCTAAATGAGGGCAATCTGCAACGTCTGGGAGCTTATCAACCCAGGGTCACCTACGACAGAATCGGAGGCTTTGATACCATTTCCATCGTTTTTGATCGCATTCAATTGCCTCCAACGCCTGGCCAGGGAGGCGGTTTAGGGGATTATTTGAATGGGCAGAACCCACCTGTGGGTTCGCCAACGGGCGAGCTGTTGGGGCAGTTGTCCGAGCAAGGCGATCTAGAGGAGCTTTTGCGCAGTACTATGGCTGACCCTAGTAACAAGGCAGTTTTTGCGGCCTCATCAGTCCACAATGTGAACATGACCCGCTTGTCAGTGTGTCAATCAGGGACGCAGGGACCGCGGGGCGGGGGGATTTCCTTGGTCAGCACAAGTGTTGCCGCCCGTAAACAAGCGGCTCACAGATCAAATTTTCTGGATCAAAAGAATGAGACCGATGTCCTACGCTCTAGCACAAAGTCTGGTTTTCAGTCAGCTGTGCGTGAGGCTATGGCTGCTCAAGCGAACGCTGAAAAGGGAGGTGTGTGGAGCCAAGCTTTTGGTAATTTGTCGTCTCAGGATAATACGGCTGACGTGCTTGGTTTCAAAGCCCTCACCGGAGGTATGATGGTGGGGGTAGACATGAAGGTGGACTGCCAGAATTTCATCGGCGTGAGTGGCGGGGTCACAAAGACGCTTATGAAAATGCAGAAAAACCGCGGCACACATCACATAAACGCATACTCTATGAGTATCTACGGCACATGGTTTAAAGACGGGCTGTATTTGGATTATTCCCTCATGAGCTTTGTGAATGTATATAAAATGGCCCGGCGCGTGGCCATTGGATCCTATGCGCCTAATGAGGTTCTCTCACGCCACCTGGGCTTTGGCATTTCTCCTTACGTGGGCGTCAGTTATGATTTGAAAGTGGGGAAAAATACGCGTTTGACCCCCTTCACGAGTCTCACAATTATCCATATGCATGATCGTGGTTATGACGAGGAGGGAGGCCTCATACACCAACGCGTAGCGGCGCGACGTAGCACTTTTTTGTCCACGGATCTTGGGGTCTCTTTATCTCGCGAGTATGAGGTCAATGACAAGATTGTGGTGCCATCCCTGAGTCTGGCCTATGGCTACAAGAAACCTATAAGGTCACAGGATGTTGTGGCAGGCTTTAATGACGCAGCTGGCACCTATACGGTTCAAACCAGCAAACGTCCTATTCATGAGATATCCCCTTCTGTTGAAACGACTGTGCGCTTTGAAGATGGTCTGTATTTCTCGACTTCCTATAACGGAGAGTTCTCCCACGCAAAAAAATCCCACGAGGTCACATTCAAAATCGGAAAAAGATTTTAGAGGGCGCGTCTTGCCATAAGGGCTGTGGTGAGGGTGCCGTCATCGAGGTAATCCAGCTCGCCGCCCAAGGGGATGCCATGGGCAAGGGCAGAAAAGGCAAGGTGTGGACAGGCTTCTTGCAGGGCGCGGTGGACGTAGTGGGCCGTTGTTTGTCCCTCAACGGTTGCGCTCAGGGCAATGACAATTTCCCTGAGATGTGAAAGGGATAGCACTCTTGTGATGAGAGTGCCAATGCCCAGCTCTTCGGGCCCAATGCCGCCAATGGCCGACAAGGTTCCCCCCAAAACATGGTACTGACCTTTAAAGGAGGCACTGCGCTCAAGGGCCCACAGGTCGCTCACATCCTCGACAATGCACAGGGTGTCTTGATCGCGCTGGGGGCTGCTGCAGATGTGGCAAGGGCTTATGGTGTCGAGATTTTTACACTGATTGCAGGTGACAATGCTCTCGGCCGCTTGGGTGAGGGCGCTTAGGAGGGGTGAAAGGGCTTGTTCTTTGTTTTTAATGAGATGCAGCGCCGCCCGCCGGCCTGAGCGAGGACCAAGCCCCGGCAGGCGCGACAAAAGCTTAATGAGATGAACAAGCTGGGGACTCTGCATGGGCGACTTCTTAGAAAGGAAGGCCTAAACCACCGGGCAGGTTCAGCCCACTGGTCACCTTGGCCATTTCCTCAGCGGCGCGCGCGTCCGCCTTTGTGCGGGCGTCATTAATGGCGGCCACAACGAGATCTTCCAGCATTTCAGCTTCTTTAGGGTCAATGAGGGAAGGGTCAATTTTCAGGCTTTTGATCTCCCCGCGGCAGCTTGCCACAACGGTGACCATGCCACCTCCGGATTTGCCTTCAATGGTGATGTGTCCTAGCTCCTCTTGGGCCTGGGCCATCTTGGCCTGCATTTGTTGGGCTTGCTTCATGAGGTTTTGAATGTTTTTCATAAGTTATGCTCCTTTTCTTGTGTTAAGAGGGGTACCGTCCAGGCTTTCAATGCGCGCACCAGGTAGGCACGCAAGGGCGGCTTTCACCAGGGGATCTTCTTTGACTTCCTCAAGGCGGGCTTGGAAGGCTTCTTGCTTTTGCTCGGAAAGGGTTTGGGTTCCACCCGTATCCTCCATCTCAATGCGCCATGGGCTGCCTGTCCAGTCTTCTAGGCGTGTGCGCAGTTGGGTGGCCAAGAGGCGCGGCGCAGACGGGCCTGGGCTGAATTTAAAATGCCCCGGCGCGTAGTGAATAGGGCGCGCGTCACAGCGCAAATGTTCCGCCAGCGTCATGTCTTTGGTGGCAATGAAGGCCAGGAGGTCCTCAAGGCTTTGGGGCAGGGCGAGGGGCACGGAAGGCGCCGGCGTTGCACTTTGGACCGGTGCTTGTGGCTGCGCTGAAGGTGTGCTCATCTGTGTTGGGAGAGAAGATGACCCCTGGGGCGCGTGGGACAGGATTTCTTGGGGTGTGGGCAAGGCCGCCACATAGGCAAGGCGCACCAAGAGCATTTCGCATGCGTGGTGGGCTAGGGGCGACAGACGTATTTCCTCAAGCCCCTTCAACAGCATTTGCCAGAAGCGCGCCAGGACCGGCACCGTCAGGGACGCGGCCGTTTGCCCCATGCGCGCACTTTCCTGTGACGAGACACCGGGGCGCTTAAAGTCAGGCGCGCTGACAAGAAGGGTCAGGTCGTGGGTCAGCTCCAAAAGCTCTTTGACGATTTCTTGCGGATCCGCGCTCGATGCGTGAAGGCGCGTGAATTCCTCAAGGGCGCGCGTCACCTGGCCCGCGACAAGGGCGTCAAACAAATCAAGGATTTGGGTGCGGTCTGCCAGGTGCAGCATGTCGCGCACCTGACCCATCTCAAGGCTGCCGGGTGTCAGGTGAAGGGCTTGGTCCAGCAAAGAAAGGCCATCGCGGGCGGAGCCATTTGCAGCGCGAGCAATAAGGCGCACGGCCTCATCTTCTGGCTTAATACCTTCTTTTTCAAGAATTTTTGTAAAGTACGTCGCCAAGGTATCTTCTTCAATGCGGCGCAGATCAAAGCGCATACACCGGGATAGAATGGTCTCGGGGACCTTATGGATCTCCGTTGTGGCGAAGATGAATTTGAGGTGGGCGGGGGGCTCTTCAAGTGTCTTCAAAAGCGCGTTAAAAGCGCTTTTTGACAGCATATGCACCTCGTCCACGATGTAGACTTTAAAGCGGCATGTCATGGGGCGATAGCGTCCCGCTTCAATGAGCTCACGCACATCGTCCACGCCCGTGTTACTGGCGGCGTCCATCTCGATCACGTCAAGGTCCTGGGAGGCGGCCATGGAGACGCAGCTTTCGCAGATGCCGCAGGGCGACATCAGATCACCGCGGCTCTCGCGCGGCGCCGTGCAGTTAAGGGCTTTGGCCACAAGGCGAGCGGTGGTGGTCTTGCCCACACCACGTGTGCCCGTCAAAATCAAGGCGTGGGGGAAGCGGTCCGTTTGAAGGGCATGGGACAAAACACGCACAAGTCCTTCTTGCCCCACAAGATCCTCAAAGGAAGAGGGGCGATAGCGCCGCGCAAGGACGTGATAGGACCCAGATGATTGTTCCACAGTGCTCATGACCAGTTATTGACTCTCATAATGACCTAGCATATTCCGGGGCCCCAGAACAGCCGCTTTGCGTGTCCCCTTTACGCGTTTTCCCCAAAGGCGCAGGTCTCAATTTTTGTCACGCGCCCTGCGTGCCGGCCTTGCTCAAAGGATGTTGTGAAGAATACGCGCACAGATTCCATGGCCACATCAGGCGTTACAAGGCGCCCGCCTAAGCACAGGATATTGGCGTTGTTGTGGGCGCGGGCAAAGTGGGCGCAAAACCCCGCGTCATTGCAAAGGGCCGCGCGGATGCCGCGAAACCGATTGGCGGCAATGCTCATACCAATGCCTGTGCCGCAAATGAGAATGCCAAACGATTCAGGGGTGCCCAGAACACTCTCGCACACACGCTTTGAAAAGTCGGGATAATCCACGCGGCCCTCACTTTTCGTGCCCAAATCATGGACCGTACCAAAAGAGGCGAGCACCTCGCCCAAGGCCTCCTTTAGCGTAAAACCCGCGTGATCACACCCAATGAAAATTTCCATATAAAGAGGCTCCATTCTCAAAAATACTTTTTCTCAAGATACAAAGAGTTGCCCTCCTAGCGCAAGGAAAAGTGCTAGACGGGTCTTTTAAGAAGAGATATAGTAATAATGCATTTAAAAAACTTATAACTAAAAAGTGCATGAGGAGGCTGCCATGATTCCCCCCCTTCGGTTTGCCCAGATGCTTTCGTCGCGCCTTTGCCATGACCTGATTGCACCAGTGGGGGCGATTAACAGTGGTTTGGAGTTACTCCTTGATGACGGGGCCGAGCAAAACGCCGAACTTCTTCAGGTTGTGCGCACCAGCGCACAGACCGTTGCAAGGCGCCTTGTGTTTTACCGCGCCGTTTTTGGATTTTCGGCAGCTGTTCAGTTTAAGGGCTTGCAGGATGTGTCGCGCTTTTTACAGGATTATCTGACAACCACAAAAGTGAACCTTGTGTGGCCCCTTTATGAGGAGCCATCGTCTGTAGACATGGCGACCTCCGAAATTGATTATGCCAGTTGGGGACGCATTCTTGCAAACCTGACCCTTCTTTTGTGCGAGGCGGCACCGCGCGGAGGCACCCTCACCATCAAGTACACCTCAGCTGATCCCAGCATTTTGCCTGTCTTAATTTTGGAAGGGTCTCTCGTGCCTTTGAAAATTGGTGTGGAGCGCACCCTGTGGAATCTTGTGGCGGAGGATGATATCTCGCCCCACGAGGCCCAGGCCCACTTGGCAACTCTTCTTTTGGAAGAAATGGGCGTTGAGATCGAGCGTCTCGAAGTCTCTGCCGAGCGCATCACTTTGACACTCAAGAAAAAACAAGGCGGTCTGCGCAGTCTATTTTCCCAAAAATAAGTCTCTTCGTTCGGACATCTTCCTCACAGAGATTTGCGACGATTCCGGACGGGAGGGCCTGAGACGATGGGTGACTTAAAAATCCATGTGCTTTCACCCAGTTGCAAAAATTGACTTTGGGGCTGGCCATTCTCCACTCCTGCACCGTTAGCTTCTTGCCATGTCCACATCCACGGTGAAAAAGATGATTGTGAAGGAGTGGGACCGGCATGTATTTGCAAATCGTCTTGGTCATCTGGATTCTGCGCGCTTGCCAAAAGAGGCGTTGACGCAGCGCACACAAGAAAAAACATTATCGCACATATGGATGTTGGCATACGGGAAACTCCCTCTAGCTATATAAGGCCCTTTGACAAAACACCATATGCCTCAAGGGCTGCTTGGCGTGAGGCGGACAGATCCACGATGGGGTGGGGGTAGTTTGTTCCTAAGCGCACACCTGCTTGCTGCAAAGCATGAGCGGGGGCAAGGGACGGGGCGAAGAGATATTTGTCCGGCAGGGCGGCAAGCTCCGGGACATATCGACGGGTATAGGTTCCGTCTGGGTCAAACTTTTGCCCCTGGGTGGTGGGATTAAAAATGCGAAAGTAAGGAGCCGCGTCGGCGCCACATCCAGCGACCCACTGCCAGCTGGCGCTGTTACTGGCAAGATCCGCGTCCACCAAACAGTCCCAAAACCACTTGGCTCCCTCATGCCAGTGGATGCCCAGATTTTTGACGAGGAACGAGGCCACAACCATGCGCACTCGGTTGTGCAGGGTGCCCGTTTGCCAAAGCTCACGCATGCCCGCGTCCACGAGCGGATAGCCCGTCTGGCCCCGCTGCCACGCTTCCAGGTGCGGGTTTTCGTGGGACCAAGCAAAGGCATCAAATTTCTTTTGAAAGGCCCGCACGGGCAAATCTGGAAAGTGATAGAGAAGATAGTAGGAAAACTCGCGCCAGGCCAGCTCTTTAAGGAATGTTTCATGCCCCTGGGAGAAGTGTTCGCTCTGGGTGATTTGCCCGTGAACGTGCCACCAAATTTGGTGCGGCGAAATCTCACCGAAGGCGAGGTGCGGGGATAGAAGGGATGTGGCGGACAGGGATGGAAAGTCCCGGTCCTTTGCGTAAGCATGGGCGCGCGTCTCGCAAAAGGCCTCAAGGCGGGCGTAGGCTGCCGCTTCACCAACCTGCCAATGGGACATGAGGTCCTCATGCCAGGGGCGCGTTGGCAGAAGCGAAAGATCGTTCAGGGGGAGGGCGTCGGCGTCCTTGAAGTATACCGCCTGGGCGGCAGAGCTCACGGGCGCGCGCGGGGCAGGGGCGTTCAAGCATCCCTTTGTGTAGTAAGGTGTGAAGACCTGGTAAGGCGTGCCGGCCTTTGTCAGGATTTGCCACGGCTCCCACAAAAGGGAGGCGTTATGGCTTGTCACGGTAAGCCCGCGCGCCTTGAGGGTTTCCTTGAGCGCCTTATCCTGGGAAATACGCCATGGCTCATAACAGCGGTTCCAGTGGATGGAGGTAATGCTGGGATAACGCTCAAGAAGGCTGCCAATGACCTTGGGTACCTCGCCCTTGTAGAGGTTCAAAGTGCCGCCTAGGGAGGTGTTAAGGGACGCCAAGCTATGGTGCAGCCAACATCTTGAGGCTTCCCCCAATTTAAAGGCGCCCGGCGTTGTGTCATCAAGGATATACGCGCCCAGCACCTGGCCACTGTGCGCCGCCTCCAATAGGGCTGGGTTATCGCGCACGCGAAGGTCTTTGCGAAAGAGATAAAGCGTGTGTGGGCTTGATGTCATTTTTTTACGGGTTCAAATGGCTCTCATGAGTATAGCAAATTTATACACATCGTGGCGTTCTTTAGAAACTTTTAATACCTTTTTGGTAGAAAATGGAGATAGGATCGATTTACGGGAGCGTTCATGTTTTCAATGCGTCTTGCGCACAAGGAGGTCATGGGGATTGCGCTTAAGATAGCGTGTATCGTGCTGTGTGTAGAGGCCTTTATCATGTTTGTTCTCCTGCCAATTATTGATCCCCACATGGGGCAAGTTGCCGAAGGGCTCATTGATACAGTTTCCCTTGTTATTATCAGCACGCCTCTCATTATTAACTTTGTGCTCAGGCCCTACGTGTTAGGTCTTCAAAAAGCATTGGACTCCCTTGAAAAGGGAGAGAAAACCATCATTCAAACAGCAAAACGTCTGCGCCTGACCAAGGAGCGCTATGCCCTCGCGTCCAAGGGTGTGAATGACGGCCTTTGGGATTGGGATCTGAAAAAAGACAAGCTCTACCTTGCAACCCGCTGGAAGGAAATCATGGGTTGGAAGGTAAAAGCCCATAAGCCTACCATTGAGCAATGGATGAAGCTCATCCACCACGATGATCAGGAAAGATTTCAGCGCGCCCTAGAAGACTCCCAAGCGTGCCAAAATCAAACGCGCCACACCTTAGAATTTCGTGTTGCACGAGACAATGGCGATACTACCTGGGTGGAGATGCGCTGGATTTGTATGTGCTATGGCGACAAAGCCACAAGGCTCATTGGGTCCATCATGGACGTGACACAGAAAAAGAACCTAGAGAGTGAGCTCAGCCACGGGGCGCTCCATGACTCACTGACCCGTCTGCCCAACCGCGTTCTCTTGAACGAACGCCTGTCCCAGGCCCTTGCAAACTACAAGCGCGACCCCAAACGTAAGTTTGCTCTTCTTTTTATCGACTTAGATAATTTTAAGCGCGTGAATGATACCCTTGGACATAGCGCAGGGGATGAGCTTCTTGTCCACCTCTCAAAGCGTCTTGTATCGTGTGTGCGTGATACGGATACCGTGGCAAGGCTTGGTGGAGATGAGTTTGCAATCTTGCTTCTAGGAACCCATACGAAGAGCCACATAAACGGTGTGATGGAACGCATCGCAAAGGCGATGGAAACGCCCATCAAGGTCCATAACCACGAGATTTATGCGGGTTTAAGTATGGGTGTTGTTGTGTCGTCCAAGGCCCATATAGGGGTGAGTCATGAGAAACTGCTTAGTGACGCCGATATGGCCCTTTACCGCGCCAAACATGAAGGCAAAGGGCGCTTTGCGGTTTTTGACGTGGAGATGCGTGAAAAGCAAAAGAAAATCTTTGATATTAGTAACTCGCTGATAGGAGCCCTCGAACGCCGTGAAATGACGCTCTTTTACCAACCCATTATGGATATGAAATCCAATCAGGTGGCGGGATTTGAGGCACTCATGCGCTGGCGCCATCCCGTTTACGGGGGGCTGTCTCCTGATGTCTTCATTCCCCTTGCCGAAGAGTCTGAGCTTATTCACAAATTAGGCGCGTTTGCTTTAGAGGAAGCCCTGTCCCAGCTCTACGCGTGGAATGAAACCTTTGGGCACAATAAGTGGCATATGTGTGTGAATGTTTCCAACAAACAGCTTCTCCATCCAAATTTCTATGCGCTTCTGGAAAATGCCATTACCAAAGGGAATGTGGCACCGACCCAAGTGGTTCTAGAAATTACAGAAAGCATCATTTCAAAGTACTGCGATAACACTGACAATCTCCTGCGTAAAATAAAATCAATGGGCATTAGGCTGTCCATTGATGACTTTGGCACAGGAAACTCGTCCTTAAGCACCTTTCGCCAGTACCCCTTTGACGTCTTAAAAATTGACAAATCCTTTGTGGGGGAAAAGGTGGAGCGCCAACAGATCGAAGCCTTTATTAAGGCGATCCAAACCTTGGCAAAGGTGACCTCCGTTAAAACAGTTGCCGAAGGCATTGAAACCCCGGAACAGTATGCGTTTCTTAAGAAGATGGGATGTGACTTTGGGCAAGGGTACCTCTTTGAAAAACCACTGCCCGCCAACCAGATTGAAGTCATGCTGAAGGAAGGCATTTTTGATCAAAAGGTCATTGTGGGTCAGGATCAAAAAAGTGCGTGATGGGAGTTTTTGAGGTTGAAAGTTCCATCAAGAACACACCTTCCAAAATCGCCCGAGTGCCTCTAGAATGGTGTCATGGAAACACGTGCAAGTTATCTCGCGGTTGGCGGCTTTCTCCTAGCGCTCTTTGCTGGGCTTATCATCTTTGTGATGTGGTTTTCCCACGTGGATTTCACAAAAGAACGCCATAACTATATGATTTACTTTAATGGATCTGTGTCTGGCCTGCGTGTGAATGAAAGTGTGCGCTTTCACGGGCTTCCCGTGGGAAAAGTCAAAGCCATCTATGTTGACCCCAAAGATGTGTCGCGCATTGCCGTAAAAATCTCCGTTGATAATCCCGCCCTTATTCGTCAAGACGCCGTCGCCGCCGTTGAGGCGCAGGGGCTGACGGGATACAGTTATGTTCAAATTAATGGTGGCTCCCAAACGCTGCCGCCCCTCAAGGCAAAGCCGGGTGAAAAGTATCCCGTCATTGCCTCGCGGGCCTCAGGCATTGAGATGCTTTTTAGTGAGCTGCCCCACATCCTTGAAAATGTGTACGCTGTGACAGGTAAGCTCAAGGTTCTGCTAGACGACAAGAATCTTGAGGCGTTTTCCAAAACACTTCAAGATATCTCGCGCATTTCTAAGGACTTGGCAAAAGGTCCCAACAACGTTGACGGCTTTATGCGCGAGGCGCGTGGGGCCTTTGCCCAGATTAACAAAACCCTCAAAAGCATGGAGGGACAAATCCAAGGCCTTCAACCCGCCATTGTGGCCGTTGACAAGGCAGCAACCTCCCTGGAGCGCTTGGTGGATGAGAACCGCGCAGGTGTGCGTGATTTTACGGACGGTGGCTTGTCCAGTGTCACGGACGTGATGCATGAGGCCTCCAAAAGTCTTCAAACCCTTAATGGGATTTTGCAACAAATAGAAATAAGCCCTGGTCGCTTTTTGCACGAGTCAACGGACAAAGGGTACCAGCTTCCTTAAGTGGAACTTCTTTTCTCCTGATTTTCGGTTTCGGTGCGGCGACAATATGATTGTTGTCTCAAAATGTGTGCGTATGGTTGTGTTGCAAAGTAGGGAGGTTTTTCAGGTCATGCTCACATATACCCGCGTCCATTGAGGACGCACAGATTCTAGAGATTATTTAACATGTGGCCCTCAATGTGTGGACGAATGATGTGAATAATGTGTTCGATACGGACGTTGATTTTCCAAAGGTCGATGTGTAGAGCAAGAAGCGTAAAAAGGGAAGGGCTACGCGTGTCTCCCTTTTTTACTTGCTTCGCATGTCGACGTCACGAGGCGTGCCTTTGATGAGTCTGACTTGTGCGTGTATGGAGATGACTTGATCGCCTTCAAAGCGGAAATAACTGATTACCTCGGCCTCAATGTCTTCGCCCTCGTGGGTTTGTCCCTTGGGGGAATAGATAGCAAAGAGGCTAGTTTCATCCTCAAGGTGACGCGCGTAGTCAATATGGGTGACGCGCATGTTGTCCTTTTGCGCGAGGACATGTTGCGTGTACGCGTCGCGCGTGAGCACCACGCCATTGACGCACTGGGTGTAAGCGGGATGGAAGTACTGCTCAATCACCTGGGCCGTATCTTTGGCCGGATCATAAAGATCCGCCCACATCTGTTTGATTTGATCTATTTTGCCCATGTGTTTATCTCCTCAAATTTGAGAAAAGTGATGCTGCGTGCGAGCCGCGCTGTAAGAACCGACTGGAAACATAACACGTTGCGTGCAGTGGCGGAGGGAGAGGGATTCGAACCCTCGGTACGCTTGCACGCACAACGGTTTTCGAGACCGCCCCATTCAGCCGCTCTGGCATCCCTCCGTACCCCACAAGTTCTACAAAGATTTGTGAGTAGGCGCAAGGGACAAAAGCGTATTTAGTCCTGCGTTGTATCATAATGATGCACACCAAAAGAGAGTTCATCTGCGTGCGCAAACCTGCTAGGCTACTCAAAATCTTATAACAGGTAGAGAAGTAATGCCTCAGTCCCAAGCGGCTTACCGCGCCCCGTCCCATGATGATTTGACGCAGCTGAGTTTGGACGAGTTGGCCCACTTTTACGGCGCCCACGCCGATGAGGAGGATCGCCTTGCCCTTTACAAAGCGCTTCTTACCCGTCGTAAGTCTAAAAAGCGTGACGCGCTGCTTTTGCGTTTGTGGCAGGAGAATGGCATCGGTGAAGACCCATGCTCCCAGGAGCAAGCATCCTCAAAGGAGGCGCCCCCCTTGCACCTTGTGAATAACCTCAACGTACAAAACAGTGTCCATGTTCTGGTTGAAAAAGCCCTGGCCCAGGGCGCTGAGGCGGGAGTCAGCCAGGCAGGGCCGCCTGGCGGTGAGGCTGGCGCGCCGTCCGTGTCTGTCCCGCGCGAACCCGGTGAACCTTGCCAAGATGAAGAAGCGCACATCGCGCAAATGGAAAATGCTGAGCGCGTTTTGCGCGCGTGGTCGGCCCTGGATATTTTGGCACCGCAGTCCTTTGAGATGCCCTTTTCAAGCTTCTACCGGCGCGTTGTCCCCATTGAGGGAAACCGCATGCCTTGGGAGGGTCCGCCTCCCCCCAAAGGCACCCACGTGTTTTACCAGGTATTTTTGGGTACCCTTGATCTGCCAAAGGCCTACAACACTCTTTTTGATGTGTATGCCGATGACCGGGAAGAGCGCCCCAAGATGAAGGGGAAAAGCCTTCTCGCCATGGCCACCCTTGATAGTCAGGGGCGCGTTCTAGAGGTGGGCGTTTCTTCCTTTGCGTGGGGGTTGCCCATTGCCATGTCAGGTAAGCTTTTGGCCCTTTCCCAGTGGCCCAAGATGGAGAGCCTCTTAGCGGGTGGCCTGGAGAGCGTTCTTGGTATGGGAAAACCCGTCACGCGAAGAAGCTTAGAAGAGGCTCACGCGTGGTTAATGGAGACCCTTGAGCTGCCCCAAGAGATGGTGAGCGGCCCCATATGGGACGTGCTGAAGGAGACTAAAAAGCAACCCACACCTCCGGAGACTGACCTTCTGCCACCTTTTTTTCTTGCTGATCTGGCGGTTGCAGCCGACCTTGCGCGCGGTAAGCAGCTTCCTTTAGCGCTCCAAGCCTATTTGGGCGAGACGCAGCCGAGGGAGCGCTTTGACATTTTGCATGACAAGGTTGTCCTGAAGGCTGCCCTGTCCCCAGAGCACATGCCCCTTGGACGCTGGCCTGGGCGCGGGGGGCACGGCCTTGTGACGCTCCAACAGGCGGCTGTGAATCTGGCCACGACCACCCTTGATGGCACGCCTGTCATGTCCGTCAATGGTCCGCCCGGCACCGGCAAAACCACCCTTTTGAGCGATATTGTGGCCAGCGCCGTCATTGCACGCGCCAGCGCCATGGCGGCCTTTGAGAGCCCTGAAAAAGCCTTCACCAAGACGGCCCATAGCGTTTCCTATGAGGGAGGCGCAACCCATATTCACACGCTCGACGAGACGCTTCGTGGGCATGAGGTGCTTGTGACGTCATCCAACAATAAGGCCGTTGAAAATATTAGTGCCCAGTTGCCAAGCGACGGCGCCATTTCCCAAGACGCCTTGGAGGAGGGGTATTTTCAGACCCTATCCAATCCCCTCGCCCAAAGTGGGTCAACGTGGGGCCTTATTTCGGCGCGCCTTGGAAATCGGCGCAACAGGCGCCTTTTTATGGATAAATTTTGGTGGGACAATGATACGTCCCTGCGGGTGTATTTGAAGTGCGCCTATGGGGGGCAGATCCAGTATGTTGAAGAAAATGATGTGGCCAGGCCGGCCAAAATCATTACCCAGGAAAATGCCCCCCATGGACCTCAAGAAGCCCTTGCGGCCTGGCAAACTACACGGCGCGCTTTTCTCCAGGCCCAAGAGCGCGCTTTGCGTCTTCAAGGGCAGGCTGTGCGCGCCAAGGAACTGATCGTCCTTGAGGCTCACCTGAAAAATGAGCACCAAACTCTCCTGGAGCAAGACGCGCGCCTGACCCAGGAGCTCGCACTCATGCAAAACGCCCTTGAGGCATCCTTTGATGCGTGCACCCAAGCCATTGGGGTGTACGAAACCTGTCAGAGTGAATTGCGTGATCTTAAAGAGCGTAGCCCGGGCTTTTTGGCGCGTTACGTCTTGTGGTGGAAGCACAGGTCTTGGCACGATATGTTTGAGGCAGCCCACCTGGCGCTGTCAAAAGCAAAGCATGACCTGCGCCTTTGTGAAAAGGCCAGCAAAGAGGCGCAAAACCAGTGCGCCGGCCAAGAAAAAGCATGTGAGGTCTCAAGAAAAGGACTTGGGGATCACAGGGCGCGCATGGGGGAAACAAAGGAAAACCTAGAGCGTTTGAAGGAGGATCTTGGGGGCACGTTTATAGACGAGGCCTTTTTAGCGCTCCCCCATGAAGAGTGCCAGATGACTGTTCCCTGGATTGACTGCGCGAGCGCTCAGGCCAGAGACGCTCTGTTTGGGGCGGCCATGTCCCTGCACAAAGCGTTTATTGGGGCGGCGGCGCGGCCCTTACAAAATAACCTCTCCCTCATGATGGGAGCGTTATCATCGGGCAAGATGAAGGACCCTGTGCATAACATCTACCTGCCACACTTGTGGAGTAGCCTCTTTATGGTTGTGCCGGTTTTGTCGACGACCTTTGCGTCCGTGGGCAGGATGCTGTCTTACTTATCGCCTTCAAGCATTGGGTGGCTCCTCATTGACGAGGCGGGCCAAGCCACTCCCCAGGCGGCGGTAGGGTCCATTATGCGCGCAAGGCGCGTTGTGGCCGTGGGGGATCCCCTTCAAATCGAGCCCGTTGTGACGTTGCCAGAGGCCCTGACCTCAAGCATCTGCCGCACCTTTGGCATCAATGAAAAGCTGTATAATGCGCCGTCCTCGTCGGTGCAGACCTTGTGTGACCGCGCCAGTGTCTATGGCGCCTCACCGGACGCGGATCGTAAGGGCGCGCGCATCGGGGTTCCTCTTCTTGTACACAGGAGATGCGCCAATCCCATGTTTCAAATCGCTAATGATCTTGCCTACGGGGGGCTCATGGTCCACAAAAAGGCGCGCGCTTCTTCAGCGATTCGGGATGTGCTTGGCCCATCGGCGTGGTTTGATGTGAAAAGCCAGGACTGTCAGGATAAGTGGTCCTTGGCGGAAGGCGCCCAGGTTGTTGAACTCCTTAACAAACTGCATGCGGCAGGCGTGGCGCCCCACCTTTATATGATCACGCCCTTTGTTCAGGTCAAAGACGCGCTTCAGCGCCTGATCCTGAGGCAACATCATCTTAAGGCCTGGCTTGAGAGTGCCCTGGATGACGAACCCGGTGACGAGGACGGGGAACACAACAGGGGACACAATAAGCTTCTCCAGTGGTGTCAGGCCCATATCGGCACGGTGCACACCTTCCAGGGCCGCGAGAGCGAGGCCGTGATCCTTGTGCTTGGTGCGCCCTTAAGTGCCCACGCAGGTGCGCGCGCCTGGGCGGGGAAAAAGGTGAATCTGCTTAATGTGGCGCTCACCCGCGCAAAGGAAGGACTGTACGTGGTGGGAGACCGAGAAAAGTGGAAAAAGGCCGGCGTGTTCTATGCCCTTGACGCCGGCCTTGATAGCGCACACCCTTTTAAATGATGACAGCGTCAGGCACTGTCATCAAGGCGTGCTGACTTATGTCTTATAGCCGAACCATTATAATTTGATAATGCGTCACTCGCCGCTCGTGTATACTTATACACGTCGCTTTCCTCGTATCCTGTTATCACATTAAACTGTTCTAGCTATATAAGCTGCGTGCGCCTTGACAATCGCCTTCCTTGTGCCTCGCTTTAAAATACTTGTCCGCTATCATGTTATACTGGGCTGGCTATAAAGACCTCTACATCAGGGTTGCCAGGTCTTTGACGTCAAAGCCGCGCAGCTCATCAAACTGATTGGCGGCGACCTTCTTCGCCCACTGGGCGTCGGACAAGAGGGCGCGCCCAACGGCAATGAGATCAAACTCATCCCTGGCCATGCGCGCCGTCAGGTTATCAAGGGTGGCAGCGCCCGCGTTCACGCCGCGAAAGGCCTCCATGAAGTCGGTGTTAAGGCCCACGGAACCCACGCTGATGGTGAGGGCGCCCGTGAGCTTTTTGGCCCATCCTGCAAAGTTGAGACCTTCGGGGCCATCGATTTCTGGAAACTCCGGCTCCCAAAAGCGCCGCTGGGAGCAGTGCAGCACGTCCGCACCGGCCTCAACGAGTGGCAAGAGCCAGTCGGTCATTTCCTGAGGGGTGGTCGCCAGGCGTGCCTTATAGTCTTGTTGCTTCCACTGACTTACGCGCAGTAGTATGGGAAAATCAGACCCCACAGCCTCGCGCACAGCGCGCAGCGCAGCTGCTGCAAAACGCGCGCGCTCTTTAATGGTGGCGCCCCCGAAGGCGTCCGTGCGCGTATTGGTGCCGGACCAGAAAAATTGATCGATGAGGTATCCATGGGCACCGTGGAGCTCCACCACGTCAAAGCCAGCATGTTTGGCGTCACGGGCGGCGCGCGCAAAGGCGCTCACCGTGTCCGCGATATCCTCCTCGCTCATGGCCACACCGCGTGGGTCATTCGGGCCAATGAGGCCAGAGGGGCTTTCAACGGGGGCGTCGGGCTCCCACTTGCTGTAACGCACGGCGCCCGTATGCCAAATTTGTGGACCAATGCGCCCGCCGGCCGCGTGCACGGCCTTGGCGACCTCGCCCCAGCCAGATAGGGCCTTCTCGCCATGGAAGAACGGAATGCCAGGAGAGTTGCGTGAGGCCGGGCGATCGATAACTGTGCCTTCCGTGAGGATGAGGCCTACGCCCCCGGCGGCCCGGCGGCTGTAGTAAGCTGCGTGCGCCTGGCCAGGAATACCGTCCTTGGCCATGTCCCGTGTCATGGGGGCCATGACAATGCGGTTCGGCAGCGTCAAGTTTTTAAGGGTTAATGGGCGAAACAAAGCATCTGTTGACATGGGGCCTTCCTTTTTATGTTTTTGATCCCATGAGGATACAAGGAAAGACCCACCGCGTCACCAGAAACCATGACCGTGGGCCACATTTGTGAGAGCAGCGCACGGTGTGTGAGGGGGGCGCTATTAGTTTCGCTTGGGCAAGAATCGCTCTGTGGCACTAATGCGCTTCATTATGTCGCCTATAAGCTTCTTGTCGTTGGCTGACTTAGCAACCTTCAGAGCATCATTAAAGTAATCAAGGGCTTTTTGTGTTTCCCTCACGCCGCAAGAGGAGTTCCCCAAGGACATGAGAGTCTGGGCTAAGAGTTTTTTGTCACCAAGTTTCTCGGCAAGCTCGCGCGCCCTATGGCGGCACTCTCGGTTGGTGTAATGTTTACCATCAACAACTCCTTTATACTCACTGTTGCCGAGACCCAGCCAAGCACGCACGATAAGTTTTGAATCCTTCTGCTGGATTGCCAGATCAAGGCCCTCAAGAAAGCAAAGGAAAGGTGTATAATCTTTGCCACCAACCCTTCCCTTGAAGTGGGCGTTCCCAAGTCCAACCAACGCTTGTGACATAATCCGTATGTGCTTGACGAGCGTGGCATAGTGCAGGGCTTCTTGAAAGCACTCTATGCTGGTATAGGTGTTCTCTTTGCCCGCATAGAGTTTATGTTTGAGGGTTTTATCATCGATGATGCCTTGGAACCGGGCGTTGCCAAGGCCAAGCCACGCTTGGGCCATGAGTTTTTTGTTGCCGAGATCTTGCGCAAGCTTAAGACACTCAATGTAGCAATAGCTATTTGCGTTGACTCTGCCTTGACTAATGTGACTGTAGCGGGCGTTGCCAAGGCCAAACCAGGCCTGTGCCATCTGTTTTTTCAGACCTGATTCTGTGGCAATGCGCAGACCCTCCTGCAAGCACGCAACGGGCGTTAGGCGTTTGCCGCCTATCCTGCCATTATATAAGGCGTTGCCGAGGATGATCCATGCTTGGGAAATGAGCTTGGGGTCCTTGGTCATGTTTGCAAAGCGAAGGGCCTCAAGGCGGCAGTCGTCGTTTGTGTAGTACTGTCTAAAGATTTTGCCTTCAAAGCCTGCGCTTCCAAGGCCCAGCCATGCTTGAGCGATCAGTCTGTTGTCCCTGCAATTTACGGCAAGGGCATGTGCCTTTTTGTAGAGGCTTTGTTGTGTCTGCTGCTCACCTTCCAGCACGCCAGCGTAGTGCATGTGACCAAGACCCATACAGGCCTGCGTCATAATGCGATCGTCTTTTAGAATCTTTGCGTAGTGAAAGGCCTTCAAAAAGCACGCGGCCTTGTCATAGTGCCGCCCATCAAGATCGCCACCAAAGTCGGTGTTTCCAAGCCCAATAAGCGCGAGGGCCTTTGTTTTAAAGTCACTGTTATTTTGGGCAATCTCGTAAGCTTTTTTATAGCATAGGATATCTGTGTAGGGCTCCCCGTCGATGAGACCAGAAAATTTTGCATTTCCAAGCCCCACGAACGCATTGGACGTGAGCTTTGTGTCCCCAGCGTCCCTGGCGGCGCAGACCGCCTCAAGGAAGCAGTCGGTGACCGTGTAGGTCTTTGCATTCAAGGTGATCGTGTTTAAGCGCGTGTTGCCAAGGCCAATCAAGATCGTTGCGATAAGCGCATTGTCGCCAAGGTCTTTGGCAAGGGCGTAGGCTTTGACGAAACAGTCAATGCGGTTGTGGTGTACCTGGCCAATGATACCAACAAAGTCTGCGTACCCAAGGTAGGAAAAGAGGCGTGCGCGGGCAAGGGGATTGGAAAGACGATTCTCTTTCTCAAGGCCCTCTAAGCACAGCGTAATGGTTTGGATATTTTTACCCTGGCAACTGCTGATGTGGGTGCGCATGAGAAGTTCTTCGAGCTCCTCATTTTCCTGGGATTGGCTGCGGGCGTGTGCAGGCGCCGCACTCTCTTCCACATCGGTCTCGGCTTCAGTTTCCGATCCTGAGAACATGGAGTCCTCCTGTGAGGCATCCGTGTCTGTGGCAGAGATTGACACCTGCATGGACTCTGCAGTGTCGCTCGTATCTGCGGCTATGCTTTGGCTCGTCTCCATCTCAACGGGCAGGGCAGGGTGCGTTGCTGGGCTGGGTGAGCCTTCCTGTGTGTCCTCAGGCTCCTCAATGATCCGATTGCTGCGCGGGCGTTTCGTAGGTGGAGCGCTGGACGCGGTTTGAGGCGCAGGTGTTGCGGCCACCAGTGGTACCTGGTTTGACGAAGCGCCTCGGTGTGCAGCGTTGCTTCTTGTTCTCTCCTGCGCCTCCTCAGGTTCCTCAAGCATCAGGCGACTGCGCGGACGTTTCCTGGCGGCGAGGCTTGACGGGACCTGGGCAACGCTCGCGCTTATTTGCAGACGTGTATGTGGGGTCTCACGACGTAGAGGTTGTGACCCTGGGGCCCTTTCCCTTGCAGGCTGGGGTGAAGAGGCCTCTGTATGTCCGATGGTGCGCCGCAGTGATGGCGTCTGGGGGGAGGCGCGGCCCGTTGTAGGAGATGAAAGGCGCGCCCGGCTGGCGCTTGGGGAGCTAGCATGGGTGCCCCCAGCGCTCTCACGCAGGGTGCGCTCTAAATGCCGGCCTTCTTTTGAGCTGACATAGGGCGTGTGGGGAAAGAGCATGCGCTCGCGGGCGCCCTCACTGTTGGACAGATGTATTGACACGCCTGCGCGCGGGGCCTGGGGTCTGTCAAGCAGGGTCAGGGCGTAGGCTTCAGGAAGGGTGTCTGCCATGTCATCGGGTCTGTAGCCCTCCTCCAAAATAAGGCGGGCCATTTCCAGAACACCAGAGCGTGAATAACCATCAGTGGTTGTCGTGGACAAGACTTCCCATGCACGCGCGTGCTCGCCAAGACGCGCCAAGCACCGTCCCAAGTAAACCCACATGTGGTGTACGCCCGCGTTGTGGTGGCGGCCAATCTCTTGGGTATGGCCATGGGCAAAGCGCAGAGCTTTTTGGAGGGTGTCGCGCACATTTTGGAGGCTCTCATGTGGTGTCACAGCCTCGGGTAGGTAGTGATGGTCAAGGACAAGGGAGCTTCTATACAAAGCGGCGTTCATCAGGCGGATGGTGTCTTTTGCGCTCGCTGGCGCTCTTTGTGTAATGACTTCGGCGTGGCGCCAGATGCGCCGGCGCGCCTCTGCTATGTCGAATCCTGCAAGTGATCTTGTTTTCTTATTCAAGAAATCAATGACCTCTTGGCGAGAAACAGTGCGTGCGGGCCTTGGCGGCGCTGGTGCTGGCTCTGTTTGTTCAAGGGTCGTGACAGGCTCAGGTGAGGCAACTGAGTTTAAGACGGAGGCTTCTGATTCTGGGGGCGCTTCCGGTGCGATTTCCGGGGCCATCTCTTCTTGGGCCTGGAGCTGCCTAAGGGCCAGACGTGTTTCTTCCTCTTGGTGGGTGAGTAACGTGCGGTAGGCATCTAAATGGGCGTCACCTCGCTCACGGGCTTTTGTATGGAGGATCCCCGGGTCTGTGTCACGTAAGAGGAGGTTATAGTGGGAGCGCTTCAAAAGAAGCTGCACCATGCCGTTGCTGCCGCGCATGGTTTTGTTGTGAAAAAGAATAAGATTTTGTGAGCCGGCTTCCTCAGGGATATAAACACGCAGATCGATGCGGTAAATATAGGACATCACATCCAGGAGTGACGTGGTATTGAGGTCGCTTTGCACATTTTCTGTCTGATGGCACTCCACCATGGCGGACGTGTTTTTGTAGTGGGCAAGATAGCGCGCTCGCCTTTCCTCTTGGGAGAGTCCTGGCGTAAAAAGGTGTCTGATGGTGTGGTTTTGTGTGTCTGTTTCAATGGCAAGGTCCAAAAGGCGCGCCGTTTCAGTGGAGCCGCGTGCAACTTTTTGCTCAATGTGTGCGACGGCCTCAAATCGCGTTGTGCGAAAGGCGTGAAAAGCGCACGCGTTACCCGTGGGGCTGAGAAAATATTCGTTGAAGATAATGGGGGTGCCCGAGGTACTGACGGCGTTGTAAGCGGCACTTTGGGGTGCGAGTTGTGCAATGACATCATCAATGTGCGAAGACGACGAGGCAAAAAGGGGTGAAAGGGCCAGGTGCGTGGACAAGAAGACGCTGAGGGTCTTCTTGAAAAAGGGGGGTGTCATAATGGCTACACAGTCTCCAAGCAAATACAATGCCTATATAGTCGTGTTCATTTTATTTTTCAATATATTTTTGACAAAAGAAATGAGGACTTTATTGTCTTTCTGCCTTTTTGTAAGAAAGAGATTTATGAAAAGAAGAATTACATGAAGGGCATGTAAGCCACGCTTCGAGGGTCACCTCGCATCCTTGACGATGGATTTGTGTGGTGAAATAAAGGACGTATCAATGTATTTGGGTCACCAACCATGTCTTTTTATAAAAACCACAGTCTTTATCTTCTAACACGCAAAATTTGGCGCTGGGGCGTTCTCTTATGTGCTTTGGGTTTGCTTAGTACGCCGGCAAGCACCTTCGCAAGCGAAGCGCAAAATCTATTCTTGCCGGGTGTTGAAAATGTGACCCCCTATAACCACCCCCAGGCCCTGAATTTCCTGCCTTTTTCCAGTGAGAGCGATGAAGACATGCCGGCAAATTTCGGGGATCTTTTCTCCCCCGAGCCACACACACAAGCCCAGGCCCCTCACGGATTGCAAAATGCTCAGGAGCCAATTTCGTTTCTGCGTCAGCGATTTTATGGCTCAGAGCCTTTTGTCTGCCCCCGTGAAGAGAAATCCTATAGGGATCTTGGTGACCATTATAGGAACGATCTTGAGGCACAGGCGGAGGCGTTTTACTATGCTTTGTTACCAGGGATGGGCCGGGAAAGCTTCGTATCTTTGTTTAAGGACACCCAGCGCGCCTTGGAAGCCTCCAAGCCACCAGCCTTTGTGGCAAGTAAGGGCCTTTACACACTTTATAAAATGGCTCTAGACGTGTTTGTCTGCCAAGGAGATAACCCTCTCTTAACACTGACCTTTTTCAGCATGTTGGCGCAGCCGCGCGTGCGCTCCTGCGTTGTGAGGCAGTGGAAGAAAGTGCTTGATCCGCACGGTTGTTTTGTGTGTCCCGTGGAAAAGATGATGGAGACCTTTCCCACCATAAAACGTAAGCGCGGGCATATTACGGTGCCAGATTTCCTGCGCAGTGTCGTGAGAGATCAAGTTTCATCGGACATAAAGTCGAGCAGTCTCACCCATGGGGCGCGGATGTATTTGCGCCATTTTTCCCAGGACAGAAAGGAGTGGCATCGCATTGTAAAGAAAGATGCCCGTTTGTTGCCCGAGATGGACCATCTCTTTTCATATGCGGACCATATGCAGCCCCACGAAGCAACCCAGCTCGGGGCTGTGCTGCTTTACTTAGGACACCACCGGGAGACAGACTATGTTTTCTTAAAGGCCCACCATGAGAAGCTCCAAGAGCTCATTGAAGAGGCGTTTTGCATGGACAGCCAAGCCCTCCATATCTATTTAAGCCTCATGGTCAAAGGGCGGGGAAGAAGCCGCTGGGTCAAGTCAGTGATCCTGCCAGCGCCTGGGGTGACTCCCGTGCAAGCGGTCATGTCGAGGGAGTGTCCTTTTTAAGACTCGCGTCATTTGCGCACTTCCCTCACATTCATCATTGTCCTGGTATGTCCCCTTATGATTTTCACGCGGGAAGACGTACATTATGTCAATACGGGTCATTTATGTTGACCACACAAATATACATGATCTATCCTCTATCCATATCAAAAATAGGCAAAATAAAGGGGGGTGCATGAAATGTCTTCATGCTGTGAGTGCGATAAGTTTGGTGTTGTCCGCAAGCCTTAGCGCGTCATCGTTGCCGACTTTGACGGGTAAAGAGAAGGTACGCATGACGGAGCATGGAGTGCTATCTTTTGCCCATGGCCCCCTTGAGAGTATGCATATCTCATTCCAACCATTTCATGGGGAGACACAGCCCGGGTGGCAGATGGTACTTCCGATTACCTTAAGTGACGTTCGCTTGAGTCCCGATGGCACCCAGCTTGTAGGTGTGGATGAGCTGAACCAAATACGTCTCTTTGAGACACAAGAGACGCGTAGACCCAATGGTATGGGTAAAGAGCTTATTGCATATCAACAGGACGATATGCGTGTGCATGTTTTTACGCATCCTTCCCCGGGAAAACTTCTTCTTGCAAAAGCGGACGTTCACTCAAGCAACGACGCGCTTACTCGTTACTCGACCTCTTTAAGTGAATTTGATGTTGCGACAAAGCATGTTACAAAAAGCCTTACAATTCCAGGTCAAATCTCTGGTGTCTCCTGTGGGGCGGGGGGGATTATTTTTGTGAAAAAAGTTGGTGGTGAGGCAGGTCTTATCAAAGAAATGAGTAAAGTTGATATGGACCGAGGCGAACTCACGCCTCTTCGCACGTCCTTGCGCCAAGATGCTCCCTTCAGCACCACCGTTGCAAAAGATCTCACAACAAATAAAGAGCACGCCTATTTTATCAGCTATGCAGGTGCCACTAGGGATGCTGCGCGTGTTTTAAACTTTCACGCAAAAACAAACCGTTATGGTGTGGCGTATGTGGCGGCTCCTTTGCCAGGAGGTGAGTCATCTTCTGCAAGCGACGATGCAGTGTCTGGGGCGCAAGATATCCTCTGTCTTCGTATGGCAGCGCACGCGCCGCGTGCCTGTGTTCTGCTTGGTGGCAAGGACGGGAGTGTGCACCGCGTTGCGGTTCTTGACGTAGAGGACGGCATCCTGAGAGAAAATGAAGCGCTGACCCTTATGGTGAAAGATGCTCTTTTGCATAAGCGTGTGGAGAAAATCAAAATAGCGCCCCGTGGCAGTCATCTGCTTATAGACACCCTTGATATGCAAACACCTGGGTGGGTGCGCGCCAGAGAGCTCATATCACTCCCAGACGCTGGGCTCACGACCCTTGCGTCTTGGCGCCTTGATATGCCGGATGTCGTCGCACAAACCCTTTCAAGCACTGCGTCAGATGGGGTGCTGAGTTATACGCATCTTTACACGCCCCGGTCCGCCACAGGAAAAATCCCTCTTTTGGTGATGCTACATGCGGGCCCCCATGATCAGCACGCGCAGGGATATGCCCCTGAGACAGCACATTTTGCAGGGCGCGGATACGGCGTTGCTTGGGTGAATTACAGAGGTTCTACGGGTAGAGGGAAGGTTTTCCTTGATCTGACAGGTCCCAAACGCGGATTTAGTGAGGTGGACGACGTGGCCAGTGCCGTTAGCAACCTTTTATCAACGCATCCTCTCTTAGATGCCTCAAACGTTTTTATCATGGGGCATAGTTATGGAGGATACATCGCTTTAAGGCTTGGAGGGGCGCGTCCCGATCTTGTAAAGGGCATTATGGCCATTGGAGGTGCCTGTCTTTGGAAAGATGATACGCCAGATTCTTCCCAAATGACGCCCCTAGCCGAAGGCGGTTATTTGTACATAAACAGAGGACCCGCAGATTATATTGCGCAAATCACCCGTCCAACGCTTGTGTTTGATGCCATTAAAAGAGATGTCGTTCAACAAGAGGGTATTGACTGTTCGCCAAATCTCTACATGTCTGATCATCCCCAAGTAAGACTGATGAGCCTAAAATCCATTGGATGCCCCAGCCATTTTCAAGAAGAGACAGCGTTGACGCAAGTCATGGTGCATGCGAGTGAGTTTATGGACGAGTTGCACAAGGGTGTCGTGCCAGAAAGACATTTGAGCACCCACACGCCAGCACAAGCAACGCTTGTGGAAAGTGAAGCGTTCAACTTACAAGCAGATTAGAGAAGGGGCTGACATCCTAACTTGTTAAAAGTCAGGTGTCAGCCCCTTTTTTTATTCTCAAAAGATTCTCATGTGGTGTGCCGTCAAGAATGGATATCGGAGTCAGTGCAATGCATTGGAAAAAAAGTCAGCAAGAAGTCACTATAGCCGAACCATTATCATTTGATCATGCGCGTCTGGCCGCTCGTGTATACTTATACACGTCGCTTTCCTCGTATCCTGTTATCACATTAAACTGTTCTAGCTATAGTAAACCCAAAAAGGGTTCGTACATTTCCATCGTATTTTCATCACAAAAAAGCATTTGGCTACAAAAAGGTGCAATTGCCGGCAACGACTCTTTGGTCGATGCAACAGTTAATCTTGAGGAAATCCGTGGAAAATGTGGCGCGCCCGAGAAGATTCGAACTCCTAACCTCCTGATCCGTAGTCAGGTGCTCTATCCGATTGAGCTACGGGCGCGTTTCACATGGGGAAACCTATCAAAGCCCGGCCCCACTTGCAAGGGGTTTTTGTGCAAAAAGAAAGATTTTCTTTAAACGGGTCCGCGGTGGGGGGAGCGAGCTGTGTCTTCTTTATGGAAAAAGCCTTGTACAGAAAGGCGTACATGGTCGCCAGCGCTTGCCTCCACGCGCTTGATACAGTGCTGGGCGTGGGTGGACAGAATCACAAGGCGGTTGGGCTTGGGCATAATATAGGTGCCAAACCCTTCCTCAAGAAGGCTATCTTTTTCCGATGCTGGCTCAAATCCTGTGGCGGGCGTCTCGGCAAAGGGTAGGGCGGCTGTTTCGGGAGGGGCAATGAGAAGCTCTCCCCCCCAAGCCGGATCCCAGGTGGTGTGGGCGTAGTAGATGTAGGCGCCCACGGTTTTGTCAGGATGATGGCGATGCCAGGACAGGGCGCTGCCGGCGGGGTAGAGGGTGGGGCGCAGTTGGAAGTAGTCCCACGTCTCACCCTTTTGTCCCAAAAGATTCTGGCAGGTGCGCGCTTTGTCTTCTACGGCCTTCACAAGGGCGTCAAGGGTGCTGCCAAAGGGGGCGCAGGATTTTGCAGGGTCGACAGGCGCCGACAGGCACGTGTCGGACCACAAGGGGTTGCCGTCACGCAGAGGGAATTCTTGGATCCAGCGCTTTTGATGCACGAATTCCCACCGCCTTGCCAGCAGCTCATCCCACAAAAGAGCGTGCTCAGAAAAGGTAAGAACGTCATCAAAAATGGCAAAACCCTGAATGGGATCAAGATGGGAAAATGACAAGAGCGACATCCTCGTATGGGTGCGTGGTCGTTAAAGGCGGGGGGCTTTCTGTTGCCCGGTAGCCCCCCAAACCGCTAGAAACAAACCTATCGCTTAGGCTGCTGCAGCTGCAGCGATGTCGTTGTTTCCGTTCGCAGCAAATGGCAACGCGAAGTTGTTGTTTGCTACTTTTAGGTTTTGTGCTTTTGCATTTACCTGTTTTAGCCCGATAACGGTGGTACCATGCCGAGTAAAAACTGCACCCTTCAACGTACGTCGATCCTATTTCACCCCCATAAGATTTGGTGGAGGTGCCGGGTACCGCCCCCGGGTCCGTTCCGCCTATTTCGTACAGCGTTTATCACCATAGTCAGATTTACACCCGACACTTTCAGTATAGCACTTTTTGCCTGCCCGTGTACAAGGGTAAAATCGCGTGCGTCCCGGGAGACAATGAGGCTTAAGATGCACCAGACCCACGTGGTGGCTGAGTAAAGACGACCTCGTTAATGGCCGTCAGCTTTTGCTGGTCATTAAAATACAAAAACGCCGCGACGTTTCGTGTGTTGTGGGCGCCTGTGTCGCTGGTGGTCATGACGTTGTACCTGAGGGCAACACACCTTTTTTCAGGATCAACCAAAAGCGCATAAAAAGGGGAAAAGTGCAAAGCGACAGCTTGGCTTTTAAATGTTTGAATATACTTATGAAAAGCCTCAATGCCGTCCACCATGAGGAGGTTGTTAAAAGTAAGTGTGAACTTTTGGTCGCATAGCTCATCCATAGCACCCCTATGATAGGTGTCACCCGTATTTATAAGTGAGGAATAAGTCTCGTAAAGGGTTGTGACGCGGCGCTGGAGGGTTTCCTTGTCGAAGGGGGCCTCACAGGTCGCGCACACCTTTGCGCTAGGGGCGAGATTTAAGAGAAAAAGTACTGCAAAAAAATGAAAAAACATACGCATGCAAATATCCTTACTGTTGTTTAGCAGCCTATAAGTGAGGCATTTTTTTATAAATACGTCAATGGACTCCACAAGCGCGGGGGTTGCCTTAAAAGGCGCAACTCCCCTTGAAATGGACGCGCGTCCTGATAGGATGGGGGAAGATTTCCATTTGAAGACCCATATGGCCAGCGACCTCCAACCCCAATCCTTTGTCATGCGACTGTGCCCACCCTTTTTAAGGCCCTATGTCCTTTTGGCGCGCCTGGATCGCCCGGTGCCGATTTTGCTTTTGATGTTGCCGGGTCTTTGGGGGCTTTTGGCGAGCATGCGTGACGCGCGACCCGCACTCCATCTATGGGTGATTTTCGCCCTGGGTGCGTTTTTGATGCGCAGCGCTGGATGTGTCATCAATGATCTGACAGACGCACGCCTTGACGCGCGGGTTGCGCGCACCAGCGCGCGTCCCCTTGCAAAGGGAGATCTCACACGCATGCAGGCCTTATGGTTTTTGGCGATTCTTTTGACTGCAGCCCTTGGGTTACTCTTTATGCTGCCACCAGTGTGCTGGGCGGTGGGTGTTTTGGGTGCGGCCCTTGTGACCCTTTACCCATGGGCCAAGCGCGTCACGGGGCTGCCGCAAATTGTTTTGGCCCTGACCTACAGCTGGGGCGTTGTGATGGCGTCCTTTGCAACCCTTGGGGCGCTGACCAAAGTCCACGCCTTTCTTTACGGGGTTGCAGTGATTTGGGTCTTTATCTTTGATACCCTCTACGCCCATCAGGATAAGGAAGATGACGCGGTCCTGGGGCTGGGATCATCTGCTCTTACACTTGGGGCGAGCACAAAGCCCATTCTTTTAAGTCTCATCATTCCCATGGGGGGGCTTGCCTTCTGGGCGGGCGTGGAGACAGGGCGCACAACCCTTTATTTTGCAGCCGTTTTAGTGGGATGCGCTAGCCTAGCCAAAACCATTCGCACGGCGGATCTAGACGCTCCTGAGGCGTGCAAGCGCGCCTTTCAAACAAGTCAGGTCTTTGGATGGATGCTGCTTGTGGGTCTTATGTTTGACTGACGAGGCACAGCTGGCAAAAACGCTCCACAAAGCGGTCTGGGTAGTCCGTGATGAGGCCGTCGACCCCCCAATCCTGCAGGCGCTGAGCGTCCTGAATGTCGTTCACTGTCCAGGGGATGACCTCTAACCCCTTTGCGTGAGCGCTGGTGACGTATTGCTCATTGAGCTGTTCGTACTGGGGAAGCCATAGGGTGCCACCTGCCTTTTGAACGGCTGCGTCAAGATGCGTGTCGTCGTGCCCATCCAGCCACGGGGAGTCGGCAAAGCAGGTCTTCTCCTCCGTCAAAAACCCTCTTTTTACGTTTGGGGCGCGCGCGTGCAAAATGGAAAGGAGTCGCCAATCAAAGGCAAGGACTGTGACGCGGTCCACCATGAGGTGTGTTTCGAGCTTTGTTAAAAGTGCCGGTACAACGTCTTCAGGTGCACTTGATAGGTCGGGACGCGTGGGATCAGTTTTAACCTCCACATAAAGGGACACGTCGTGGGCAGCACGCAATATCTCAAGGGCCTCATAAAGCATGGGTACACGGATTTCTGCTGCCCCGTTGGCAGGTGGGGCCCGCAAATCTTCTTGTGACATGTCCTTAATGGGAGGGCCCTGGGATGAGAAAAGAAAGTTGTGGTGGAGGGCAAAATATCCATCCTGAATCAGATGCACATCGATTTCAACGCCGTCCACACCAAGGGCAACAGCCTTTGCAATGCCCGCCAGTGTATTTTCGGCAGCAAGTCCCCTTGCTCCTCTGTGGCCAATGATTTTCATGGACGCGGCGCCTTCCCTGTGAGTCATCTTTGCGATGATCGTTATCTTTTAAGTGTAATCGTTCTTGGCTTTTGTTGAAAAGAGGTTTATGCAGAAAAAAGGTAAGACGAACACCTCAGTTGGAGATCTTAAAGGATGATGCAAAAAAAATCAAAGTGGGCCATGTGGCTTTTGGGCGCAGCCGCTCTTTCGGGATGCAGTAAAGACGCGCCCTATGTGGAGCGTCCCGTTGAAGATCTTTACACCGAAGGCCGCCAGGCCATTTTTGCAGGTGATAACAAAAAGGCCTCCCAGCTCTTTGACGAGGTTGAGCGCCAGCATCCATACTCTGACTGGGCACCCCAAGCGCAGCTCATGTCCGCCTACGCGCATTACCTTGATCAGCGCTATGAGGACGCCCTTGACGCTTTGGAGAGTTTCTTGCAACTCCACCCCGCCCATAAGGATGCGCCTTATGCGCTCTACCTTCAGGGGCTTTGCTACTATGAACGTCTTTCTCCAGCCGAGCGTGATCAAAAGATTACGGAAGAAGGCTTAGCGGCCTTTAACGAGCTTGTGAGGCGCTTTCCGGATTCAAAGTACACAAGGGACGCTAGATTCAAGATTGATTTGCTGCGCGACAATTTGGCCGCAAAGGAAATGTCCGTTGGGCGTTATTACCTGAGCAAAAAGAACTATGTGGCAGCGTCAAACCGTTTTGAATACGTGCTTCAAAACTATCAAACAACTGCCCATGTGGAAGAAGCCCTTCACCGTTTGGTCGAGTGTTACCTTGCCATGGGACTTACCCACGAGGCCCGTGTTGTGGGGGCGTACTTGGGTCACAACTTCCCGGGCAGCTCCTGGTATGCGGACACCTATTTGCTTCTGGAAGGTGAGGATCACCGCACGGAAGAGCAAAAGAAAGAGGGCATCGGTTGGCTCGATAAGCTCGACTTCTTCTCAGGGCGCGCGAGCGAGGCTGAGAAAAAGCGTGCAGCCGACACCGTTTTGAACCAAGATGGTGAGGAGATGCCAACACCCCATCCGTCCGCTTCCTAAGGGCTGCAGGAAAACGCAAGAGGATTTGCCATGCTTGAGACCTTGATGGTCCAAAATGTGTTGCTCATTGACACGCTTACCTTGGATTTTCATGGGGGGCTTACAGCCCTGACCGGTGAAACGGGTGCTGGCAAATCCATTCTCCTTGATTCCCTGGGGCTTGTGCTGGGAGAGCGTGCGGGTGCCTCCTTTGTGCGTCCAGGCGCAAGCCAAGCAACGGTCACAGCCGTGTTTCGCAATATTCCTCAAAGTGTACGCAAGGTCCTAGAGGACAATGGCATCGCCTTTGAGGACGAGACCCTGGTTCTGCGCCGCGTCATTTCCCAAGATGGGCGCAGTCGCGCCTTCGTGAATGATCAGCTTCTGGGTATTGGGGTCATCAAAGAGATTGCCGGTGATTTGCTGGAAATCCATGGCCAATTTGACCGCCTTTTGCAACCCGCCAGCCACCGCGCCTTTGTGGATAAAGATCCAAGCGTTGTTCCCCGACTTGCCAAGGTGCGCGAGGCTTTTGGTGCCTGGGACGGGGCGTGCGCGGCGCTCTTGCAAGCCAAAGAGGACCTGGCACGTGCAAAGGCTGAGGAAGAGTACTTAACCCACGCCTTGGCCCAGCTGGATGAAGCAGCCCCCCAGGAAGGGGAGGAAGACGCCCTTTTAGCGGAGCGGGCAACACTTCTGCAGGGCGCCAAGCTCATGGACGCCCTTTCCCAAGCGCATAGTGATGTGATGGGGGAGGGAGGTGCGATGGCGTCCCTCATGCATGCGCAAAAGGCACTTGCCAAGGTAACCCTCCCTGACGCCCATCCCGTCACACGCTTATGCGAGGCGCTGGAAAGTATTCTCATTGACCTTGAGGATAAAGGAACGACCCTCAAAGAGATTTTGCGCGCCTCCAACGCCGGGCCCGAGCGCCTTGAAGAGGTGGAGGTGCGTTTGGGACACCTGCGGACGCTTGCGCGCAAGCATGGAGTCGCGCCCAGTGCCCTTGCGGGCGTGTGGGCTCAGATTGAGGCACAGGTTGCAAGCATTACCAAAGGGCAAGCGGGGCTCGACGCCCTAGAGCGCGAAGCTGTCGCCACCAAAGCCCATTATGAAGAGGAAGCAGAGCGTCTCACAAAAGGACGCGTTGAGGTTGCCGCACGCCTGACCAAGGCGGTGATGCAGGAGCTGCCTCCCTTGAAACTTGAGGCAACCCGCTTTGAGATTGAGATGACCCGGGAAGACGAGGCGCACTGGGGGCCAAACGGCTGGGACACATTATCGTTTCTCATTCAGACAAACCCAGGCTTGCCCATGGGGCCTCTGGCCAAGATTGCCTCGGGTGGGGAGCGCTCGCGGCTTCTTCTGGCCCTTAAAGTCGCCTTCGTGCAAAACGCACCCGTGGGGCTTATGGTCTTTGACGAGATTGATGCGGGCGTTGGGGGCGCTGTGGCCCATGCCATTGGCGAGCGCCTTGCCAGGCTAGGCGCCACAACCCAGGTCTTAACCGTCACCCACGCGCCCCAGGTGGCCGCCCAGGCGGACCAACACTTCCATGTTTCCAAGCGGGTGAAGAGTGGGGTCACCACGACCCATGTGGCGGTTTTGGAAGGGGACGTGCGCCGCGAAGAAATCGCCCGTATGCTGTCGGGTGACACCGTTGAGGAGGCAGCCAGGCGCGCAGCTGACGCGCTCCTTGCCAAAGCGTCTTGAGGACCCCATGACATTTGAAGAAGCACAAAAACGCTGGACGATTCTTGCACAGGAAATCCAAGCCCACGATCGTCGGTACTATGAGGAAGACGCGCCCACCATTTCGGACGAAGATTACGACCTTCTGCGCCGGGAGCTTCTGGATTTGGAAGCAATCTTTCCCGCCCTTGTGACGTCCCAAAGCCCGTCCCAAAAGGTGGGGGCCACGCCCCTGCGTCGCGGGTTTGCCAAGGCGCAGCACACCGCGCCCATGCTGTCCCTGGATAACGCCTTCGAGGACGCAGATGTATCGGCTTTTTTCGAAAGAGCCGCGCGCTTTCTAGGTAAAGAAGAGCCCTCCTTTGATTTTGTGGCAGAGCCCAAGATTGATGGTCTTTCGTGCGCCCTTGTGTATGAAGACGGGCGCCTTGTGCGCGGGGCAACCCGGGGAGACGGGACCGTGGGGGAGGATGTGACCGCCTCCATTCGCACCCTTCAGGATATCCCAGAGGTTCTTGTGGGTAAAGGTGTGCCGGCCCGCCTTGAAATACGAGGCGAGGTATATCTTTCCCACGCGGACTTTGAGCGCCTCAACGCCTTCCAAGAGACCCAAGGATTGAAGCTCTTTGCTAACCCCCGTAACGCCGCCGCCGGTTCCTTGCGTCAGCTGGACGCGCGGGTGACAGCCCAGCGTCCTTTGCGCTTTTTTGCTTATGGCGTTGCCGGCGACATTGAAGGTGTGACAACCCACTGGGATACGCTCATGCGCCTCAAGGACTGGGGGCTGCCCGTCAATGACATGAGCCGCCTGTGCACGGGGGTTGCGGCCCTGCTTGCCTACCACGCCGACATTGACACACGGCGCGCGCACCTTGGGTATGATATTGACGGTGTTGTTTACAAGATCAATGATCTCAGCCTCCAGGCGCGCCTTGGCAGTGTGGCCAGAGCCCCGCGCTTTGCCCTTGCCCATAAGTTTAGTGCCCGCCAAGGACAGACGCTTCTTAAAAGCATCACGCTTCAAGTGGGACGCACCGGTGTTGTGACGCCTGTGGCGGAGCTTGAGCCCATTACCCTTGGGGGGGTTGTTGTGGCGCGGGCAACCCTGCATAACCAAGACGAGATTATTCGCAAGGATATTCGCGAGGGGGATACTGTCTATATCCAGCGCGCAGGTGACGTGATCCCACAGGTTTTGGGTGTTGTGGACCCCACGCGCGGTGGACGCAGCGATCCCTTTGTCTTTCCACGCACGTGTCCCATCTGTGAGAGTCACCTAGAGCGTATAGACGGGGAGGCGGCTGTGCGCTGCACGGGCGGTCTTATTTGTACGGCACAGGCCCAGCTGCGTCTGAAGCATTTTGTCTCCAAGGGCGCTTTGGACGTGGAGGGGCTATCGGGTAAGCATCTGGAGGCCTTTTACGGGGCGGGTCTTGTGCGCTCGCCGGTGGATCTCTTCACCTTAGAGGCGCGCAATCAAACACTCAACCCTCCCCTTGAGGCCTGGCCGGGCTGGGGAGAGCAATCGACGCGTAACCTCTTTGACGCTCTCAACAAAGCCCGTGACGTGCTTCTGTCGCGCTTTATTTACGCCCTGGGCATCCCCCAGGTGGGTGAAAAGTCTGCCAAGATGCTGTCTAAAGCCTATGGGGGCTATGGGCCGTGGAAGATTGCCATGGTGGCCTTGCGCCTCGATGAAGATAATCAAACCTACCAGGATCTTATGGCCATTGATGGGTTGGGTCTTGCCATGGTGGAGGAGCTTTTTGGCTTTTTCTCAGAAGGCCATAACCTGACGGTGCTGGACGGTCTTGAAAAAGAGCTGCGCATTGCCCCAGACCCTGTGGGGACCATGGATAAGCCCCTTTCGGGTAAGACAGTTGTTTTCACAGGCACCCTCACACAGCTTACCCGGCGCGAGGCAAAGGCGCGGGCGGAAGCCCAAGGCGCCACAGTCTCTGGCAGCGTATCCGCCAAAACCCACTTCGTGGTTGTGGGGGAGAGTGCAGGCCAAAAAGAGCGTGATGCCCGCGCCCTTGGGGTGACGATTCTGTCTGAGGCCGACTTCATTAACCTCACGACATAGGTTGCATTTGAGCTAGTGACGTCTTACCCTAGCTCTTAAGCGTAATTATAAGGGGATGCACATGGAAGAGGCAGATAGCTTAAGTTTTGACGTGGTCATTGTGGGGGCAGGGCCAGCGGGCCTGAGTGCAGCCATTGAGCTGCGCAAGCGTTCCCAGGACTTAAGCGTGTGTGTGCTGGATAAGGGTTCCGAGGTGGGCGCCCATATTTTGTCCGGTGCAGTGCTGGAGACCCGTGCCCTGGACGAGCTCATCCCAGACTGGCGTGAAAAGGGCGCACCTCTCACCCGAGAGGTGAGCGAAGATCACTTTGTGATGCTGACCAAAAAGCTCGCCATTCCCATGCCAACCCCTCCCCAGATGCACAATGAGGGCAATTATATCATCAGCTTAGGTAACCTATGCCGCTGGCTTGGCGAACAAGCCGAGTCCTTGGGCGCGGAGATTTATCCGGGGTTTGCGGTCGCCAAGACCCTGTACGGGGATCACGGCGCCGTCATTGGCGTTGCCACTGCCCCCATGGGCCTTGATAAAAAAGGCGAAGAAAAGCCAGGCTTTACCCCTTCCATGAACATTTACGCCAAGCACGTCATCTTTGCCGAAGGGTGCCGTGGATCCTTAGCGCGGGAACTGTTTGAGCATTATGAGCTGCGCAGGGACTGCCAGCCCCAAACCTTTGGTTTAGGCATAAAGGAGATTTGGGAGGTGACCTCTCCCCTTCATACGCCCGGCAAGGTTGAACACACCATTGGGTGGCCCCTTACCCAGGACACTTATGGCGGCTCCTTTATTTATCACCTGGATGACAAGAAGGTGGCTGTTGGTTTTGTTGTGGGCCTTGATTATAAAAACCCCTACATGAGCCCCTTTGAGGAATTTCAACGCTTTAAAACCCATCCCAGTGTGCGGCCTCTTCTTGAGGGGGGCAAACGCCTGACTTATGGTGCGCGCGCGCTCAACGAAGGGGGACTTCAGGCGATCCCGCAGCTATCCTTCCCTGGGGGAAGCTTAGTCGGGTGCGATGCGGGTTTTTTGAACGTGGCCAAGATCAAGGGCATTCATACGTCCATGAAATCCGGTATGATTGCGGCAAACCTCATTGCACAGCACCTGACAAAAGGCGAAGGCGTTCCCGTGGGGGCCCTGGACGCCGAAGTGCGTAACAGTTGGATTTGGGAAGAGCTGTCCACCGTGCGCAATATTCGTCCCGGCTTCAAGTGGGGACTTTTGCCAGGCCTTGTGAACGCAGCGCTTGAGGCCTATATCTTTCGTGGGAAGGCCCCCTGGACCCTGTCCCTTCATAAGGACAACGAGTCCCTGAAGTTAGCGTCCGCGTGCACGCCCATCGATTATCCTAAGCCGGACGGTGTTGTGTCCTTTGATCGCCTGTCCAGCGTCTTTCTCTCCAACACCAATCACGAGGAAGACCAACCCTGTCACCTGACCCTGAAGGATGCGCGCGTGCCCATCGCCCATAATCTGGCTCTTTTCGACGCACCTGAACAGCGCTACTGCCCGGCGGGCGTTTATGAGATTGTGCGGGAGGAGGGCGCTGAGCCCCGTCTTCAAATTAACGCACCCAACTGCGTGCACTGTAAGACATGTGACATCAAAGACCCCCTCCAGAACATTGTGTGGACAACGCCCGAAGGGGGAGGTGGACCGAACTATCCCAATATGTAGAAGGTATTAGGAATAGAATGAGTCAAAGGCGTTACGGCTCATGCCAAAGTCGCCGAACCCACTCAAATACCGAGAGCTGGAAAGAACGCCTGCAAGGGTTTGGAACTCTTGGGAGACTTTTTCGAGGGAGGTAACTTTTTGTAAATCTTCCTTTGTCGCGTCCGGGCACTCCTGGACTAGCTTGCGTGCAATGTCCGCGGCTTTGACAAAGTCGTTAGCCGTCTCGTAGCAGGTGATGAGGCGCCTGTATACGTCAAGGGTTGCGCACCCTCCTTTGTGTAAGAACCGCTCATAATAGATTTTTGCGTTCTCAAGGTCTCCCTCTTCAAAAAAGAAGCCCGCAAGCCTTTCAAGGGCGCAGGAGGCGCCGCCACATGTGTCGCGCTCAACGGCGCCTACCGCGTGGAGCTTTGCGCTTTCCCATAACTGTTTCTTAAGGGCGGCACAAGCATTTGGACTTTGGCTTTGGGACACAAAACGCACACATTGCTCATAGCACGCTGCCGCACACAGCAAGGGTGAAGGCGCCATCCCAGGGAGGGTAGGCACGCCGTCCTTGCTGCTAATGGCGCTGCGCTTGCCCGTGCGAAGTGCCCGCAGCGCTTCAGACTCACAGACAACTATACGCTTGCTGATTGTGGGCGTGGACGCCCTGACACGCACTTTGTGCTCTTGCCCCACACGCGTACTACGCGCTTGATCACACGAGGATTGGGTTTCAAATGAGGAAGGGGAGGCGTGACACGCGGCGTTTACAAAAAGACAAATGACTGCCCCAAAAAGACGAGAAGTATACATGCAAATAATCCTATGCAGTTAAACAAAGCATAGGAGTATTATCTTAATGTCCAAAAAATGTCATCAATTTATAAAAAATATTTTTTACAGAAAAACTGATTTAATTTTATTTTAAATCGGGAGCGCTAGAAAGAACGTGAGTGTGGGTGAAAAAATGTACCTAAGGCTTTGAAAAAGCGCGCAGGGTTTGGGCCCTGCGCACATGTGTTAAAGCTCAGAAAGGTCATCTTCCGTTGTGGAAAAGTCATCTTCTAAATTGGCCGGTTGCCCACCATAAAGGCCGTTTTGTAAGGCATGAGCGTGAAGGCTTTCGTCCTCACGGATCATTTGCCTGATTGCGTCAAGGCGCGTCTGGTCTTTTGGCTTTGCGTGCGTGGGGTGATTCACAAGCATTCCCAGCACACGCTCAGCGTCTTCAAGATCAGCGTCATCCTCATACATGCCCAGGAGGCGAAGATAGGTGGCGCGTGGGATGTTGGCATCACGCCTAATGGCGTGCTCATAGAACTTTTTCGCCCATTCATAGTCACACGCATCATGAAGGATGTCGGCGGCGATCACATGATCCTGTGCCGTTGCGTCAGGAAATGCGCGGATAAGAACATGGAGGGCATGTGCTTTGGCTGTTTCCAAAAGCTGTACCGCCTTTTCTGTAGGGATCTTGGGGTTTCGGCTTTCTTCCAAGAGACGCTGGGTCGTGATGCGGCAATCCTTGGCACTTAAAAGCGGGGAAGGGTTTTGCCCTGGAAGTGCGGGAATCCCGTGACCTAGCTCAAGGGCCTCCTCGTGCGCAGTTCTGACGCGCTTATAGCGTGAAGAAGAGCGGACTTCCTCAAGGCCTTCTCGCAGCATTCGCACGCGCTTATGGGGTCTTGAACGATCAAGGTGACCATGTGACAGGGAGAAACTTAACTCAGCACAAATACCATAAATGGCATTTTCTTCCCTCTCGAACGATGCATCTAGCTCCTCATCGGCAAACAGAGCGGAAATGGAGTGTGCGTGGGGTTTAAGAACATCATCATAGTCACCATGGGATGTTGCCAACACGTGAGGTGTGTTCAGTGCAAGGGTGCACAAAAGACCTGAAAAAACATATAGACGCATATATCACCTTTGTAAATTACAAGTAAACAGAAAGGATGTATATGTTAATTGTCAAAAAATGTCAAATTAAACTAATTTTGTAAAAAATATTTAAAATTTTATTTAGTTTAGTTAGGGCATCACGCATTGCCGAAACAAAAAAGGCGCCTGGGAAGGCACCTTTTTGTTACTGGTATGGGAGCGCTTAGTCTTGCTCCCCTTGAAGAGAGAAGCCACTGAGTTTTTCCCGCAAAAGGACATTTTCTTGGGTAAGTTCTTGCAGCAAGGTTTCTTGATGATTGCGCTCCTTTGTCAGTCGTTCAATTTCCTGGTGCTGAGATGAATTAATGTTGTGCATTTGGGTGATTTGCACATGGAGAAAATCATTTTTACACGTGGTGTCGCTAAATTTCCCTCTCAGAGCCTTACATATGTCTCTTAGGACCTCATTGGTGCGCTCAGAACTTGCAAGCGCATCGGTTAGGAAAGAAATGTCATCTAGAAGAGCCGCCCTTGGCAGGTAAGCACCTGACTCCTCGTGATCTGGCAATTCCAAGCAGAGGGCATGTATGAGAGTTTGCTGGTCAGGCGTGAGTTCTCTTAGTGTAAGAGGTGTTTCTTCAGGTAAAGCAGGGCTTGAGCTGCCAGGAGAGGGCGAAGAGCTGTCCTCTTCCGAAGATGGGTCTGAGGCAAACAGGGGGGGTATAACTAGACAAAGGCATGTCAATAAGAGGGACGTTGCAAGTAAGTTTTTCATAGGGCACCTTCCTTTATCCGCGGTTCACCCCTCATGGTACCTCATTCCTCTGGGGCAGGGCAGGGCCTTTGGATATTTTGTGATGGTGGAAGTGATGCGCCTGGTGGCAGAGTTGCCGCGCCTTTATGGGGCGCCAGCACTCTGCCAAGGGTTCACTTTACATTTTTGAGAGAAGTGTCAAAAGAAGGAGATAATCCCTGAAGAAGCGCCCCGCGTATCCAGGAAAGCACCCGCCCTCAGTGGCGAGCCCTTCTGGCATGGAGATGTGCACAATCATTTGCTGGGTGTTGTTGGCTGCGTAGCTGCCTCCCTCAACGCCAAAGCGGTGGTCAGGGAAACGCGTGGCCACGTCCCAAAGAGCTGACAAGAGGTGTGGCACATGGATGCCTGTTTCCTCGTCAACTGCTGTGTGTGAAAGATGTGCCTCTAACTTGGCAATCGCTGCCTCAGCACCTGAGTGGTCACCGTCCTGGTCAATGACGCTCCTCATGGACGAGAAGACTGTCGCGGCAGGTGTAGATTCATTGGGCGCCAAGATGCGCTTGCCTAACGCTAAGAGAGCATCTGCGTTGGGTGCCACAACGGCCCTGTTAAAGTCGTGCACGTTCAGATCGCTGTAACTTGAAGAGGTGCTGTTCAGGGAGGCGAGGAGAGAACGATCTTCCTCGCTAAAAGGAGAGGCAAATAGAGCGCGCACTTGTAAAGCATGGACAAGTGCCCTTGCTTCTTGGGCCTCATGTTCCCTTGCTTCATTTTCTAGAAACGCACGTGTTAAGCGCTCTTCTTCCGAAAGGGCGCGTTCTCTGTCCATAATCTCATGGGCAAGGCGATTTAGTGTGTTGCTTGCTGTGCGCGCGTGGTGTTCATCTTCTTCCCTTTGGAGAAACTCCATGGTGAGGCGCTCGGCTTCTGCGTCATCATGGGCGCGTGCCCCATCCTCTTGTTTCGTTTGTGCAATGTAAAGGGAGGCCATACCTTGTTGGATCAGCCAGAATTCAACTTGTTGTTCATCCCCCGTGTTGAGTGCGCGCGCAAGTCCTTGTTCAATCTCTTCTAGGCTATGCTCGGTTGCAAAGCACAGCGAAGGGGTGCTCAAGAATAGGAGTGTAAGAAGTGTCTTTTTTTGCATGGGAAGGTCCTTGGTCAAATGCGAGTACAAATGTACTCAGTATCATATGTGCTTATTTGAGTAGCCTGTCAATATTTTTGACAACAAGAACGAAAAGAAAGATTTTCTTAGTAAAGTAGCTGTACAATGAGAAGTGGATAAGAACGAGAGGATTTGTCATGGGGCAAATGGGAAAGATTGTCTGCGCATGTATTGTCATATGTCTACCCGCCCTTATGTACGCAAGTGCGGATGTCCAACATCAAACCTCTGTAAGCACAGTGATCGGAAGATCCCTGGATATGCCGTATAAGGAAGATCTTGCTGAGCAACCCATCGCCCTCCAGCCAGTCCTGCCACTCACGGGCGCAAACTTCACCTTTAAAGGGCAAAACGGAACAGCGTGGGGGCCGCTGCATTTGGCCACGGCAGCCTCGGGTGTTGGGTTCGGGGCGCAAACCAGGGGCGGCGTTGATCGTTTGCTGCCACCAGCGCAGGTGCTTTTTCTTATTGAGCATGCCATTGAGGTGCCAGGATATGTACGCTCCTTTAACCATGATGAAGCCAATGAGCTATCTGCACGTGCCATTGCAGCCTTCCTTGTGGCAGACAAAGATATGGATGAGGCCCATGCCCAGCATTTCATTGAGGTTGTGACCAAGTGTATGCGCACTCAAGAAAGCAACCAAGGGGGGGATCTCGTCTATAAAACAAAAGAAGACAAGGCGTTTTGTTTAAGTGTCTCGAAGCCTCCTGAGGCGCAACTGCAAGGGGTGATCGGATCAGCGCTCCTTGAGAAATATACACGCGTCCAAGCTGGGCGCGTACTCGCGAAGTATATACAAACACTTTCAAGGGCAAACCGCGCCCATCTTCAGGCTGAGTTAAGTGAACATATGGCCCCAGATGTGATCGCGCGCATCTTTTCTGGGGACGGCGCGGCAAAATAGGCTATACTGGTAAGAAAATAGACAAACGAGACAGGTCCCATGGCTTCTTACGTTTTTACCAGTGAATCCGTGTCCGCAGGACACCCCGATAAAGTGTGCGATCAAATTTCCGATGCGCTTTTAGATGCTTATCTTACCTTGAATCCTTATGTGCGCGTGGCCATTGAAAGCGTTGTGACCACAAACCGCGTGATTCTTGTGGGCGAGGTCAGTCATCTTTCCCTTATTGGCAAGACGAAGCGCGAGGAAATCGTACGCGGCGTTATCCGTCGCATTGGTTACACGCAAGAAGGATTTCACTGGCAGACATGTATCATTGAGGACTATCTTCACGATCAGTCCGCTGATATTGCTGTGGGTGTTGCGGGCGAGGCTGGAAAGGTTTTGGGGGCAGGGGACCAAGGCATGATGTTTGGTTATGCCAGCCTTGAAACACCAGCTTTTATGCCAGCACCCATTTATTACGCCCACCGCGTTCTGGAAGCCCTGCGCGACGCGCGTTTGGCGGGGCTGTTGCCTGGCATTGAGCCTGACGCGAAAACCCAGCTCAGCGTGCGCTATGAGGAGTCTGTACCTGTGGGTGTAGATTGCGTTGTGCTGTCAACCCAACACGCAGCAAGTCTTTCCCAAGAGGATGTGCGTCGCTTAGTGACACCCATTGTGAGGGAGGCACTGCCTTCCGGATGGATGAAGGATGACACACTCTTTTATGTGAACCCCACTGGCGCCTTTGTGGTGGGCGGACCTGTGGGGGACGCGGGTCTGACAGGGCGCAAGATTATTGTGGACACCTACGGCGGGCGTGCCCCCCATGGCGGCGGGGCCTTCTCAGGAAAGGACCCCACGAAAGTTGATCGGTCTGGCGCTTACATGGCGCGCTACTTGGCCAAAAATATTGTGGCGGCGGGTCTTGCGCGCAGCTGCACATTACAACTGTCCTATGCCATTGGTGTGGCCAGACCCGTGTCTTTGTATCTTGATTTACACGGCTCTGGCATGGCCGCGTGGCAAGACGTTGCGGCCTATCTCGAATCGTGCGTGGATATGACGCCCCAGGGGATTATTGACACCCTTGATCTGCGCCGTCCCATCTATGAGCGTACAGCTTCCTACGGCCACTTTGGACGCTCTCCTGACGAAGACGGCGCTTTTGGGTGGGAAAGACTTGACTTAATGGACGCACTCATTCAAGAGTTCAAAACAGAAGCGGACCGATTTGTCTATATGAGATGAGCGAACACCACAAGACGTTCTATGGACGCAGGCGCGGCAGGCCCCTGCGTGTTGCAAAAACCCATGCGATGGAAACTTTACTCCCAGGCTTACGTATAGCCTTGGAAGGTGTGGGCACCCCCCTTGATCCACGCACCCTTTTTCCCGGACACGAGGGGCCCCTTTGGTTTGAAATTGGCTTTGGTGGGGGAGAGCATCTGGCGGGTCTTGTGCGTGATCACAAGGACACGTGCTTTGTGGGCAGTGAAGTCTTCATCAATGGTGTGGCCAGTCTTTTGACCTATGTGGCGCCTGAGGACGTGTCCCGGGTGCGTGTCTACCCCGAAGATGTGCGCCCCATGGTGGAGGTTCTTGCCCCCGCCTCGTTCACACGCATTTTTGTGATGTTTCCAGACCCCTGGCCAAAGGCGCGTCACGCGAAACGCCGTCTTCTGCAAACGCCGTTTTTTGAGGAGCTTGCGCGCTTACTTGTCCCCGGTGGCATCCTCCATGTGGCCAGCGACCACGCGGACTATGTTGAACATATTTTAGAGCACGCCCGTGCCGCCAAGTCCTTGACGCTTTTAGGAGACGAGAGCACATGGAGCACGCCCTTTTTTGAGGGGCGATACCCCACACGCTATGAAGCAAAAGCCAAAGAAGCTGGTCGCGTCTGTCAGTACTTCATGTTTGAGAAAGATGCGTTGTCTTGAGCTAATCTCTCATCCCTTTGCCTGTTAACTTATTGTTAATAAAACTTTGTTAAGATCATGAAAGACGATATTTTTCGGGAGACCTTATATGAAACAAGTTTTTTTAATCGCAGCGTGTGCGGCTGTGTTGGCAGGACATGCAAGCGCAAGTGCCACAGCTGCGTCTGCTGCACAAGATGGGATGATGGTAAACCGAGATGTTGGTGAGGCAAGAGCTCTTTTTGGTCCGGGCTCAGGGTGTCCTAATCTCGTGTCTGCTGACCCTGTCGTTTTGAGGGCCATTTTGCCAGAAACCGCGCGTGTTCCCTTTAAAGCGCGCCTCAATCATGAGACGTGGCTGGTGTCGCGCGATGCCAGAGATGAGTTGCAGATGGCGGCGCCAAAGATATCCGCGTCAGGTGCAGCAGAGTTGCGTTTTCAAAATGGCAGTGCCGCTGGAAAATGCACATATTTCTACAACGCACTGGAGAAAATCGCGGGTCATGACCTGCCACAAACAAAAATCATCGTGTTGACGAAGGAAAAGTGACACCCTTTGAAATGGTGATGAGAAAGCCCTTCTCTTTTAATACGTTAAAAGGGGAGGGTATCCAAGCCAGAGGCGCTTTCCATGGGCGCGCGCCTAATCAAGCTCTAACAATAGCGTCTCATTAATTACCTTCATTTTTTTATAAGACAAAAGAAAGCGCGTGAGATGATTCTCGGTTGTTGTGGGCGCGGGGGGTACACTTTGTTGGCCTAAGTAGTGCGCCGTGCTCATTTGAAATAGAGTAAAAAGATAATCATTGAGGGGTGAATGATAGAGGGAGGTTGGCAGGGTATGCTCTCTAGAGATATCGATCACACCTTCAAGGGTTTCACGGGACAGGCCATGTTTCTTTGCAATACGATCAAAAAAGCCAAGGGTGCGCTGCGCATACAAGGGATTGAGAAAGTCGTACTTTTCATGCAGATCGCTTAAGAGATCTACATAATCTTGCGGGGACACGAGGTGCGCATCGTAAAGATGATGTTTGCGCCATAACTGATAAAAAAGGGTGTCGGCTGCTCTACTGGGATAGAAAGCTCTGTGAAGCTCGTTGCGTAAGAATGTCCCGTTCCAAGCACCGCTTATGAGATGTTGCATGAGGTGTTGATGGTCTGTTTCCAAAAAGCAAGGAGATCGGAAGCGGCACAATAATTGGGATATATTGCTTGGTTTGGGCACTGCACTCACATACGGCGCCAGGGAGATAGGGTGAGGTCTACCCCAAATGGGCGCGATCTCGTGTGGCGGCGTGGTGACGAGGGCCTCGATATACTGATCACAGGTGTGTGAGGCCAGGCCGCTCCCGGTGAGGGTCACTTTCGCACCTGTGTGGTTAAAATAGCAGGTCCCACTGTCGGCACGACAAGCCGGCTGGTGAAGCGTGACGGGCCCTCTCGTCAAGCTCGTGACGGGATCATTATCAAAAGCGATACGCAAGTGCGCAATGCGGGATAGGGGTGTGCACAGCCCAGGGCCAACAGCCGCCGGCGCCCCCAGCGTGAAAAGGGAACAAAAATGGCTCGGATAGAGGTGGGGGTCTTCTTGCTGCATTGAAAGCATCTCAAGGCCAGAAAAGTAGCACATGGCCCCGCCCAAGCTATGTCCAGCTAGGATCAAAAATTCATCGTGCGCCACTTTCCTCAAATGAGGCCTCACATCAAGGTTTGAATAGTACGTGTGAAAACCCGTATGCATATCGTCATGGGGAAGTCTTGGAAAGACACCAGCGCTTGACATGCGCGCCATCTTTGCATCCTGGAGCATTGAATATCCGTCATCTGTCCCTTTAAAGGAGAGGACACTGAGGGGGCCATTTTGGGCGCGTACACCATAGCGGTAGCCATTTGGTGTGACGAGATCCGTGATATCCCACCCGGCGGATTCAAGGCCAGTTGTATAAGGGCTGTCTTTGCCGTAGGCAACGCTACAGAGTTTTGAAACCTCGACCATGTCCGCGTGGTCAAAATGGTCGATGGAGAAAGAAATATCAACGGGTGCGCTTGAACTTGAGGCCCAAACGCACGTATTTGCAAGCTGTACACAAAACCATAGAACGTGTTTTGAAAACTTCATTCTGTGCCCCCGGAACATATTTTAGGAAAGCATACTCAACTGGTTGAAACGAGGCAAGATGCAAGCTGCTTCACAAGGGGATGCTTTAGAGAGTGGAGATGTTACTTGTTATTGAGAGTCCCCCTCCTGTGAGGTGCCACAGGAGGGGGCGTGCTTTGATTAGCCTAACCAGTGGAGCATGCCCACAAGGGTACCGCTCATGCAGCTGGCAATGGTGCCAGCCAGGAGCGCCTTGAAGCCAAGGGAAATGATTTCCGTACGGCGCTCGGGCGCAAGTGTCCCCATGGTGCCGATCTGGATGCCGATGCTTCCCAGGTTGGCAAAACCGCACAGGGCATAGGTCATGATGGTCTTGGTGTGGTCACTCAAAGTCCCAGCCGGTAGCTCTGACAATCCCACAAAGGCCAAAACCTCATTGAGCGCTGTTTTTGTACCAAGAAGATTTCCCGCAGGGATCGCTTCTTTCCAGTCAATGCCCATGAGCCACGTGATGGGGGCAAAGACGTAACCAAAGATGCGCTGAAGGGACAACGCTTCGCCGCCCACTGGAGGAAAAATGGCTAGGAAGATGTTGAGAAGCTTCACAAGTGCCAGCATTGTAATGAGCATGGCAATGACGGCCAAGAAAAGCTGTAGGCCGTCCTGTGCGCCTCTGGAAACCGCGTCCATGGAGCCGGAAAACTCGTAGGGCACGACCATCTCGCCGGAGGTATCATCGCCCTTTGTCTGTGGCACCATGATGCGTGAGATCACGATGGCGGCAGGAATGCTGATGATGGAGGCTGTCAGGATGTGGCTAATGGGAGAGGCGATGGTATTTTCCAAAATGGAGCCGTAGAGCACCATGAGGGAGGCGGATGTGGTGGCCATACCTGCGGTCATGACCGTGAAGAGCTCACTGCGCGAGACTTTGCCCAGATAGGGGCGAATCAGAAGGGGCGCCTCGGTTTGGCCCAGGAACACCTTGGCCGCACAGCACACACCCAGCGCGCCGCCAATGCGTAGGGTCTTGCGAAGGACATGGGAGAAGCTGCGCACCAGATAGGGAAGCACTTTCCAGTGGAAAAGGAGCATGGAAATGGCGCTGATGACGATCACCATGGGAAGGGCTTGGAAGGCGAAGATAAAGGGTGATGTTTCATGCTTAAGTTCAAAGGGGCACTCGCCGCCGCCTAGGTAACCAAACACAAATTTTGTACCCTCGCAGGTGGCATCTTTCAAAGAGCCAATGCCCTGGGCGATCCACAAAAAGGCGCTTTGTACAAAACCTACCTTTAAGATAATGGTTGCAAGGATGACCTGAAGGGCAAGGCCCATGAGGACGGTGCGACCATCGAAAGCGCGTCTGTTCTCACTGACGGCCCATGCAATTCCTAGGAAAACAACAAGCCCTAAAAGGGCCTGGGCAACGGGAAGTGTTGCGCTCATACTTTATTCCTCCACATTAATCCTTGAAAGCAAAGACGTACGCGTGCCTCCAAGCTTTGACTTTTGTCCCCCCGCAAGGCACACTGCGTCGCGGGGTCTGGAGTCGGTCTTAGCGAAAAAGACGCGGCCATGCAATGGTGTTTAACCTCTTCTTCAAGGATGTGGCGATGGATATAGGAACGGAAATTCAATGGGTCATGGCTGCGAGCGCGGTGTTTGCCCTTGGTTTGGGTGGGCTCATTACTTTTCTTGTCATGAATGGACGCGCGGGAGAGCTTGCGGCGCAAGTCACCTTTTTAGAGCCCTACAAGCACGCCTTTGAAGACGCACAAGGTAAGCTCCATGCCCAGGCCCTTGCCTTCGAGCGTGAAAAAGCAACCTTTGGCGCTCAACTTGCCTCACTGACGGAAGCCAAAAATCAGATGGGACAGAGTTTCCAAGCCCTGTGCGCCCAGGCCCTGGAGCAAAACAACCGCGTCTTTTTGGAATTGGCTCAAGGGAATTTCTCAAAGCTCCATGAAAAGTCAAAGTCCGACCTGACCTTAAAAGAGCAAGCGGTGGCCGCCATGGTCGCGCCCCTCAAGGAAACCTTGGGGCTTGTGGACCAAAAACTAGGTCAGCTTGAAAAGGAGCGCCAAAGCGCTTACAGCGTCCTGCGCCATCAAGTGGGAGAGTTGGTGATGGGTCAAAAGGAGCTGAGGCAGGAAACAGCCAATCTCGTGAAGGCCCTTCGCGCCCCCCATGTGCGCGGACGCTGGGGGGAAATGCAACTCAGGCGCGTCGTGGAGATGAGCGGCATGAGTGCGCACTGCGACTTTCTTGAACAGGTGACCATCGGACGGGAAGATGGGGAAGGGCCCGTGCGTCCTGATATGGTGGTGCGCCTGCCTGGCGGCAAGTCCCTTGTCATTGACGCAAAGGCGCCCCTTGCGGGCTACCTGGACGCACTGGAGGCACCCGATGATATCCAGCGCCAAGAGCACCTGAAGACCCATGCGCGTCACGTGCGCACCCACATCATGCAGCTTGCCTCACGCAGCTACTGGGACCGTTTAAGCGCAACGCAAACGCCTGAATTCGTGGTTCTTTTCTTGCCAGGTGAGACATTTTTTTCCGCGGCTCTCGAGCAAGACCCATCCCTTATTGAGTTGGGCGTTGAAAAGAAAGTGATTCTGGCAACGCCTGCAACACTGATTGCCCTTCTTCACGCCGTCGCATATGGCTGGCGCCAAGAGGCCCTCACCCAAAACGCCCAGGAAATCAGCCAGCTTGGGAAAGAGCTTTACAAAAGGTTGGCCGATGTGGGCGCCCATATGACAAAGCTTGGTCAGGATTTAGACCGCTGTGTGAGTTCTTACAACAAAACCGTGCGCTCCTTTGAGGCAAGGTTACTGCCTAGCGCCAGGCGCTTTCGAGAGCTCAATCCCGTGCCCAGCGAGGAGGTGCCACAGGCGCCGGCCTTCGTGGAAAATGTGGCAAAACTCCCCCAGGCAACAGAACTTCACACAAAAAGTGAACAGGAGAGTAGTCAAGAGGCGCTACACTTGATAAAATCTGTTTAAAGTTTAAGAAAATTCTGCAAAAGGGTAGGACGCTTTATGGACGGATTTGAGTGGAACAAGGTGCTGATGGGCCTCATTCTGGCGCTCTTAATCGGCAAGGTCAGCGGTAAAGTGGCTGAGCTACTTGTTCATCCAGATCTGAGCGCGCCCAATGTGTACTCGCACGGCGATGCGGATCAAGGCACAAAAGGGGGCGCAGCCCCTGCAGCCGAAGATGTGCTTGAGCCCATTGAACCCCTTCTTGCCAGCGCAAATGTTCAAGAAGGCGAAAAAATCGCCAAAAAGTGCCTCCAGTGTCACGTCCTTGAAAAGGGTGGCGCCAATAAGCAGGGGCCCCACTTGTGGGACGTGGTCAATCGGCCCATCGCCCACGATACAACCTTTACTTACTCAGACGGCGCCATGGCCCTTGGGAAAGAGGGCAAGAAGTGGGACTACGCGAACCTGAACGCTTTCCTCCACAAGCCACGGAATTTTATTAAGGGCACAAAGATGTCCTTCGTGGGTGTAAGCAAAACCCAAGAGCGCGCGGATCTGATTGCGTACTTGCGCACCCTGAGTGATAGTCCAACACCGCTGCCTCCCGCTGGGGCCGCGGCTCCAGCTACGACGCCCCCCGCTGCACCTAACACAGGGAGTGGGGCGGCACCAGCAAGTCCTGCCACGCCTGCACCAGCGCCCGCTGCACAGTCTCCCAAGGCGGCTTAACCTCTATTTGCGGACTCCCTTAAAAATCAAGAGCTTCCAGCATGAGGTTGCCGAAGTGGTAGGCAAGGCCTTCTTCTGTATACTCCGTGAAGCGGAAAGATATGCGGGCCGTACTTAGTTTTTGATGCTCAGTACGGTGCTTGTGATAACTGTGCTTGCTCATTGCGTTCAGCCCCTTATGTTTTAAAACCTCGTGCCTATAGTTTTCCCTTAAGTGTTCAGCGATGTCTTGCTCGCGCTTTGGGCCATCTCTAAAAAAGGGGCCAAAACCAATGTGGAGGTTCTCCCCAAGGCAAAAAACGTTGTGCCCCGCATCATACCCATAGGGGTTAAGGGCGCCGTACTGGGGAACATTTGTAATATGGTAAAAATGCCCTCCCCTGATGGGGGTGTGGCTTAAGCGCAGAAAATGCCTGGGAAGTGCTGAAAAAAATGTGGTTTTGTTGCTTAGGGAGCCGTGCAGCAAAACGGCGTACTTGCGAAAAAGTGTGTCCCCCATCAGGGCGCGCAGGGCAAAAGCCTGTGCGGTCATAAGGGCCAAGGTACAATCAACCTGGGCTGGGGACGCCACGAGTTCATCAAGGGCCTCGAGGATTGTATGGGGCTCCTCTTTCAAAACAAAAGTGCGCATGCGTGCGACGATTGTTTGTCCGTCTTTTTGGAAGGTGTGGGAAATCGTGTCGATGGTCCAGACCTTAGCATGGGTGACCATCTTATCGTCTTTATCGCTATCCTCACCCTCAGGATAGGACCAGGCGCTGTTCATGCGGGCGTAAGTTTCGCGCACGCTCTGTTTGACGAGCTGATCTTGAAGCTCTTTTTGCGCCGCCCTTGCAGGGGATAATTTTATATCGTCTGGCCCAAACTCGCTGGCATGGGCGCTGCACGCGCCCAGTAACACAAAAAAGAGAGGGATGGTTTTCTTCATTTTTTTTGTCCTTATGTTCTCTACTTCAGTGTGCGCAAATCTTCCTAACGAACGCTTAAGGATGGGGAGTTAGGGTGATGGCTTCTTTAAAGCGCGCAAGAAAGGTGTCTTCGCTGTTTGTTGCATAGCACAAGTGATCAAGGCTCAGGCCTTGCTTGTCCTGAAAGGTTGCTTTGTACCCTTTGCCTGCAAAAAGCCCTTCCATCATGAAGTCAGCGCACGCGGCGCTCCCGCGGGCAACGGGCGTATTCAAATTCCACAGGCGCACGAAGCGTCCCACACGCGTGATGAGGTCGTCTTGGTTGTCGGGCGTTCCTTGTGCGGCGCTTTTCAGTGCCTCAACATAATTAGGCTCAAGATAGGGCAGAAAGTACGAGTGGGTGTGCAAAAGCATGAGGGGCAAGCTGAGGGAAGCTTCTTCGCCCGTAGAGGCTTCATCGGGTAAAAGGGACATGAAACCGTGTCCTGGGATCCAAACTTGCTTGTCATGGACTGCAACTTGGTGTTCCACATCTAGGCGCAGAAGGCGGCATGCTGGGGTAAGCCTTGCTTGAACAAAAAGCCCAGGCTTCAGGTGCGCCGGATCAATGGACGGGGAGAAAGGAACGCCCGGTTGATGCATACGGGCTTGTACGGTCATGGCGAGTCCATAAGCGGATACACTCTTGTCCCCGATGGTCCCAAAAGCGCCGCGGCTGATGAATTCATGCAGATAGTCGACGTCGAGAATTTCGTTGAAGCGGGTAAAGTCACTGACTGTCCCTTCAGGGGCCGCCAGGATCCAGTCTTTGGGGGCCAGTACGCGAAGGCGCGTGCGTGTGCTGCCCGTCTGTGTCCATTCCCCCGATATGCTGAGACGTGCGTACATATCTTTCAAAACCTCCTTTTTGAAGGGGAGGTAGCGCGCTTCGTGCAAAGGGGTCACAAGGTGCTCATCGGGTGCGCGCGCGCGAAGCATCCCAAAGGCGTGGGCGTCGTCGCTCTTGGAGAGTTGCGCGATCCCTGCGCGCATGGCGATGGCCTCTTCGACAAAGCCTTTGATCCAGGCGTTACTAGGCTCCCCTGTGCCGAGCTTCTTGACGCGGTCGCAAAGGAGGGCGACAATTTTTTCTTTTCCACTATCAAAGAGGGCTTTGCCTTGGGCGCCGCCATACAAGATCTTTGAATCCTCAAGATCCGGGCAAGCGCTGGCAAATAGGGAAGAGATGCATAAAAAAGAGCCAAGGAAGGTGAGTGTTTTCATGGGATTTGCTTTGTTGAAGTTCAAAAAATAAAATGAACATCACATATATCTTTTTTTATGTCAATTCTGAAATAATATAGAAAATCTGTCATCTATTACCTTTTTGTAAGTAGAGATTTCTTTTTCAGGCAAGAAAGACGCTTCAATGCGGGTGCCCCATGTGCTGACACTGTTTTTGAGGTGTCCTGCGATGTGGTCAATGCGGGCCGCTGTAAGCCCCAAGCGGTCTTTGGCGAAATACCCAAGGAAGTCCTGGGAGGTGAGCTTATTCTTTTTTCCAAGAAGGGGCAGGGCAAGCTCTTCGCGCGCGGCGCGTCCCAGGGCAAGGGTCGTGTTCACAAGATCATAGGCGGGGGAGAGCTTCACCAAGTCCCCCTCACGTAGCAACGAAAAGTTCTTCAGATGCATGTCCTCATTTCCCACAAGGAAGTTGAACAGGGTCAGGCGCAGAAGTTTTTCTTTCTCCAGTATGGGAAATGTGGCGTAGGTGTCAATGATGCGCACCACTTGCTCCATGGAGGCGTCGTATTTGGTTTGGCGGGTATGTTGGCTCAGCTGCGCAAAGTCCTCAAGCGGGAGCTTTGTGCGCGTGCTGGGCCTGTCAAAACGGGCAATCCAGAAACTCAAGGTGTTGTCTTTGCAAAAGATCAGGCCGTGCTTAGGGACCTCAATGCCCGATAGAGTCGCAAGACCCATGGTTAGGTCCTCATTTTCAGGTAAATGGGGCCAGGAGCTTTGCATTTTAATGATGAAGCGGCCCCCTTTTTCCGTGGGCTTGAAGGTGCCACGCCCGTGGGCGATCTCCAAGGTTGCGCTCAGCTTGGGTTGAACCCCCTGGATGGACAGCTTGCCAGCAAGCGTGCGCGCCTCTTCTTGTTGCTCCGCCTGGGTATAGGGAAAATCCTCAAGGTGCGTGAGGCCTTTCGCGAGCAAGCGCATGCCACGCACGCTATAGCGCGTCTCTTCAGGCGTCAAAAGGTCGTAGGTGAGGGGACAGCGCGGTGTCATATGTCACCTCTCACGCTGACGGCGCCCACCAGATCCTCGCCCACTGTAATAAGCTGGGACATGAGATCATCCTTGTCAATCTTGTGGATACGTAGGAGCGCCTCCAGCTGCATACCCTCTGGCAGCAAGCCATCAAAAAAGGGGGGGAACGCGTTCCACGTGTAAGGCTCCCCTCGCACGGGTAGGGTTAAGGAAATCATGGGGCCTTGGTAAGAGGGATCATAGGTGAAGCGGTAGGCTTTGCCGCGCATCTCCTCTTCAAGGACGCCGCAGCGCTGTTTTTGAAAAAAGATGGCGGCGCGCATGCTCATGAGCGTGGCTCATCTTTTAAGAGGGCGTGATCTGCAAAAAGCTTGAGGTTCAGCACCTGCATCACTTTAAAAAGCGTGATGAGCTTGCATGTTTGTTTCCCGTCCTCTAAAGCTTGAATGGCCGTGCGTGACAAACCCGCCAATTCGGCCAGCTCACTTTGGGATAGGCCCGCTTTTTTGCGCAGTAAACGCAAGGTCTCTTTGAGGGCGTCCATATGGTCAAGTGCGATCATTTTGCCTTCCACGGAAATCAAACTCACTCCTTGAGGATCATTCTAAACACCATTTTGCCTTAAAACAAGCATTTTGCATTCTGTAAAAATCAAAATGGGTGATTTTATACTCGTTCTTGGCATTGTAGGGTATTTGCAGGCTGAATTGATTTCTGCAAAAGTCATTAATAGCGTTTTGCATATTTATCACATTGAAGATTCACCATAAGGGGTCTAAATTCCACGGCATGAGTTGCAGGTATTTTCACAAAAAAAGGAATCACATGGGAAAAGGATGCGTTGGTATTGTACTCGGAATGTTTTTGGGTTGTGCAACATCAAGTTACGGCGCCCACGGTATTGCTTTGGGCGCGCAACTCAAGTACCCAGCAACCTTCACGCACTTTGATTATGTGAATCCTGACGCGCCCAAGGGGGGCGATCTGCGCATGGGGACCATGGGCACCTTTGATAGCCTCAACCCTTTTGTAATCAAGGGAACGCCGGCGGCGGGGCTCACACCTCTTTACGCGTCTTACTTGCACGCAACCCTTATGGCTTCTTCTTGGGATGAGCCGTTCTCACGCTATGGCTATGTGGCCGAGGATGTGAGCGTGAATGAGGATCATTCGGCGGTGACCTTTCGCCTGCGCAAAGAGGCGCGCTTTCACGACGGTACGCCTATTTTGGCAAGTGACGTTGTGTGGACTTTTGATACCCTGAAGGAAAAAGGGCATCCCCTTTATAAAGCTTATTACAAGGATATTACAAAGGCTGTGGCCGTCGACGCCCACACGGTGCGTTTTGACTTTGCCACAAAGACCAACAGGGAGTTGCCCCTGATCATTGGCGAGATGCCCATCTTGAGCCAGGCTTATTTCTCAAAGCATGGCCTTGAAAAGGCTGATTTGACGGTGCCCGTTGGCAGTGGACCCTATACGATCTCAGAAGTGTCTGCGCCCCGGCGCCTTGTGTACACGAAGGTCAAGAACTGGTGGGGCGCCAACATCCCTGTGTGCAAGGGGCAATATAACTTTGAGCGCGTGATCTACGATTATTACCGGGATCAGACAGTTCTGTTTGAGGCCTTCAAAAATGGATCCTACGATTTTCGCCTTGAAAGCGTTGCCTCCAACTGGGCCAAGGGCTATGACATTGCCGCGGTTAAAGAGGGTAAAATCGCCCGTGTCGCGCTTGCCTTCAAAAACCCACAGTTCTTCCAAGGGCTTGCTTTTAACACACGTCGCCCCATATTCCAAAATCCTAAGCTGCGCGAGGCGCTCACCATTGTCTATAACTTTGACTGGGTGAATAAGAACCTCTTTTACGGTCAGTACACGCGTCTTCAAAGCTATTTCCAAGGATCTCCCATGGAGGCAAAAGGCGTGCCCCAGGGTGATGAGCTTGCCCTTTTGGAAACGGTGAAGGATAAGGTGCCCGCGCGGGTTTTTACAAGCGCCTTTACGTTGCCCCAGCAGCGCAATCCTAAGGAGGAACGGGCGGTTCTTGAGCGCGCCAAGGCCCTGTTAAAAGAGGCGGGCTACACCTATGAGGGCGGTCTTCTTGTGGATCCGAAAACCAAAAAGCCCTTGACCTTTGAGATTATCCTTTCCCAGGACCAAACGGCCAAGGCGCTGCAAAACTACGTAACGACCTTGAAGAAGATAGGGGTCACGGCAAACTTACGTCTTGTGGATCCTGCCCAGTATGAAAACCGCGTGAATACCTTTGATTTTGATGTGATTTTTGCCCTGATCATGGAGTCTATCTCGCCGGGCAATGAACAGCTTGAGTTCTGGTCCTCGTCGCGCGCGGATTTGACGGGCGCGCGTAACTACGCGGGCATCAAAAACCCGGCCGTTGACGCCCTTGTGGAGCATCTTTTGAAGGTCGACACTCGCGCCCAGCTTGAAACGGCAGTGCGGGCTCTTGACCGGGTGCTTTTGTGGAATTTCTACATGGTGCCCCTTTATAGCTCACCCACCTTTAAGATTGCGTATTGGACCCATCTTGAGCGTCCTAAGACTTCCCCTGAGTATAACCTTGCGTTAGATTCATGGTGGCACAAGCGCGCGCCTTTTTAAATGATGACATCGTCAGGCGTCGGGATAAGGCGTGCTCACTTATATCTTTATAAGCTGCGCGCGCCTGACCCTTGCCTTCCTTGTGACGCGATTTAAAATGCTTTTGCGCTATCCTGTGGTAGGTGTTTAGCGATATAAAGAAGAAAACTAAGAGGGCGCTTTCATTGCTGGCTTATATCTGTCGTCGTCTCCTTTTGATGATCCCGACTTTGTTCGGGATCTTGCTTGTCAACTTTATCATTATCCAGGCAGCGCCTGGTGGCCCCGTGGAGCAAATGATTGCCAAGATTCGCGGCACGGCCGTTGATGCAACGGCGCGTTTTGCAGGAGGAGGAGCGGACACCAATGCCTTTTCCGATGTCACTTCCCACGGCATGGAGAGTAAATATCAAGGATCACGCGGCCTAGATCCTGAGTTCATCAAACAGCTGGAGAAAATGTACGGTTTTGACAAGCCGGCGCCAGAGCGTTTTTGGATTATGATCAAGAACTACCTGACCTTTGATTTTGGGGAGAGCTATTTTCGTGACACGAAAGTCATCCAGCTCATCAAAGAAAAATTGCCCGTGTCGATCTCTTTGGGGCTATGGTCGACCTTACTCATTTATATGATTTCCATTCCCCTTGGCATTCGCAAGGCCGTGGAGGACGGGCAGGCCTTTGACCTGTGGACCAGCGCCGTGGTGGTGATTGGATACGCGATCCCCAGCTTTTTGTTTGCGATTTTGCTTGTGGTGCTTTTTGCTGGGGGCAGCTTTTGGAATCTTTTTCCCCTGCGCGGTATTGTGTCGGAAGGGTGGGAGACCTTTTCCCTGTGGCACAGGGTCACCGACTACGTGTGGCACATGGCCCTGCCCATCTTTGCCCTCGTGATTAGCGGCTTTGCGTCCCTGACACTGCTGACAAAAAATGCATTCTTGGAGGAGATTGGCAAGCAGTATGTTTTGACCGCGCGCTCCAAGGGGCTCAGCGCCAAGCGCGTGCTTTACGGACATGTGTTTCGCAACGCCATGCTTGTGGTGGTGGCGGGGCTTCCCGCCGCGTTCATGCATGTTTTCTTCACGGGATCCCTTTTGATTGAGGTGATTTTCTCCCTGGACGGTATGGGGCTTCTCAGCTTTGAAGCTGCCATGGGACGCGACTACCCCATTGTGTTTGCAACCCTTTATATCTTTACACTCGTGGGTCTTGCCACCCATTTGATGGCGGACATCACCTATACTCTGGTTGACCCGCGTATTGATTTTGAAAAGCGTTTGGGCTAGGGGAAGAATCATGCAACTGACACCACTGACCCAGCGCCGCCTTCACTACTTTCGCGCCAACAAGCGCGGGTACTGGTCCTTCGTCATTTTCTGCGCTTTGTTTGTCATCACGGCGGGGGCGGAGTTTATCGCCAACAACAAGCCCCTTCTTGTGAAGTACGATGGGCATTACTTTTGTCCCGTCCTTGTCAGTTACCCGGAGACTACCTTTGGGGGAGACTTTGAGACAGAGACCGACTATAAGGACGCCGTGGTGCAGGAGCTCATTGAGAAAAAAGGCTGGATGGTGTGGCCGCCCTTGCGTTATTCCTATGACACCGTCAACTATGCCCTTGACCAGCCAGCGCCTTCTCCTCCAAGTCGTGAAAACTTACTGGGCACCGATGACCAGGGCAGGGACGTATTGGCACGCCTGATTTACGGTTTTCGTATCAGTGTGCTCTTTGGGCTTATTCTGACGCTGTCAAGCTCTGTGCTCGGCCTTGTGGCTGGCGGGGTGCAGGGGTACTTCGGTGGGATCGTCGATCTTATTTTTCAACGTATTATCGAGATATGGGCGGGACTTCCTGTCCTTTACCTTCTGATTATCTTGGCAAGTTTGGTCTCGCCCAACTTTTGGTGGCTTTTGGGACTGATGCTGCTTTTTAACTGGATGACTCTTGTGGGAGTTGTGCGCGCGGAGTTTTTGCGCGCGCGGAGCCTTGATTACGTGAGGGCCGCCAAGGCGCTGGGGCTGTCCACACCGCGCATCATGGTGCGCCATGTGCTGCCCAATGCCATGGTCGCCACCATCACCTTCTTGCCCTTTATCTTAAGCGGTGCCATCTCGACCCTGACCTCCCTCGACTTCTTAGGATTTGGTCTGCCCATCGGCTCGCCTTCCTTGGGTGAAATGCTGGCCCAGGGTAAAAACAATCTTCACGCACCTTGGCTGGGGCTGACGGCCTTTTTGGCTGTGGCCGTGACCTTGTCCCTTTTGATCTTTATTGGGGAGGCAGCAAGAGACGCCCTTGACCCCAGAAAACTGCAAAAGGGAGGAGACATCTGATGACGACTCCTTTGCTGCGCGTCGAAAATCTCAGTATTGCTTTTAAGGGCGTGCGTGACGAAACCCTTGCGGTGAGCCGCGCATCCTTTTCCCTTGAGCAAGGAAAGACCCTGGCCATTGTGGGCGAAAGTGGATCGGGTAAGTCCGTGACCTCCCTTGCCATCATGGGTCTTTTGCCACACCCGCAAGCCTTTCACCCGGAGGGAGAAATCTTCTTTGAGGGCAAACCCCTTTTGGGGATGTCGTCCAATGACAGACGCGCCCTTCGTGGACGACGTATGGCCATGATTTTTCAAGAGCCCATGACGGCCCTTAATCCTCTCCATACAATAGAAAAGCAAATTGGTGAGGCGCTGGACTTACATTTCCAGCTCAAAAAAGACGCCCTGCGCGCGCGTATTTTATCGCTTTTAGAGCTTGTGGGCTTTGAAAACCCAGCCGCGCGGCTGGGTGCCTTTCCCCATGAGCTTTCAGGGGGCCAACGCCAGCGCGTCATGATCGCCATGGCGCTGGCAGGGGAGCCTGATCTCCTGATCGCCGACGAGCCCACAACGGCCTTGGACGTGACCATTCAGGCCCAGATACTGGCCCTTTTAAAGGATCTTCAAAAGCGCTTAAAGCTGACCCTTCTGCTTATCAGCCATGATCTTGGCATTGTGCGCCATATGGCCGACCATGTGGTGGTGATGGAAAAAGGGCAGGTGGTTGAAAACGCGCCCGTGGAGACACTTTTTGCATCTCCCCAGCATCCCTATACCCAGCGCCTTTTGGGCGCGGAGCCTGAAGGGCCGCCGGCACGCATCATCCAAGACAGCCCCCAAGTTGTATCTTGCCAGAATCTGAGTGTCTCTTTCCCCATTTATGGGGGAATTCTTCGCCGGGTGAAATCCCATGTCCACGCGGTGGAGAGTGCCTCCTTTGAGCTGCGCGCGGGCCATACCCTGGGCATTGTGGGCGAAAGCGGTTCCGGTAAGACGACCCTGGCCATGGCCCTTTTGCGTTTGCAGGCGTCAGTGGGCGCTTTAACCTTTGACGGCCAAGATCTGCACGCCCTTTCAAACAAAGACATGCGACGGCTGCGTCCCCACATGCAGATCGTGTTTCAGGATCCCTTCTCCTCCTTAAGCCCGCGCATGAGTATTGCCCAGATCGTGGGGGAGGGGCTCGCCTATCACGGGCTGACTAAGACGCGCGAAGATCTAAACGCGCGCATTGAGGAAGCCCTTTTAAAGGTGGGGCTTGACAGGGAGGTGATGGAGCGCTACCCCCACGAGTTCTCGGGCGGCCAGCGCCAGCGTATTGCCCTGGCGCGTGCCATTGTCTTAAAACCTAAGCTTTTGATTTTGGACGAGCCCACCTCTGCCCTTGACCGTATTTTACAAAAAGAAGTCCTGCAGCTTCTTAAAAAACTCCAGGAAGAAGAGCACATGGCCTACGTCTTTATCAGCCACGATTTGAAGGTGGTGCGCGCCATTGCCCACGAGGTCTTGGTGATGAAGAGCGGCCGCATCGTTGAAAGAGGCACGGCCAGCGACGTTTTTGAGCAGCCCCGCGATCCCTATACCCAGAGCTTACTGGCAGCTAGCCTTGATTGGAGGCGGGCATGAGCTTTGATCTTGTCTCTCCCTTTCAACCCGCGGGGGACCAGCCTGGCGCCATCGAAGCCCTTGTGAAGGGGGCCCTTAGTGGCGAAAAGGACCAGGTGCTTTTGGGTGTAACCGGGTCGGGTAAAACCTTCACCATGGCCCATGTGATCGCGACCCTTGGGCGCCCGGCCATCATTATGGCGCCCAACAAGACGCTCGCCGCTCAGCTCTATAGCGAAATGCGGGAATTTTTCCCCAACAATGCCGTTGAGTATTTCGTCTCCTACTATGACTATTACCAGCCAGAGGCCTATATCCCGCGCTCGGACACCTATGTGGAGAAGGAGTCCTCCGTCAACGAGCAGATTGACCGCATGCGCCACAGCGCAACCCAGGCGCTTCTGGAGCGGCGCGACGTCATTGTGGTGGCCAGCGTGTCGTGCATTTACGGTATTGGCTCTGTGGAGAGCTATCAACAGATGACACTCCCCTTGGAGGTAGGCGCGGTGTGTGCGCCGCAAACCCTGGCCAAGCGCCTCGTGGAGCTTCTTTACAAGCGAAACGATATGCACCTTGTGCGCGGGACCTTTCGCCTCCACGGGGATGTGATGGACATTTTCCCCTCCCACCTGGAGGACCAAGCGTGGCGCGTGTCCTTTTTTGGGGACGAGATTGAGAGTCTGACCGTCGTGGACGCCCTGACCCGGGAGGTCTTTGAGCGGCCAACGAGCCTAAAACTTTACGCCAACAACCACTATGTGACTCCGCGGGTTTCCATCCAGCGCATGCTCAAGCAGATCAAGCATGATTTGGGCGAGCGCGTGCGGGAGTTTGAGTCCCAGGGCAAGCTTGTGGAGGCCCAGCGTATCGACCAACGCACGCGTTTTGACATCGAGATGTTGGAGACCCTTGGATACTGTCCGGGCATTGAGAACTATTCGCGCTATTTGACAGGGCGCGCCCCCGGTGAGCCGCCGCCAACGCTCTTCGAGTACCTACCCAAGGACGCCTTGTTGATTGTGGATGAAAGCCACGTGAGTGTGCCCCAGGTGCGTGGTATGTCCGCCGGGGACGCAGTGCGCAAGACAACCCTTTCCGAGTACGGGTTTCGCTTGCCGGCGTGTAAGGACAACAGGCCTCTCACCTTTGCCGAGTGGGACGCGCTTCGCCCCCAAAGCGTCTTTGTGTCCGCCACCCCTGGTCCCTGGGAGCTTGAGCGCACCCATGGCGCCTTTGTGGAGCAGGTGATCCGCCCCACGGGTTTACTTGATCCCGTGTGTGAGGTGCGCCCCACAACCCACCAGGTGGATGATCTCATTGCCTCGTGCCAAAAGGTCGTGGCGGAAGGCGGACGCGTCCTTGTCACGACCCTCACCAAGAAAATGGCCGAAGCCTTGAGCCGCTATCTTTCGGAAGCCGGCCTTAAAACCCAATATCTCCACTCCGACGTTGAAACCCTTGAGCGCCTCCAGATCATTCAAGATTTAAGGCGCGGTATTTACGAAGTCCTCATCGGCATCAACTTGCTGCGCGAGGGCCTTGATATCCCGGAGTGCCAGATGGTAGCCATTTTAGACGCCGATAAGGAAGGGTTTTTGCGCTCACGCACCTCACTCATCCAGACCATTGGCCGCGCAGCGCGCCATGTGAACGGTCAGGTTGTGCTCTACGCCGACACCATGACGCGCTCCATGCAAGAGGCGCTCCAGGAAAGCGCCAGGCGCCGCACCCGCCAGGAGGAATACAACGCCCTTCATGGCATCACACCCGAAAGTGTTCAGCGCAAGATCACGGATATTTTGGAGAGCGTGTACGAAAAGGATCATACGCGTCTGCCAAGTGCCGCCAAGGGCATGAGCGAGAAAGAGCGGGCGCGTAAAATGAAGCAGCTTGAAAAAGAGATGCTGGCGGCCGCAGAGCACCTTGAGTTTGAAGAAGCAGCCAGGTTGCGCGATGAGCTTAAGGCGCTCCAGCAAGAGGATTTGGTGTTTCATGGAGGCGAGGCGCCACAAGAGGGCTAGGCACAAAGACCTCATGCCACCTCTTTGTCACAAGGCTTTTGCATCCCACGTCAAGAACGGGGTGGGGGATGAAGCCTGGCGTCCACACAAGGCGCTCCCCTTGCCATAAGGCGGGCAGTCCTTCAACCGCCTCTCGGGGGGCGTTTATTTTGATGCCCATCTCCTTTAATAGCCGCACGCCGCTTTCCCCCAATTTTTCCAGGGTCCCCGGTTCACTTGGGCCAAAATAGGAAAAACGCCTATCCCACGTGACACTCTGACTTTTAATCAGTGGACTTGAATCCTTAATGAGGGAGGGCTCGCGCATGATCCACAGGGTTTTTCCTTTTGTGCGAAAGAGGCATCCGCCCCCCGTGAAGCCTTTGCCTGAGGCGATCTTATTCAAGATGCGCGCGATAGATTCCCGACGCACGGGGTAAAAGCCTGCGCCAATCATAGGAATAAGACGGGCAAGAAGTCCTTCCTGCCACACGTCCGGGAGCAGACGGAAGGCTTCAAGATCTATGTGAGCGTAGGCGCCGTTTTCAAGTCCGCCCAGACGGTCCAGGAGAAAAATCAGATGCTTTTCCCACAAGTGCCGAAAAGACGTGAGCCGCGCGTCCTCAACCACGTGCAGAAGGCGGCCGCTTCCTAAAGCTCTTCGCACCAAGACACGGGTGAAGATGTCCTTGTGGTTAGACGGATCCTCGATCCAGGGGACGTGGGTCTCTTCAAGATAAGCGACAAGGGCGCTTTTTGGGGTTGTCAGGAGGGGCCGAAGGAGACAAACGCCGTCGTTTTCTCGAACGGCGGACATACCCGCAAGACCCAGGAGTGTTGTGCCACGCGCCAGGCGCATGATGCGCGTTTCATCCTGGTCATCCCGGTGATGGGCAAGAATAAGATGTTGAATACACTCGTTTTGGCACTCTTTGGTCAGGAGCGCCAATCTTGCCTCTCTTGCCCGCTCCTGGACGCGCGCGCGGGGTTTTTCGCCTTCCCAGGTGAGGATTTTGTGCGTGACGCCCAAGGAGGTTAAAAGCGTGTGGACACTTTCTGCTTCAACGCGTGATTCAGGGCGCAGGCCGTGATCAACGGTGAGGGCGAGAAGGCTTGTGCCGCGCGCGCTTGCCCACTCTTTGGCCAGCAGACACGCCGCCATACTATCGGCGCCGCCAGAAACCGCGACGGCGATGCGCGTGGGCATGTCAGATGAACACAGGGCGTCCATGGTGGCGCTAAAGGTTGAGAAAAGAGAATCAAGAGAATCAATGGTCATGGGAGGAGAGAAAGGGTGCAAGGGATTCATCCATGCACCCACGTTAAATTACATACCAGCTTGGGCACGCTCGGCCATACGCTGGATATTCTTAGGCAACTGTGGAAACTCTTTGTGGAGCTGGGCTAGGGTTGCTGATGCTTCTTTCTTCTTTCCCAAAGCCTTGAGGGAAATGGCAAGCTTTACGAGGGCTTCTGGCGCCTTTGCGGTGGCTTGCTTGCCCTTGGCGGTTTTCACGTCAGCCTTTGTTGTCTTGTAGGTTTTATAGGCCTTGGCAAAGTGGAGGGCGGCTTGCTTATATTCTTTGCGCAAAAGGTGGGTCTCACCAATCCAGTACTGGGCGTTGACAACAAGGGCGTGGTTAGGATGGGCCTTGATGAACTTGGTGAGTGCCGCGTCGGCCCGGGCGTACTCTTTCTCGTTCAAAAGAGCCAGAGCGTAGTCATAAGCCTCTTGGGGGCTTTTGGCGGGCGCGTCAAGGGCGGCCTCATCATCGTCATCCTTTTCATCAGCCATGGCCGTGTCGAGTGTGGTGTCATCGGGATCACGCTCTTTTTCAGCCTTTACAGCAGACAGGGGCTTATCCTTCTCAAGGACGGGTTCCGCGTCATGGGCACCCATTTGAGCCCCTTGCTTGAGCTGCTTGATGGTGTGCTGGGATTCTTCTAAGCGTCCTGTGAGCTCACGCACCTGGTCTTCAAGGAAGGCCACACGGTCTTCGAGGTTTGTGTCTTGGGCGAAGGAGGCAGGTGCACCAAGGGTTAGTAGGAGAGTCAATGTGCTCGCGCTTAAAAAAGTCTTCATCATCTTGAGTGAGTTCCACAAAAATACAGTCTCTTCTTTCATACCTCTAAATGAGGAAAAGATCTAGTGGGGTCCTGCTTGGGAGTTGTTGCCTTATGCGATGAGAGAGCGCTCTTCATGGATAATCTTATCCATGAAGATATTGGGCGTGAGTAGACATTTGCCAAGGAGGGCGTTGGTTTCCTGGAAGGGCAGGGGTTTGGAGAAATAATACCCCTGGATCAAGTGGCACCCGTTTTCAATGAGAAGGTCAAGTTGGCGTTTTGTTTCAACACCTTCTGCAATAATTTGAATGCCTTGTCCTTGGGCAATGTCGATGACCCCTTTGAGAAGACGCAACGACTTATCACAGGTGGGGACGTCTTTGACGAAAGACCCGTCAATCTTGAGGTAATCAAATTCGAATTGCCTGAGATAACTCAAGGAAGAATATCCCGTCCCAAAGTCATCAATGAGTGTTTTAATGCCCCGGTCCTTAAAGGCTTTAAGGCGTAAGCGCATCAGATCCACATTGTTTTCAAAGCTGCTCTCTGTCACCTCGATGCGCAGGTGCTGCGCTGCACCCGGCACGCTATCGATGAGGTGGAGGAATTTGGTGAAGTGATCCTCGTGGGAGAGCTGTCTGGGTGAAAGGTTGATGGAAATATTCAGGCCCGGGTGATCCGGAAACCCCTTGGTAAAGGCTTGGATATCTTGCAGTGCCATCTCAAGCACCTCAAGCCCTAAATCAAGGATCAAAGGGAGCCCCTCGGCAATGGGGACAAAGCGTCCTGGCATCATGAAGCCGTGCTCGGGATGCATCCACCTCACAAGTCCTTCAAAGGAAACGGCTGTTTGCTTGACAATATCAACAACGGGTTGGTAGTAAAGGCGAAACTGGTGTTTGCGCAGGGCCTTTTCCATTTCCTGAACCAGTTTTTTCTCCTCCAAAAATTGTTCTTGAAACTGAGGATTAAAGAGCACCACGCGGTTTTTACCCTGCTTTTTGGCTTGGAGCGCTGCAATATCAACCTTTTGAAGAAGTTGTTGGAGGTCGTGATTAGGCTCCGACAAAATCAGGCCGCCGATACTGACGGAGATCTGTACTTCCGTATCGCCGATTTTATAAACGCCACCACAAATGGACATGAGACGCTTTGACATTTCCTCCGCGTGGGCTTCATCCTCTAGGTCGCAGGCCATGATTAAAAACTCGTCTCCGCCGACCCGGGCGGCTGTATCTTCCGAGCGCATGGATGTCGTCAGATTGCGTGCAAACGCCTTTAAAAGTGCGTCCCCACATCCGTGCCCCAAAGTGTCGTTAATGTCCTTGAAGTTATCAATGTCCACGAAGTAGATGGCGGTCAGCATGCCCTCTAAGCGCCTTGGTCGTTTCATGACTTGCTCGAGCCTGTCCATGAAAAGGGCGCGGTTGGGCAACCCCGTCAGACCATCATAAAAGGACAGGCGGCGCAAATTGTGATGGTAAAAGCTCTGTGTGCTATATTTTTCTACAAGGGAGGAAAACAAAAGGGACATCCCTTCCAGAACCTGAAGAGTTTGGTTCTCCTGAGCGCGTGGGTAATGGGAAAAGAGGGTGATGGTGCCAAACACAATCTCATGAAATTTGAGAGGAATAACAGCGCAGCTTTTAAAGGTTGCATTCCCTTGGAGGGGCTCGCCTGTAATTTCCTCTAGTTGTTCGGCGCTTGCCCACAAAATTGTTTTTTTGTCTTGGACGTGGAGCTTAAGTTTCTCTGCGGCACGCTCACTCAGTACTGCATTTTCTTGATCAATTTGGGTGCGGTCAGACTGAGCACACAGGACAAAGGCCTTAATAAACTCGCTGTCTTGATCCGCCGTGACTTGCGCCACCTCAAATTTCAAGAAAGGCAGCGCCTCTCGCACCACCGTCTTGACGCGCTCTTCCAAGGAAAAAGACGCGTCACTGGGCTGATTCATCCAAAGGAGAAATTGAATGTTTTTGTCACGCTCTGTGATGAACTCGCGCAGACAAAGGGCCAAATCCAGAAAGCACGCTTTCGTCAGGGCAACAAGCGCCTCACTGCGGTCAGATTCTGTGAGACCTTTTGCTGTAATAATATCCTGAAATGACGTGCAAAATCTTCCGTAGGAGGCAACGTAAATGTCGGGGGGGATATTATGTCTATCGTGTGCGATGCCTACATTCTTGACGCGACTTAAGTAATCTTGGTCGAAAGAGAAGGTCATGACCTTAGACCAGTGGGCGATTTGTGCGTCCTTGAGTTTTTGGATTTTCCCCTCGACAAAGGGAGAAAGGGATGGGATCTTTTCAATATCTGCGTAAAATACGTCTAAAATATCGGGAAGCTGGGTACGCAAAGTCTCTTGGAGTAACTTAAGAATGTGGGGTGCAGGCTTTTGCACGTATCCCAATCGTTCAAAGGGATCAAGCGTGTCGTCTATTTGACTTTTGATCACGGTTCCGGCTTTCACATACACCCCCAAGGCGCTGAAATAGTATGGGAGAATTCTTAAAAATCTATTAATCCCTTCTATCTATTAAAAAAGCTAGAGAAACGAGTAAGGGTCCACATCAATGTGGAGGGTGACCGCACTTGGAAGCTTGATACGCTTTTGCCAGGCAAGGACGAAAGGCTGCACGCGAAAGTGAGCGTCTGCCTTCATCAAAATGCGCCAGCGCCATTTGCCCGCCAGGCGCATGAGCGGGGCAGGGGTGGGCCCAAGGATTTGAACGCTCTCGTGGACAGGGGCGGCCTTTGCAAAGTCACGCGCGGCGCGCGCCACAAGGGTTTCGTCAGTTCCTGAGAGAATAAAAGACACAAGGCGTGCAAAGGGCGGCATGAGAAATTCTTGACGTGCGGCAACTTCTGCCTCAAAAAAGCCGTCGCGGTCTGCGCTGGCAAGGGCTTGGAGCACTGGGTGCGTGGGGTCAAAGGTTTGAATCATGACCTCTCCAGGGTGCTCTTCGCGTCCACAGCGCCCTGACACCTGATGCAGAAGCTGGTAAGTGTGCTCACTGGCCCGGATGTCCCCCCCCGAAAGGCCTAAATCTGCGTCCACGATGCCCACAAAGACAAGCTGGGGAAAGTGGTGCCCTTTGGCAATCATCTGTGTGCCGATGAGGATATCCACACGCCCTTCCTCCATGTCGGATAGCAAGGCGTGTCGCTCCTGGAGGGTGCCATGATCGCTTGTGATGAGACTCACGCGCGCTTCGGGAAAAAGCCGCACAACCTCCTCAAAAAGGCGCTCGGCCCCTGGGCCACAAGGGACAAGGGCGTCCTGGGCCCCACATGCCGTGCAGTCAGGTATACGTGGGCGCGTGTGGCCACACTGGTGGCACATGAAAATGTTCTTAGATTTGTGGTCCACAAGCCAGCTATGGCAATCGTCACACGACAGGCGATGTCCGCAGGTGCGGCATAGGGTGAGGGGCGCGTAACCGCGTCTGTTGAGATACAAAAGGCTCTGCTTGTTTGAGGCAAGCACATGGGTGAGCTTGTCCACCATGGGGCGCGACAGCCACTGACCACTTGGGGGGGCGTCCTCTTTGCTGCGCATATCCACAAGGGTGATGCTGGGCATAAGGGCGCCAGCAAAGCGGTCGTGCAGCTTGATGTGCCCATAGCGTCCTTTTTGCGCGTTCACGAGGGTTTCAAGGCTTGGGGTGGCGGAAGCCAGAATGAGGCTGATGTTTTCCTGCTTTGCGCGCACAACGGCCATGTCGCGCGCGTGGTAAATGACGCCTTGCTCTTGCTTATAGGCGTGTTCGTGTTCCTCATCCACAACCATGAGCCCCAAGTTCGCAAAGGGCAGAAACAGCGCTGACCTTGCTCCGATCACCACACACGGTTCGCCCTTTATGGCGCGAAACCAGGTCTTTCTCTTGCGCGCAGCGCTTGTGCCAGAGTGCCACAGGTGGGCCTCAACACCAAAGCGGGTTTCAAAGCGCTCAAGTGTCTGGGGGGTCAAGGAAATTTCAGGCAAAAGAATCAGGACCTGCTTGCCAAGGGCCAGGGCCCTTGCCACAGCCTCTAAGTAAACCTGGGTTTTTCCAGACCCTGTGACACCGTCAAGGAGGGTGACAAAGAAGGCGCTTGCATCCACATGGTCGCACAAGACATTGGCCGCCTCTTGTTGGGCGGGACTGAGCGCAACGGGGGAAGTCACAGGGGGCGTATCCTTGGCGCCCACCGTTGAGGAAAGGGTGACGGCGCGCTTTGTTAGGATGCCGGCCCCCTCCATGGCCTTAATGACCCCTGCACTGACCCCGCAGCTAGCGGCCAGGCTTGCTGCACTGCCATGCACGGGGTCGAGAGCAATTTTATCCAGAACTTTCTGGCGCGGTGGCGTGATCTTATCCGGGGTTTTGAGGGTCTCCCAGTGATAGGTCGTGTCTTCTTTGTATGAGAGCGCCTCATCACTCCAAAGGGCCATTTTCAAAACAAGACCAAGGGGGGTCATGGTATAGGACGCAACCCACCTTAGAAACGCAATGGTCGCCCCGGGCAAGGGGGGTAAATCAAGGACCTCCTCAACGCGCTTTAGCTTGATCTTGTGAGCGGGCAAGGATGGGGCCACGTCCCACACAACGCCAAGTTTTAAGATCTTTCCAAGGGGCACCTGCACAAAGGCCCCTTGGGAAAACGGCCCGTCGCTCTCGTAGGTAAAGGCGCTGTCTAAGCGCTTGGGGATCAAAACATTAACGTGCGTTGTCATGGGGACCTTATCATTTTCTGTCCCTCCAACCTTACATGATTGTGCCCTTTCAAAAAAAGACGTTTTTTCCTCGTATAATGGCGCACTACCCCCTTGCATAAGGGCTAGAGATAGTGTACCAAAAGACTCACGGGGTGTAGCGCAGCCTGGTAGCGCGCCTGCTTTGGGAGCAGGATGTCGGGAGTTCGAATCTCTCCACCCCGACCACTATGAAGCCTTCAAAAGATTCTCCAATGATGCTGGTACCTTTTCGATGTAGATCGACTGACTTGAATAAGGCATAGTCGCACCCAAATCCGTTACAATCTTTGAAAACGCAAAGAGAAATTCCGCGCGCAGCTTTGTGAAGGATTTCCAGTCCGTTTCACGTGTGTAAACATCACACAGAATCTCATAGGCAGAGCCTCCGAAGTTTGCAAGATTTACCAATGAAAAGGCCGGGCGCACGCTCATGTCCACGCGTGGGTGGTTTGTGAGGTAGTCTTGAATGGCTTTCTCAATGCGCATGAGGGTATCATTGGGCGTGTTGTATGACACCCAGATGGTTGTGTTCAGGCGCCAGTTTTGGATGGCTGACTTGTTTAGGATGCGGGCGTTGGCAAGGTCCGCGTTGGGAATCACCGCCAACATGTCGTCCAGTTGCCTCACACGTGTGCTGCGAAGGCCAACGCGCTCCACAAGGCCTTCCACCGTATCGCACTGGATCCAGTCTCCCTCTTGAAAAGGGCGATCCATAATGAGCGTAATGCCCCCAAAGAAGTGTTTGATGGTTTCTTGGGCGGCAAAAGAGATGGCAACACCCAAAAGGCCAAGGCCCGCCAAAAGTGGTCCCACATTGACATGCCACACGTCTAAAAGAGCAATGGCTGCCATTACGAGGAGGCTCGCGCGCATGATGCTGACCAGAAATTTGCGCAACTCATCGGTAAAACGCTTGCCCAGCGTGTCCATGCCCCATCCGTCCATAATATGGGAAAGGGGTACGCACATACGGTACAGAGCCCAAAACACAAGGATCGTGATGCAGGTATCATTGATGGATTTAAGGTGTATTTTTGTGGACAGAGAGAACCGGAAGATATGCTCAATGCTAAAAATAATAGCGCCAAAGAGCACCACACGCATGGGGGGGGAAAGCGCGTCCATAATCACGTCTGTGAGGATCCGAATGGGGCTGTTTTCTTTTGCTGCCTTCTTGATAATATGACGGCGCAGCAACAAGTAAATGATGCGTTCACAGGCATAAAATCCGATCACAACAAGGGTAACCTTGGCAATTAACTCCCACGGTTCTTGGTTTGCGAGCTCTGGCATAGTGGCGTCCCTCTTTCTGTTATAACTCCCTGTGTAGAAAGAGTAGCACTGCCCCCCCAGACGCGCAAAGGAACTTTATGCCGCGTCTGCCCGCGCAATAATGTTTGTTGTGCTGTGGCCGATTTCAAGGTCCGCCAAAACGACTTCGCCGCCCCAAGACAAAACCTCCTTGGCGCCCACAACATTCTCAATGGTGTAGTCAGCCCCCTTCACAAGCACGTCTGGACGCAGGTAAGTGATGATCTCAAGAGGCGTATCTTGATCAAAAATGACAATGAGATCAATGTCTTCTAGGGCAGCAAGGACTTGGGCGCGGGAGGTCTCATCATTGATGGGGCGGGCGCTCCCTTTGAGTCTTTTGACAGAAGCGTCACTGTTAAGGCCTAGCACAAGTCTGTCGCAATGGTTTTTGGCTTGGCGCAAAAGGCTGATATGGCCTGGGTGCAGAATGTCAAAGCAGCCGTTCGTAAAGCCGATGGAAAAGCCTTCCCGGTGCCACTGAACAACCTTGGCGTGCGCATTTTGCCAGTTGGCGACAAACTTCTCGTGCTTGAGGGCATGCTCTCCCGTATGAAGGGCGTGGGCAAGCTCTTCTTGGGTTGTCACGGCCGTGCCCGCCTTGGCGACGACAATGCCGGCGGCTGTATTGGCCATGTGCGCTGCTTGAAAGGGTAGGGCGCCTGCGGCAAGGCTTGCGGCAAAGGTTGCAATGACCGTGTCACCCGCACCGGAGACGTCATAAACCTCTAGGGCGCGTGTTGGCAGATGAAGTGAGTTTTCCCCGGCTACGTGGAGTGTCATGCCCCGGCTCCCGCGGGTGGCCAGAACCCCCGTGATGCCCCAGGTCTTTTGAACGTACCCAATAGCCGCCTCGACCTCTTCATCTGATCCAATGGGAAGGCTTGTTGCCTGATGAAGCTCTGAGGCATTGGGCGTGATAAAAGTTGCGCCCTTATAAACGGCGTAGTCACGGGCCTTGGGATCGACAATCACAGGGACACCGTGCGCGTTACAAAGATCGATGAGCCCCTTGAGAAGGGAAGGTGTAAAAAGCCCTTTGCTGTAGTCCGAAAGAATAACCGCTTGAACATGGGGCAGACGCTCGCCCACCTCTTTTAAAAGCATGTCGCTCGTGTCTTGGGAGATGGCAAAGGTATCCTCGTCGTCCACGCGCAGGACTTGCTGGCCCTGGGAGACAAAACGCGTCTTCACCGTTGTTCGTCTACCCTTTTCAGTGACACACTGCGATGTGACGCTGGGTAGGTCTTTGAAGAGATGGGTGATCTGCGCGCCAGCCCCATCATCGCCCACAACTCCCACAAAGTCACAAGCAACCCCTAGAGACGCAAGGTTACGCACCACGTTGCCGGCCCCTCCCAGGACGGTTGTTTTTTTCTCGCTGGCAAAGACGGGGACAGGGGCTTCAGGGGAGATGCGCGTAATGCGGCCATAGGAAAAATGATCAAGCATCACGTCCCCGACACACAGAATGCGCGTGGAGGACATGTTGGATAAAACATGGGAAAGGGAAGGGAGTTGTTGCATGGTTGTCTTCCTTACACAAGGCCCAGGGAAGTCTCAAGGGCAGCGCACAGCATCTGCCCAAGGGTGATGTGCATTTCCTGAATGTGGGCCGTTGTCATGCATGGGACGATGAGAAGGATGTCCGCAAGCCCCTTCATGTGACCGCCATCCTTGCCGCCAAGGGCCGTTGTAGTCAGTCCCATCTCACGCGCTTTTTCAAGGGCTTTGATGATGTTGGGGCTGGTGCCAGATGTTGAGATGGCAATAATGACGTCTTCTGGACGTGCCATGGCCTCGATCTGGCGGGAATAGAGATGCTCAAAGCCCATATCGTTGCCAATGGCTGTGAGCGTGGAGGTATCTGTGGTGAGCGCCAGCGCCGCCATGGGGGCACGGCTTTGGCTAAAGCGCACTGTGAACTCCGTGGCGAGATGTTGGGCGTCTGCCGCGCTGCCACCGTTGCCAAAGAAGATGAGTTTCCCGCCATTGGAGAGGCTTGCCAAACAACAGGCAACAAGTCGTTCAAAGTCGTTGGCAAGCGCTTCTTTCGTTGCACGCGCAACACGCATGTGCTCGTCCATGGTTGCGTGAAAAAAGGCGCCAAGGTCCAGGTTTGAACTTTGGGAAGGGGCGTGGTGTAAACTCATTGGTTAAAACTCTATGGCAAGGCGTTGGGTCTGTTTCGGGATTTCGTGGGGCTGTGTTTGAAAAGAGAGCTTTTCTTGTGGTAGGAGCCTCGTTTGTGTCATCGTATGGGACCAGGTTGTGAGGGGACAGGAGGAACTCTTACCAGTCATGACTCCAGCAGCCCATGATTTTGCGCGCGTCAAAAAGGGCGCATCAGCGCAAGGTCCAAGGGCGTAGATCTTAAGGGCGCTTAAGGAAATGGCGTGGGGAGCCGTATTTTCTATCTCACCTGTAAGCACAACAGCTCCGTGGGCATCTTCCATCGTGTTGACGCTTGAGATTTTCAAGCTATGGGATAGGGGCTGAGATGTCAGGCCCAGAAACTCAAAAAGGGGTGATACACTGGGCCATGTGGTCACGATGCTTGTTCTGGCCAAAAAAGCACAGGTGAGGGTCACAAGGAAAAGGGTGCCAGTGATAAGGCTAAGGGTCGCGGTGCGCGCAGGCCGTACGACGCCTGTCATGTCCCCAGTATTTTGAGCGTCTGGTGAAGCCATAAGTGGCTCAAAGGCTGGCGCGGGCGTGTAGGTCCACACGTGTCCGCACGCCGCGCAGCGCAGCATCTGAGATCCACCCGCCATAAGGCCATCGTCCATCAAATAACGCTTAGAGCACCCTTCACAGCTAATGATCATCTCGTGCTTCCAACAAATTTATACCTACTATTTCAATATAACTTCTCTAGGTCTTATGCAAGGGTTGTGTCACTTTTGTTTTGCCTCTACAATGTGTTGAAGGCTGGTTAAACACAGTCTTGTAGTAAAACCAACGCTCTAACAGGGGGCTTTTATGACAGATAATATTGTCAGGGATAGTGCACAAAAGGGGCTTTCCTATATTATTTATCCAAAAACCAACATATTTTGGCTATTTGTGAATTATTTTACTATTATCCTGCTCATGAAAGCTGTTCTTACCTATGGCGCGAGCTATTTGCCAGCAGATTTGCCCCTGGCAGAACCTTCACCACAAACGCCCGAGGTGAGCTTTGGGATGTATGCAAAGGTGATTATTAAACATTTTCTCAGCCTTTTGTTTGGCCTTCCTATCCTTGTGGCTGTTGCAAAGAGTATCCTGTCCTATGAAGATTCAACGGGTTATTTTCACTACTTTAATATGTATGAGACATGGCGGCTTTTCGTTGCCCATATCGTTCTGTTTGTGCTGGTCGGTATACCTTCCTTTATTCTCCTTGAATCCTTAATGATGACTTTTTTTTATAAAACACCAGAGACCCTTGCCCTGGATGGGCCCGCCCTTGCACTCATGTCTTTGACATATATGTTGATTCTGTCCCTTCTTTTTGGGGTCGTTTTGTATTTTGTGGCGCGCTTTACCCCTCTTTACGTACATGTGGCCATCGGTAATCCCATAGATCTGGGGCGTGTTTTTGATCTGACGAGGGGTGAGGCTTGGAAAGTCTTTGTGGCAGTCCTTATATCGGGTCTGCCTGTGATGATTTTTTCCTTCTTCACAACGGGTAATCTGTCGTTTCCTACATCTGCCAATATCACAAAGCAAATTCAGCCAGCCATGTTTGGGACTGGCTTTGATTTTATGGATATTATTTTGAATGCCACCATTACAACGGTGATCGCATTTCTCTCGGTTGCCCCCTTTGCCGCCCTTTGCAACATGTACGAATATCTTGTGCAAAACATGCAAAAGCGCAATAAGGCCAAACCCGCCCTTTGAAGTGGCGGGTGTTGGCTTCTTGGTTTAGGATGTTTGTGTTGTACCCGCACGGTTGAACCAAAGGGCCGTGGATATGAGGCTTGTAACGTATTGGGCCCATGTCAGTTTCTGTGTAATTGGTGCCTCGGCGTTTGTCGTGAGGAGCGGTTGGCTGACAGGGGTGTCCGCTTCAGGAGGTGTTGAGGACGAGGCGACAGCGCTCTCCTGGACAGCGTCTGCTTCCTGAGCATTCGCGTAGAAGCTTGATGGGTCTAAAAAGATCATACTGCTGATCATGCTTCCCATATCCAGAGAATCGGTTGGCCCTTCACTTGTGGCGCGGTGGGTCTCCTTTTGTGGGAGTTTTTGATCCACCGATACAAACCCCCAGTCCTGGGATAGTTCGGCTAGGAAACGCCTTACCTCCTGATGCTCTATGTAGAAAAGGGTAGTGCTCTCTTCATGTGTACTGGTGGCGGCTTCCTCATGTGCAACGGCGGCGCTTTCCCCTGGTTGAGGAGGGTGCAAACTCAGGCCAGTTTTGATGTCAATGTCCCAGGTATATCCTTGGGAGAGGAGTTTTTTGATGAGAATGCTGGCCGGTGTGTCATTTTTGAGGCGAGCTTGGGCATCACGCAAGCATTCACCCTGCCATGCCACGACAATTCCATGGGGAGAAAGAGGCTCTCTTGTCCAAGATGGCTTTAAACTGCTCCTGGGGTAGGACATCAAACATGCGTGAAGGTCTTGCTTTTCTGAAAGAGGGTTGCGCGTAATGCGCTCCAACCGGAGTCGTTCTCGCCTGACCCTCGCGCGCACTATCTCCATCTTTGCGGCGAGAACCGCAACGTTCCTTTCATAGAGGGAAATCAGTTTGATGAGGTGAGCGCTCATGTGCGTTCTGTTGGCTATTTCAGCTGGCTCAAAGTACTTTTGTGCCTCCTTGAGGGCTGTGACTTTCTCTCTTAAAGCAAAGCCCATGGGACGCTCAAAAAGCTCTGGGTTTTCCAGTAGGGGAACAAGCAGGGGGTCTGACATGATCTTGTCAAGGTCCTCAAGTCTACCCTTCTTGAGTTTGAGGGGCGTTGTAGCCCCTCTTTCTCTTGCTGCCTGAGCCTCCAAGGCATCAAGTCTTTCAGAATCTTTCACCAGTCCAAAGTGAATAGAGGTTGTTGCCTGGAGCGCTATGGCAGCAAGGGTTGCACTTTGGTCCGGCTCAGGCTCGGGTTGTGGGGCGGTTCGTGAGGTCGGCGGCTTTAGGGTGCCCATAACGTCCTGGTTAATAAGGGAGAGGACGCTCTGTTTATAGACAGCGCGAACTTCTGGCGCCGGCCCCTGTTCTGTGCGTGTGGCAGAGGCGTGCGCTGCAACAGGAGGGGAGCTGGACGGGGAGGCCTGCTTAAGTTTTGCTTGGGCCGCTTGAAGCTCCTGTAAGTTGACAACCAGGCGTAAGGGGGTAGGTGAGGTGTCCTTTGCTTCATAGACAACGCTGGACGGCTCCCCATGGGATTTGCTCGCATGGGCCATCTTTGTTGTGTCGAATTTTGAGAGCTCATCAAACAGTGTTGCCGGAAGAGGTGTGTGGAGCATGCACCCAAAAACACCAATGAAGGAAAAGTAGAACCGGCCCATATGACACCTCGTCTTCAGTCGCAACCCTTCTATTTCAAAGCATAAATACTTTCAATTTCGTAAAGAGGTGCGATAAGTTTTTATCCCGCAAGGAATATCTGGTGAGTACTCTTGCGCGTGCGCCAGCCTCAGGCTGCTTTCGTTTTCAAAATGTGCAATCAAGAAATGCAAGGCGCACCTGAATGAGTGCCCACATACCTCACGTGCGTGCAGGACAATTTTTCCCATGAGGCGCCTTGGTTTCTGAGAGTCTTGCTAAAAAAATGTGCGCTGCTTGTTGGCATATTAAATTGCCCGAACTGTCAATTTTTTTCAACCAAATGGATAGATTACACTTTGTTCCGTAATAAAAGCTTGACGTCACATCCGAATTTGCTATTAATCCCCCATGAGGAATGCTTAAGGAGTTGCACATGGCTGAGGTCATCATCAACGGACCAGAAGGGCGCCTTGAGGGGCGTTACCATCACCACAAGGAACCTGGTGCACCTATTGCCCTGATCCTTCATCCCCACCCAGAGCATGGGGGCACCATGAACAATAAGGTGACCTATGCCCTTTACAAAAGCTTTGTAGAGATGGGTTTTAACACCATGCGCTTCAACTTTCGTGGCGTGGGTAAATCCGAAGGTCGTTTTGGCCAAGGAGAGGGTGAACTTAGCGACGCCGCGTGCGTTTTGGACTGGATGCAGACCTATAACCCCATGGCTTCAAGCTGCTGGATCGCAGGTTTTTCGTTTGGCGCTTGGATTTCCATGCAGCTTTTGATGCGCCGACCTGAGGTTGAAGGATTTGTATCCGTGTCGCCTCCTGCCAATATGTACGACTTCTCGTTCCTGGCGCCATGCCCTGTGTCGGGCCTTATGATCCACGGAGAAAAGGATCAGATTGTGCCCATTGACAGTGTGTCAAAGCTGTGTGAGAAGCTTTCGATGCAGAAAAATATCGAAATCACACAAAGTATCATTGCCAATGCTGACCATTTCTATGGGGAGCAATTGGAAGAAATGATGAGCAAAGTCAAGGACTACGTGACAAGCATGGGCAGTGGCTCCGTTAAACTTTCCCAAGAGCAGGCTTAATTTCTTGAAAAGGGGGTGTGCAGCCCCCATATCTGTATTATAATGAAAGTAGCCTCATAGGATATACGGGTGTCATTGTGTTACAGGCCTCCCATTTTGCAGCTATAGATCTGGGAAGCAACAGTTGCCGTTTGCTTGTAATGAAGGAGACGCCCCAGGGACTTGCTCTAGAAGAGGCATTCTCGCGGGTTGTGCGCCTCAGCGAGGGCCTTTCTGAGTCCGATGCGTTGTGCGAAAACGCTCAGGAACGGGCCCTTGCCGCCCTCAAGCAATGCGCGAAAAAACTTGAAAAATACCAAAATATCACACTGCGGTGCGTGGCCACGGAAGCGTGTCGCCGCGCCGTAAATGCCCCCTCATTCCTCAAGCATGTGCGCCAGACCCTGGGATTTGACTTCAAAGTGCTTTCACAAAAGGAAGAGGCTAGCTTTGCTGTAAAAGGTATCTCGGGTCTTTTGGATCCATCATATCCTTACGCCCTAGTGTTCGATGTGGGAGGCGCGAGCACGGAAGTCGTTCTGTTGTCACAGGACCCTGGGCACCCGCAGGGCGCACGTATCATCGACTGGATTTCCCTTCCCCTTGGGGTTGTGAGCATTGCTGAGACGGGCCACCCGGAGTGCGCTAAGAACTATCTGCAGGTGGCAGCGTCCATCCGGGATACACTGCGCCAGTTCAGTGCGCCCCATAATTTAGACGTCCTTATCGCACAAAACAAAGTACAGCTTGTGGGTAGTTCCGGCACAGCCACTACCGCAGCCGCGCTTCACCTGGGACTGCGCTACTACGCGCGACACCGCGTTGATGGCATCGTTTTAACCTTTGATCAGATTGAACAAGTTATTAAAGACTTGCAAATGATGTCAAACCATGAGAGAAGTCTGCATCCCTGCATTGGCTCTGAACGAAGTGATTTAGTGCTGGCAGGCATGGCTGTGTTTGAGGGACTTGCCTCAGCGTGGCCCGTAGGACTTCTCACCGTTGCAGACAGAGGCGTACGTGACGGCGTTGTTTTTCAGCTCTATGAAGACATGAAGAATATGGATCTCGCCTCGGTAGCTTAAATGAATGCAAAAACGCCCAACTTTTTCTCCTAAACGCCCAGCGTTGCGTACGCCAAGCGTACGCGTCAAAACGGCACGAGGTCGCAAGGTCTCTTCCCAACGTTGGTTGCAACGCCAGCTGAACGATCCTTACGTGCTGCAAGCCAAAACCCTTGGGTACCGATCCCGGGCGGCTTTCAAGCTTGAACAGCTTGATGATAAGTTTCACTTTCTCAAAAAAGGCGCCAGCGTCGTGGACTTAGGTATGGCGCCCGGTGGGTGGACCCAAGTGGCCCTTGAGCGCACGCAAGTTGCGGGCAAGGCCTGTCACGTTGTGGGCATTGACCTTTTGCCCGTTGATCCATTGCCCAATGTGACCATTTTTCAAGGCGACTTTATGGAAGAGGATCAGCGCGAAGCCGTGCGTCAGGCCTGCGGGGGCGCGGCCGATGTGGTCCTAAGTGATATGGCCGCGTCCACAACAGGTCACGCGGGGACAGATCATTTGCGCACTGTGGCCTTGGCCGAGATTGCTTACCATTTTGCAAAGGAGGTGCTAAGACCAGGAGGTTCCTTTGTGGCGAAGGTTTTTCAAGGCGGGACAGATCAGGATCTTTTGAACGCCCTTAAGCGAGATTTTTCTCAAGTGCGGCACTTCAAGCCTCCCGCCAGTCGTAAAGAGTCACCTGAAATGTATGTTGTTGCCATAGGCTTTCGCATCACCCCCACACGTTAAGGGAAAATTAAGTTTTTTTCTCGAAAATTAGACTGCGAGCAGTCTATTAGAATGCGTGAATGGAAACCGGATTAAGTGCGCAACCACCTGAGGCAGGAGAAGAATCTCCTCAAACGATAAAAAAATCGTTCTTTGAGAGATTGCTAAAGGATCCTGTGTACGCTGTATACGGTCCCATTTGTCGCTTTTTTACAAGCCCTCTCACAAAACCGTCTTGGATAGTTTACCTGGGTTTCTTTCTGACCTTTGGGGCAAGCCTTCTGGTGTTATCTTATACAAGTTATACACACAAAGCCCGCCTCGAGACAGATTTTGGCCACGATGTGAGGCACTTTAGCTTGGCCTTGGAGGAACGTGTGGCCAGGTATACAAATGTGTTACAGGCAACGGCCAGCTTACTGGGAGAAAAGGACCATGATATTGGCTGGAGCCGCTGGTACAGCTATGTCATGTCCGTGATCAACCCACGCCTGTTTCCTGGATTTTGGGAGCTCAGTTACATTGAGGCAGTGGCCCCAAATCAACTCGACAGCGTTATGAAGTCCCTAAGCAACGAGATGACAAGGGACATCAAGATATATCCACAAACCCTCGATGACATATACTATATTCTTAAATATGTTTGCCCTACCCTTAATCGTAAGAGCGCACTTGAGGGCTTATTTGCGGGCCAAGGATTTAATGTGGCAACCAATGAGGCATCAAAAGTGGCTCTTGAAAATGCAAGGGACACAGGTCAGGCCGTTGCAACGCCCCCCTTATTCCTTGTGACAGACCCTGATAAAACGCGCTTGACTGTGATCTTGTACTATCCCGTATATGATCTCGAGCGCATGCCGCGCAACGTTGAAGAGCGGAAAAAGTATTTAAAAGGGTGGGTGAGCGCGCCCATTGACGCCCTTAATTTCTTCGAGCATTTAGCGCCGCAAGGCTTTAAAATGAATGTTTCTGACACAGGGAAAAACCTATATAAAAGCCCCGATAATGATAAATCCGCGACAGACCTTACCCATACACAAACCTACAATGTTTGGGGGCGTCCGTGGCTTATCACCTTGGCTGTCCAAGAAAAGGCCCTGAATCCTTTTTATAGGCTCTCCCTCATCCTGATTCCCTTTATCGGTCTTTTGTTTTCCTGCGCCATGGCATACATTTTGTGGTCACAGCAAACCACCCAGCGCCGCGCAGAAGCCCTGGCTGAGGCCATGAGCGCTGATCTGCGCGCAAGTGAACATAAAAACCGTACTCTGCTTGAAAACGTGCCTGGTGCCATTTTCCGCTGTTCCCAAGATGTGAACTGGCGCTTTGAGTATGTAAGTGATGCCATAGAATATATCACTGGATACGGAGCAGAGGTGTTCACGGCACAGCAACTTTCCTACGCGGATCTTCTGTTTGAGGTTGACCTTGGGCTCGTGGAGCAAACCGTTGGGCTTGTGCCGGTTCCGGGCCATTCCTACGATGTGGAGTACCGTATTCACCATAAAAGCGGCGGCCTACGCTGGGTTTCTGAACGCGGCCGCGTTGTGAGCGATCCTGAAAGCGAGACGCACTTTTTAACAGGAACCCTTTTTGATGTCACTGAGCGAAAGCGCAGGGAAGCGGATGTGCGCTCCCTCACAACAGCCCTTCAGAACGCCGTTGAAGGTATCCTGTTTATCGACAGGGACTATACGTGTCGTACGGTCAATGACGCTTATGCGTCACTCTTTGAAACAACTGCGGACCAGCTTGTTGGCATGAGTTGGCTTGAAACATTTGGGGAAGACGACCAAGAGCGCATCGCAAGCGCTTGTCGCGCGTCCGATCCCAATGAGCGCATCTCCATTGACCTAAAAGGAATTCTTCATAATGAAGAGGGGCATCTTTATCTCCATGTGGTCATGATCGCGGCTCTTGATGGGGACGGCGACGTTGAAGGTTATTACTGCTTTGTGCGTGACGTGACACAGCGCATCAAAGAAGAGGAAGCCCTTGCCAGCGCCGTCGAGGAAGCCAAGCAAGCCAACAAAACAAAATCGGAGTTTCTGGCCACCATGAGTCATGAACTGCGCACGCCACTCAATGCCATTATTGGTTACAGTGAGATGCTTCTTGAGGAGGTCGAAGATCTTAAAGACGAGATGATCTCAGGGGATTTGAAGAAAATCAACGGGGCAGGGCGGCATCTCTTGGAGCTCATTAACGACATTCTCGATGTGTCAAAGCTTGAGGCGGGAAAGACAACCTATCACTTCGAAGAATTTGATATCCGCAAGATGGCCCAGGGCATTTATGACTTGATGATGCCGTCGGCCAGCAAAAATAGTAACCAGATTGCCCTTGAGTGTCCCGATGACATCGGGATGATGTACAGTGACTATACAAAGGTCAGGCAAGGTCTGTTCAATTTGATGAGTAACGCCGTTAAGTTCACGAAGGAAGGCACCGTGACCCTGCGTGTGGCAACACAAACCTTGGGCCGACGTGAAATGCTTAGCTTCAGTGTTCAGGACACAGGATGCGGCATTACGCCGGAGCAGCTTAAAAAACTCTTCCAGCCCTTCACCCAAGCAGACTCTTCCACCACACGCCAGTATGGTGGCACAGGTCTTGGGTTGACCATTACGAAGCGTTTTTGTGAGGAGTTAGGCGGCAGCGTTGATGTGACAAGCGAGAAAGATGTGGGATCGACATTTTCCATTCTTTTGCCGCGAATTGCCTCCAGCGCCCTTATAGAACGCCTCACCAAGAAGGAAGATGAAAAGGCCCCGGAGGTGAAGAGGAGCGCATGACCATGATCGATCGCAAGGCGTTGAATGAAGGGGAGGTGCTTGTGACGCCTGACCCCAAAACTGAGCCCTTTGGGTTTTTCGTTGATACGCGTTCCCATCACTTTATGGCCGACGAGCCGGAGAAGGTTGGTGGCCAGGGAGTGGGCCCTCTGCCCATGGAGATTTTGGCGGCCAGTCTTGCCAGTTGCACCGCCATCACCCTTCGTTTTTACGCCCAGCACAAAGGTCTCATTCTTCCCCCCTTTCAGGTGAAGGTCACCCACAAGCACGTTGTGAAAGCCGAAACGCAAGAAAGTGTGCTGCAGCTTGGCGTGACGCTCCACTTGGAAGGGGACGTTTCAAAGGAGCTCGAGGAAAAGCTGCTGGAGATTGCGGGTAAGTGTCCTGTGCACCGCGCTCTTCTTGGTACCATCAACATTACAACCCAGGCCGCCGTTTCATAAAGTAACTAGGGTGCACAGCCAAACCTTTACAAAAAACGCAGAAAAGGCAGTGGGGGTTATCCGGCTCACGCATTGCAAAAAAAAGTGACTTGACAACTGTTGTCCGATCATCTATCTATTGGCTCATGCATGATTTAAAACAAGACATAGGCTATTGGATCTCTCGCTTTGCAGCCCAGGTGCGCTGTGAATTTGAGCGCAAGCTTGCGGCCTTTGAGATCACAGTTCCTCAGTGGTGCATTTTGCTCTCACTGCACGGGAAGTGTGCAAGCTCTATTACGGAGTTGTCTGCACACATTGGTGTGGATAAAGCCACCATCTCACGAACCGTTGAGCGGCTTGTGAAGATGGCGCTGGTGAAAAGGCAGCCCGGCTTTGACCGGCGCAGCGAGTCTTTGGTTCTGACCCAAAAAGGGCAAGAGCTTGTGCCACGCCTCATCTCCTGTGCCGAGGAAAATGAGCGCGAATTCTTTGGGTGCTTGTCTTCGGATGAAGAAAATACACTTCAAAGAATATGGAAAAAACTCATGCTCAACCAAACAGATATAGAGAAAGAAGGATGGATAAAATGAACGAACAAACGCTGCAAACTATGATCGGTGCGATACGCAAAGAAGCTATGGAATCAGGACGCACATACGCTTTTCCTTGGGTGTATAAGGCCCTCAAGGAATTGGGTATTGTCAGTTACAGCGTCGATATGGCGGCAGGCCTGGCCATTATTCGCCACCGTGACGTGCTTCTTAAGGAAGAGTTTCCAACGGACGGTTTTACCTTTGGCGCCTTTAACGTGCAAGGCGTCAGCGACGCCATTGCAAGGCATCAACGGGCAGAGACCACCTATGACGTCTGGATGGGTGAGGTCGCCAAGGCTGGCGTGCAACGTTACATCGTCTCCATGGCCCATGACGTGGTGGTTTATCTCGACGGTGACAACACCCAGCTGCATATTGAACCTGTGCCAGCCGCATAAGGTCATTACCCCCTTGACGCGGGGTTGGTTCGCGGCGCATGAATTGCTATGTGGGTGAATTCAAGGAGAATAATAATGTTCCAAGCCGCCATGCACATGAGTCAGGCAGTGTCCCGTGAAACGACGCCGCGTCAAGAGGAAGCAAGACTCTGGTTTGAAGGCCTTCGAGACCGCATTTGCGCGACATTTGAGGCCATCGAAGAGGATTTTGCGAAAGAACGTGGTGGCACGCCCGGGAAATTTGAGCGCACGCCTTGGGCGCGCGATGCTGGCGGGGCAGGGGTCATGTCCCTGATGAAGGGGCAAGTCTTTGAAAAGGTGGGCGTGAACGTCTCAACGGTTTTCGGGGATTTCTCCGATAAATTCCGTGGGCAGATTCCCGGCACCGACGAGGATCCGTTCTTTTGGGCCTCAGGCATTTCCCTGGTGTCCCATATGATGTCTCCTTTAGTGCCAGCAGTTCACATGAACACACGCCATATTGTGACAGGCAAGCACTGGTTTGGGGGAGGCGCGGATCTCACACCCTTCTATCCACAGGACGCGGATACAAAGGACTTTCACGCGGCCCTTCAAGGCGCCTGCGACCGGGCAGACCCAGCGTATTACGCCAAGTACAAAAAGTGGTGCGATGAGTACTTCTTTCTGCCCCACAGGAATGAGCCACGCGGGATTGGCGGCATTTTCTACGATTATCTTGACTCAGGAAGTTGGGACGCGGACTTTGCTTTCACAAAGGATGTTGGTGAGTCTTTCCGTGCCATCTATGACCAACTCGTGCGCCGCCACATGTATGACGCGTGGACAAAGGAGCAGAAGGAATACCAACTGGTGCGCCGTGGGCGTTATGTGGAGTTTAATCTGCTTTATGATCGCGGGACAAAGTTTGGCCTAGAGACAGGTGGCAATACCCAGGCGATTCTTATGTCATTGCCCCCCGAAGCGCGCTGGCCGTAAGGTTCCCACCATGGGGCTGGCTGCCTATACCTTACTATGCGTCTTGTTTAGTGCGCCTTTGGTGGCCAACACCCAGCATGACGAACAGGCAGGCGTGGCACTTACTCTCAGATTAAAACATGTAAGCCATGGCAGCTACTGCGCCCAAATTTTGGATGGGGAGCAGATCCTAATGGACGTGACCCATGTTATTGAGGCGCATGGGGAGGAGGTCAAAATCTTGCGCCATGAACATATGACGACAGCGGATATTACACACGATTTTTCGGCCATGTATCCGTGTATGTCACGCGCGGCGCCCGGTGTACCAAGCGCCCCCGTGACGGTGTGTGCCAATATTTTCCTGGGTGTTCTCTCTCCACACGGAGCAGGGAGTCTTTTTCTGCGCGTGAGTGTGGTGCGCAGTGATGCGCCGACGCCCGTCACGTACTTGCATAGCCTTAGCACACTGATGGCGTCCCTTGCTGCGCCACCCGAAGACCATTACTTTGATGCCCTTGACGGAAATATCTATAACGAGGTGCTTGCTTACGCCGGTCACGAACAGGAAAGCTGCCCCGAGGGATGCTGTAAAATCAGCGCGCACCTTTGAGGCGTCCTAACCTTTATAGGCAGCTAGCTCCACTTGTGAGACAAGAACGTAGTGCATGGGGAACATGTCACAAAAATTTCTTTTGTAGTTGTGAAGGGGGCTGATATTGAGATGCTCAAAAAACCACTTTGTGTGGGAATCCTCTTCGCGCACAAATCTTGGCCCTTCTTCAAATGAGGGGAGATAGACATAGAAGTTGTTGGGAGCACACGCATAAGCGGCGCTGTGTGGGAACTCTAGTCCAACGGCCGGATTGTACATGTATTTGTAACGATCGCGCTTTTCCTCAAGGGCCGTGATATCGGCGCGCATGCGCAGGGTATTTTGCGCGAAGGAGTGCCCATATGTGCCGATGATGGAAAGATGATCGAGGGTTTCTAAGTCCGCTTCCCTTCTTGCGAGTATGTCTTTTGAGGTGGCTAGATCTTGCGTCATTAAAATCGTGGTGCGGTACTCGCCCAGATAAAGGGAAAGCCCAGATCTTTGAAAAATGCGCAGCATCTGCTGGGCTGGCATGGTCAGCATATACTCAACACCCGGGTGAAACTTAAGGGTTGTGCGCGCCGCAAAGGCATGGAGGTCCATGGATAAACGCCCGTGCGTATCCCCTTTGAATAAAGGGTTTTTGGAAATTCCCATATGGGTGGAAAATGGCATCTTGTCATGGGTAAAGACACCAAAGAACATTTCAATGACCTGGTAAGGAAGTGGGTCTTCATGGGGAGGCACTGAGCAAGCATAGGTCACTCGCACATCTGTCTCCGGGTATTTTTCCCAAATATCTAAATTCTCAGCAAAGGCAGATGTGCCCTCGTTATGTCCGCGCAAAACGTCATGAGCCTTTTCGATGAAGTCTCTCCAATAAGTTAAATTGGAGGTCGTTAACTTTTGGGAGACAAAGTATATCTCATCTTTTGTATACGTGCGGGTGTTGGTGGCCAAAAAAGGTTCGAATGTGCGTTCACTGACGCTGGAAAACACATTCGTGGCAAGAAAACCAAGAAGGAGAATCAGCTGAGCTAGTTTCATAAAAGAAGCTTTTTGTTGTGTGGTTATGGTTCTTATGTGGCGTCTTTTGTGAAAGGTTCAAGGAGTTATTATTACGTCTTTTCATTTTTGATGAGACGAGTGGTTGCGAGCGCTTTACGTCTTGTCTAAAATGTGGGAAAAACATGGGAGAAAAATTTATGAAATACAAAATATTAGCCCTCATTGCTTTGACTACGCTCACGCCGATGACCCCATGGGCCATGGACGGCCCCCTAACGGCTCAGTCCGTTTTGAAGAAGGTAAGGGACGGCGAGGCAGATTTTCAAGGCGCCAACCTGAGCGGCTTAAATCTGAGCTATCAAGCCCTCAGCGATTTGGGCGCACGCGGCGCAAACCTTGAGAATGCAAACCTTTCAGGTTCTGACTTAACGGGTGCCCAGATGGGCGGGGCAAACCTGACACAGGCCAACTGTGCCAAGACGGTTTTCATGCGCGCGGATTTAGAGAAGGCAAATATGGGCGGGGCAACGCTCACCGATGCGGATTTTACCCACGCCAACCTCAGGGGCGCCCTTTTTTCAGGTGCCGATCTTCAAGGCGCGATTTTTGAAGGCGCCGACGTAACGGGCGCTTCTTTTGAAGGCGCACGGAATGTGGAAAGTGCCATCGGCCTTGAAAAAGCAAAAGGTTTTAAAGCGCCGTAAATTACTCAGCGCACACACGTACGCCCGGCAGCATAAGTATCTTCTCACGAATGACCGGGCTCATGGCGTATGAATGAGGCGCTCCCAGGCGCACCTCGCCGCCTCCTTGGGGGCGCACCACAAAACGCACCTGGCACTTGCCCTTGGGGGCTGCGTGCAGGATCTGCTGGAGTTGGGTGAAACTTTCAGCGTTTTCAATAAGAAGCTCAAAAGAGGTCGGGACTGTGTCCAACATTTCGTCAAGAAGGCGTGCGTCCTGGACGGTCAGGCGCAGGTTGTCGTCTTCAAAGCGCCCCGCCATGGAAAGAAAAAACAGTGCGCCCGGCTCCAGGGCCTCGCGAAGGCGTGCGTAGGTTTCTGAAAAGAAGGTGACTTCATAGGTGCCAGACATGTCAGAGAACTGGACGAAGGCGTAGCGGGAGCCTTTCTTGCTGATGCGCTCTTTTTTAGCCAGGACAACGCCGGCCATTTTAAAGCCTAACGCTTCGCCCGAGGGTACAAGCTCCTCAAGGGCCCGAGATGGGGTGAGGTTGAGTCCCGCGATCATGCTCGCGTACGCGTCCAGGGGGTGAGAGGAGAGATAAAATCCAATGGCATCAAACTCCTGGGAGAGGGTCTCAAAGCGGTCCCAGGGCTGCGCTTTGGGTAGCTCGGGGGTGCTGATGGTGACGCCTGCCCCAAAAAGGGAGCTCTGTGCGCTGGTGCGCTGGTTTTTAAGCTCACCCGCCTGACGCAAAATCATCTCTAAGCCCGCCATGAGCCTGGCGCGGTTTGGCTCAAGGGTATCAAAGGCGCCGGCTGCTATGAGCTTCTCCATGAATCGCTTGTTCACAATTTTGCTGTCTAAGCGCTTGGCGAAGTCAAAGATGTCCTTGAAGAGGCCGCGCGCCTCACGCTCGGCGACCACTTCCTCCATGGCAGCCGCCCCCACACTTTTAATGGCGCCGAGGGCATAGCGCACGCCCTCTTGTCCGTTTGGAAGAGCCTCGCCACGAAAATCAGCAAAGCTCTTGTTAATATCAGGTGGCAAGACCTCAATACCCATGCGCACAAGATCTGCCTTGAAGATCATAAGCTTATCTGTGTTGTGCATATCAAAGGTCATGGAGGCCGCCATGAAGGCAACGGGGAAGTTGGCTTTCAGATATGCTGTTTGATAGGCAATCAGCGCGTAGGGCGTTGCGTGGCATTTGTTAAAGCCGTATCCCGCAAACTTGGCGGCTTGCTCGAAAATGCCCTCCGCCACTTTTGCGTCAATGCCTTTTTCTTTGGTGCCCTTGAGGAAGATGTCCTTTTGGGTGTCCATCTCACTTTTAATTTTCTTACCCATGGCGCGGCGCAGCATGTCCGCGCCGCCTAAGGTGTACCCGGCCAAGACCTGGGCGATCTGCATGACCTGTTCTTGGTAAACCATGACACCGTAGGTTTCTTTCAGGATACCCTCCAACAGAGGATGGGCGAAGTGCACCTCTTCATGACCATGCTTACAGGCAAGATAGCGGGGGATGTCGTCCCTGGGACCGGGACGGTACAGGGAGATCAGGGCAATAATTTCTTCAAAGTTTGTGGGGCGAAGTTTCTTGAGAACGTCGCGCATGCCCGCACCTTCAAGCTGGAAGATGCCCACGGTTTCAACGCGCTGAAGAAGGGAAAAGGTGGGCGCGTCTTCCAGTGAAATGGTCGAGATGTTGAGGGGCGTACCGCTTTCATTGACAAAATCCACGGCGCGCTGAATCACAGAAAGAGTTTTAAGCCCCAAGAAGTCAAACTTCACCAGGCCCGCCATCTCCACATGCTTCATATGGAACTGGGTCGCGGGCAGCAAGCCCTTCTGATCGTGGTAGAGCGGCACAATGTTATCAATGGGCTCACCTCCAATCACAACACCGGCCGCGTGGGTTGAGGCGTGGCGGTAGAGCCCCTCAAGCTTCATCCCGATATCGAGGAGTTTGGCAACGGCGGGGTCCTCGGCGCTGGCGCGGCCCAGATCAGGCTCCTGGATAAGGGCGTCGGCCAAGGTGATCGGATTGGCTGGGTTGGAGGGGATCATTTTTGATAGGCGGTCAACCTGGCCGTAGGGCATGCCAAGGACACGCCCCACGTCACGCACGACCGCGCGTGCCTGCAGCTTTCCAAAGGTGATGATGTGGGCCACGCGGTCGGCGCCGTACCTCTCTCGTACATACGCGATGACCTCGTCCCGGCGGTCCTGGCAAAAGTCCACGTCAAAGTCAGGCATGGAGACGCGTTCGGGGTTCAAGAAGCGCTCAAAGATAAGCTGAAAACGGATGGGGTCGACGTCGGTGATGGTCAGTGCCCAGGCAACGAGGGAGCCGGCACCTGAGCCACGCCCAGGCCCCACGGGGATATTCTGGGACTTGGCCCACTGGATAAAGTCACCGACGATAAGGAAGTACCCAGAAAAGCCCATTTGTTCAATGACACCCAGCTCGAACTCGAGTCTGTCAAAATACTGGGCGCGCGTTGTTTCGTGGGTGTCTTCAGGCAGGCGTGGGAACACCTCGTGGGTTAGGCGTGCCTCCAGCCCGGTTTTTGCCTGGTGGCGAATTTCCTCTTTCTCACCACGAGGGGTGGGGAAGGGGGGGAGCATGGGATCTTTAATCTCCACCATAAAGGCGCAGCGCTGGGCGATAAGTCGGGTGTTGGTGATGGCCTCGGGCAGGTCCTCAAAAAGGGCGACCATTTCGTCAGGGCTTTTAAATCGGTGGTGGAGTGTGACCCGGCGCCTGTCCTCTTGGGACACGTAAGCACCCTGAGCGATACACAAAAGGGCGTCGTGGGCTTCGTAGTCCGCCTCACTCTCAAAGAAGATCTCATTGGTGGCAACAAGGGGCAGTCCCTGGGTTTTGGCAAGATCAAGGAGATCTTCCTCGATCTCTTCTTCTTGGGGAAGGCCGTGGCGGGAAATTTCAAGGTAAAAACGCCCAGGAAAAAGGCTTGCGAGATGCGCGGCAAAGGCGTGGGCTTCGTCCTTCTGGTTTTTAAGAAGAAGCTCGTGGATAGCGCCTTTGGTGCCACCCGACAAGGCTATGAGGCCCTCACTGTGACGTGCGAGAAGCTCATAGGAGATTTGAGGGCTCCCAAGGTCTGGCGCCTCTTTGTCCACGTATAAACGGCTGACAAGTTTGAGAAGATTTTTATACCCGACCTCATTTTGGACAAGGAGAATAATGTGGTCAGTGAGCTCATCCCCCATTTTGCGCCGCGTCTCCAGTCTTGGGTCGCCTGGGCGTGGGGTAAGGCTTATCTGACACCCAATGATGGGTTGGACGCCTGCCTTGGCGCAGTATAAGGAAAACTCCATGGCGCCGAAAAGGTTATTGGTGTCCGTTAAAGCGGCTGCCGGAATCCCGTACTTCTTGCATAGCTCGACCAAGGCAGGGATGCGTAGAGCCCCTTCCGCCAAAGAAAAGGGCGAGTGAAGTCGCAAAGGAACATAGGGGGAAAGCGCCACGTTTGGCTCCATTTATCACCAATAAGTTTGGTTATAATGGATTTCTCTCCCCCTGCCAATGGCGGTGCGCTTAGCGGCGCTTTTTCCCACCTTTTCCGCCGCGGCTGTTCTTTTTCTTTTTCAGGTCGCTTGCGCTCAGATGACCTGCCTTGATGTGGGCATCGATGACCTCGCGGCGCACATTTGAGGAGCTTGAAGACGAGCTGACGGGAGGCAATTCCTGCACTGAGGATGAAGCACGTGAGGCCGACTCACTCGCCTTTAGCTCACGGGTTTTCTGAGCAAGGCGCGTATCCAGAGTTTTGGTGATTGCGTTCATTTCCTCAATCATTTTGGCAAGCTCAGCAACGCCCGGGTTATGCACGAGCCTGGCTGCAATCATGTCAAGCTCGCTTGTTGCACCCTCACCAAGAAGGGCGTACTTTTTTGGACTTGTCTCAAGAATATTGGCCACACGCTTCTCGTGCCGTGCTTTGAGGGTCTCTTGAACGTGGCGCGGGTGCTGACCATTTTGACGCTTTTGTGAGATGGGCGACCTGCGCAAAGATGGGGATTCCAGGCGGCCCGCACTGCTTGTGCTTGGGGTTACGCGCGGACCAAATTCTGCGGCAATGCGGTCTGCGTAGGTTTGCATCAGAAAACCTAGTGTATTCATGAGAGGAGAGGCCTTTGTGACATCTTCCCCATAAAAGCCCGCTTGAGCACGTAGCAACTGGGCAGTCTTTCGGTAGTTTAGTTCAATGAGCTCCCGTTCCTCTGGCAAAGCGCCTCCAATATGCGCATCAAATTCAGTAGTCTTCTTATCGTCTACGAATTGACCCAAGAGTGACATGACAGGATGACACCAAATGTCTTGGTCAAAAAAGAGCTCGTCACAGATTTTCATGAAATCCTGGCCTTGCAGGTCAGTTAACAAAATGGGGTCATGGGGAAGCTTTTTCGCGAGAGTAGAGGCAAGGTTTAAGATTCCGTCTTTGTAGGGCGTTGCCCTGACTGCAGCCTTAAAAGCGACGTAAGCAATTCGACGCTCTAAGTGATCTTGCGCGCGCTTGAAGTCACGCGCATTTGAAAACTCAAACGTGCGTGATTCGTCGCCTTTGATTGCTTGGACACAGGAAAACGCATGCGCCGCAATACGTGGAAGTAGGCGCGCCATTGCCTGGGCAGCCTTATATGAAATGGTGGAGAAAATCCACTTTTTTTCGATCTCGCTTGTGTCGGTGGTGTTTAAATACTTCTTGTGCTCTGCTTCCATCAATGTCAGGGTCTTATCGACTTTATCGCCGACTTCGACAAATGGATCTTCTGAGTCTGCAGCTTTTTTTAACGCATTGATTTGTTGCTCAAAAACCATACGCATAACGTTCGCGTATTTGCGTGCATCCTCTGATTGTAGGGCGCCAATTTGTTTTGTTAGCAACGCGTCAAGATCCGCATCTTGATGAAGGGACCAGTCACTTGGGAGCGTAATCCCTCGCGTCTGCGAAAGGCTGGCGGCAAGATCATCAAAAGTGCCACCAGAGGCGCTCGCTAAGAGATGATTTGCGGAAAGAAAGCATAGAGAAAGAGTGGTTAAAGAAAGATTTTTCATTGATGTGTCCTTAGCAAGTGAATTTGTAAGAACATAGGATTTAATATGACAAAATGTCAATATTCTTGTGTTTTTGTGCAGCGAATATAAATGAAGCCCATATCCAAGCCTGGGTAGGAGTAGACAGACTGTTGCACCAAGTTAAATTTGCCATGCATTGCGGCTTGTGTCTGGGCAAAATATGTGTCGTAGAAAGTTTTACTTTCCGCTAAGGGAGCTGATTGATCAAAGAGCTGTGTGGCAAGGTGGATCTCGTGCTCATCGCTTTGCTGGTCAAAGAGCTGACCAACAAACTGGGGGAGCTCCTCGAGTGAAAGGGGGAGCTTTATAAGGCACAGATGTGCCGGTGCGGGCGGCATGACGCCAAACTCTTCATCCTGAACGCTTCGTGCATTGCACGCTAAGGACAAAAAAAGAGAAATAATTAAAACAAGGCGCATGTCATATATAAGATCCAATTGAGTTGGGTTTTTATAAGATATATGCCAGAGCTATGCAATAAAAAAGGGAGCCAAAAAGGCTCCCTCTTTGTAACCACAAGGGCAGGGGGCTTTAGAAGCCCATACCACCCATGCCACCCATGCCACTCATATCGGGCATTGGTGCAGCCTTTTCCTTTTCAGGCAAATCCGCAACCATGGCTTCCGTTGTGATCAAAAGACCGGCAACGGAGGCTGCGTCCTGGAGAGCTGTACGCACAACCTTAGCAGGATCGATGATGCCAGCCTTGAACATGTCGACATACTCATGGTTTTGGGCGTCATAACCAAGGGTTTCTTGCGACTTCTCAATGAGCTTACCTGCAATCACTGCGCCGTCTTCGCCAGCATTTTCAGCGATTTGACGTACAGGTGCTTGAAGGGCACGGCGCACGATGTCGATACCGATGCGTTGCTCGTCATTGTCGTAAGAAAGCTTCTCAAGAACCTTAGATGCATAAAGTAGCGCTGACCCACCGCCCACAACAACGCCTTCTTCAACGGCGGCGCGTGTTGCATTCATGGCGTCCTCTACGCGGTCCTTACGCTCTTTTACCTCGATCTCTGTTGAGCCACCAACGTGAATCACAGCAACACCTCCAGAAAGCTTTGCAAGGCGCTCCTGGAGCTTTTCCTTATCGTAGTCAGAAGATGTTTCCTCAATCTGATGACGGATTTGGTGGCAACGCGCCTCAATGGCAGCCGCTTCACCGGAACCGCTCACGATGGTTGTGTTTTCCTTGGAGATCAAAACTCGCTTTGCGCGCCCCAGCATGTCAATGGAAACATTCTCAAGCTTTATGCCCAAGTCCTCGGAAATGAGCTGTGCATTGGTCAAAATCGCAATGTCTTCCAGCATTGCCTTGCGGCGATCACCAAAACCAGGCGCCTTTACGGCCGCAACCTTGAGACCTCCGCGTAGCTTGTTAACAACAAGTGTTGCAAGGGCTTCGCCCTCAACATCTTCTGCGATGATCAAAAGAGGGCGTCCGCTTTGAACAACTTGCTCCAAAACGGGAAGCATGGCCTGTAGACCAGTCAGCTTCTTTTCGTGGATGAGGATCAAAGGATTCTCGAGCTCTGCAACCATCTTTTCAGAGTTCGTCACAAAGTACGGGGAAAGGTATCCGCGATCAAACTCCATGCCTTCAACAACTTCAAGCTCTGTCGCGAAGGACTTGGCTTCCTCAACGGTAATGACGCCTTCTTTGCCAACCTTATCCATCGCCTGAGCAATGATGTTGCCAATCTCTTTTTCACCATTGGCAGAAATGGTTGCAACCTGTGCAATCTCTGCGCTCGTTGACACTTTTTTTGCAGAATTCTTCAGGTGCGCAACAACTGCGGTAACTGCTGTGTCGATGCCGCGCTTCAAGTCCATGGGATTCATGCCAGCAGCCACAGCTTTGGCGCCTTCACGCACAATTGCTTGGGCCAAAACCGTTGCGGTTGTTGTGCCATCGCCAGCAATATCATTGGTTTTGCTTGCAACTTCGCGCACCATTTGGGCGCCCATGTTCTCGAACTTATCCTCAAGTTCGATCTCCTTGGCAACGGATACACCGTCTTTTGTGATGCGGGGAGCGCCAAAGCTCTTTGCCAAAACAACATTACGGCCCTTTGGTCCCAGGGTTACCTTAACAGCATTGGCCAGAATATCTACGCCGCGCAGCATACGCGCACGTGCTTCGGTCGAAAATTTTACTTCTTTTGCAGCCATTTATTTGACTCCTTTACAAGGTTAAGTGTTAAGCAGCGTTTGTCAGAATGCCAAAGATATCGGATTCTTTCATAATCAGGAGATCCTCCGCGCCAATTTTGACCTCAGTACCTGACCACTTGCCAAAGATAATGCGATCACCTGGCTTCACATCCAGAGGACGCAGGGCGCCTTTTTCATCGCGTACGCCTTCACCTACAGAAATGACCTCTCCTTGGATAGGCTTTTCCTGGGCAGAGTCAGGGATAATAATGCCGCTTGCTGTTTTCGTTTCTTGTTCAATGCGCTTGACAAGAACACGGTCGTGTAAAGGTCGAAATTTCATGATCATTCTCCATCGTTAGACCAACCAAAGAACGCTCGCGCGCCTTATGGCCCTAGTTAGCACTCATAAGAGGCGAGTGCTAAATTTGTACCTTAAATGTCTGAACGCGGTCAAGGGGTATCAGAAAATATGGGCATACTTGCATGCAATTTGCAGCAAGAGTAAGGCGTTGTGTCAGAGTAAGTTTATAATAGGAAATGCATAGTAAGAGTTTGAGCAGACACGTCAGTGAATAACCGTGCATGTTTTTCATAAGGTTAACTGCTGACAAAGGTTGAATGCTTGTTCACACGGAATTCAGGATTTAGTTTTAGATGTAAGCTGTTACCGTTTTTATGGCCGCCGGCAAACGCATTTGTAGCCAATGGAAAAAAATCATACGATTGCTAAATAATATCATTTTCCATAATACGGATTATAGGGCATTTGTATGAAGCAGTTATGACAGATACCTGACACCATTGCTTCCCCCCTAATTTCTTACATAAGTGGTTCGCAACTGAAGGATAAATGGGCGAGATGGTGAAGAATCCCCAGTGCCTTTGGGACTGGGGATTCACTACAGTATCCAGCTTTGTGACGGGCCTATTTGTGCTAGGCCTGTTTTGCAAGCTGTCTGACGCGGTTATTCATCTGGTCAACGAGCGTTGAGATATGGGCTGTGTTGGCTGATATCTCGTGCGTGACAGCACTTTGCTCTTCAATGGCGCCAGCAATGCTGGAGGTATACTTATTGACTGTATCTACAAGGCCTGCAATCTGCTCCAGTGATTCACGAAGAGACTTTGAAGCCTGCTGCACCGTTTTAATTTCCTTTGCGACATCTTCTGTGGCTTGCGCTGTTTGGCTTGATAGACTTTTTACTTCTGCCGCAACAACAGCAAATCCCTTGCCTGCCTCCCCTGCCCTTGCCGCTTCAATTGTTGCGTTTAGAGCAAGTAAGTTTGTTTGCCGAGCAATTTCCTCAATAATACGGATGATGCTCTCCATAGCCATTGTAGTACTAATGAGGTGCTCGGCAGAAGATCCGACCTTTTCTGTTGCATGCGTGATTTCTGCGGTCGCATCTGTGGTTCTTGTCATGTTTTGGCTGATTTCATTAATTGAAGCCGACATCTCTTCGATGGCTGCTGCAACTGTTTGTGTGTTGCTCGACGTACTGTCGGCCATGGTGGAAATTTCCATGACGCTGGACAAGTCTGTTGCAAACTTCACGACCTTGAATGGCTTGCCGTTCATGTCCAGAATTGGATTGTATGACGCCTGGATCCAAACGCTGTGTCCATCTTTAGCAATGCGCCTGTATACACGTGCGTCAAATTTGCCGGAGCGCAGTTGGCGCCAAAACTCTTCATATTCCGGACTGAGTGCTTCCGCTGGATCAACAAATATGCGGTGGTACTGTCCCTTAACTTCATCAAGGGTGTACCCCATCACATGTAAGAAGTTGGGATTTGCTGTAATGATTGTTCCGTCCATTTCAAACTCAATGACAGCTTGTGCTTTGCTAATTGCATCAATTTGCCCTTTATAATCAGCATATTGCAGTTTCTGAGCAGTAACATCGGTGGCAAACTTCACAATGCTTGTAACTTTTCCATCAGCATCTAGAATTGGATTGTATGATGCCTGAATCCAAACCTCTCGGCCTGTTTTTGTGAAGCGCTTGAACTCCCCTGCTTTGTATTCACCCTCGCGAAGCGCTTTCCAAAACTTTTGATAATCAATTGTTTTGGCGTAATCATGATCGACAAATATTTGATGGTGTTTTCCTTCAATATCGTCAAGTGCATATCCCATGAAGTGCAAGAACTTATCGTTTGCTGTAATAATTGTTCCATCACTATTAAATTCAATGACAGCCTGTGATCTGCGAATGGCTTCAAGTTGGCCCTGATAATAAAGCGTGTCCTCGTGCCGTTTGGTGACGTCAATGGCGCTCTTGACAACGTATAGAACGGCGCCTCTGTCATCTTTAACAGGGTTGTAGGCCGCTTCAATCCAAACTACCTTCCCGCCCTTGGCGGTGCGCTTGAATCTGCTTGCAATGTATTCTCCCCGAGCCAGTCTCTGCCAAAAGTCTTCGTAGGAATGGGTATTAGCCTCCTGTCCTGGCATAAAAATGCGGTGATGGGATCCTTTAATTTCATCAAGGGTGTACCCCATGACTTTTAAAAAGTTCTCATTTGCGTCAACAATTGTGCCATCTACCTTGAACCGTATGATTGCAAGTGTACGCTCTAAAGCCTTAAGTTCGAACTGTGGTTGTACAACCGTTTTTTGCGTCGCCATTTGTGTTGACCTCCAATCCAAAAAATCTGTTTGCCTGTGGCACTTTCGGAATTGTAATCGGAGTTCCTAAACAAATGGTTAAGGAGCATTCAGGTCAGGATAAAAATGTGAGAGTGTGCCTGCTCTAGAGCATACCCACAGCACGCTTACGAGACGGCCTCTGCTTACATTGAGAATCCGTCCCGTTTCGTGGGCTGTAAATTTTTAGTGTCGCGGCTTCTTAAAATCTGTTCGGCCCGTGTGCTTAAGGACAAGCAGCTTCTCTGCCGCATCATCATCATCGCAGATTGCAGTATCGACCGTGCTCACTGCAAGGGCAGTGGGTTCCATCGAGGACGAGCTTTGGGCAGTGTGCACATCCAAAAATGACTCATCTTCTGAACCATCCCACACACGCGTCACAGCTGTGCGTGCCACAAGTCTTGTGGAAGAGGCTTGTGCAGGGTGCTCATGGACCACAGGAAAGTGTGGTGAAACGATCATTTGACGTTCTCCAGAAAAGGTAAAATGCTCACTGCGAAGAGGTGCCATCCCTATGTTCAGTGATTGAGCTGGTGAGACCGACTGCAACGCTCTCGTTCTCTTACTCGCTCTTTCTGAGGCAGTGACGGGGGCAGCTGGTGGGGCGAGTGGGGCCGCACTCTTACGTGTCCCACCTTCTTCATACTCTTTGCTTAATGCGTCTAGCAACTCTCTAGAAAGTACTTTTTTGACTCTTGGATTTGGGTTATTGATGTGCACATTCAGTGTAACATGCTCAAAGTAAACAGTTTTGATCGCAGTATTTTCTGAGATGTGATTGTGTAACGCTAACCACTTCTTTTCATGGAAATTTGATCGCCCCGGAAAGGTAACGGACCTTAGTGATTTGTTCTTCGAAATATAATCAAGAAGACCGCTATAGTCTTCAAAAAAATTGAGACGCGCACCTATTGCAGTCAGATGCGTCGCATTGTGGCTCAGGAGAGGCGCTACATCACATGCGCGCAACTTTTCAACAAAGAGAGCCTTCTCAGGCGCGAGCACCTGGGATATTGGCAGAGTTGAAGATGATGGAGGCTGATCATCATCTGCGACCGCGCTTGCCAAAAGAGCGCCATTTGTCATGATTGCCATGGCAGCGATACTAAATGTTTTTTTCATTGTAGAGTTTGTCCTTTTTTCAAGTCTTACTTTTTTCAAATAAGACTTTTTTTCAAAAAGACAACGTTTTTTGGATAATGACTTTTGATCTACAATGCATCTTCTTTCAAGGCTACGCTGTTAGGAGACAAGGCTACGTTGTTAGAATAATCTATTGATTTTGGACTTTAATTTATAGATGTTGAAAAATGATGGAGATGTCAGTGAAACATCTGTTGTTTGGATTTATAATGACGTTGCCGGCGAATTCCGCGGTGGGATCGGCGCATACTCAAAGAATGAGTGATACTTATTAGTTGGGGCCCGAGCTGCGTTAACAGGCAAACAGAGCGCTTCGTTTTACGCATGCCTGTGTTTTGTGTCATTTCAAGTTGGAGTAATGTGGGATGATCGTTGGATGCAATTATTTTGAAAAAGGAAAAA
>PNJU01000002.1 GCA_013822015.1 Candidatus Puniceispirillum sp. | reverse complement strand
CTTTATGCGCGAGTACGCCGGACCTGCTCCCCGAGCAAGAGATGTGGGACATCCTCCTTGCGCCAACAAAGGTCTATGCCGCCCTTGTGGATGAGGATTACGAGAAATGTCCTCTTTCTGCACGTGAGGTACGCTGTCATATTGAGAAAACAAAAGATCAGCTCCCGTGGCTGCGACGACAAACGCCGACCTTTTTGGCAAATCTGGGGGAGCTTATTAAACACGGGCAACCCAAAAAAGTGATTACGGCAGTGCGGGCACAAAACTTCACCCAGGAGGATCTCTCCCACGCGGTCTCCATCATGGGACACCTGGCGCACTGTCATGCCCTTTTGCCGTTTCTGAAGGAAAGGGACGCGCCTTGGCTGCGCGCTGGGGCCTCTCTTTTGAGGGATATGGAGGAATCGGGTGAGACGAGGGGGGCGTTTTGACGTCATACGACTTTTTGCTCGGCGCCTATGAAAATGAGGCTTCGTGGAAACTGATTCGTTTTACTCACGAGCAGGACTTTACCCTTGAGCGCATGGAGGTGTTGGCTGATTGCGGCTTTATGACAGCGCAGCTTCAGGCCATCCTCACCTATGAGCATGACCAGAGTCTTCGCTTCACCGTTAACATGTTGAGAGGGCTGGCACCCTTGTTCAAAGCAAATTTCTTGAGAAAAGACCATGATCCTAAAAGCCCCGGGATTCAACGGTTTGAGGAGACGCAAAGTATTTTACACTTTGTGCAGGACAAGGGTTTACCAGCCACACTCAATGTGGCCAGGGTCGTGAACACCCTGCCAGCGAATCATGCCAACATGAGAATGTTCACCCAGTACTTTGACTTTCTGAATGGGCTCTCCTTGCTTGAAGAGCGCCTGTTGTGTCGCCTTTTGGAGACGGGTCTAGCGCCTGAGGAGGCGACATTCACTCTGCGTGAGGCTTCATGGCATAAACGAGATTTAGATCATCTTCTAACGCTTCCGCATTTACTCCTTATACACTATGTGCCAGCGTTTGACGCCTTTAACCTCACTGACGATGAGCGAGGTATTTTAGAGCGACTCGCGCGCGATTGCCCTGAGGGCGCCAGTCGCGCTCTCAACGTCGTTAGATGCGTCGAAAAACCAAGGTTTTGTGAGCTTGGCCCCATTGCCTGTCTCGATCTTCCTCCTCTCTTGCGTGCGGGCGCGATCAAAGCAAGGAGCTGGTTGCTGCCCCACCAACACGGCGCTGACGGGCAAGGTGGAACAATTGATCCTGAACGCCTTTTTCTCTTCCAAAAGCTAATGGAGGACCGCGGGGCTCAGTCTATCTCGCACATATCCACCATCCTTTCCACATGCCAAGAAACACAACCTGTGAGGGACGTGGTTGACGCACACGTATCACCAAAGTGGCGCGGTGCTGTCCTCAGTTACTATACCGAATGCAAATTTGATCAAAGCTACCTGCGCCCGCTTGCGCGTGGCTTAGATCGCGCTGCACTTTCATACAAGGAGTTGCTCTCTCTTATGGAGAAGTTTCGTGAGAAAACTATCAATCCCGACGTCTTCACCCAAGCGGTGGGCCTACCCTTGAGGTAAACGACATTTACGTACCTCTTAAAGATCATCAGTGCATGGAAGACCCTAGACCACTGGTTGCCCTTTCAAGAGGCTTTGGGGGAGATTTATCACCACATACCCCATAAGGCTGAAGATTTTATTAGGGAGTGTCCCGATTCCTCGAATCAAAACTATCTGGTGATTTTAAAACGTCTTAAAAATGCGTATCTTCAGGGTAAGGACTAAGGTGGAGCCTTCCAGGTTGGCAAACCTTCTCAAAGGTCTTACACAGCGCTCATTGCCAAGGGCAAGCACTAAACGCTGCCTCGCAGACTAATGCGAAAAAAAGGCCGGCATTTTATGTCGGCCTTTTTTGTTGGGCATTTTTTTGATAGAGAACACAAAGACCACCCATTTAGGAAAGTACATATCTTGGTATACATTCTTAGAAGATCAGTCTTCATCCTTTTGTTTCCTTTGTCTTTATGCGCGAGCACACAGGACCTGCTGCCTGAGCAAGAGATGTGGGACATTCTTCTTGCGCCCACTGGTGTCTATCATGACTATGTGGATGAGGAACCACAAACGCGGGAGGAGATATGCAGGGATATGCTCTCAAAGGTCCAAGGGCGTGTGAGAAAACACCATCATGCGCTCCCCTGGCTGCGACGACAAACGCCGACCTTTTTGGCAAATCTGGGGGAGCTTATTAAACACGGGCAACCCAAAAAAGTGATTACGGCAGTGCGGGCCCAAAACCTCACCCAAGAGGACCTCTCCCACGCAGTTTCCATCATGGGGCACCTGGCGCACTGTCATGCCCTTTTGCCCTTTTTAAAGGAAAGGGACGCGCCTTGGCTGCTGGCAGGGGCCTCCCTTTTGAAGGATATGGAGGAATCAGGTGAGACAAGAGGAGGTATTTTGACGTCCTATGACTCTTTATTGGGGGCACCTGAGAACGAGGCCTCAGAGAAATTGATGCGTTTTATGCACGCGCAGGATTTTACCCATGATCGCATGGATGCGTTGGCATCATCGGGCTTCATGACCGCTCAGCTTCAGGCTATCCTCACCTATGAGCATGAAGGCAAAATATGCTTTACGTTCAAGACACTGGCGGGGCTTGCACCCTTATTAAAGATGTCTTTCTTGACAAAGGACCACCCCAGGTCCGGGTATGGAACCAGGCGACTTGAGGAGACCCAAGAGGTCTTACGCTTCGTGCAAAATAAGGGCTTGGCGGCGGCACTGCGTGTGGCCAGGGTTGTGAACACCTTGCCAAAACGTGGTGCCAAAATAAAAATGTTCTCCAAGCACTTTGATTTTCTAAAAGGCCTCTCTCTGTCCCAGCAGACCCTTTTGCGCCGCTGCCTAGAGGCGAGATTCTGCTCTGATGATGCGGTTGCATTTGTGGAGCAGGCGATTTCTCATGGGCGGGATTTAGACTATCTTGCGGGTCTTGGCCATGTGCTTCTCAAGCACTACGTGCCCAAGCGTGACGCCTTTGATCTTGAGGAAGACGAGTACGAGATTTTGGAGCGTCTCACGCGGGGGTGCCCCGATGACATCAGCTGTCTGCTAAACCGCACTGTGAGTGATCAGATGGCAAGGAGCGATGAACTTGCGCCCATTGCTGAAGTTGATTTGCCGCCGCACCTGCGTCCCGCTGCCGTCAATGCAAGATACTGGCTGCTCAGTGAAGACGGCGGTGATGGCTCGTACGCAGAGTCTGTTCCTTGTGAACGTCTCACTCTCTTTCAAAAGCTGATGGAGGGGTACGGGGCGAAGTCCGCCTTGGACTTGTCCCATCACCTTCGAGGGAGGCAAATAACACATCATGTCAAGGACGTTGTTGATGCACAGGTGCCACTGAAGTGGCGTGCAAAGGTTCTCGATTCCTATATTGGAGCCTCATTTGACGCAAGATATCTGCCACCCCTTGCGCGGGGCTTGGATCGCATGGATCTTTCGGACTTTGAGTTTTTTTGTCTCATGAATTCCTTGAGAGACAACCCCGTCCTTCCTGAGGCCTTTGCGGGGGTGATGGACACGCCTCTGGACCTAGGAAAGGGAGAGATGCGCGAGCTCGTTCAGAATGCGCAGTTGTGGTGCAGTCCTGTCATGTGGGAGCTCTTCCAGGAGGCTTTAGCCAAAGTCCATCACCTTGAGCCCCGGGACGTTTTGGCGTTCATCAAAAGAAGTGGTCTGCTTTTTTGTGAAGAAGATTTTGCTGATTGGGAGAGTTTCAGGGATGGGTTTATACAGGATCGGATGTAAGACTCATCCTCCTTCAGCGGGTATTCCTGCGTCATAATCCTTGAGATCTTGTGAGAACCACGTTAAAGTGGGGCGCCTGGAGATCGGATGGTCGCTTGGGGGCTTTATGCTTCCTAAGAGGAAAGTCCGGGCTCCTTGGAAGAAGGGTGCTGGATAACGTCCAGCGGGAGCAATCCTAGGGAAAGTGCCACAGAAAGTAAACCGCCGGTGTCATACCGGTAAGGGTGAAAGGGTGCGGTAAGAGCGCACCGCGCTTCCCGTGAGGGAAGTGGCAGGGTAAACCCCACCCGGAGCAAGACCAAGTAGGAGCGGCGTCTTGGGGCCTTCGGGCCCACAAGAAGGTGGCTTCCGCACCGCCGCTTGGGTAGGTCGCTTGAGGGTGTTGGTAACAACACTCCTAGATGAATGGCCATCCATGACGCTTTGCGTCAGGACAGAACCCGGCTTATAGATCTCCAGGCATTAGAATTTTCAAGAAGAGGAAAAACCATGGTGGCACATGCCTTTGTGAAGATGCAGGGACTGGGCAACGACTTTGTGATTATTGACGCAAGGAAGAGCGCTTTTGTGCCAACAAACGCCCAGGTTGCGCGCTTAGCAGATCGGCGCCTGGGTGTGGGATGTGATCAGCTCATTGTGCTTTTGCCCGCGCCCCAGAAAGATGCTAACGCTTTTATGCGTATTTTCAATGCCGATGGATCGGAAGTTGAGGCATGTGGGAACGCGACGCGCTGCGTGGGGGCCTATCTTGCAAGGAGTGGCGATGCCGCACAAAATCTGCGCACAAAAGTTGCCTTTCTCAAAACCCACACCAAGGGGGAGGAGACCTTTGTGGATATGGGCGCGCCTTGTCAGACGGCCCAAGGTTTGGGGCTGACACAGGACGTTGATCCCCTTTATTTGCCCGTTGAGGTGGCAGGTATGGACGCGCCGGCGGCCGTTGGTATTGGCAATCCCCATATGATCTTTTTTGCGGAAGGTGTTGAGGCCCTGGACGTGGATCGTTTGGGTCGCGAGCTGGCCCATCACATCCTTTACCCTGCCGGCACCAATGTGGAGTTTGTTGAGGTGAAAAGCCGCACACACGTGCGTATGCGCGTGTGGGAGCGGGGCACAGGTGTCACGCCTGCCTGCGCCACGGGTGCGTGCGCAACCGTTGTGGCGGGTGTGTCCCGCGGGCTTCTCGACCAAGGTGCGCCTATCCAGGTGGACATGGACGGCGGTGTTCTCACGGTTACCTATGACGGGGCGCGCGTGACCATGAGTGGTGTGACGCGTCTTGTGTATGAGGGTACCTTTGGGGAGGCGCTTTTTGACTAAATCCCCCCGTGTTGACGTGGTGACCTTAGGGTGTCGCCTCAACACCTATGAATCCGAAGCCATGCGTGACCTTGCCGCCTCCCACGCAGACGGGGATGTGGTGATCATCAATACCTGCGCGGTGACGGGTATGGCCGAGCGTCATTCACGCCAGGCGGTGCGTCGGGCCGTAAAGGATAACCCCCACGCACAAGTGATTGTGACGGGGTGCAGCGCTCAGCTCTCCCCCCATGTTTATGAGAAGATGCCCGGGGTCACGAGAGTTCTTGGCAACCACGATAAAATGCAAAGCGCGAGCTTTTTACCCCAGATTCAGGAAAAGGTGATCGTCAGCGACATCGCCCAGGTGCGCGAAAGCGCCCACCACCTTGTCCACGGCTTTGATGCCCATGCGCGCGCCTTTATCCAGATCCAAAACGGCTGCGATCACCGCTGTACCTTTTGCACCATTCCTTTGGCCCGTGGCCCCAACCGCAGTGTGGGCATGGGCGAGATCGTGCGTCAGGTCCAAGTGCTTGTGGATCAGGGCGTAAAAGAGGTTGTTCTGACCGGCGTTGATATTACGGACTATGGCCAGGATCTGCCGGGAACGACGCGCCTTGCAACCCTTGTAGAGCGCCTACTTGCGCATGTGCCTGATTTGCCGCGCCTGCGCCTGTCGTCTCTCGATCCCAGCGAGGTGGACGAGGAACTTTTCGATATGATGCAAGAGGCGCGCTTTATGCCCCATCTGCACGTGAGTTTTCAGGCGGGCGACAATATGATTTTGAAGCGCATGAAGCGGCGCCACCTGCGCGAAGACGCCTTTGCCTTTTGTGAGAAGGTGCGCGTAAAACGCCCTGACGCTGTCTTCGGCGCCGATTTTATTGCGGGCTTTCCCACCGAAAGCGAAGAGATGTTCGCCAAGACCCTAGAGGCCATCGACATTTGTGACCTGACATACTTGCACGTCTTTCCTTTTTCCCCGCGCCCGGGAACGCCTGCGGCGCGTATGCCCCAGCTGGATGGAACCCTTATCAGCGCCCGGGCCGCAAAGCTGCGTGAGGTGGGGGCGACTCGGGTTGCGCGCTTTTTGCAAACCCTTGTGGGGACGACCCAAGACGTGCTTGTGGAAGAAGGGGGCAGGGGACATACCCCACACTTTGCGCCCGTCAGCTTTGAAGAGAAAGGCGACCCTTTGCCCGCCTTAGGCGAGATTGTGAAGACTGTCGTGACGGGGGCGACCCCCAGCCATCTCTTGGTCAAAAGGATCTAAAAAATGAATGAAACCCGCGAGATACCCCAAGAGGTCCCAAAAAAGGGGTGGCTTTCTAAGCTGAAAGACGGCCTTTTAAAAACATCTTCTAAGCTCGGGGATGGGATCTCGTCGCTTTTGCACAAGCGCAAGCTGGACGCCGCCGCCCTAGAGGAGCTAGAAGAGGTCCTCATTCAAGCGGACATGGGGGCGCTTGTTGCCAGCCAAATGGTGGCCTCCCTTGCCAAGGAGCGTTTCAATAAAGAGGTTTCAGATAGTGAGGTGCGCACGTTTTTGGCGGATCAGGTCTCAAGCATCCTTGAGCCCATCGCACGTCCTTTAGAGCTTGACGCTTCCAAGAAGCCACATGTCATTCTGGTTGTTGGTGTCAATGGAAGTGGTAAAACCACAACCATTGGCAAGATGGCGGCGCAGTTTGCAAAAAGCGGTAAGCGTGTGCGCGTGGCGGCCGGGGACACCTTCCGGGCGGCGGCGGTGGATCAGCTCGATGTGTGGGCGGGGCGGGCGGGGGTTGCCATTGTGCGCCCAGAAAGTGCCACCACAGACCCGGCGAGCCTTCTCTATGACGCGCTTTCGCTTTCCCAAAGGGAAGGGGACGACGTGCTCCTTGTGGATACGGCCGGGCGCCTCCATAACAAAACGGATCTGATGGCTGAGCTTGATAAGATGGTGCGCGTGCTGAAAAAACTCGACCCCACCGCCCCCCACGCCTGCCTCTTGGTCTTGGACGCAACGGTTGGCCAAAATGCCCACGCGCAAGTGGAGCTCTTTGCCAAGGTTGCAAACGTCACGGGACTTGTTGTGACAAAGCTTGACGGCACGGCCAAGGCGGGTGTGGTCGTTTCCTTAAGTCAGCGCTATGGTCTGCCCATTCACCTCATCGGTGTTGGAGAGAAACTCGAAGACCTGCAACCCTTCACCGCAACCTCTTTTGCAAAAGGACTTTTGGGGATAGACTAGGGGCATAAAAATAACAAAAAGGGAGTCTTCTTTTGAAAAAATACCCTATCCCGCGCTTTTCCACCGAAGTCCATGGTGTGGAGGTCTATACCGATCCAAAGGCCGCCGTCGATGCCCTATCCCGGATTTATGATGCCAGTGTCCAAAAACTGCGCCATGCGGTGAGCTTATTCACATCGGGGGATACGACCCTGCAGCACCCCCCTGCGGCAACCTATCCCTTTTTAGGATGCCAACTAGAGCAGGGGACGGCCTGTGCTCTCGATCCAGGTCAATCCTTTGGGACCGTGGACCAGGACGGCGTTTATGAAACAACAATCACACACCCGGCCTTGTTTAAGGACTATTTACTGGAGCAAATGACCTACCTCCACCGCACCTACAGCGCGCCTTTTTTTGTGGGGGCCAGTGACGTTTTGATCCCATTATCCTTTGTCCTTGATGGCACCTCTTTTTCCATGGATGAAGAGACAGACCGCCGCTTGAAAATGAATTTTCGTTTTCCGGATCTGGAGTGCATTGATGATAAAATTGTCAACCATACTTACCAGCCCGCCACAACAAACCAGACGTTTCCGCTGTCCCTTTTCACCGCCGAACGTGTGGATTTCTCCCTGCTGCGCCTCAAACACTATACGGGTACGGCGGCGAGTCATTTTCAAAAGTTCATTCTTTTGACCAACTATCAACGCTATGTGCGGGAATTCATCTCCTATGGACTCGAGCAAGTCTCACAGGGACACTATGCGCGTTTCACCATGCCCGGGGGCATGTCCTACAGTGCCGAGAGTATGGGGGACGCGAGCCAAGTTCGTCTTGATCATACGGCCCTTGTACAAATGCCCGCCTATCACCTTGAGCGTGAAGACGGCAGTGGTGTCACTATGATTAACATCGGGGTGGGGCCCACAAACGCAAAAACCATTACGGACCATCTGGCGGTCTTGCGTCCCCACTGTTGGATTATGTTGGGGCACTGTGCGGGCCTGCGCAGCGAGCAGAGGCTTGGGGACTATGTGCTTGCCCACGGATACGTACGTGAAGACCGCGTGCTAGACCAAGATCTGCCCCTTTGGGTGCCAGTGCCGGCCATCGCGGAAATTCAGGTGGCGCTCCAAAAGGCGGTGGCCCAAGTGACAGGACTTGAGGGTGCGGGACTTAAAACGCGTCTGCGCACGGGCACCGTTTTCACCACGGACAACCGCAACTGGGAGCTGCGTGCACACGACCTTTTCGAACAACTCAACCAAAGCCGCAGCATCGCCGTGGACCTTGAGTCCGCCACCATTGCTGCCAACGGGCTACGCTTTCGCGTGCCTTACGGCACGCTTTTGTGTGTTTCGGATAAACCCATCCATGGGGATATTAAGCTGCCTGGCATGGCAAACGCGTTTTATGAAAGTCAGGTAGCCCAGCACTTAAGGGTGGGTCTGACGACCTTGGAAATCATTCGGCAGGGTGGGATAGATTCTTTGCACTCGCGCAAGCTGAGGGGATTCAACGAGCCGCCCTTTAGGTAGGGCGTTTTTTTTTGAACACCTCTCCATAAAGGCGTCAAAGTCTTCCCAGAATCTGCGCATATAGCACACGGATTCCGACAACAGCTGGTGACGCGCGCCCTCATAGATTTTAAATCCGCCCTCGGGAAGCCACGAGAGTATGGTTTGGGCATTTGTGTTATCCACAACGCCTTCATCTCCTGCAAGAATGGCAAAGACGGGCACTTCAATGCGGGCCAACACCTCAGGATGATTCAGGGTTTCCATGGATGCAAGGGTTGCCTTCACCCATCCAAAGGTGACACCCCCCACACTGAGATCCGGGTTTTTCTTCTGGAGTTCACGGTGGGTCAAGAAGGACTTGCGATCGTGGGTTAAGAGATTCCCCTCAAAGGGCTCTTTGGCGGGGTTATAGCTGCCGTGGCCGGGCACAAAGGATGTCCCAAGGCCCAGTTTGCACCCAGCGTTCACGATTTTTTGGGCCAAGGAAGGCGTGTATCCACCGGTGTTGAGTTCCAGCATAGGTGCCGTGAGGAACGCGCCGTCAAAGATGCCAGGGCTCTCGGCGAGAAAGCGCATGGCCAAGTGAGACCCCATGGACTGACCAAGGATGTAAAACGGCCCGTGCACATGGGGTAGAATGATCAAGTGGAGGAGCTGGCGCAAGTCCTGAAGGTAGGTCTCATAGGAATCAATGTGACCCTTGTGACGGTTTTTTGTCATGCGGGAGGACAGACCCTGTCCACGCCAATCAAAACTCCATACATGGTATCCCTTGCCCTGTAATGTTTCGATAATTTTAGAAAATTTTTCCATAAATGAGGCGCGGCCTTGCATCAAAAGAACTGTCTTTACAGGGGCTTTTGGCGCCACTGCACAGGTGCTTGGCCAGAAACGATAGCGGATGCGTCCTCCGTCCGGTGTCAACATATATTCGAAGTGTTCACGGGCCATGATGATGCACGCACTTTTCTAATCGTTATATACGTATATTGTAACGAAAATTCCTTATCAAAGCGTAAAAAAAGGGAAAAAATAAATTGAAAAGAATGTAAAAATTTGCCATACATGTCCGATTGTCTATTTATGGATTTTGAAAATTGTTTAAAAAAATTCTCTTATATTCTTGTTTAGCTCTCACATTAACTTCTGCGCTTTTGGCTTCGTCTGGCACTCAAGGGGGCGAATGGACGGAGTTTGACGCGCGTGTGAGAAGAGGGGATCTGATTCAAAGAATTGATGAAAGAGACGTCCAGGAGCGCGTCACCTGTTCCTTTTATCTCAGGTGGAATGACATTGAGGATCTCTCCACGCCCCTGGTGCAAACTTGGTTAGCCAAGGAAGGGGTGTGGGACTGGTATCCTCACGTCAAATAGGTGCCGCTCCTTTTGCCCCTTTTTCCCTTGAAGGCACAAGATAGTATCGCCTTCACGCCCCTTTATGAGACTGTTTATCACAACTGGGGAACGCTTTTTCCAGTTGTGCGTGCCAAGTCACCCATGAGCACGCTTCATCCAAGTTATAGCTTTGTAAGGTTCCCAGAAGGCGCTGGCCCATGTCCTGGCGTTGTGTTGTGCCACGGCAGTGATGGACCCGTGATGGATACTTATTTTCCTGTCATGGAGCTGCTTGCCCAGCATGGCTTTGCCAGCATTATGGCCTCACCGGATGCGGGATATACCGCTTACATGCGAGAGCTCGACGGGAGGGTAGGCGCACAGTCCTATGAAGGAGGATCCGCCGCAGCGCAGTTAGATATCCCCCTTGAACAGCAGATTATCGCCACCTCCCGCATCGCTGAAATTTTTGCAACCCATCCGCGCCTCAAAGGCCAGAAAATGGGTATTATGGGTTGGTCCAGGGGCGGCAATGTGGCGCTGGAGGTGTGTCTTGAGCGTGTGCGTACATATCTGCAACCAAAGGTGGGTATCAGTGCCCGCGCTTTGTTCTACCCATTCCCCATCCAGCACCGCCGTGAGGTGACGCGCGTCCCTACCCACGTGCTCTTTGGTGAGGCAGACGACTACACGCCCCTCAAACCCGTTGAGAGTTATTTCAAAAGGGTAGAAGGTGATGTCACGTGGTCCACCTTTCCTGGTGTAGGACATGCCTTTGATATGCAGACCGGGGATGAAGCGGTTTGCCTTCCTGATGCGCAAAATTTCTCAAATGCCTGGGTGCGTTTTAGCAAGGATGGCCAAACCTTTAAGGATCCTGCTGGAAGAGTTTATTTGAGATCGGCCTACGCGGGCTATTTGATGTCTAAGATTACTTTAGGGGCTACCCTGTCAGGGTCACAGGACGCCAGAGAAAAGGCCGCCGCCACTGTTGTCAGTTTCTTCACGAAGCATCTGATGACTCCTTAGACCCATGGAAAAAGTGGTTGCCCCTTTCCTGATGCTGGCGCTCCTGACAGGGGCGCCGGATCTTTTGGGGAGCTCTCCCTTGGAAGGTGATGAAATCCAGGGAGATACCCGCACAAACATAGTCCATGAGCCAGAGCTCGCCGATGAAGTTTGGTGTCAGGTGGCAAAGTGGCTTAAGGCCGAAAGCCTAAAGAATTTCCGCCTGACGTGCAGGCGGTTTGCTAAGGTCGGGTTTGACAAAGATGTCTTAAGACATTCAAGAACCGTCATCCTCGTCAAAACAAATGAAGGCCTCCCCCTTATGGGCCAAAAGTTTGAACATGGTGTTCGGGTTTCAGTGCAAGCGCGCTTTTTCGTGGACGCCGATCTTACTCACCTTGCCCATGTCACTGATCTAGAGCTTATGTCAGGCGTGGGTTTGACGGACGCAGGTCTTGCGTGCCTTAAAAACGCCCGTCGCTTGGCTCTTCTACACTGCATTAAGATCACAGATGTGGGCATTGCTCATCTTGAGAAAGTCACATTTTTATGCCTTATTGGCTGTAAGATGGTGTCACAAGAGATGCGAGAAGCCCTGCGTGCGCGGGGTGTGCGCGTGATCGGGTAAGAAGGGTGAGATGAGAAGATTACTGATAATCCTGTGTGTGACACTGTCGTGTGCATACTTTCAAGTGCTCAGGGCAAGCCTACCCTTAGAGAGTGATGAAGATGTGGGAAGGCCCATGCCCAGAAATCAGGTCGCGTACCCTTTTGTTGACAAGGCATGGCTTGAGGTTGCCAAGCGGCTTGATTTTAAGACGCTGAAAGTGTTCAGGCAAACGTGTCGCCAGTTTGCCCGGGCGGGTCTGGACAGACTCATTACAAACAAGAAGACAAACAGGTTTGTGATCTACAATAGACAGGACCTGCCTTTGATTAAAGGGAGATTTGCCAAGGCCCCTTTGGTTTGTGTGTTTGACGGGAATACGGCCGACGAAGACCTCGTCCATGTTGCCCATATACGGAATCTAAGTCTTTGTGGGTGCATAAATCTTGGGGACGCGGGACTTGCCCACCTCCAAGCGGTACGCTGGCTTTCGGTGATGGGGATGACGGATATCACAGACAAGGGTGTGCTGGGACTTGCGCTCTTAAAGTATATAGATCTTGGTTCATGTCCACGTATTTCGACTGCTGCAAAACAACAGCTGCGCGCCCGTGGTGTGAAGGTGTACTGATTGATCAAGGCACATCCTCTTCTGAGTGCCTCTGGAACCGCGCCTCATCTTTGTGTTATCCTCAAAGAAAACATAAAAAAGGCGCCAGGGTTTTCTATGAGATTTTCTGTTTTTCTACTATTGTTGGCTGGTTTCTTTCTTTCCACGCAGGTTTCTCAGGCGAAAGACCCCCTGGGAGAGGTGACTCTGGTGAACCATGTCGGGCGTGAGGTGCATGTGGCCCTTGTGGGGGCGGCGGGTGCGGGTCCGCAAGTGGTGATTCCCACGGGTGGAAATCTTCGTTACCGCTTTAAGCCAAAGATTGTAGATCCCGGTGGCATCATCGGCTTTGTTGTAAACGACGAGGCGTGGGGGCACGGGGCAGCCCTTGTCATCTCACGGTGCAGCGCGCGCCTCATGGAGGTTTTGCGCGTGCGTGACAATCAAGGAAAAATGAACCGCTTCACGGGTGGCAACATGCGCATCACCTTTAGGCCAGAGCCAGACGGTTCTGTCTCATGCGACGTTGAGGATAACTTCTGACCCGGCGCTTGGCACACCACTGGTTGTAGAATGCTCAAAGTGTAAGGCTTTACCTGGGAAGACGTAGGCGTATGCCTTGTGGGCCGACTGGGCAGCCTCGGCAAATCCCGTCAGAATCAGCTTCAGCTTATGGGGGTAGGACGCCACATCTCCGCATGCAAAGATGCCAGGTACATTGGTTTCACCCGTGGCGGGGTCAATGGCAAAGGTGCCTTTTGGACCCTCCACCCCCCACTGTGTCAGGGGCCCAAGGTTAGAGGAGAGGCCAAAGAACGCAAGAAGGGCGTCTGCCGCCAAAAGGCGCCCGTCACCGTCCAGTGTTTCAACGCCCACACCCGTAAGGGTGCCAGCATCACCCTCAAGGCTTGCGAGCTGGTATGGCACAACAAGCTCAATGCGTCCGGCATTGGCAAGCTCGTGTAGGCGCGCTGTGGTCTCGGGGGAGGCACGGAACTGGGCACGCCGGTGGACGACTTGTACGCTTGCGGCAATGTCACTCAGGGCAATGGCCCAGTCAACGGCGGAGTCGCCGCCACCCGCAATCACAAGGCGCTTTCCTCGGAATCTCTCTTTTTGCGTAACGTAGTAAAAAACGCCCGAACCTTCGTAGTCCTCAAGATTGGCCAGAGGTGGACGCTTGGGACCAAAGGCGCCGGCGCCAGCCGCTATAATGATGGCCTTCACACGGAACTGCGTACCCTTGGACGTTGTGACCTCAAAGCCGCCATTTGGTAGGTGCGTGAGATGCTCAACCTGTTGCCCCAAATGAAAAGTGGGGTGAAAGGGAGCAATCTGGTCCTGCAAATTCTTGATGAGCTCTTCGCCCGTCAGGCTGGGGTGGGCGGGAATGTCATAGATGGGTTTTTCAGGATAAAGGGCAGCGCACTGGCCTCCCACCATATCGAGGGCGTCCACCACATGGGTGCGCATTTTCAGCATCCCGCATTCAAAGACCGCAAACAGACCCACGGGGCCTGCGCCAATAATCAGGATATCGGTTTCGATCATGGTTTTTCTCCTTATAGTATCTTAGTGCCGCGTGGGCCCTGCGCGTCGCGCTGAGCGAATAAGGGGCAGGCACGCCATGGCCAAAAGGGCGAACAGACTGCTTAAGGCAAAAAGCGCCTGTGGCCCTGTCAAAAACGAGGCAAAGTGTTCTTGCTCGAAAACTTTACCACCAACGTAGTTGGTCACAAACAGGCTAAGTGCAACGGCAAGATAATAGAGCCCAAAAGCTGTTCCGCGCACGCGTGCAACGGTGGCATCGGCGACTTTAGACACAAGTAGGCTTTGGGCAATGCCCAGCTGAAATCCCCAGAATGTGGCGCCCACAAGGATTGTGACAAGGCCTTCTGCCCATCCTAAGAAGGCGTTGGACAGGACTGTCAGGGCAAATCCTGCGGCCAAAAGTTTGCGGCGGTCAATTTTGTCGGACAGGCGCCCAATGGGATAGGCTGCGATCATACATGCCAGGTTTTGGAAGACCATGGTAAGTGGCACCACATGGGGGTGCGCCGTAATAGCTTTGGCCTGTAAAATCATAAATGCGCCCGAGTAGTTGGACAGCATAAACACAAAGGCCACAAAAACAACGCGCCAGTAAGCACTTCCCAGTAAGCGAAAATCCTTGCGTGAAAAACGATCTTCAAAGGCCGCCATGGGGTTGGCCAGGGTGCGCTCTTTGGCTTCCTTCACAAAAAAGAAAAGAATCAGAAGCCCCACGATGGGCGGGATGGAGGCGAAAAGGAAGATGATTTGGTAAACACCCGAATCCTGGGCCGTTGCGCTGTCACTGCCGCCCGTCAGGTGCGTCCAAACCATGATAAGAAGGGCGCCCAGGAGCGATCCTGTCACGGTGAGGGTCTGGCGCAGGCCATAGCAAGCACCCTTTGAATTGGGAGGCGCGACGTCACCGACCAGAGCCTCGCGCGGCGTTGCCTGCAGCCCATTGCCCAGGCGGTCAAGGGTTCTTGCAAAAAAGACCCCCGTTAAAGACGAGGCCAGGGCAAAAATGGGGCGAGACAGGGCGGTCAAGGACGCGGCGATCAAAAGAAGGGGTTTACGCTTGCGCATATAGTCGCTGATGACGCCGGCAAAAACCCGGGTGGACCAAGCAACCGCCTCCACTAGACCTTCATAGACGCCAAGGCTTGCCACGCTCACGCCCAACACCGCGGTCAGGTAGTGGGGAGACAGGGAAAAAATCACGACATTAGAAATGTTCAGAAGGAGAGTCACAATCCCAATGGCCCATACAGTTCTGGGAAGTGCAAAAACGGAAGGTGATGAGGTTGGCACGGCGCTATAAGCCCCACATTATTTTTTGGGAAAGGTATCTTTTATCATCTTCACGCGCCCATTACCAGGAGAAAGTTCTTCCCAGGTATTTTGGTGGCCGTTGGTGGCTAAAAGAACGGGGGCGAGGTGCGCGCTAATGGGTGTTGCTGTGCGGCTCGTCTAGGTCTTGAGCCTTGCGCGCGATGACACACACGGTTGAGGCCAAGTCCGTGTCCCTTGCACTTGTAAAGCGGCCGTCTCTGCCAATGGAAGAGATCTCTATGCGCCGGTTGTAGATATCCGTATAGAAGACGTCTTCTATATCGAACCCAGCGCGTTTAAAGAGGTCTGAGAAGCTTACGCTGTCATAGATTTGATAGCTTCGATAGCTCAGCTCTGTCTGTAAGCCACCTTTGTGCACAGTGAGGGCGCTTTGCTTGGAGGTATAGGCCCCCGGCTGGCGCAAAACCGGCGACAAATTTTCTTTGGATTCATCCAGGGATTGCGCCGACACGAAAGAAGACAGCAGGATCTCTCCCTTGGGCGTGTACTGCTGTGCCATCCCAAGGACCATCCATCCGGGAAAGTCGGCGCCCGCCTTAAGCTGCGCTTCATAAATCTCAAAGGGCGTAGAAAAAGCAGGTAAGTGAGGATGCTTGGTTTTGCAACCACGCTTGGGCGCCATGACTTTGAGCGTTTCTTCGATATCAGGAAACGAAAGTGCTGTGTGCACACTTGCAAAAACGCGTCCACCAGGTGCGGCGGCGTTCATGAGATTTTTTGTCAGAAGGTCTGCGCGCACAGGACTTAGGCAGTGAATCATACGTCCCAAGTGGATTGCGTCAAAGGAATTAGTGCGCTTAGCCTCACCCAAGGCAGTGACAGCGTCGGCGCCCACTACACTGCTGCAGTCTGATGCGCGCGCGCCTGACTTGGCAAATGTTTCGCAAAACTCTTTGGCCTGTTTGACAAACTGCATGACAGGGCCTTGGCTATCTTTGCCTAAAAGAGGCGGGTGGTTTTCAAAGGCGGTCACACGTACGCCGCGAAGGGGGGTGTTGTTTTTTGGAGGGCCTGCAAAAGAAGAACCTGAAATCAGAGCCAGACTTGCCATCCAGCCAAATCCTGCACCGACATCTGCCGTTTGAATCAGGCGGGTGTTGGTTTTAGCGCGCCCGTGGAGCTCTTCTAAGTAGGCTTGGGAGAGGGGATCAATTGTGTGAAAGCCGTATCCGGGGTCAAGTTCTGTTTTATTTGCATTGATGTGCGAAGAGATGGAGAGCGTTTTTGGCGCCTGGGTATTAAAGAGGTGGCTGCAGAGCTTTTCAAGGGAAACCGCGCGCTCCAAGGGGATGCCAGCCGCTCGTGCGCTTTGATTAATGTGTAGGAGTAGATCCACAACGGACGCATTTGAGGGCAAGCTTTGGAGTGTCTTTTCTTGTACAGCAGCAAGGTCAGCGTCAGACCACTTTGCGACGTTAATGAGAATCTTTGCATAAGCATGGGTTGCGCTCTCCTGTGGTGGGGAAACGGGGGACGCAGACTTTTCCTTGTCCATGTGCGTACTTGCAAATAAATGTGACGAGGTCAGGAAAAGCGCGCAAAGGCAAAGGAGATTTTTTTTCAAAGTGCACACAGTACGTAAGAAAGCGATGGCGCGTTTTGACACAAAAATGACACAAGGTCAATAATCATTCACTAAGGTTATAATCAATGCGCGGATGCTTATAGGGTGCGTCTTGGCTCGTCACACGGCTCAAATCAAGGCTGATTACCTGTGAAGCGGGACCCACCGTGGTTTGATACCAGGTGATAAACACAGGAGGCGCCATATGGGGAAGGCCGTCAAAAGATTTTGGATTCCCTTGGCCGTCAAAGGAGATGACCAGCGGGGTCTGGCCGCCGTAAGGATCACCTTGCGCGCCTCCCTTTTGGATGGACGCCACGTCACGGCAGGTTATTTTCAGGGTCCATATGTTCTCGTGGGGTGTGCAAACGTGGTGGTACCAGGTTAAGAAGGCGTAGCGCGGTGAACCCGTGTTGTCATCGATTAAAAGAGGCACACCGATGGCGCTTCCTTGAGCGTTCTGACGGGGCATATTCATCTCGATGGTGATGTGGGAGGTGCTTTTTTGTCTTACTATCCCTTGATCGTTTTCCGCTGTGTTAAGGGCCAGGGCCTGGTCGCAAGACAATGCCCTCGTAAAAGTGAGAAAGAACAACATCGTCCTGAGTGCTGTCATGGGGGTACACCTTTTTTGAGTATTGCCTGACGGTAAAATTGTGCGACTAGATTGGTTAAAATTATCTGAAGGGATGAGCCTATATTTTTCTTATACAGCAGTTGTAAATGTGTCTTAATAGACAGAAGGTTCTATGGACTGAAAGGGCCCCATGATGAAAGCATTCTCCCTTGATCCTCGCTTGGAAGAAGATAGCGTTTTTGTGTGTGACATGCCTTTGTGCGCCGTGCGCGTGCACAAGAATGCGCTCTATCACTGGTTGATCCTCATTCCAAGGCGCGAGGGTGTGCGGGAAATCTTTGAGCTGAGCGCGCAAGATCAAGGCGCGTTGATGGAGGAGGTCTCACGTGCTGGGCGTTTTTTAAAAGAGCTGTGTCAGGCTCACAAAATCAATGTGGGGGCTTTGGGAAACATTGTGTCTCAGCTGCACGTACATGTCATCGCAAGGGACCCCAAGGATCCTGCGTGGCCTGGACCCGTGTGGGGCACACCGCACACAAAGGCCTATGACGAGAACACCCTCAAGACGCTTATTAAAAATCTCCAACAAGGCCTTGGGGGAAGCACCTCCTAATTGCACCGCCGGCCACTTTGGGCTAGAGTCGTCACACATGTGATATGAGGGGACGGCGACGCTGTGTTTGGATCCATTTCTTTGCCCTTTTTTTGGCGCTGGAGCAGGCGCTTAAAGCCACTTTTGGGGCTTGTGTCCCTGTGTCTTTTGGCTTTGGGCGTGTGGCTTGGTCTTTTTGTGTCGCCCCAAGATTATCAACACGGGGACGCGGTGCGCATCATGTATGTGCATGTGCCGGCCTCTTGGATGGCGCTGGGGATCTATTCCTTTATGGCGGCCGCTAGCCTTGCAGGTTTTGTGTGGCGCGCGCCCATGGGACTTCTTGCGGCAAGGGCGGCGGCGCCTTTGGGTTTGGTCCTCACCTTTGTGAGCCTTGTGACGGGATCCCTTTGGGGCAAACCCATGTGGGGCGCGTGGTGGGTATGGGACGCACGCTTGACTTCTGTTCTTCTCCTGTTCTTCTTATATCTGGGATATATGGCACTGGTTGAGGCCTATACAGATCCTACAAAGGGCGAGCGCATGGGCGCTATTTTGGTCCTCATCGGTTTTATCAATATTCCCATTATTAAGTTCTCGGTCACGTGGTGGCAGACCCTTCACCAGGAGGCCAGTGTCATGCGCCTATCGGGTCCCAGTATTCACCCCGATATGCTGACGCCGCTTCTTGTCATGGGCGCGGCCTACGCCTTTGGGTTTGGGGCTTTGCTCCTCGTGCGCATGGAGTCCCTTTTGATGGGGCGCAAGGTGCGCGTCCTTGAGGGGCTGCGCACGTCGTTGAGCTATGCGCGAGGAGAGGCACAATGACGGGACCCTATGCCTTCTTTATTGCGGCGTCTTACGGCGTAAGCGCTTTGTGTCTGGGGGCGTTGACCCTTTGGGCGCTGGTGCAACATCAGCGCCGCGCGCGGCATCTGCGCGCCCTCAAAGAAGCTCTTGACCGAGAGACCCAGGAGGCAAACGCGTGACACGTAAGGCCCGTCAGCGTATGTGGCTCGTGATTGCGGGCGCCCTGTGCCTTGTGTCAGGCGTGACCCTTTTTGCCACACTCTTTCGCGACAACATGGTCTTTTTCTTGACGCCTTCCGAGTGTCGTCACAGAACCTTTGAAAAGGACCAGGTGCTACGCATTGGCGGCGTTGTGGAAAAGGAAAGTGTTGTGCACCTGCGCGAGGGTGAGACGCCCGTTGTTGAGTTTATTGTGGGGGACACAGACGCGCGGGTGAGGGTGCATTACCGTGGGTTGCTCCCGGACCTTTTCAGGGAAGGGCAGGGGATTGTGGCCCAGGGATCATTTGTGGACGCGCCTCAAGAAAACCCTTTTCCCCTTTTTAGGGCGAGCCTCGTCCTGGCCAAGCATGATGAAACCTACCGTCCGCCGTCGGCCTTAAGGCCTGACGCGTCTCAAAAAGAGCGCCTTGCCAAATCCATGGGGGGGCGCTGATGGATCTGGGGTCCTTTCCCGCCTGGGGTGAGGCAGCCCTTGTGGCGGCCTTTGTGATCAGTCTTGTCTGGGTGGGGCTTGGACGCGTTGTCTTGGCACGCGGGCCGTCCCCATATCCCCTTTTTCTCTTCGTGCCCACTTTTCTCTTTGCCCTTGTGACCCTGGCCTTTGCAAGCCTCATGTGGGCCTATGTGACGGGAGACTTTTCCTTAAAAAATGTGTTTGAAAATGCCCATACCCATACGCCCCTCCTTTATAAAATCGCAGGTGTGTGGGGAAACCATGAGGGCTCGATGCTCCTGTGGATGTGGCTTTTGTCTCTTTACGGGTGCCTTTTTGTGTGGATGGGGCGCTCTCGCTCCAGTGCGCATTTGGCCGCCCGGGCGACGGCTTCCTGGATTCACAACATCCTCTTTGTCATGGGGATGGGATACTGTGTTTTTATGTCCTCACCCTTTGAGCGCATGGGGGGGGCGCTCTCCCAAGGTTTAGAGCTCAATCCACTCCTCCAAGATCCAGCCTTGGCCTTTCATCCGCCCCTTCTTTATACGGGATGCTTGGGGCTTAGCTTAGTCTTTGCCTGTGCCGTTGCGGGAGGGGATACCCTTGTGCGCGCCGCACGCCGCTGGGCGCTGTGGGCGTGGAGCACCTTAACCCTTGGCATTATGCTTGGCAGTTTTTGGGCTTACTATGAGCTTGGCTGGGGCGGGTGGTGGTTCTGGGATCCGGTCGAAAACGCCTCCCTCATGCCTTGGCTGTGCGCAACCGCGCTTTTGCATCTGCGCCATACGCAAGCACCTTTTTTAACCCGAATTTTAAGTGTAGGCGCTTTTTCCTTTTGTCTTTTGGGGCTGACCCTTGTCAGATCGGGCGTCCTGTCCACGGTGCATGCCTTTGCCAGTGCCCCCAAAAGGGGCGCTTACCTCGGGGTGATGACCGCCCTTGTGGCCCTTTGGGGAATGACCAGCGTTATAAAGCAAACCCAAGATTCCAGTGTGCCTGATAAGACTCCAGCTTTTTGGTCACGGGCGAGCATGCTTAAGCTCCAAGCTCTTTTGTTTATGACGCTTCTCTTTATCGTGGTGTTGGCAACGCTCTATCCTTTGGTTTTAGAGGCCCTGACAGGTGGTACCATCACCGTTGGGACCCCTTACTTTGTGAAGACCTTTGTGCCCGTGGCCTTTGTGATGCTTCTCATGATGGGGGCTGCGCCCTTTTTCGCGCGGGCGGACGCGGGCACAACATTTTCGGCTTTCAAAACGCGCGTGACACGCCCAGGCCTTGTGGCGCTTCTCATGGGCTCTCTTTTGCTCTACGTATGGCATCCCTTTGAGGTGACAACCTTTGTGGGGCTTTGTCTTGTGTTTTGGACCGTGATTGGGACCATCACCTATGTGTGGCGCATGCGCGCGGGCGCCCTCAATCATGCAGGGATGCTCACGGCCCACATGGGTGTTGCGGTGATGGTTTTTGGCATGTGCGTACAAACCCACGGCGAAAAAGAGCACCTTGTGGCGCTTGGTGAGGGCGAGAAAACAACCTTCATGGGGCGCGTGGTGACGCTCCAAGAGGTGGAAGGGTACCGCGCGCCAACCTACATGGCTGAAAAAGCGCACCTCGAGGTGGGAGGGCACGCGCTCACCCCCGAAAAGCGCTTCTACCCCGGGCGCGAGATTTTAACCAGTGAGACGGCGCTTTTGCCCCAGGGGATGTCCCTTTTTTACGCAGCCCTTGGGGGGCTTTTACCAGATAATCGCTGGAGCATCAGACTCTTTTATCATCCCCAGGTGATTTGGATTTGGGTTGGTGCTATGATGATGGCGCTCGGAGGGGGCATCAGCCTTATTTCCTTGCGCAGGAGAAGGAAAAAGACGTGAGTGGCATTAAGCGTTATATTTTGTTTTTACCGGTCGTGGTTGTGGCGCTGTTGGTGCTTGGCTATTTCCTCGATTTTTACAAGGATCCAAATCCAAGTGCGACACAGCTAGAGGGGAAGCCGGCCCCAGTTCTGACGCTGTCAGCTTTGGATAAGCCCCATCAGAAGGTGACCTTCCCAGCCAGGGACCGTGTGACCGTTTTGAATTTCTTCTCAAGCTGGTGTCGCTACTCCCGACATGAGCACAGCATGCTGCTTGGTCTTTCGGGTTACATGAAGACCCATGATTTTGATTTCATTGGGATAAATGTGCATGATACCCGTGAGGCTGCATCCAAGTGGCTTGGCACCGTTGGCAGTCCCTATTCCCAGGTTCTTTTTGACGACACGCGCGCATCCGTTAAGGCGTGGACGCTTTTGGGGACGCCGTCTTTATTTGTCGTTGACGCACAAGGGATCGTCCAGTTTGTGCACAGTGGCATGCTGACGGACGAGATCGTGCGTGAAAGCGTTCTGCCTCTTCTTCCCAAACGCACCCATGAATAGGCTGTGCCTCATCTTTTTCTTGTTTGCCGTGGGGTGCCTGGTCTTTTCTGGCGCACATGCCATGGAGGCGGGAGAGGCCCTTTCTGATCCACACCTAGAAGCCAGGGCGCGCGCCCTGTGCGCTAAGGTCAAATGTCCAACCTGTCAAGGTCAGTGCATCGACGACTCCAACGCGCGGCTTGCGACAGACTTGCGCCGTTTTATCCGCCAGGCCGTAGAGGGGGGGGCAAGTGACGCCTCTATCCTAAGCGCGCTCACCGCCACCTATGGCAAGGAAGTCCTTTTTGAACCTGCTTGGGAGAAGGAAACCCTGGTGCTTTGGACCGCTCCCTTCATCTTTCTATTTGTTTGTGCGGGAATGTGGGGCTATAAAAGAAGAAGGCACCTGTGATAGACTGCCACCGAATTTGCGCATTTAAGTTTTTTATAACCGAGGTTACCTGATGTTCGAAAATGTTCTAAAACGCCTTTTTGGGAGTGCCAATGAGCGCGAAATCAAGAAGCTAGCGCCCCTTGTGAAGCGCGTTAACAGCTATGAACCCACCTTTGAAGCGTTAACGGACGCCGAGTTGCGTGAAAAGACCTTCGAATTTAAGAATCGCTTGTCTGATGGGCAAACCCTAGACGATATTTTGCCCGAAGCCTTTGCCGTGGTGCGTGAAGCCTCCAAGCGCGTGCTTGGTATGCGCCACTTTGACGTACAGCTTATGGGCGGCATGATCCTGCACAAGGGCATGGTTGCGGAAATGATGACCGGTGAAGGTAAAACCCTTGTGGCGACCCTGCCGTCCTACCTGAACGCCCTCACAGGAAAAGGCGTGCACGTGGTGACGGTCAACGACTATTTGGCCAAGCGCGACGCTGACTGGATGGGACGCGTCCATCGCTTCCTAGGCCTTGAGGTTGGCTGTATTGTCCATGAACTGACAGACATGGAAAGACGTCACGCGTACGCATGTGACATCACCTATGGCACCAACAACGAGCTGGGCTTTGACTACCTGCGCGACAACATGAAGTTCCGCCGCCAAGACATGGTGCAGCGTGACTTTAACTATGCCATCGTGGACGAGGTGGACAGCATTCTTATTGATGAGGCCAGAACCCCTTTGATTATCTCAGGGCCGGCCGAGGACTCATCTGAGCTCTATAAAATCATTAACACGGTGATCCCCCATCTGACCACGGAGCACTACGAAAAGGACGAAAAGTCCCGCGCCGTGACTTTGACCGAAGCAGGTTCAGAAAAAATCGAAGAGCTTTTGTCCACCATGGGGCTCATTAAAGGCAAGTCTTTGTACGAGCCACAAAACGTTTCCCTTGTGCACCATGTGAACCAGGCCCTTCGCGCCCATGTGGTTTTCACACGCGACGTAGACTACATCGTGAAGGACGACAAGATCGTTATCATCGACGAGTTTACAGGACGTATGATGGAAGGAAGGCGTTACTCAGAAGGCCAGCACCAAGCCCTTGAGGCCAAGGAAGGCGTGACGGTTCAGATGGAGAACCAGACTCTTGCCTCCATCACGTTCCAGAACTATTTCCGTCTTTACGCAAAGCTGTCCGGTATGACCGGTACGGCCATGACCGAGGCGTCTGAGCTTGGGGACATTTACAAGCTTGAAGTTGTGAACGTGCCCACCAACGTGCCGCTGGCGCGTATTGACCAGGACGATGAGGTTTACCGGACGGCCCGGGAGAAGTACGAAGCCATCATCAAGCTGATTCAAGAGTGCCGCGAGCGTCAACAACCCGTTTTAGTGGGCACGACCAGCATCGAGAAATCCGAGCTTGCATCAAAGCTTTTGACACAGGCGGGCATCCCCCACCAGGTGCTTAACGCGCGCTATCACGAACAAGAGGCAAAGATTATTTCCCAGGCAGGCGCGCCAGGTGCTGTGACCGTTGCCACCAACATGGCGGGTCGTGGTACGGACATTAAGCTGGGTGGTAACGTGGACGCTCTGCTAGAAGAAGCGCTCCAAGGCGTTGAAGACGAGGCAAAACGCGCCGAAATTGAGGCCAAGATCCGGGCCCAGGTGAAGGAAGCAGAACGCCTCGTGAAAGAGTCAGGCGGCCTTTTCGTGTTGGGTACCGAGCGCCACGAAAGTAGGCGTATTGATAACCAGCTGCGAGGTCGCTCTGGTCGACAAGGCGATCCTGGACGCTCGCGCTTCTTCCTGTCTTTGGAAGATGATTTGATGCGTATTTTCGGATCCGAGCGCCTTGATAGTATGCTGCAAAAGCTTGGCCTTGAAGAAGGCGAGGCCATTGTGCACAAATGGATCAACAAGGCCCTTGAGCGCGCCCAGCAGAAGGTTGAAGCCAGGAACTATGACATCCGTAAGCATCTTCTCAAGTACGACGATGTGATGAACGATCAACGTAAAGTGATTTACGGTCAGCGCCGAGAGCTGATGGATACCGAGGATGCCAGCGAAGAAGTCTTGGCCATGCAAGAGGATGTGGTGGAGAGCTTGGTGGGCAGGTGTATCCCTGATGGAGCGTACGCGGACCAGTGGGATACAAGTACCCTCCATGAGGAGGCGCTGCGGGTTCTGAACCTCGATTTGCCTGTGGCCAAATGGGCAGAGGAAGAGGGGATTGCCGAAGGCGAAATCCAAGACCGCCTCATGGACGCCCTTTCCAAGAAAATGGAAGGTAAAGAACGCAACTACGGTGCCCATGTCATGCGTGCGGCTGAGAAGAGCATTCTTTTGCGGGTTCTGGACCAGGCATGGAAGGAGCACCTTTTGGCGCTTGATCACCTGCGTCAAGGGATTAACTTGCGCGCCTACGCCCAGCGCGATCCTTTGAATGAATACAAGCACGAAGCGTTTTTGCAGTTTCAGGAGATGCTGGGACGCGTGCGTGAAATGGTGGTGACGGCCTTGTCCCATCTTCAGTTTGAGGAAAACGCGGCCCCCGCGAGCTTTGAGGATGACTATGAAGATGTCGCCTTTGAAGAGAGCGCACTCACACTACAAGGTGCTGATGAGACCCAGGCTCTGGGTGCACCAGAGTCAGAAAATGTGCTGAGTCAAAAGCCAGCGTCTGAACCTAAGGAGCACTTTCATGTGAGTGTGGGCGGGCCCATTGCGCCACCCGCCAGCCGAAATGCTCTGTGTCCTTGCGGGTCCGGCAGAAGGTACAAGCAGTGCCATGGAAAAATTTGAGGCCTCCTCTCTTTTAACAAGTGAGGGCCTTGTTCACCTGACAAGGCAGCTGATCACATGTGAAAGCGTCACTCCCCATGAGGGGGGGGCGCTTTTGCTTTTACAAGAAGTGCTCTCAGGCCTTGGATGCGAGGTTTTCCCTCTTGTGTTTGAAGGGGACGGCGGACCTATCACACATAATCTCTTTGCAAAATGGGGGCGGGGCAGTCCCCATTTTTGTTTTGCGGGACACACGGATGTTGTGCCAGCCGGTGACATGCGCCGCTGGCTCTATCCTCCCTTTTCTGGCGCCCTTGAGGACGGATGTGTGTGGGGCAGGGGCGCCGTGGACATGAAGGGCGCTATCGCGTCCTTCGTAAGCGCTTTTGCCCGCTTTGTCCAAAGTGCCAATCCCGATCACGTTGCGATTAGTTTTATGATTACGGGCGACGAAGAGGCAACCGGCATCAACGGAACGCCCAAGATCATTGCCTGGCTTGAGGCGCGCGGGGAGAAGCCGGACTTTTGCCTTGTGGGTGAGCCGACCTCTTGCACGCATCTGGGGGACCACGTCAAGATCGGCCGGCGCGGCAGCCTCAATGGCGTCCTGCAAGTCTTTGGGACGCAGGGGCACGTGGCGTTTCCCAGCAAAGCGGACAATCCTGTGCCAAGACTTCTTGATACGCTTCTTGCACTCTCCCAAGGACCGCAGGAGAAGGCCAGCGCCTTGTTTGAACCGACGCGTCTCGAGATCACCAGCGTTGATGTGGGCAATCCCACGGTAAACCTGATTCCTGGCAGCGCGTCGGCGCGCTTTAATATTCGCTTCAGTGATCAGCAGTCCCACACGTCCCTGGAAGAGTGGCTGCGCCAAACATGTGCGCGTCTTGGTGGCCAACATACCCTTGATTTGCAACTGAGCGGCGTGGCCGAAGCCATGGAGCCGGGGCCTCTGACCGACATGGTTGTGGCAGCAACTAAGGAGTGTTTGGATGTAACCCCGCACCTGACCACACGTGGCGCAACTTCAGACGCGCGCTTCATTCGCCACATGTGCCCAGTCTTGGAGTTGGGACTTTTTGAACACACCATGCACCAGATCAATGAGCGTGTGGCCGTGGGTGATCTTGAGACCCTCGCGCGTCTTTACGAAGGTATTTTAACGCGTTATTTCTCATCGCACGTAGACGGACGGGTTTTCATCCAAACGTAAACGGGAATGCCGCTAAAAATCAGGAATGTCCCGAAGTACACAATTTCCTCGCCCGCGCCCCCAAAGGTTGTAAAAGCGTAGGTGAGGGCCAGCACCGTGACAACAAGGTGGCGCACGGGATACTTTTCAGGCGTACAGTGGCGCTCTTTCAGATGAAAATACAGCTCCGCCGCGCTGGCATAGAGGTAAGGTAGGAGCACCGCAAAGGTGGTGAGGGTCACCAAAAAACGCAGTTGCTGAGCAAGGCCCGTCTCATAGTTCAGGTATAAAAGCACGGACACAAAGGTGGCGGAGATCAGAAGCCCCACAACGGGAAGACCCTTTGAAGACATCTTTGCAAAGAACTGAGGGAAAAGGCCGTCATTGGCCGTTGCCATGGCGATTTGCCCTTGGAGGAGAATCCAGCCATTGAGGCCCCCGAAGGAAGAAATGGCGGCGGTGATGGCCACCAGGGGCAGGGCCCAGGGCCCCAGGGCCTTTCCACTGGCGGTGGCAAAGGCGGCCGGGTCCGCTGCCGTTGCCTCCACACCCAAAATGCCGATGACGGCTGCGGCTGATCCAATGTAAAGGATGGCGGTCAAACACGTGCCAAGGATGGTGGCCAAGGGGATGGTGCGCTCGGGGTCCTTGATGCGCTCGGCCGGGACCGTTGCGGACTCAAGGCCCATGAAGGAGAAAAGCGTGAGGGCCGCCGCGCCGGAAAGCCCTTGAAGAAAGGTTGTGTTCTCACGCAGGAAGGGCGTAAAGTTCGCCGCCTCAACCTCCAAAAAGCCAACGATGCACAGCGCAATGAGGGGCAGGATCTTTAAAAGCGTTGTCAGGACCTGGATATCGCCCACGGTGCGCAGGCTCACACAGTTCACAAACGTCAACCCCCACACGAAAAAGAGGGCGGTGCCCAGGCTATAAAGGGGGTGGCTATCAAGAACGGGAAAAAGGGCGGACAGGAAGCTGACTAGCGCAATGGTGACCGCGCTATTGCTGACCCAGATAGAGATCCAATAACTCCATCCCACCTGGAATCCCACAAAATCCCCAAAGGCGGCCCTGGCGTAAACATAGGGCCCGCCCGTTTGAGGGTATCTCTTTGAAAGGCGGGCAAAAACAAGGCTTAGGAAAATGGCGCCCAGGGTCGTCAGACCCCACCCCAAAAGGCCAACTGACCCAAAGACGGCAATGGTTGTGGGCAGTAAAAAGACGCCGGCCCCCACCATGTTGCCCACCACCAGGGCACTTGCCTGCACAAGGCCTAACTCTTTCTTTTGTCGCTCCACGGGGGCAATCTTCTCATTCGTTTCCCATGAAGCCTTTATAGCCGCACCCGCGCCCCCTGTCACCTATGATAAAAGCTCTACCCAAGTGTAAGCGTTTGCCAGACAGATGGAAAAAATGATGATAGAGATCATGTTGTTCTTATATAATATATCCTGTAAAACCTCGTGTATATTTTCATGTTAATTCTTAATTTGACAGTGAACATGTGCCTGTGTGCTAAAGACCCACGGTCTGGGCAGGCACGCCCGGCCTCTAGATTTTTACAACGTCGGAGAAACAAAAGATGCAATGTAAGTTTATGAGGGCCGTTCTCGTGGCGACAGCCCTTGTTAGCGGAAACCTTTTCGCCAGCACGCACGAACAAGACTTCGCAGAGCTTTGGGGCGGAGCTAAAACAGCTTATGAGCTAGCCCCAGGCGCTGCAAAGCAAATCCTCACAGACATTACAAGTGCTGAGGAATATACAGATGGTGTACAAGACGCATACGCCGCTTTGTTGACACGCGTTCACGGCTTTCCTGTGACAGTTGATCGCTCGTTGGGCGCGGGCGTGGCTGTTGCAACTCAAGACACTGACTGGTATCCGCTCACGATCCTTCTGTCTCTTGCGGTGGAACAGCACTTGGTTCCAAATTAGTAAAATCCCACGATAAATGATGACATGACCGACGAAATGAACAAGGCCGTGTTGGGTTTGTTTATGGACAATGTTCATGGGAATGAAACTATCAATACCCTTGTTGCTCAGATTGTTGCCTTGACAGACGAACGTGACACAGTTGTTGCACAGCGAGATGCGCGGGCCAATATTACGCCTTTAGAATTGGCAGCCCTACAGGCCGAACTCATCCTGGTACGCCAGCAGCTTTCTGAAAGAGAAGAGGTCGCTAAAACCAATCACGCACGCTTTCTGGCACTTGAAGCAGAGCGCAACTAGCTTCGGGCAGGCCCATCACAAGTAGGATCGCCTGGAGAAACGCACTGGCCGCTCTCCAGGTATCCATTCCAGCGCTCACTACGCCATACGCTTGCTGCTTGGTGCGCGAGTGCGGGCTGCACAAGTCGGCGCCCAGCGCAGAAGATGTATCCCCCCACAACCTGGTCGCTTGCCTGTACTAGGTCTAACTCTTTCTTTTGATGCTCCACTGTCAGATGCTCTTTGTAAGCGATTGTGTATGTGCTTTTACCGCGGCACGGGCCCGCTGAGTCACCGGGGATCAAACATCCCGCTGGGACGGATCGTCATACTGTTCATTTTTGAAAATGAAATATTTTTGTCCAATGAGGCAGACACAATAAACAAAACACAAAGAAACGTTATGTGTTTAATACGTTTATGGTCTCTTCTTAAAAATATATGTTGACAGATTGGCGTTTGAGATCCTATATGACAAGCTAAGCAGTGATGAATGGGATATTCCAACAGACCTGCGATTTTGCAATGAAGGAGAATTTTGAATGCAAAATAAATTTATGAAGGCCGTCCTCGTGGCCACAGCCCTTGTCAGCGGCAATCTTTTCGCAACTGCACACGATCAAGATTTGGCAGACCTTTGGAATGGAACTAAAACAGCTTATGCGCTAGACCCAGGCGCTGCACAGCAAATCCTCACAGACATTACAGGTGCTGAGGAATATACAGATGGTGTACAAGACGCATACGCAGCTTTGTTGAGGAAGGTTCAAGCTCCTCTGGAAGTGACAGTTGATCGCACCGGCGGCGCAGGCGTAGTTAATGTGTTTGATAACGCAGATCCCCTTGCTCCTCCAGTGGCCAAGACGGTTCTTTCTCTTAACGTGGCAGGGCACTTGGTTCCAAATGTGAAAGCTACCGAGCCAGATGTTGACATGACCGACGAAATCAACAAGGTTGTTCTGGGTCTGTTCGTGGAGAATGTCCGTGCAGAGGATAGGATTACATCTTTGACAGCGGAACTTGCCGCACGTCCAACACAAGAAGCTCTTGATGACATGACAGCTGAGCGTGATGCGCGCATTGATCCAACATCAGCTGCTTACCAACTGTTGCTCGCACGTCCAACACAACAAGCTCTTGATGACATGACAGCTGAGCGTGATGCACGTCCAACACAACGAGCTCTTGATGACATGACAGCTGAGCGTGATGCACGTCCAACACAACAAGCTCTTGATGACATGACAGCTGAGCGTGATGCACGTCCAACACAACAAGCTCTTGATGACATGACAGCTGAGCGTGATGCACGTCCAACACAACGAGCTCTTGATGACATGACAGCTGAGCGTGATGATGCTGCAAGGCAACTTGGTAGACTACAAGCAGCTCACGTTAAGCAATCTGACGAAGTTCGTTTGATTCTTGATGCTGTAAACGTTTTAAGGAACGCAGCTGGTCACGCTGATTATGCTTCAAGCACAGAGTTAGCCGCAGATCTGCCTAACCTTTTGGCAACGTTGGCTCGCCCGGTTGTGACAACGACGACACGCACAACAACCACAGCGTCAGCGTCATCCAGCAGCTCTTCTGCACCTGCTATTGCGCTTCCCTCTGAGTTGCTGGCCGCAAGTCCAGAAAAGCAAGATGCGTATCGCAATTGGCAAGCACTTGTTAGCAGTGGTGCGCCAAGGCGTGCAGTGCTCACAGCAAAGGCTGCCTTTGACAGCATTGCGTCATAATAGCTTTTAATCTTAGCTATGATGCAGCCCCCTTGCGCGCAAAACGCAAGGGGGTTTTGTTTTATAGCTCCCTTGTAATTTCGATTGCGACACGCGTCGCTTGCATCGTTTCCTGCGCACGAAATGAAATTGTTCTCGTTATAGGCTGACAGTGGGCGGCCTTTTCCCCATCGATGGCCCAATCTTTGGGCCTTGTTTCCACTTTAAATATATTTTTCCACTTTTGTTGACAGGGTGTTTTTTTCTTCCTATATGTCAGGCCAGCTTATGGCGCGCCCTTTAAAGGTGTCGACGTTAAGCTGTTGTTTATAACACTTGGAGAGAAAAATAATGCACAATAACCTTTTTAAAACAATGTCTTTGGCGACAGCCCTGGTAAGTGTGGGCGTTAACGCTTCACCCCTTCCGGATATCCCGTCCGAAGCTATGCAAGGCTATCACACGTCTCCAGCTGTTACCACAGCCAGTCAAGAGCGTTCCGCCATCGAGACGCTCAATCTGTTGGAGTCAGGTGACCCACAAACACGCGTCTTCAATACGGGCTATGCGGCCTTTTTGAGTGCCGCGCACCGGCGTCAGATCTCCTTTTTAGAAAACGGCACCCTTGATCCCGTAACGACACGTGGTCTTCCTGCCGTTCAAAGCCTGTTTGGTTCAACCAATCCGAGTGAGGTCTTTGCCCGTGGTATGCTCGGGCTCTTTTCGTGGGCGGCTCGTATGGCATCTTTAGAAGGAGCCGATTCACAAAACGAAGGCAACACATCTGGGTTTCAAGGTTTTAGGAGTGCCTCCCCACAAAGATCTGCCATCGAAACCCTTAACCTACTGCGTGACGGATCAGATGAAACAAGGAACTTGAACCGTGCATACGCTGTCTTTCTTGGCGCCGCCCATGGTGCAAGAATTGGAGTTGCGGCCGATGGTAATATTGACCCCATGGGCCTATCAGGTCTTGTACCCATCTCCCTTTTTGGTTTTGACGCGCCCAATGAACACTTTGCCCATGGCCTCTTAGCCGTCCTGAGATGGGGTGCCTCATTTGTAGCAGAACAACCTGCTCCCGTTATCTCACCTCTGTCCGCCACAACATCGTCCTCGCCTGAGCATGAAACAGAGGATCTGGCGATCCCTTCGTCTGCTGTGTCGCCGAGCTCTTCTTCTGATTTGCCCCTGGCGGTGGAAGGATCACATTCCCTTACGCCTGTTCTTTCATCACGCACAGCCGAGGGAGACGATGCCCAAAGCGCGCTTTTCTCACGCACAGCTGAGCGAGACGACGCCCTAAATGCGCTCTCCGCGAGGACGGTTGAGCGAGATCATGCGCTGGCAAGCCTTGCGACACTTCGCTCTCAATGTGAAGCGCTTATGGTGACAACCAGGGCACCAGCGGTCTCAACGCCTAGTGCCGCCGACAGCGCGCAATCCAGCGGTGAGGCTTCAGCATTTGTTAGAAGGCGTCCTACGCCACCAGTGCTGGCCGAAGCCCGGGACGCGGTGGTTGATGCGTGGCACCACTGGCAGGATATGATAGAGGACAGACACACCCCTGTTAAGATTGACGAGGCATACAAAAACTACCTCATCACGTTTATGTCCCACGCTCTAGCAAACTAATTCCACTGACACATAAGCGCCCTGTTCAGGTCTGTTCAGGGCGCTTATGCTGCGTGCAAGCAGAGCACGTAAAGGTTTTCCTTCGTACGCGCAGTACCTAAAAATTTATTTTTCCCGTTTCGTTGACAGGGTGTTTTTTTCTTCCTATATGTCAGGCCAGCTTATGGCGCGCCTTATAATGGTGTCGACGTTAAGTTGCTGTTTATAACACTTGGAGAGAGAAATAATGCACAATAACCTTTTTAAAACAATGCTTTTGGCGACAGCCCTTGTGAGTGTGTCGGCCCATGGCTCCTCAACTGATACCCCATGGCCATCACTCTCGTCTGAAGCCTTAGGGGGCGTCTTTGGCTCTTGGACAAGCCCAGCACAGGTATCTGTGCCTGAGGATAGATCGGCTGTTGAAATCTTGAACCTTCTTCAATCAGGAGCACCGGAAACACGCCACATGAACCCCGCTTACCGTGTCTTTTTGAGCGCTGCCCACGATAGGAATGTGGTATTTTTGGAAGATGGAACCCTTGACCCTACGACTATGCACGGCATCCCCGCAGCAATGACTCTGTTTGGTGGTAACACTGAAACTGAGCCATTTGCACGGGGTGTGTATGGTCTTTTCTCTTGGGCGTCCCGTATGGCGGGCCAGTCAGATGCACCGTCAGCAGATGAGCCCCGCAATAGTCCTTTGCGTGGCGTTTTACGAGGGCAATCACGTGTTTCAGCCATTGATGTCCTTCATATGCTTCGTAATGGAGCGCAGGAAACACGTAGCTTAAACCGTGCGTACGCCGTCTTTTTGAGTGGTGCGCACAATGCGCGCATTGGGGTGGGAGCGGATGGAAGCCTTGACCCCGCGACAATGCTTGGCATCTCGCCTCTTTCTCTGTTTGGCTCTGACACGCCCAGCGAGCCCTTTGCGCGTGGTCTGCGCGCGGTTTTGACGTGGGCGTCTATAATGGCAGAGCAGCCAGTTTCAAGTGTCACACCAGGCGCTCTCACGCCCGCACTTTCGCCAGAACTGGAAACAGAGTTCTCCACCCCTACAGCTCCGGCCGCGCGCACCATGGAAACCGTTCTCGCATCTCTGGAAGGGGCGCGTGGAAACCTTGCCCAAGAGCAGGAACATCTTGCAAGGCTTCAAGGTGAGCGTACGACATTGAGATTGCGTCAACAGCAAGAAAGTGCCACTGTGGACGAGCGGATCCGTCTGGCCCGTGATGAAGCCAACGCAGCCGGAGACGCTGCGCTTGCAGGACTTTTTGAGGCACGTTTAGCCAGTCTTGGGCGCATTGATGCGGCGCTCGTACTCGCCACGAGGACAGGCGACGCCGCGCGCGCCGGTGACCTTGTCCGTCAACGTGCGGACCTTTATCCACTGACCATGATCGCCTCTTCTTCCTCGGATCCAGCGCCGCGCACGCTGTCTCAGGTGGAGCAGGACATTGCCGCTTCACGAGGGGCCATAGATGCATTTCACGCTGAGATCGCTCGTCTTGAGGAAGAGCGCGGTGATTTGCGCATGCGCGCCGTCCTTTCTGCCCAAGGTGAGGAGCATTTGCTGCGCGCGCGACTGGCAGGTTTAACACCAGATGCACGCGACGAAATCTCGCTTATTGAGGCGCGTTTGCAAGAGATCGAAGGCGCGCGTGTCCCTCAGGTTGTTGTGCCTACGCCGGCTGAAGAGGTCTCACCCGCTGTTAGAGAGACCCCTTACAACCCAAGCGACGCAGAGCACGAAAGTCGCATGGGCGCCTCCAACTGCCCGACACTTGAATTTGTAACTGCGCTCGTCGACGAAGCGCCAGCAGTGTCTCTGGCTTCAAGTGCGCCTGTGCGCACGTCACTGACGCTTGTTCAAGAGGTTGTTCCGACGCAAAATCAAGGTTTGGGAGCAGCTAGCGCTGAGGTGATGCAAGAGTTGGTGAGTCCACTTTCTTTGGAGGAGCAATCAGGAGTCAGTATCTCTTCAGCACCAGTGGCAGTGACTGCGCCACGCACGCCGACTGTCGGTGAGTCTTCAGGCGCGCAGGTGCTTATTGAGCTTGCTAGTGCAGGATCTTACGGCGCTGCCAGGGTGCGCAGCCTTAACGAACAACTTGACCAGATGGCCGAGGCGCTTTGCGTGGAGAGGAGCTCTCTGACAACGCCTCTTGGGTGGCTGCAGGCTGAGGTCAGAGTCCTTCAAGAGACTGTCTTGCAAGAACAGGACGCTGGACGCCGTGCGCAAGTACGGGCGCAGATTGCGCAGCGACAAACGATGATTCAAATCATTCTTGATTCAGGCGCGTCTTCTAAGGAGAAACAGGTGGCGGCGTTGATACTTGACGCAACAAAAAAAACAGGGAACAGAGGGCAAATTGTCCTAGCTCAAAAGAAATTTGATAGAATTCCAAACTAAAACCCCTTTTTACCTGACCTATGTCACCCCTTGGAGGAATTATCTTCCAAGGGGATTTTTTGCCTTAAATAAAAAATTAATGTTTGTATGATAAAATAAAAGAAAAATGGGGTAATTATATGGGTAAATATTTATTTCTTTCTGTGTTTTTTCTTCATTTCTCTGTTTCCTTTGCAGCTGGAGGCGGCGATACGGACCCAAAACCTTGGAGTGAAGGGGCGGCGGAGGATGCGTATTTTAGGGCCGCGCCTGCTCAGGAAGAATCAGAGAGAGCCAAGGCGCTACCTCCCCAGCGTGAGGAGAAGGCACCCGTTGCGCCAACCCCTTGGCACGTGGGTCAGCGCCATCCATTCTTGAACGGTGATGGGCCCCTTTGCAGTGATGGCGAAAATGGGAAGGTGTGTGAAACTGGTAAAGACGGAAAATAGCACGGGACTGCCCCGGTTGGCAGCCCCGTGCTTTTAGGTTTTAAGAGTCGTCGCCTTGGCGTGAGGCGCGCTTGCGCTCATGGGGAAGCAGAAGACGCTTGCGCAGACGAAGCGACGAAGGTGTGACCTCCACAAGCTCGTCGTCCTGGATGTAGGACAAGGCTTCCTCCAAACGCAGACGGCGAGGAGGCGACAAGCGAATGGCGTCGTCCTTACCGGACGCGCGCACGTTGCTGAGCTGCTTCGCCTTTAGTGGATTCACTTCCAAGTCATTGTTTCTGTTATTTTCACCAATGATCATGCCCTCATAGACATCCTCTCCGGGCTCAATAAAGAACACGCCGCGGTCCTCAAGGTTGAAGAGGGCGTACCCGACGGCCTTACCCGTTGCATTGGAGATAAGAACACCGTTGCGACGTCCCTCCAGGGCCCCCTTATACGGACCATATCCGTGGAAAAGGCGGCTCATGATGGCGGTCCCACGGGTATCCGTGAGGAGCTCACCGATGTAGCCAATGAGGGAGCGTGAAGGTACGAGGAAAGTAAGGCGAATTTTGCCGCCTCCTGAGGGGCGCATATCCGTCAGCTCACCCTTGCGCAGGCCCATCTTCTCCATGACAACGCCGGAGAACTCTTCATCCACGTCGATTTGTAGGTCCTCAAAGGGCTCGAGGCGCTCATTTGTTACTTCATCTCGCTTAAACACCACCCTGGGGCGGCTGACGGACATTTCAAAGCCCTCACGGCGCATGGTTTCAATGAGCACGCCGAGTTGAAGTTCGCCACGCCCGGAAACCTCAAAGGCGTCCTTTTCTTCGCTGATGCGCACTTGAATGGCAATGTTGCTCTCCGCTTCACGCATGAGGCGCTCTTGCAGAAGGCGTGATGTCACGCTTTTGCCTTCTTTGCCTGCTAAGGGCGAGTCGTTAATGGAGAAGGTCATGGAGAGGGTAGGTGGATCAATGGGCTGAGCTTTGAGGGGGGAGTCAATGTCAGGTGTGCCAATGGTGTGGGAAACCGTTGCCTTTTCAAAGCCAGCAACGGCGATGATGTCACCGGCCTGGGCGCTCTCAATGGGCTCACGCTTGAGTCCGCGGTAAGCAAAGACCTTGGTGAGTTTGGCGTCCTCAATGAGGGTTCCATCGTGGGCGAGGGCGCGCACAGCCATCATGGTCTTTGCCACACCGCTTTCAATGCGACCCGTCAAAATACGTCCCAAGTATGGATCCACGTCCAGCATGGTCACAAGCATCTTAAAGGGCGCAGTTTTGTCCACGTTGGGGGTCGGAACATGCTTGAGGACTGTCTCGAAAAGTGGGTTGATGGTCTCGCGCTTTGTGTCGGCCAAATCACGCACACACCAGCCTTCTTTGGCCGATGCGTAAAGGATGGGGAACTCAAGCTGCTTCTCGTTGGCGTCCAGGGACAAGAAGAGATCAAAGACCTCGTTCACCACCTCATGGGGGCGTGCGTCAGGACGATCAGCCTTGTTGATCACAAGGATGGGGCAAAGGCCAAGGGCCAAGGCTTTCATGAGGACGAACTTCGTCTGGGGCATGGGGCCTTCGGCGGCGTCCACCAAAAGGATTACGCCGTCCACCATGCTCAGGATACGCTCAACCTCACCACCAAAGTCCGCGTGTCCTGGGGTGTCAACGATGTTGATGCGGTGGCCTTCCCACTCAATGGAGGTACACTTGGCCAAAATGGTAATACCGCGCTCGCGCTCCAACTCGTTGGAGTCCATGGCGCGCTTCACAACGGCCTGGTTGGCGCGCCACGCACCACTTTGTTGGAACATAACGTCGACCATCGTGGTTTTACCGTGGTCCACGTGGGCGATAATGGCCACGTTGCGAATATCTTTCATGGGTGAAGTCCTATTTCTTTGCTAGAAAGTGAAGTGGGATTATCCTCTAAGTGAGTTAATTTTTCAAGTCGAAAGCGCAAGAAGGGCTCATCTTTTGGCATAACTCCAGGTATGGTTGCATTTAATAAATAGAAAAGAGCAGGTGGCTTGCCCCAGGCGTGAATACTTCCTAAAAGACGCTTCGCACGCGCAAGGCGCCATTTCCATGTGGTGCGTGTAGAAGCTGCATGTCTGATAACCTGGTTTTGCTTAGAGCGGCGTGAGAAAGAGGGTATGCCCGGTGCGGGGGTCTTTGTAGGACAAAACGCCAAGATGCTGAATGGGAGACGGCTGGTTAATGGTAAACAGACACAGCGCCCCTGTTGCAGGTATGTCATCATAGGATTTGGCAGCGTCGACCGGTGCATGCGTCACAGCCACCGTGAAATGTCTCTCCCGCCTGTTAAGAATAAGCTCTATAACACGCTCGGGCCCCTCGTAGGGCTCAAGCCATTTAACAACCAGACGATGGGGAACATGAAGGGATGCAACGGGCTCCTCTTCATGACCAGAGGCTCCAAGAGGAAAGCATAGACTGAGGGCAAGCAAATACACTTTGCGCATGGTGTGCCTCTCTATTTTGAAGTGATAAGGATGATAGATTAATTCGAAAAAACTTATAAAAAGTTAAAAAATAGTGTCAAATTTATTTCGCAGTGTATCGCTTATCTGATTTTCGTTAATACTTCCGAGAATTTCAGTCATGGATGTCACGCCGAACTGGGAGAGGCCACAGGGCACAATACCTTGGAAATAGGAAAGATCTGGGTCGATATTGAGGGCGGCGCCGTGGAAGGCCACCCAGCCACGTACACGCACCCCAATGGCGGCAATTTTTTTCTCTTGCCCCATGTGCGTGACCCAGAGCCCCACGCGGCCCTCGCGGCGCTGGGCGTCGATGCCAAAGGCGTCTAGGGTCAGGATGAGCCATTCCTCTAAGGCCCACACATAGGCGCGCAGGTCCTTTGTGCGCGCCCGCAGGTCAAGGATAGGGTAAAGAATAAGCTGGCCCGGTCCGTGATAGGTCACCTGACCGCCGCGTCCTGTGGCCACGGCCGGCACGTCGGCGCGCAGGATATGGGAAGCGTGGGCGCTTGTGCCCAGGGTATAGACGTGGGGGTGGGAGAGCATCCAGACGCGCTCTGGAGCGCCTTCCTGGATCAGTGTGTGGGCGTACTCTTCCATTGTTGCAATGGCGTCTGCATACGGCACAGGAGCCTCGTCAATGCGCCAAAGGGGGAGGGTGCCGTCTTGTCGCTTCATAGGGGAGGAAAAAATATTTTTCACGGTTTTCTCATTTTTTGCTTGCATTACGGTCTCTTTTTCGCCAAATAAGAGGACATACCGAGTGCGGTCGTGGCGGAATTGGTAGACGCGCAGCGTTGAGGTCGCTGTGGACTTTAGTCCGTGGAAGTTCGAGTCTTCTCGACCGCACCACTCTTATTCTCCTTACATATTAAAAGCTCTGGAATCAAAAAACCGTTTTGATTCTTTTTGCTTTTTTTGCATTTCAAAAAAGGCCCATGCAACACATGGGCCTTTTATTTTAAGCCGCGACTGAGCGCGTCCTTCCTATGCCTTCTTCCAAAGATACTTTTTCGCGTTCTCAAGGATTTCCTTGCGCATGACAAAAAGCCCAATGAGATTGAGGAACAGCATGATGTTCAGGCAAATATCCATGAGCCACCACACGAAGCTAACGCTGAGCACCGCGCCCAAAGGCACGACCATGATAAGGAGCCACTGGAAGGGGCGCACGCCCTTTGAACCAAAAAGAAATTCCACCGCCCGGTCCGCACAAAAGGCCCATGCTAGGGTTGTTGTGAAGGCAAAGAAGAAGAGGGAGATGAGCACGATGTACCCAGCCCCTTCCCAATTAAAGCCCACGCAGAACGCTTGGGTGCACTGATTGGTGCTAATAAGGGATGGATCTTGCCAGACGTTTGTCACAAGGAGCACAAGGCCCGTGAGAGAAGTCACAATGACAACGATAAATGGCGAGAAGATACTGATGATACCTTGGGCCACGTTGTTGGGGTATCTCTCCGATGGGCTGGTGACGGGGGCGTGCATGATGGAGGCAAGACCAAGACCTGATTCCGTTGCAAAGAGGGCGCGGTCAAAGCCTGTGCGCATGGCTTGAAAAGCCGCACACCCAGCAAATCCGCCAATGGCGGGCTCAATACCCATGGCCGAGCGGAAAATGAGAGAAAAAGCGTCGGGGAGCTGGTGAAAGTGCGCCCCAATCACATAAAGGCACGCACCGATATATCCCACAGCCATGAGGGGCACGACGGCGGAGACCACAAGTACAAAGCGCTTCATGCCCCCAAGAACCGTAATGGCCACCAGGACAGCCATGAAGACACCCATATAAAGCGGGTTGTAGCCGGCTTGCTCAAGGGGAAGGGAAAGGGAGTTGACCTGTACAAGGGTTCCACCAGTGAGTGCCGCAAAAACCGTAAAAAGGGCAAAGCCCTTGGCAAGGAGCGGGAAATTAGCGTGGCGCAGATAATACATGGGACCACCCACATATTCTTTTTGTGCGTTTTGGGTTCGGTATGTGACACCCAAATAGCACTCCGCGTACTTGATGGAGGCCGTTAAAAACGCCATTACCCACATCCAAAAGAGGGCGCCCGGTCCACCCATGGTGAGCGCAACCGCAACACCGGCCACGTTTCCTGTTCCCAGATTTCCGCCAAGCACAGCCGCAACAGCGCCAAAGGAAGAAATACCGCCTTCTTTTTTCTCAGGGGTGATAAGGGTGAGGGCTTTTTTGACATGGGTGAACTGAATACCCTTGAGCGTCACTGTGAAGTAAAGGCCTGCCACGATGATGGCGGGCACTGTTACAAACAATGACAAGGATTCTTTCAAGAAATCCATAAGCTCTGAGAACATGTTATACTCCTTAGGCGGGGGGCGGAACCTTGCGTACCCACGCGCTGTTTAATTTCTCTTCTAATATGTTTTGCGTAAGTCGTGCCTTGAGAGACACGAAGTCAATTTCTTGTAACGGCTGATCTTGGCAGGTACAAGAAAAAAACATATACCTCTTTTTTGTGCGCGCGTCACGCCCTGGTTGCAAACACGCGCCACAAATGCCCTTCATCATACACTGCATGGGGCTGTTGAGGCTCGCCAATGTGCGTGCTTTATTGAAGAAAGGATCCCCCATGGCGTGTGCAACCGCCTCCATCATGCCTGCGGATCCAATGGTCAGGACAAAATCAGGTGCGCCGTTCAAGCAGCTTGCATGAGGTGCCCGTGTGTAAGCCCCCAGCGCGTCAATGACTGTACCAGTTACTGCCACGTCACCCGGACGTCCTGGGGCAGGGGCAGCGCCTTCTTCGCAGGCCCAGATCACCTGGGTAGAGCTCGCCTCTACATCTTCTTTTTTGAAAATATGTTCAGCGCTGCGATAACCAGCCACATAAAGCACGTGGCACCCTCGCGACGTTAGCGCCCTGCCAATGGAGAACAGGACCGCGTTCCCAAGGCCACCCCCAATGAGGAGCACTTTTTTGCCATGGGGAAGGGGCGTAGGCGCGCCCGTGGGCCCCATGAGACTGACAGGATCACCTTTCTTAAGAAAACCTGTGAGATAACTGCTGGCGCCGCTATCAAGAATAATGAGGGACAGGAGTCCTTTGTCTACGTCCACATGGGCGCCAGTGAGGGCAAGCGGCTCGGTCTTAAAGGGCCCTGTGGCACACTGGAGGCGGAAAAATTGGCCAGGCTGGAAGGCGCGCGCGGCTGCCGGCGTAAAAAGGATAATTTCCCAGGTGGTGGGGGTGAGCTGTATGAGGCTTTCCACGTAAGCCTGGGTATCTTTCCTAAGAGCTTTTGCGAGATCCTGCGCGCCTGTGGGTGCCGGGGTCTGGTGGGAAAGGGTTTCACAGATGGCGCGGGCACCGTGGGTGGCGCTGGCCATGGCGCCCACGACGCTGCCCCGGTAAGCGTCGTCCATATCTCCGTGAAAAGAGATGCGGGGATCCTGGGTGCGGGGGAGCTGCGCGTTCTCCAGGGTGCCCGACGCAATGAGAAGGGTGCCAGCCGGCAGATCCTCCAAGGCACCACTGCGCGTCACACGTAGGCCGGTCAAGCGGTTCTGGGCGTCAGTGATCAGGCTGTGAAGCTGGGTCTCGTTCTGCACGACGATGCCTTCTTCCAGTGCCATTTGAAGCTCATGGGCGCCTTTGCGGTAAGCGGGGGCCTTGGTGAGGGCGCTGCGATAAAGAATGTGTGCGCCACCCCAAGCAGTGAGGAGGGGCAGATAATTTGGTGCGCGCGATTCTTTTTGGGCAAGGGCGTCTTCCTCTTCAAGGGCGCGCGCGTGCGCGAGAAAAGTTGCGACCTCTTCATGCTCTTGAGTGGTCCAAAGGGCATTTGTTTCTTCCTTGCTTGTGGCCTCCACAAGCTGGCGGTAGCGCCGGGCAAAGCGCTTCACTTGAAGAGGATAGTAAGCAAGGGCCTCCGTCGCCGTGTCCACAGCCGTCAGCCCCCCGCCCAGGACATAAAGAGGTAGGCGCAGGGTCAGTGTACTGAAGGAATTCTCAAGGTAGGCGCCGCCCGTGTGGAGGGTCATGAGAAAGTCCGACGCCGTGCGCACGCCGCGCGGGAGCGTGTCGACGTTGTCTGGCACATGGGGGGCGCCGGCCCCTAAGCATAGGGCGACGTGGGAGAAGCCCATGCCCAGGGCTTGCTGGGGCGTGATTTGACTACCAAGGCGGGTGCTGCCAAGGAGAGTGAATTCTTTACGACGCTCCAACAAAAGGCGCAGGATCATCAGACGGTTTTTGTCCCAGCGCACGGTGATGCCGTATTCTGCCACCCCTCCAAAACCACTGACCTGCCTCTGGGAAAGGGGTGTGTAGAGGGACTCATTCACGTCATAAATGGGGGTTGTCAGAAGATCGTGGGACACAGGGGCCACCGCCAGTCCCTCCAGCGCCACGACGGTGTGGCCTGCGTTCATCAGATGGTGACTCATGGTGATGCCGCTGGGCCCCATCCCCGCCACAAGGAGCGTGTGACCGGTAGAGTCGCCTGGCACAGGGCGGGTCAAGGACAGGGGAGACCAGCGGGTGAAAAGGCTGTAGATCTCAAAGCCCCAGGGGCTGTGAAGGACCTCCTCAAAGATGGCACTTTCAAGGGCGGGGATATCGATGGGCGTTTGCTTTTGAAAGATGCACGCGCGGGAGCAATCCGTGCAAATCCGGTCCCCCGTTGCCGCCAGAAGCGGATTGTCAAGGCAGGCAACAATGAGGGCCGCCAGAGGCTCGCCTTGGGCCTTGAGATACGCCATCTGGGAAATTTTTTGCCCCAGGGGGCAGCCCGTCAATGCCTCGCCCAGCGGATTTGTTTGGGGAATGCCGTCAGGGCTTCTCAGACCCTTGGCGCAGGAGTCCTTATCTCTTTTGTGGCAATATAGACAGGCTCTGGCCTCAAGAAAGGCGTCTTGGGGGGCAAGGGGTGTGTGGGTCAGATCAAACCCCATGCGCGGGTGGGTTTTGCATGCGACAATGCCCCGAGGGGTCTCGTGCGCGTCAAGAAGATGGTCATAGTCAGTCGGCTGGGGGCCAGTAAAAAGCTTGCGCGGTTTGTCTTGTGTCACAGCCCACGCCGTGTGAGCGAGGGTGCGTGCCACGAAGTCAGGATCATCTCCGCCCAAGGCCCTGGTTGCAAAATCCACCTCGTCCATGGCGTCAAGCGCTTCGTCAAAAAGGGGCGAGATGGTGCCGTCCTTGAGTCCGGGCAGGACGCGCTTGCCCACGAAGAGCCTTCGAAAGTCCGCAAGCTTTTGCAATCCTTCAAGGGGATTTTGAAGCGGGGGAACTTGAAAAAGATGCTGCGCAAAGCGCGCCGCGTAGGGCGCTAAGGTCACAAGAAAATCGCTGTAAGCGGGGCTCTTGTCCGAAATGGGTTTTTTTCTCAGCGTGATGAGCGTTTCGTGGGCGTTTGGTGCCTGCTTTTCAAGCCAATCGAGGAAATGCGCGTCGATGCGTGCAATCCCTTTTGCCGTGTAAAGATCCTGAAAACAAACGTCATATGACAGGGCAAGTGTGGGCACGGGACAAGATACATGCTAAGATGACGACCAGAACTCACACTAACGCCTTTGAGGCAAGGGGTCCAGAAAAGATGCATAACGTGGCACTGAAAAACATCAAGGATACAGAGGTCAAAGGAAAGCGCGTTCTTGTGCGCCTGGATCTGAACGTTCCCGTCAAAGATCATGTGATTCTCGATGACGCGCGCTTGCGGGCGACAATCCCCACCCTCAAAGATCTGATGCAGCGCGGGGCGAAGGTGATTCTTATGTCACATTTTGGGCGCCCCAGTGGACGTGACCCCGCACTATCATTGTCTTTTCTTGTGGAGCCCATGGGCACGCTTTTAGGAACAAAGGTTGCCTTTTGCCGTGAGACAACGGGCCAGGACGCAGCCGCTCAAGTGCGGGCCATGCTTTCGGGCGAGGTTTTGCTTCTTGAGAATGCGCGCTTTGATCCTCGGGAAGAGGCCAATGACATGGACTTTGCCAGGGAGCTTGCGGCCCTTGGGGACTTTTACGTGAACGATGCTTTTTCCGTATCCCACCGGGCGCACGCATCCGTGGAGGCCATTGCTCACCTTTTGCCAGCCTTTGGCGGGACGTGCCTGGTGCGCGAGGTCGATGCGCTTACAAAGGCGTTGGCCGCCCCTACCCGCCCTCTTTGCGCCGTGGTAGCAGGCTCAAAAATCTCCACCAAGCTTGCCCTTCTTGAAAACCTCATTCAAAAAGTGGACATTTTGATGTTGGGGGGAGGCATTGCCAACACGTTCTTGCGCGCTCAAGGTTTCGGGATGGGGGGCTCCCTTGTTGAGATGTCCATGCTGGGAACCGCCCGTGATGTGATGGAAAAAGCCCGCGCACGCGGATGCCAGATTGTCTTGCCCCAAGACGCCGTTGTGGCGCTGGATACGGCAGGGACAAATGTGCGCACATGTGCCTTAGAGGACATTGCGCCTGAGGAAAAAATGTTCGACATAGGTCCTTTGTCCGTGGCGACGTTTTCCTCTTTCCTGGATAAGTCCGCAACCCTTGTTTGGAACGGGCCCCTTGGCGTTTTTGAAACCCCGCCCTTCCATAAAGGAACCGTCGCCCTGGCCCGCGAAGCAGCTAGGCTCACCCAGATGGGGAGCCTCTTTTCCATTGGTGGTGGTGGTGAGACCGTTGCGGCCCTGTCCCAGGCGGGCGCGGCCAATCTCTTCAGTTATATCTCCCTGGCGGGAGGCGCCTTCCTTGAGTTTCTAGAAGGAAAGGAGCTGCCAGGTATTAGCGCTCTTGCTCAGTCAGCGCAAGAAGCGATGTCAAAATCGCTATAACGATCATGGCCACCGTTTGGTGGAGCGAGGCCAGTGGGATGGACACATGGGTGAGAACCGTCATGATCCCAAGGCCTGCCTGAAAAAGGATCGCCATGAAAAGGCCAAAGACGAGGGGGCGCAAGATCGTACTGAACTGGCTTGACTGACCCAAAAGAATGAGAGCTGATACACAGGTCAGCATAGCCAAACACCGGTGGGTGAACTGCACAACACCGGGATCATTTAAGAAATAACCAAGATTAAAGTTAGGGTTGAAGAACTCTAAGGGAATCCAGGTTTCTCCCATAAGGGGGAAGGTGTTATATATCAGGCCGGCTTTGAGGCCCGCCACAAGGGCACCGTAAAAAAGTGTGAGCGTCACAAGCACGCCAATGATCAATAGAAAATCGCGGTTTACTAAATCTTTTTCAATGTCGCCTTTATGCAGTTTGACGCTAAGGGCCGTCCACAGCACAAAAGCAAACGTGGCCACGCCCAGCATAAAGTGAAAGGCAAGGCGCAGGTGGTCCACATGGGGCTCGTTTGTTAGTCCACTTTTGACCATAAGCCAGCCAACAAAGCCTTGGGCGCCGCCTAACCCTAAAATAATAAGCAGCTTATCGAGGAACTCGCGCCTAAGCTCATGGTCGCGCGCGCACACAATAAGGGGCCACAAAAACACGAGGCCAATAAGGCGGCCCCACAAGCGGTGTACATATTCAAGCCAGAAGATTCCCTTAAAGCCCTCAAGCGTCATATCGCTGTTAATTTTTTGAAACTCGGGGGACGTTTGATACTGGGCAAAAAGGGCGTCCCAATCCTGGGCGCTTAAGGGGGGCAGGATGCCCGTGATGGGCTTCCACTCTACAATGGACAGACCTGAACCCGTCAGGCGCGTGACGCCACCTAGTATGATCATGATAAAAATCATAAAGAAGGTGACCCAAAGTCCCCGCTCCAAGGATTTCGCTTGGGTGTCCATGGTGTTGTCTCTCCCTATGGTGCTTGGCGCCGTGCGTCAATTTTGGTATATATAAGTCACGCCTTAACTAACGCTTTTTAAGGAAGGTTACCATGGATTTATCTCGCTATTCAGAAAAAACAAAAGAGGTGTTGCAAAACGCCCAAACCTTGGCTGCGCGCCGGGCACACCAGCGTTTGACGTGTGAGCATGTGCTGCTGGCGCTTTTAGAAGAGAGCGAGGGACCTGTGCAGGGGCTTTTGCGCATCCTTGAAGCGGACATGTTTTCGCTTTTGAATGCCGTGCAAAAATCCCTTGAAAAGCAGCCCAAGGTTGAAGGTGCTGGCGCCGGGCAAGTTTACCTGGATCAAGAAACAAACAAAATGCTTGAGCGCGCCGAAAACCTCGCCACCCAAGGTGGGGACCGCTTCGTGACGCTCGAGCGCCTTTTGCAGGCCCTTACCCACACAAGTTGTGGACCGCTCTTGTCGGCGGTTGGCGTGACCAGCCAAAAGCTGGATCAAGCCATTGACCAAATGCGCAAAGGGCGCAAAGCCGACAGCGCCACAGCCGAGGAGACCTTTGCTGCCCTTGAAAAATACGCCCGTGATCTCACGGCCCTGGCCAGAGCTGGCAAGCTTGATCCGGTCATTGGGCGTGACGAGGAAATTCGCCGCACCATCCAGGTCCTGTCAAGGCGCACCAAAAACAATCCCGTGCTCATCGGTGAGCCCGGTGTGGGAAAAACTGCCATCTTAGAGGGGCTTGCTGCGCGTATCGTCAAGGAGGATGTGCCTGAGTCTTTGCGCGGGACGCAGCTCATGGCGCTCGACCTGGGTGCCCTGATTGCGGGGGCAAAGTACCGCGGTGAGTTTGAGGAAAGACTCAAAGCCGTCCTGCAAGAAATCGGGAACGCCGCAGGAAACGTCATTCTTTTTATTGATGAATTGCATACCCTTGTGGGGGCGGGAAAAGCCGACGGTGCCATGGACGCCTCCAACATGCTTAAGCCCGCGTTGGCTAGGGGCGAGCTCCACTGTGTGGGCGCCACAACCCTGGACGAGTATCGTAAGTATATTGAGAAAGACGCGGCTCTGGCCAGGCGCTTTCAGCCTGTGTTTGTGAGTGAGCCAACGGTCGTGGATACCATTTCGATCCTGCGTGGTCTTAAGGAAAAGTATGAGCTTCACCACGGCATTCGCATCACAGACGGCGCCATTGTGGCGGCGGCGACCCTATCCGATCGTTATATCACGGACCGCTTCTTGCCCGATAAAGCCATTGATCTGGTGGACGAAGCTGCCAGCCGTCTGCGCATGGAGGTGGACTCAAAGCCCGAGGATATTGATGAGCTGGACCGGCGCATTATTCAGCTCAAGATTGAGCGCGAGGCCCTTAAGAAAGAAACGGACCAGGACGCCAAAAAACGCTTGGTGAGCCTCGAGGAGGAGCTGAAAGAGTTGGAAGCCCAGTCTCTGGAGCTGACAACGGCCTGGATGGCGGAAAAAGAGACCCTCCAAGGTGAGCAAAAGCTCAAAGAGCAGCTGGATCAAGCCAGAAGTGAGCTTGAGATCGCCCAGCGTGAGGGGAATTTGGCCAGGGCAGGGGAGCTGCTCTACGGCATTATCCCGGACCTTGAAGGCAAGCTAAAAGCCCGCCAAGAGGGGGCGAGTGCCCGTATGGTTCAAGAAGAGGTCACGGACCAAGACGTCGCGGCCATAGTATCGCGCTGGACTGGGGTGCCCGTGGATAAGATGCTGGAAGGCGAGCGCGAAAAGCTCCTTTCCATGGAATCTCACCTAGAAGCCCAGGTTGTGGGGCAAAACGAGGCGGTGGAGGCCATCTCCCAGGCCGTCAGGCGCGCGCGCGCGGGACTTCAAGATCCCAACCGTCCCATGGGATCCTTCCTATTTTTGGGCCCCACGGGTGTGGGTAAGACCGAGCTGACCAAAGCGCTGGCGACCTTCTTATTTAACGACCCCCACGCCATGGTGCGCCTGGATATGTCTGAGTATATGGAAAAGCACACCGTTTCACGCCTGATCGGTGCCCCTCCCGGATATGTGGGCTATGAAGAAGGCGGCGCGCTAACGGAGGCCGTGCGGCGCAGGCCCTATCAGGTGGTGCTCTTTGATGAAATCGAAAAAGCCCACCCGGATGTCTTTAACGTTCTTCTCCAGGTGCTGGACGATGGACGCTTGACGGACGGGCAGGGGCATACGGTGAACTTCACCAATACCCTCATCATCATGACCTCCAACATTGGGGGGCAGATTTTGGCGGCCCTTCCCGAGGGCGAGAAAGCAAGCGCGCATAAGGACGAGGTCATGGAACTGGTGCGCGCGTCTTTCCGTCCCGAGTTCATCAACCGTATTGATGAGATACTTCTCTTTAACCGCTTGGGCGCCCAAGATATGGGACGCATTGTGGATATTCAGCTGTCCCATCTGCGGGCGCTTCTGGAGGCCAAGCAAATCACCCTTGAGGTGTCCGACGAGGCAAAGGCGTGGCTGGGCCGCCAAGGGTACGATCCGGCATATGGCGCCCGTCCCCTTAAGCGTGTGATTCAGCGCTACGTGCAAAATCCCATTGCCACGCTGATTCTTGAGGGCAAAGCAGGTACAACAATCCGCGTGGGGCTTGAGAAAGATACGTTAACTTTTGCGTGATAGGTTCATCATTAAAAATAAGAACGAGAAAATAAAAATGAAAAAAATGAATCTATTAGGTTGGATTGTGGTGGCTATTTCTGGGTCAGGCTCAACGCTGGCAAGCACCGACACGCACCCGTTGGAGATAAATTCACAAAGAAAGGTCGTTGCTTACGACCGGCATATGCATGCGGGGCTTTTGATCGATGGAGATATTCCTTTGAATCCTCAGGCGGCACAAGTCTTTGAGTCTCGTGTGCCGCCCCCGCAGTTTGAAGAAGACCGATTGCCGCCCTTTTTGATCAAAAAAGAGGTTGTGGGAGGATGCGCTGTTGATGTTGAAAATCCTTGGTGGAGCCATCCTCAGGATGAGAGAAACTGGTACGTGATTGCAAACCATAAAATGTCTTTTGTGATTGATGAGCAGACCCCTGTGCGCACAACTTTTCTTGGTGCAATTTGTCATAGGACACTCAGCGATAGGGTGACCTATGGGTATGAAGTGCGCGTTACATTCGGGCATGACCTAAAGGCAACGGGAACTTATTCTCTCTACGAACCACTTATGCGGACAACCCCTTGACATCAATAAAGATTCACAGTAAACAGACGTGTCTTTTGTCAAAAAATGAGGGTTATTATGAGGCTTTGGAATTATGTAATATGTGGGATCTTGGCATCAACAAGTGCGATGTCCAGCATGCCTGGTGAAGAAATGGAAGGCTCATCGACGGCTGCCACCACCAGTGGCTTTAAAGCAAAAGTTTATGAAAAGCTTTTTTTTGGTGGTGACGTGCGTCACGGCATGTTTCTTAATCCCAGTGACATCGACGCGCCAGCATTTGACAGCATCCCTTCTTTTCTTGCGCGCCCAGACCAAGAAAATGAAGCTGTTGGTTCCTTTTACACGAAGGAGCATACCTACAAAGATCAAAAAGGAAATTCTTGGTATGTCATCGAGCGTAGCCAGAGTGATACTTTGCAACCTGTCTTTAGCACCCTCCAGAGTGCTCCCCAAGGCGTTTCTGATTTTGTTTTTGAAGGCGTAAGGGTTGTACGTAGCACGGCTTTCAAGAGTCCCGCCCACTACGGCGTGCTCTACACCATCAGAAATAATAAAGATGTTGGAAAACCCGTGCTTTTCCAATTTACGCTTTACCCTTTTGAACGTGCCGGATCTTGATGAAGTCCTAATGCCGTTGGTCACGCGGCTCCCCATGAGGTGTTTACTCACCAAGGCGGGCCGCGTTTCCATGGCCTAGCCTTGGCACGCAACCCGACACTCTTTTGGCGCCCCCTTGACGCCTTCATCTCTATCATGGTCCAATGACATGTCGTACTGACATAATGTGAGTGTCCCCATGAGACATTTGAGCTATGCAATATGTGGGCTTTTGGTGTCAACCTGCGTGCAGGCAACCACCCCTGAGGAAGCAACACACGGGGAAGAAACCGATGTCATGCGGCGCGCCCTCACCGTTCCTGGTTTTGTGAAGAAAATTTACGACACACTTTTTTGTGGAGGTGAGTACATTCATACCGATGTGTTCCGTGCCCCGGAAGAAGTGTGTGTTTTTGCCAATCGTGCGCCCATCTTTCAAGAAGATCTTTCGTTTTTTGCACGCTCTGGTCAGGCAGACAATGGCGTTGGTCTTGATCACTTAAGTGGCGCGGGTGTTTCTGGTCTACTTCCCTCCTTTCTAGCCCGTCCCGATGAAGCAACCCCTTGCAATGGCTCTTTCTACGCAAAGGACATAACCTACAAAGATGATAAGGGAGAGCTGTGGTACGTCATTGAACGCAGCCAAAGTAACGTGTTGCAGCGCATTTATCAAAATTTGCTCAGTCCGCGTGAGGGCGTGCCAGCTTTTGTCATTGAAGGCGTGGATGTTGTGCGCAGCACAGCTGTTCATGATTACCCCTATTACGGTGTGCGCTATCTCATCAGAAACAATCACGATACTGGCAAAAGCGCGCTTTTTCAGGTTATGCTTTACCCCTTCACCATGTGATCCTTACAGCGCCGCGGTTCACAGACCGTCTTGACTGAGCGCGCTGCCCATGCTTAGTTCATGCCAAATTGGCATGAAAGTGTGTAGTGAAATGAATCTATTGAAGCGTTTGGTCTTTGTGTTTTTGGGGTCTGGGAGTTTGCTTGCCAGTGTAGACGTTCAAGAGGTGAGGTTACCTTCTAAGCCCCAAGGCGTTTTCAGTCAAGAAATATATGATAAGCTTTTCAATGGGTTTGAGGAGACTTGCATCTCTATGCGCGCTGATCGTCTCAAGAACGCCCAAAAAGCTGCCGCTCACCCACCAGTGATCGATGATACCTACTCATTCTTGCAAAGAGGTCATCAACACACGGGTGCCTCATTTTTTGCTGCGCAACAGGACTACGTTGATAAGGTGGGGTGCGCTTGGTACATCATTGATCGCAACCAAAGTGATGTTTTGCGCCGGACCTTTGCGAGCCTGATAGCGCCCTATGAGGCGGCGGACCCCTTTGCACTTGAAAATGTGGAGGTTGTGCGCAGCACAGCTTTTGAAAAACCCTCACGGTACGGATTTATGTACACGGTGCGTAACAACGTAGATGTTGGCAAGCCTATGCTTTTTCAGTTTATCCTTTACCGGCACTAAAGAGAGCAACAGGTAGGGGCAACCTCCTTGTGCTTACGCTATCCTAGGGCGCGCATTAAATCACGCACTGTCTTCGCCTGTGTCGCAGCAAGTTTTTGGGGTTTTGTTAGTCTTTGCGATGTGGCGGCGCTCAAGCGGACTTCAACGAGGGTTTGCGCAATGTCTGAGAAAAGAGGCTGAAACCCAAGGACCTTTTTGAGTGCTTGAACAGTTTGCCTCACGTCGTATGGTGCGTCGAATTCTTTCGCTAAACCCTCGACGCGTCCCAAAATGGTTGGCTCGCTGCCTCCTATTTTATCTTTGAGAAAGTTCAATTTGACCTCGAGGGATATGTCCGATGGCCCACCCAGAAGCGCGTGAAGTTTTGCAACCTCTTCTGAGGAAAGCGCGTGGGTGCTTGTGGAAGGAGCGCGCGTGGTGGTGGCAGATGGCGTGCTGGCGGGTAATGTTGTAACGATAAAGGGAACAGTGATAAGAAGTGTTATGAATTTTATATGTTTCATTTGCTCTCTCCTTTTTTCTCTATCCGCTTTTATTCTGCCATGCTTTCATTAATTATTTACCAAAAAATTAAACAATGATTTCATTTGGTCAGGACCTTGTAAGAAAGTGCCTGCTTTCCAAGTCCTTTCTGTACACGTGCGCAAGTGCGGGTTAAAGTGAGCACCATAGGCATATTTACGGTACACCCATGACACACGATCAAGACGCAAGCGCACACAAGCACCTCTATCTCATTGATGGATCTGGTTTTATTTTCAGGGCGTACCACGCGCTTCCACCACTGACACGTCCTGATGGCACAAGTGTGGGTGCGGTTCTGGGGTTTGCCAATATGCTGGTAAAGCTCCTGGGTGACCGGGAAGTTGATCATGTCGGGGTGATCTTTGACCACAGCCGCAAGAGTTTTCGCCAGGACCTTTACCCGGCCTATAAGGCCAACCGGGCGGCCACACCCGAAGATCTCATCCCTCAATTTCCGCTGATCAGAAAAGTGTGTGAAGCCATGAATGTGCCGTGTCTGGAAATGGAAGGGTATGAAGCCGATGACCTGATGGCGACCCTTGCAAGGCGAGCAAGTGAAGAAGGGTATGACGTGATTCTTGTGTCGTCGGACAAGGACCTCATGCAGCTCGTGGGGGGACGCGTGGAGATGTGGGACCCCTTAAAGAACAAGACCATTGACGCGGCGGCTGTTCACGAAAAGTTTGGGGTAGCTCCCAGCCAAGTTGTGGACGTGCAAGCGCTCGTTGGAGACACGTCCGACAATATTCCCGGTGTGCCAGGCATTGGGATAAAAACCGCCAGCAGCCTCATTGGGACCTTTGGCACCTTAGACCAGCTTCTTGAAAACCTACACACCATCACCCAAACCAAGAGGCGGGAGAGTTTAGAGGCTCACCGGGAGGACGCGCTTCTGTCGCGTAAGCTTGCAACCCTTGAGACCCACGTGCCCCTGGACACGCCCTTGTCTTTCTTCAAAAAGATGCCCCTCGATGAAAAGGCGCTGGCGACATTTCTGTTGGAGAATGAGTTTAAGACCCTTTATGCGCGCCTACGCCGCGAGGGCGTTTTGAGTGAAGAGGCGGCCAGGCCAAGTGGGCCTACCCCCACACCTCTACGCGAGACGGTACATACACAAATCACGGACCTTGAGGCGCTAAAGGTGTGGCTGCAGAAGGCGGCTGATGTCGGGCGTCTTGCCCTTCATGCACGTGTGCGCGAGCAAGATGATTTTACGCCGCGCCTTGATCACCTTTCCCTTGCCATGGACCCTTATACAACGGCCAGCGTTGTGCTGACCCACCCGCCAGCCCAAAGTTTGCTCTTTGACCAAAGCGTGCCTGAGTCAGGTGTGAGCTGTGCCCAGGCCATCGCGGCCCTTGCGCCCATTTTGGCCGAGCGCAGTGTCCATAAGATATGCCATGACGCAAAAGCACAGATTCAAGCCCTGCGTGGGTGGGGCTGCGCCAAAGTCACACACTATGATGACATAATGCTCATGTCCTATTGCCTGGATGGGTCAAAGCATGCCCATAGCCTAGACATCCTTCTTGAAAGCGCGCGTCCGGGTGAGGATACGCCCCACACGGCTCAGGTTTTAGCGGAGCTTTTCGACTATTTCTCAAAGAGGCTCTTCGATGAAAAGTGCCTGACCCTTTATAAAACCCTGGATCTTCCAACCTCAGCTATTTTGATGGAGATGGAGGAAACGGGCGTGCTTGTGGACGTGACATCTCTCCAACACCTTGCCCAGGACCTCACAAGGCGTATGACGCTTTTAGAAGGCGAGATCCACGCTTTAGCGGGTAAGTCCTTCAATGTGGCGTCCTCCCAACAGCTGGCCCAGGTGCTTTTTGAAGAGCAAGGTCTTGCAACGGGTCGAAAAGGTAAGGCCGGCGCGTTTAGCACGAAGGCAAGCGAGCTTGAGCGCTTGGCCGCTGAGGGAAGTGTCCTAGCGCAAAAGGTGCTAGAGTGGCGCCAGCTGGCAAAGCTCAACAGCACCTATGCCCAGGCCCTTGTGACGCAGGTTAGCCCGCGTACGGGACGTGTGCATACGCATTTTTCCATGACCTCAACAACCACTGGGCGCCTAGCCTCCAGTAATCCTAATTTGCAAAATATTCCCATCCGAACCGCAGAAGGGCGCAAGATTCGCCAGGCCTTTGTGCCAAAGCAAGGCATGGTGTTTGTGGCCCTGGATTATTCTCAAATTGAGCTGCGTCTTTTAGCCCACATGGCTCATATGCCCACACTTGTCGACGCTTTCGTGAAGGGCGAAGACATTCACGCACGCACAGCCAGCGATGTCTTCCACGTGCCCCTCGATCAGGTGACATCAGAACTAAGACGCCGGGCCAAAGCCATTAACTTTGGTATTATCTATGGGATCAGTGCCTTTGGTCTGTCACAACAACTGCAAATTCCCCAAGGGGAGGCTGCGCAGTACATTAAGGATTACTGCGCCCGCTACCCAGGGATTGTGGCCCATATGGAAGAGGTCAAAGCCTTTGCAACCGAAAAGGGTTATGTGGAGACTTTGGAGGGCAGGCGCTGCTTCATTGAGGGAATCAAGGACCCCAACGCCGCCAAGCGCGCCTTTGCCCAGCGTCAGGCCATCAACGCGCCCCTACAAGGAAGTGCGGCAGATCTTGTGAAGAAAGCCATGATCAAAACCCACGGGCGTATGGTCAAAGACTTTCCCCAGGCCAAGCTCCTGCTGCAAGTTCATGACGAGCTGATCTTTGAAGTGCCCGCCGAGGTTGCCGGGCTTTTCACTGTCACCATGAAAGAGATCATGGAAGGCGTTGCAACCCTTAAAGTGCCCTTGGTTGTGGACTTTGGTATGGGGCATACGTGGGATGAGGCGTCTGGTTGACCTTAGCGATGGTCTGTATAAATTTCCTCATCCTCGTCGCCTTGAAGGCTTTCTTCAGGCGGGCAGGGGACGTTATAACTCTCATTAAACCAGCGCCCGAGATCAACGTCTTTGCAGCGTTTTGAACAAAAGGGGCGAAATTGTGCGTCTGTTGGCTTATGGCAAAGGGGGCATTGGGACATGGCGTGCTCGCGTTATAAAAGTTTATTCAAGGGCATTGAGGGTTTGTTTGAGTGCATTTAAACAGAATTCGATCTCTTGCCAAGTGATAATAAGAGGTGGCGCAAAGCGCACGACGGTTTCGTGGGTCTCTTTGGTGAGCACGCCTCGTTTCATAAGCCCCTCGCACACGGCGCGTGCTTTGGCGCGGCTGGCGTCAATCTCAACACCAATGAGAAGCCCTTTGCCGCGCACTTCTTTGATGAGGGGAGAATGTATCTCCTTGAGCGCTTTCATGAATTTTTCACCCATGATGGCCGCGTGGTCGCTTAAGCGCTCATCCTCCATCAATGCAAGGGTCTCTAAGGCCACGCAGCATCCAAGAGGGTTGCCACCAAAGGTCGAGCCGTGGCTACCTGGGGTCATAAGGCTCAAGACCTTTTTTGTGGACAAGAAGGCGGATACCGGGAAAAGACCGCCCCCTAAGGCCTTTCCCAGGATAAGACCGTCAGGTTTAAGACCGTCATGCTCAAAGGCAAAACGCTTTCCCGTGCGTCCAAATCCCGTCTGAATCTCGTCCAACAAAAGCAACACTTTGTGACCGTTGCAAAGGCTTTGAACCTTTTGAAGATAGCCCTCTGGGGGTGTTTTAATGCCGGCCTCTCCTTGTATGGGCTCCATAAGGACTGCGCACGTATAGGGCGTGATCGCTTGGGCCAGGGCTTCCACGTTCCCGTAAGGCACAAGACGAAAGCCAGGGGTGAGGGGGCCAAAGTCAGCTTGGTACGCGGGCTCATCGGAAAAACTCACGATGGTTGTTGTGCGTCCATGGAAATTACCAGCCACAACGATGATTTCAGCCTTATCCTTTGGGATTTCTTTGGCGCGGTATCCCCATCGACGCGCCGCCTTAATAGCTGTCTCAACAGCTTCTGCGCCCGTGTTCATGATAATGCCCATCTCAAGGCCAGAAAGCAGGCAGAGTTTTTCAAGAAGGCGCCCAAGGGGTTTTGTGTAAAAGGCCCGGGAGACAAGGGAGAGAATGTTGGCTTGCTTGCATAGAGCGGCGGTCAAGCGAGGATGGGCATGCCCACAGCTGACGGCGGAATAGGAGGACATCATATCAAGATAGCGCTTATCTTGGTCATCCCATAGCCACACCCCTTCGCCCCGGGTGAGGACCACAGGAAGGGGATGATAGATGGGGGCACCGTAAAAAGCTTCCCGCTCAAAGACGTTTTGTATCACCATCAGTTCACTCTTTCAGGGCAATAAAGCAAAAACCAAGGATTCAATCAGATTGCTTGTCATATTATCACGGTCTCGGGTTGGGTTAAACTCCATGATTTCAAGTCCACAAAATCCTTTTGCGCCCTTCACATGGTGAAGTGCGCCCACAACCTCATCAGGGTATAAGCCACCTGCCTCAGGCGAGCCAACCCCTGGTGCAAAGGTGGGATCAAAACCGTCAAGATCAATGCTCAGTCCAAATCCCTTTGTGCCCGCTTGAACGCGCGCAATCGCCTCTTGAAGGCAGGCTTCAAACCCCCGGGTGCGAATCTCCTCCATAAAGTAGATACGTACACCAAGGCGTGTGAGCAGCGCTTCCTCGCCTGCCTCAAAGGAGCGCACCCCCATGAGGACCACGTGTTGCGGGGACAGGGTAGGGGTGGTGGGGTCGGTGATATGGATCAGTGCGTCTTCGCCGTATCCTAAAAGGGTCGCAACGGGCATGCCGTGGTATGCTTGGGAAGGACTTGTCTGGGGGGTGTGGGCGTCCATGTGGGCGTCAAACCAGATAAGACCGAAGGCACCACGCGCGTCCAGTGCGTCACTGATGCCCTGCCATGTGCCAATGGCAATGCTATGATCCCCTCCGATCACACAGGGAAAGCAATTCTCGTGGGTGGCACGGTGTGCTACTTTCGCGACATTTTGAGCATGTGACGTGATCATGGCAAGGGTGGCTTTTCCCACGGGTACGTGTTGGCCAACAAAGGAGATGGGTGTGGGGACGCATTTCCATGACACAGGTAGTGTGCTGCGCACGGCCAAGTGACCCGTGAGATCTTTTTCATACATGAAACTTGGACCAAACTCCGTTTCCCGGCGCTTGGCTCCCCATCCGGAGCTGGCACCTATGAGGACAATTTTTTCAAAAGAACTCAAATCCATATTTTAACGTAATACATAGTCACACATTCCATCTTCGTGCCTGGCGCCTTAATAAAGTCTTAACGGGTCGTCTGTCTTTGTCTGCGTGTAATTGATTTTACACGCAAGAAAAGCGTGTTAGAATCACCTCACAGGGAAATAAAAGGATGCGTAATGTGAGCCTAGGTGAAAAAGTAAGCCTTAATAGCCTATTCAAAAAACAACACAAAATCCGTTTTGGCATTTTGGTCATCTTTGTCGGACTTTTAATTGTTTCCCTTGCACTGACCACGACCTATACCAGGTGGAACATCCAAAGCGCCATTGATTCAACCTCCCAGGACCTCATCACCAAAACGCAAAAATCCATTATGGATGACACCCTTGCTTACTTTACGCCCGCCATGAGTATCATGGAGCTAGGGGCACGTGTTGAAAGCGTATCCGACAGGCACATCCTTGATAGCGCTCCTTTGTTTGCTTTTTTGAAGGGGAGCTTTGACGCCCTTCCCCAGAGCAGCCTTATCTTTGCCGCCGATGAAGATGGAAATCTTTTGTCCATCTCAAAGGTTCCTGAAAAGCGAGTCCTGCTTTATACGCCCGACAGACCCATTCCCCATGGGAGCGCCTTTGTGGTGGATGTGGTGGATCGCAGGAATGGCGGCTATCAAGAGTGGCGCTCTTACGTGAACGCGCAAGGTCAAGAAATAGGGCGCGAGTACAGGCCCGCGGTTGCACAGGACCTGGAATACGATAACCGCAAACGCGACTGGTATGTGCGCACGAAGGAGCTTGGTAAGTCAAACTGGTCCAACGTGTACGCAAGTTGGTTTTCAACCCAGTTTGTGATCACGGCATCTGTGCCCCTCAAAGATGCCCAGGGGCGCTTTTTTGGCGTGCTTGCGTGCGATATAGGTATTGAGCAGCTGTCACATCTACTGGCAAAACAAAAGGCCAGTCGCTCGGGGCTGAACTTTATCATCAATGACAGAGATGAACTCGTGTCGTTTCCCGATGTGAACGAGACCTATGTGACCTATACAGATCCCGTGACTAAACAGGAATCGGTGCGCCTTGCAAAGGTCACGCAAATGGGTGATACGGCAATTTCCAACGCCTATGAGCTTTACAAAAAGAATCGTCTGTCCCACTTTCGCTATGAACGTGACGATATTGAATACGTTGCGCATTTTTCCCACTTTCCCGGCACATTTTCACGCGATTGGACCCTGGGGCTTCTAGCGCCCTATGATGACTTTGTGGGGCCCATCCGGGAGACAAGCCAAGACGTTTTGATGATTTCGCTCCTTATTTTGGTTGTGTCTATCATTCTTTTGATTGTCTTTGCACAGAAAATTTCCTATCCCATCGAGACGTTAGCAGGCCATATGCGCCGCATGAAGGACTTGGATTTAGATGCGCCATCGCCTTTGAATTCCCAGTTCGCCGAAATAACCCAGATGGAAAATGCCCTCAACGCCATGCGGGAAGGGCTCTCCGCCTTTGGAAAATTTGTGCCCAAATCCCTGGTGCGCACGCTTATTCAGCAAGGCGGAAACGTGATGCTGGGCGGCGAACGGCGTAAGCTGACCATTATGTTTTCGGATATCGAGAGCTTTACGTCTGTTTCTGAGAAGATGGAGTCGGGCGCGCTCATGAACCACTTGTCCAATTACATGAGCGAGCTCAGTGACATTATTTTAGCCCACAAAGGGACCATCGATAAATTCATTGGAGACGCCATCATGTCCTTTTGGGGTGCGCCCGAAAAGGATCCGAAGAACGCACAAAATGCGTGTAAGGCGGCTCTTTTGTGCGTCCATCATCTGGCTGAACTCAACCGCAAGTGGGAGGCGTCAAAGCTCCCACGACTTAATACGCGCTTTGGTATTGATTACGGAGAGGTCATTGTGGGGAACATGGGATCATCTGATCGCATGAACTACACGGTTATTGGTGACCACGTGAATTTGGCCTCACGCCTGGAGGGGATTAATAAGCTTTATGCCACCACCATTTGTGTCAGTGAGTCCGTGTACAAGGAAATCAAAAAAACCTTCCTGACACGTCCTATAGACATCGTGGCTGTGAAGGGAAAAGAAAAGGGCGTGCATATCTTTGAGCTTGTGGCGCAGCTTGGGGAGGATCCCCTCCTCAAGGCAACACCCGAGCAAGTTGAGTGGTGCCAAATCACCACCCACGCATTCGAAAAATACTTGCACAAGGATTGGGAAGGTGCCATAAAACTTTATGAAAAAGTTCTGCTGCACAAGCCGGCTGACGCCCTTTCACTTTTGTACATTGAAAGGTGCCGCGCCTTGATTGCCCATCCGCCGGAAGGCGAGTGGAGCCCTATTCAGCGGATGCACACAAAATAGTTTAGACAAGCGGAGCATTGTTTTTATTACACAGCCCCCCCCTCACTCTCCTATTCTAAGTCTTAACGGCGTGTCCAAACGTTATGCGCAGGACGCTTGGGCGCTGCGTCACGTCACCTTTGACGTCAATGCTGGGGAAATACTTGGTATTGTTGGGAAAAGCGGTGCGGGCAAAAGCACGCTTCTGCGCTGTTTAAATGGCTTAGAGATCCCCGACGAAGGCTCCGTGTCTTTTGAGGGGCGTGCGCTCAAAGAAATGTCAGCGGTGGAGCTGAGAGACCAGCGCCGCCGGATTGCCATGATTTTTCAACAGTTTCACTTACTGCGCCGGCGCACTAGCCTCGAAAATGTCATGCTTCCCTTGGAGATGGCTGGTGTGGGTGCGCGCGTGGCTCTGGAAAAGGCAAGGAGCTGTCTTGAGTTGGTTGGGCTCTCCCACAAAGAGGGCGCCTATCCTGGAGAGCTCAGTGGCGGGCAAGCCCAGCGTGTGGCCATTGCAAGGGCTCTGGCCAGCGACCCCCATCTGCTTTTGTGCGATGAGGCAACCTCAGCCCTTGACCCCGAAACAACCCAAGACATTTTGGCGTTGCTGGCTCATCTCAATCACACCCTAGGGCTGACCATGGTGCTGATTACCCATGAAATGGCCATCGTGCGTGACCTTTGCACCCATGTTGTGGTGTTGGACCAAGGGCGTGTGGTGGATCAGGGCCGTGTTGACCAGGTTTTCATAGCGCCAAAAAGCGAGATGACAAAATCCCTGGTCCAACATTTGTTTAATGCGCGCGTTCCCCGTGTTGTGATGGAACGCCTCCAAGACACACCGCAGGGTGCCAAGGAACTTGTGGCACGCCTCTTCTTTACGGGCGCCCAGGCGGCGGAGCCTGTGATTGCAGGGCTGGTGCGTGACGAGGGGATGGACGTGAGCATTCTAGGGGGAACCTTAGACCCATTGGGCGGAACCATTTGTGGGACGCTCATTATCAGTCTGCCCCTCAAAGAGGAGACACTCACGCGCCTGAATCATTACCTTACACCCAAGGGTGTCCAGGTCTCACTTGTGGGGTACGCACCATGATGGATTTGATTCTTAAAGGACTGGGGCAGACGTTACTCATGGTGGGGGTGGCAACCCTTACTGGATTCCTTGTGGGCGTACCCTTGGGGACAGCCCTTTTTGGTGCCACAAAGCGCGCGCTCTTTCAAAACCGTCTGCTTTACGGGGCGGCTGATCTCATCATTAATGCCCTGCGCTCCATCCCTTATATTATTCTCGTTATTTTGCTTTTGCCCCTCACGCGCCTTCTGGTGGGCACGTCCCTTGGAACCTGGGCCGCCAGCGTCCCCCTTGGTGTTGCCGCCATTTTGCTTATGGCGCGCCTGACCCAAGACGCCCTGCGCCAGTTGCCCGACGGCCTTTTGATTGCTGCCCAGTCCATGGGGGCGTCGCGATTACATATGATCACCAAGGTGTTGCTTCCTGAGGCGCTTCCCGCCCTTGTGTCTGGGGCAACCTTAGTCATTATTAATCTCATTGGCTTTTCCGCCATGGCAGGTGCTGTGGGCGGTGGAGGGCTTGGAGACCTTGCCATTCGCTATGGATACCAGCGTTATGACGTTTTGGTGATGGTTGAAATTGTGGCAATTCTCATTGTCCTGGTGCAGCTTGTACAAAGCCTGGGACATTTTCTGACAAAGCGATTGGAGAAATAACATGTTGAAGAAGCTCAAGTATGTGGGCGCCGTCGCCCTTGTGTCTTTTGGATTAGGGCAGGGCGCTTTAGCCGGCGCCCTTAAGGTAGGCGTCACAGCCGGCCCCCATGCACAGATCATGGCCCATCTTAAAGAGCGCACGGCTAAGCAAGGCCTCACCCTTGATGTGATTGAGTTTGATGATTTTGTGCTGCCCAACACGGCGCTTTTTGAAAAAGAGCTGGACGTGAATTCCTACCAGCACGAGCCCTATTTGACGGAGCAAAACCAAGCGCGCGGCATGGATCTTGTGTCTGTCGGCAAGACCATCATTTTGCCACTGGGGCTGTACAGCAAGACCCTTAAAAAGATTGAGGATGTGCCGTACGGCGCCAAGATTGCCATCCCAAGTGACGTCAGTAATGGCGGGCGGGCGCTGCGTCTTCTTGAAAAGGCCGGCATCTTAACCCTTAAAAAAGACGCGCCCATGAGCCCCAGCGTCCTTGATATTGCGCAAAATCCAAAGCATGTGAAGCTTGTGGAAGTGGACGCACCCCACGTGCCAAGGGCGCTCGATGATGTGGATCTGGCGGCCATTAATACGGACTGGGTCCTTGTGTCTGGTATTGATCCCAAGAGTGCTCTGGCGCGTGAAGACCAAGACTCTCCCTATGCCAATTTACTTGTGGTGCGAAAAGGCGATGAAAAGCGCCCTGAGATCGTGAAGCTCGTTTCCCTTTACCACACCCAAGAGACGGCGACCTTTTTGAAGAAAACATTTCACGGCGCGGTCATCCCAGCGTGGCAAACCGTCAAGGCAAACGAGAAGGCGCCTTGCGCGCCCTCTCAATCTTAGCGGGCCGGCATCCTAATCCGTTGGTTATCAAAGCCTAGGATATGCCGCTTGAGGAGCCTCGCTGCTTGTGGCAGCGAGGCTTTTTTATGAGCGCCGAGGCTTGAGATAGGTCGACGGAGTGTATGTCCATTGGGGCATTATATCAAGATAATCGGGCGTGTGATTTTTAAGATCCGTGCCTGCGCTGCCATCAGTGAAAGGAAACGCTTCGCGGAAGAGGCCAAAGGGGCGTTTGAGTTTTTTCTTTTGAAGGGCGTGTACAACGTTTGACACTTTGCTGTAGCCAAGGTGTTCTGCGCGTGTTTTTCCCTCGGACACATTCCCGGTGACTTGCAAAAGAAACCCCGTGATGCGCTGGCGCGTGAGATCTGTGCCTTCCTTCAAGTTGCGAACGAAAAACGAACTTATCAGGTCTGGGTTATTTGCAATGCGCGTCCTGATACTCGTCTCGATGGCCAGGTGATCAAGAAGGGGATCCGCCCCCAGCATACCATAAACCCATGTATCTGGGCGTGGGGCTTGTATCAAGAAATCGAGACGCTCCTGAACGTCTTCGATGTTGGCGGCCTCTTCAAGCTGTGTGTGGGAAAGCCCCATGGCGGCAGGGAGCAGAAACTGTGCTTTTGCGTAGCTGCTGTCTCTTAACACTCTTTGGATAAGAGGCGCGTTCTCGCAAGAGAGATGCGCGCGCATGCGTAGGGCCGCACCAAGGTGACATGACGCGAACCCAAGGTCGGAAATGCGCGTGAGTTCTTCTGGCGTGGGACGATACCACATGAAGGGGCTGTGGAACTGATTCATCTCACTTTTACCGGCGCATGACGTGACAAAGTCATTCAGACTTTGGACGAGTGTGCTTGGTATGTTTATTTCGTTGCCGTATCCGACATTAAGAGCAACGTCAAGTCCGACGGGGCGCACGGTTTTCGTCCCTTCCTCTACATCAAGGGCATCCAAAGGACTATTTGATGCCTGGATATGTGGGGCGATCGTGAGAAAGCTAAGGACTAAGGATGTCGCATAAAAAATAGATTTCATAGTGCTCTTCTCCTGTGTTGACACACTGGAAAGCATGGAAACTTTTATGCTTCTTGTCAAAGCGAATATGTGGGAGATTTTAAGGTTAATGAATCAGGTCAAAGGGGAAGTCGGTGCTGGCTCCGGCCTATCTTGTGTTCCAAAGGCTTCTATGTGAGCCTTGGTTGGTTTAAGCGTCTGCCTCCGTGTGGTCGCAGTCTAAGCTGGTAGTGTCGCTTCTGCCAATTTTCCCTGATGGCGCTTCACTGCGCAGATATGCCACAACGTCATCTCACGCAAGATGCAGGGGCCACATCAAAGAGGGGGGGGCAGCACAGATGCCGTTTCTGGTGAAACGGCATCTGGCGTGGTGCTCTCAAGTAAGGAATAAGATGGGTTTAGTCCTGCTTCCTGCCAAACACTTGCGTCCAGTACTTCTGCCCACCAAGGGCGGTGACGATAATTCCTACGCCAAGCTCATTAAACTCTGGCTTCAAAATATTTTCCCTGTGTCCTGGTGAGTTCATGAGCCCCTCGACGGCCTCTGCCATGGATGAATACTTCACAGAAGAAGGGGTGATGCCGCGCTCGCTCACTTTGTAGGCAGCTGTAGACATATATAAGTTTTCCCCGGCCATGGAGCCGTTGTAGCGCCCTTCAATGCGATCACCAAAGCTCTTGCCTTCAATGTCATGGGCAAAGGTGAAGGTATCGGCCATTTTTTGGGAGTGCTCCCGGGCGATCTGGGCAAGCAGCGGGTTCCATGTCAGAAGCCCAAGGCCGTGCTCCTGGCGACGTGCGTTGGTCAGATCAAAAAAGGAGCGTTCCTCATCTTCCTGGCTCGGGGCAGCGACGTGAGAAGATGCAGCGGTTTGCGGTGCTTGCGTAGATATGACGCGCACCGTGGACGCAGCTTGCCTTTCTTCCTCAAAGAGCCTCATGGCAAGGAGGTAGTCCTCGTCCTGAACGCTCACGTGCGGCGCATGCGTGGTCCCAAGGAGGGTAGGGGATATGGTTGTGGGCACAAACCGAGCTTGACTTTCTTCTTCGTAGAGGCGCAGAGCAAGCTCTAAATCAGCTTCTGTGTCTTGCGGGGCGTGAGGCTGAGGGGACGGTGTGGCCGCAGAGCGTGTGCTTGGCGCCTGAGGCCCCTCTTCGCAAAGGCGCAGGGCAAGGAGAAAATCAGCGTCGGGTTCAGACATTCTTGGAGTGCTTGTGTTGCCTTGTGCCAGCTGACGGGCAAAGAGATAGTCGTTTGTGGCTTGGTCCGATGCGCCGCGCCCCTCTTGAGCTGCGAACATGTACGCAACGGGGGCGTAGAAATCATCCAAGGGCATCTGCTGACCAAGTGCGCGTAGGTCATGGAGGCTGATTCTGGCAGCAGCTGCCATGGCGTTCATTTCCTCGTCTGAATAATGAGTCGCGCTAGCTACAAAGGCGCCGCTTGTTAGAAGTGAAACGAGGAGGATTTTCTTCAGATTTTTCATGTGGGTCGTCCTATTGTTTGAGGGAGTGGACAGAAGAAATATTGAGGAGAGTGTCATAAAATCTCCCAATGCTCTTATGTATATAGGAAGATATTTCTTCTTTTCAAGTTTTTTTTGACAGTAATGTTGGCTTCTGGAAAAGGTCAGTTGCGGCATAATGAGAACAGTGACCGACATCTGAAAAAGGATTCAGACGTCGGTCATGGGAGGGGTGCTTTAGGCTTTTTGTTCTTCTACAGCGTTGCCTGGGTCATAAACCGTGCTGATGATATGAACATTTTGACGGCGGTTGTGTGGGCTCTTTTTACGCTTGATCTCAATGGCACGAAAACCGAGTGAGGCAAGCTTTTCTTGGACAAGCCCTTTTTGAATCTCAACAGCCATATCGCTCCACAAGAAATTGAGGCAAGAGCCAGTCATAAAGGACATATAACCATGGAGGACGCCGCGCACAGTACCCCCTCTGGAAACGGCTTTTGCGACCTCTTCTTGCGTGTCATAAAGATAAGAATAACCCTGGCGGTCACGTACCAAAATTTTACCGTCGTCTTCTGGATCTGATGCGACTACTGAAAATGTTGTGTCATCTAATTTGCCGAAATCAGCGGTAATGGAGCCCAGAAGGGGGACAGATCTTTTGTTCGGATCTTGGCTTAACAGCGTCAAAACATTGGCTTCAAATCTCAGACGTTGAATCAGCTGCGTGCGCACGAGGCTAGGCTTCGAGCCCACATAAAAGTTGATGAGCTGGGTGAGGGGTTTTTTAAAAGCATTGGCCGCATCAATGTAGGACTTGTTGGGTACGCCGTCTAAGTTCACACTGTCGAAAACAGCAAGTTTGGTGGCGGTGAGAACTTCGTTAATATCCATGACGCCCTGAAAAGGATTTTGTCGCCTTTGGGTGTTAAGGATGTGCTCCCTTTCCTCTTTACTCGCCTTGGGGGGCAGATACGCCATGCCGACGCAAGGGTGCCACTCAATCTCAACCTTGTTCTGAGCAGGAATCATGTGCTTTGTGAGATTTTGAAGGACGTTCGAGATATGGTCTTTTGTGTGATCACCCGATTTTTGGTCAAAGGTAAACAGCCTTTCAAGATAAACATTTTGGATGGTGCCCGGAAACTCAAAGGTTTCCGCGTCCGCTTGCCAGTGACGTTTTGCAAGTTTGGGGTTTTCGCAGGGAGCGATGTCAACGGTGATGGCTTTTCCCGAGAATGTACCCGCGTGGGATAGGTCTGCGTTTGCCTCCTGGTAAACTCTTTTTGCCAGAGGTTGGGACAAATATCCGCCTCGGGTCGAGCCAATGACCAAGTGCAGGTCTTGTAGGGTGGGGTCCGATGCGAATGCAAATGATGTGAATTGAATAAAAATGCCAGCGCTGGCTAATAGTTTACGCAAGATGTTACTTCTCCTTTCTTGTGCCGGGACAAGTGAATAAGAACGGCACTTTTACTGTCCGATGCTTGAAATATCAGATCATAGTTTTATTGTCAAGTATAATAAAAAAACAATACAATAAATAATTAATGACGATCGCGTTTCTTGTGGGAGTCTTTAAGCACCATTTTTTCTGCGTGAGAGAGCGCTGGCGCGCTACCTCATGGGATAGGGTCGAGATAAGTGGACGGCTTATAGGTCCACAGGGGCATGGGGTCGAGGTAATCGGGCTTTTTGATTGTGATACGTGGCATGACCTTGCCATCATTGAGGCGCATTTCCCAGAAGATTGCGCTAAAGGGGCGGGGAAGGCCTTTCTTTTTGACGGTTTCCATGACGTGGGAGTTGTCCTCAAATCCCAGTCGGTTTGCGCGGCTGAGCTTGTCGGTAATTAAGCCGGTCAGCTCGCTAAGGAAGCCTGTGAAACGCATCCGTGTGATGTTGGTCCCTTCTTTGAGGTTGCGGATGAAAAACGAGCTCATCTTGTCTGGGTTTATAAGAACACGTGCCCTCATGTTGGCGTTGATGGCGAGGTTGTCAAGGATTGGGTCGGCGCCTAGCATGCCAAAGATCCACGCGTCCTCCCTTTGTGCATTGATGAGAAAATTGAGGCGTTCTTCGATGTTCTCAATCTTTGCCGCCGCTCTGAGTTGCCCGTTCGAAAGGCCCATGGCGGCGGGCAGCAAACGCTGGGATTGTGGGATATCACTGTCTTTGAGCACTCCTTTAAGCAGGGGCGTGTTCTCAAGCGTTAGGTGCGCGCGCATGCGCAGGGCCGCGCCCAGGTGACGAGGCTCGAATCCCATGGTCGTGATGGAAGTCAGCTCCTCGGGTGTCGGGCGGTACCACGCGAGGGGTTCAATAAACTGATCCATTTCTTTTTCGGGATCGCACGGGGATACAAAGGTCTTGAGATGGGGCACAAGGTCTTCGGGGATATATGGCTCGCCTCCTTCCTCCTGGCCAAGGGCCACGTGTGCACTGATAGGCATAAATGTCTCTGAGTCTGAGTCTGAGTCTGAGTCAGAGTCTGAGCCTATGAGCTCATCTATTTTGCGCTTGTGTGCGTTGGACGCGTAAAGGGAACTACAAGAAAAAAGGATCGCAAGGGTGAGAGAGGCGAGTGTACGCATGGTGTGTGACTCCTGGAAAAACCGCACCGACTCTTCATCACTAACCCCTTCTTCCTCATTTGTCAAAAAACAAATTTCTATAAACTGCCAAGGAATTACGGGTATTACCTTTAAAGGCGGGCGGGGGCAAGCCAGGGTGCAACGACGCGCAGGCGACCTTTGGAGGTGCCGTCAGCTCCTTCATGCACAAGGCCGTGCAAGACAAGCCCTCGCATATGCTGAACCTGTCTCATGAGGGGGGAGGCGTCAATAATTCCCAGGGCCGCGTAACGAGAACAGTATCCGAAGTGCTCATCGTAAAGCGCGTTCCACAAAAATGTTGCGACGCGTTTTTTGGTGAGCTCGTCACGCGCGCAGACCATGTTGAGGAGAGTCTCCTCTGTTTGGGGGCGGTTTTCACCCAGCAGGCGCCGCATATGGTAGGTCATCACATGCATGTCGATATCGGGATCAAGGCCAATATGTGCGTAAATCCAGGTGTCTTCTCTTGGGCTGCCCCTGAGGAATTCTTGGCGCTCTGGAAGGGGGAGGGTAGCTGCAAGCGCAAGGTCCGTCGCGTGCGCCCCGGCAGCGCGTGCAATCATGGAAAAAGCCTCCTCCCAAGGGGCGCTAGCAAGTACCTTTTGAAGGACGGGTGTATCTTCGGACTTGATAAAAGCACGGTAGCGTAGGGCTGCCCCCATATGTGCGGGCTCAAATCCCCAGGACGTGACGGTTTTCATCTCATCCTCGCTTGGTGGGTACCAATCAAGGGCTCTTTTGAAGGAAGGGTGAGAGGTTTCCTCAAATGTTTGGGAGACGTCATTATGGGATGACGCGAAGGCGTCTTCACGCGTAAGGGCAACAAAGGTCAGAAAAACCCAAACATAGAACATGCCGTCACCTCATGTAAGGCCGCGTATGTTTTTCATTCTAAAGGGTTATGCAGGAAGGTCAATGGCATCCCTTTGTATGGGCAAATGGTCGTGCGCCCCGCCTTTGGCAAAGAAAAGCGAGGCGACGTATGATTATTCTACAGGGCGGTGCTGGGACGGTGAGTGGGTCCATGCCGGCAAAGGAGCCCAGAAGTCTGGATAACGCGTGGTGATGCGTGTGACATTGCCGTCTGGGCTGCGGTCAAGCAGAAACCCAAAGGGCGGTAGCACTTTCTTTGCGTCGAGGGTCCTTGCAAGGCGTGAGTTCTGGCGAAACCCAATTTTTTCAAAACGGGCTTTTTTATCACTTAAATGCGCGCCCACGCTCAAAGGATCCGTGTGGAGAAGAAAACTTGTCAGGCGCATGCGCGTGAGCGTATCGCCATGCTTGAGGCTTTTGACAAAAAATGCGCTCATGCCGATGGGATTCATAAGGATGCGCTCTCTCACGTGGTGCTCCAAGACGGCGCTATCAATGAGGGGATCAGAACCCAACATGCCAAGGACCCAGGTGTCTGGGCGTGGTGATTGCTTGAGGAATGTGAGGCGTGCACTCAGATCTTCAATGCCTGCTGCTCCCTGCAGAACCTCATGGGAAAGCCCCAAAGATGCTGGTAAAAGATCCAAGGACATTTGCCACGTCGCGCCTTTAAGAACTGCCTTTAGAAAGGGCGCGTTCTCAGTTGTAATGGAGGCGCAAAAGCGCAGGGCCGCGCCCAGATGTGAGGGGGAAAAATCGTGGGAAAGAACAGTGTGAACATTTGCTGCAGTGGGCGAGTACCATTTAGAGGAGGCCGTAAACTGAAGACGCTCCTCAGGTTTGCACATGGATTTGATGGTGTGCAAGGCCTGCATGGTCTCGGGCAGCGTTGATAATACTGCAGGCATGGACCGCGTTGGTTTTGAGGATGTGGGCTCAACAACGTCAAGGACTCCGCTTGATGCGTAAAGGGGAATATGTGCCAGTAGTGTGCAAAGTGTAAGGGCTTTAATATATGTCATAAACTTCTCTCTCTTTTAAATACAAGTTGTATTTGTGTTTTGTTTTGGATTTTGTCAATAAAAAATGAAAAAAAAGTGGAGAGATCACAAGAGTCAAGAGAAAGTTGTTAATTATGGATATAGGGAAAGAGTGAGTGGCTTATATTACCAGCCCATTTTTTCATCCTTTGGCTCTCTTGGGCTAAGTGGTGCCGATTATTGTGTGCGTGCCATGACGGGATTTGAGTGCGGGAGGGCGGGGATTGAGGTGCACTTTCTCAGGCCCGCTGGGTTAGCGCCCCTCCACAGCGCTAACCCAAAAGTCTAGGCCAAGGGTTTTAGGCCGCTTTTACTGGCGCATGGGACGAGGTAGATCCTGGTTTTTGGGCTCCATTGGTTTGAGGTTGCATCTTTATGTGAGCTCTGGGACCAGCCTTTGGTCCAACATACTGTGGGGTTTTGCCCTTGTGTGGCGACACAGCAACCGACGGGGCGCCCGTGGCCACAGGTGGCTTTGGTTTTTGGATGTGCCCTTGTTTGGGCAGTTTTCCATTTCCTTTGGCTTTATTTGCCTGGGATGTCACTGTTTTTGTGGGGGCGGGGACTGAAGCCGCCGATGTCGAAACCACCGTGGTGTTGGTCACGGATGCAGCAGGTGGCGTTGTTGGCACAGAGGTGACCAGGGTTGGCGCTGGTGGGGTTACTGGAGCAACTGAAGCTGCTACAGCGGTGCCGATGATGGACGCAGCCGGTGAGGCGGTAGCAGAAGACACGCTCGCTGGCGCTAAAACACTTCCAGAACTTGCCGAGTAAACAGCAGGTGTCTTGGCGGCTTTTCTTGCTGCGGCTGCAGCTGCTTGTTTGGCGAGGGTGGCGGCCTGCAGGGCTGCGCGGTTGGCTTGGAGTGTTGTCCAGATAGAGTCTCTTAAGGAGTGGCGCGATGCGCGTTTTTGCGCTTCTAACTGGATGATGGCGTCACAGGCTTGCCCGGCCGCCATTTCTGCAGCCTGGGCTTTTGAGGACCCCTGGCCAACACCGATGGGTTTCTCACCCAGAAGATACTCAAAGCCAATGGTGGGTTCGTGGGGTTTTCCCTCCATTGTGCTGCGCGTTGTGAGTTTAAGATCAAGAAAGTCCAGCATTTCTTTCAGTTGCACACGAAAGCTGTTGGGTGATCCACTGGGGCTTCCGGTGGAATAAAGGGGGGCTTGCGCCAGAGTGTTGATGGCCTGGCGGGCGGCATTTTCCTCAGACTCTTGACAGGTGCGCCCGTGGCCATGATTCGTCTTGCCAATCTGGGCGCCAATGACGTGGGTGCGAAAAAGCACATGTCCATCCTCGCCCTTTTCAAAATGGGTGGTGTATTCAGGCCTGTCATCAAAGAGATCCAAAAGAAGCTCGTTAAGCAGCGACTTGGCGTTGGTACTACCTAGGCGCTCAGGCCTGCAGATCTTTGCCAGAGCATCCTTTTGATCCTGGGTCATTTGGGGGGTAAAGACCAAGCGTGTAGAGGTCTTAGACATCTCTTGCATTTTGTTATGGAGCGTTTCATCGTCCAAGAATAGGGTGACAAAGCGCCGGGCGTGGCTAAGTCCGTTTGGGCCCCCATCCACATAAACGGCGCCTACGAGTGCCTCCATGACATCGCAGACTTTGTAAGATCCACTGGGGCAAGGTAAGTAACGCTCAAGATCCAAATTCCACAGAGCGTATTCTGTCAACCAGTGATTCATCACCAAGTCTCCACACAAGGTGGACATCTGTCCTCGTATATGCCCGGGCAGGATCTCGAAGAGCCTGTCCATCGTGATCAGCTTAAGCACCGCGTCCCCACGAAATTCTAGAAGGTCATATGCGTTTTTATCGCCCTGTAGGGGCGTGGGCAACATGGGACGAAGGGCGGTTTTAAGGAGCATGGGATCCTTGAAGGTGTAGTGCAGGTGCGCCTGAATCCCCGGATAATCGATATCATTTTCTTGGGAGAAAAGGTCACAGATGACTGGGATTTTTTCTTTATTGGGTTTGCTCGCACAGCTTGGTTGTGCGTACAGGGCGGTTGCGACCATTGCTGAGAGAAACAGTCGACCGAGGTGTTTTATTGACATCATATTCCTTCTTGTCTGTTAAAAAACAGTACAAAATAAACACATGTTTGCAAACATTCAAGAAAATAAGTCAGTATTACTTCTTTTTCAGAAAAAAACGTTCCTCTGCATGGCGGCCCAAGGGTTGCCCCTGGGCGCCGCATGGGGGTGCTTATGCCGTCTCGTCCTGGGTCAGAAAGAAGCCTGCACTGGATGCCGTTGGGGCCGTCAATGAGGCCTCCTGAGATATTGAGGCGGGGGTTAGATCACTGCCCTGGGCTGCGTTTGGGCCAGGGGAGGAGGGTGCAGTGTCGTCTTGAGAGGAGAGCGCGTGCGGTTGCGTTTGGGGAAAGAGTGTCCCCATGAGGGTTCGCAGCTGTGCTTGGTAATCGCCCATGATGCGTGCCAGCGCTTCCTCATCAAGGGCGTGCTCACAACTACCCAAAGAGGCTTGGGCGGGCGGGAAGGGCGATTCAAAGGGGCCTTGGGTCAGCTCGTCCCCTGCTGCATGGGTGGGCCAGCAGGCAAGCACTGCCAGACAGGACACGAGAAGTGATTTTGCGTTCATGATGACATCTTTCCATGTAGTTGGGCGCCTCTGTCAGGCCGCATGGGGCAGGGGGGTGTCGGGCCAAAGCAGGCGCACCTCTTCTTTATGGTGGCGCACAAGCAAGCTGATCTTAGCGGCCGCACTGGCGCAAAAGGGGTCGCATGCATACAAGGGCAGGTGGGTGCCTTGAAGGGTTTGCCTGACAGGTTCGCGGGGAATGTCTTTGTCGCGGGTAAGGTGAAGCGCAAAGGCAAGGGGCGCACACTTGATCCATTGTCCCTCACCCATAGCGGCTATGCCCAGGCCGCGCACTTCTAAAAGGCGCTCGCCTTCCTTGAGGCACTGTACCCACAGACCATCTGGTTTGTGAAGAATTTCACACAGATCATCCGCAACAAGGCGCGCCCCCCGTTCCATGATCAAGCGCAAGGCCAAATCTGATTTTCCACTGCCCGGGGGCCCTAGAAGAAGAATACCACACCCATCCATATAGATAGCTGTTGCATGGAACGGGGAAGGCGGGCAAAGCGCTGGGTTAAAATCCATAAAATCCCCTCGAGAATAAATTTTATTTTCCATCCTAACCCATGTTGCTTTTTCTGCCAATCGAGGTTATCAAGGACAAGTCGGTTAGATAAACAGTCACGCATGCGGGCGTGGTGAAATTGGCAGACACGCCAGATTTAGGTTCTGGTGACGCAAGTCGTGGGGGTTCAAGTCCCTCCGCCCGCACCATTTCTTGACGAAAATTAGCAACATTAAGGATTGAGAGCACATGGAAATCAAAGCCCTGAGCAGTGAAGGCTTGAAAAGAGCGTTTAAAGTCACCGTTCCTAAGTCCCATTTGGACTTGCGTTTGAACGAGAAGCTGGCGAAAATTGGTCAAACTGCAAAGATCCCTGGGTTTCGTCCCGGCAAAGCGCCACTCCCCATCCTGAAGCAAAAGTACGGCGCAAGCGTGCAGGCTGAGATCCTCGAGGCGGCTGTTCAAGACGGCGTTGATGCCATTGTGAAGGAGCACTCCCTCAAGATTGCCCTGCGACCCGACGTAAAAATTGAATCTTTTGAGGAGAAGGGCGACCTGCTCCTTGAGATCAACTTCGAAATTCTCCCTGATATTACGCCGCCAAAGCTTGAGAGCCTGAGCTATGAGCGCCTAAAGAGCGATGTACCTGCGGACGAGCTTGATAAGGCCCTGGAAGGTCTTCGTGGTGCCAATGCCATCACTGAGGAAATTAAGACAAAGCGCGCCGCCAAGAAGGGCGACGTTGTCATCATTGATTTTGAAGGCTTTATTGACGGTGTTGCCTTTGATGGCGGAAAAGCACAAGGCGCACGTCTAGAGCTTGGTAGCGGCACGTTTATCCCTGGTTTTGAAGAGCAAATTGAAGGCCACAAGCCAGGCGACGCTTTTGATATTACTGTGCCTTTCCCCGCTGACTACCACGCCAAAGAGCTGGCCGGAAAAGACTCTGTCTTCAAGATTGTTTTGACGGCGATCCATACAAAGGTTTTGCCTGAGCTTGATGACGCCTTTGCAACAAAGGTTGGCTTTAAGGACTTGGCAGCCCTACGTGAGGCAGCGAGCCGCGAAATTGGCGGAGAGCGCGAGCGTATGTCTTTCCTTGTTGCCAAGCGCGCAGTCCTTGATGACTTGGCTGAGAAGTGCAAGTTCGATGTGCCACAAGGCTTAGTGGACGCAGAGTTCAAGAGCATCTGGCAGCAGTATGAAGCACGCCTGGGTGCCGATAATGATGACGCGAAGGATGGAAAGGGTAAGGCCAAGAAGCCTTCTCAAAAGGAAATCGACAATGACCGCGCTCAGTACCAAGAGATTGCCAACCGCCGCGTGCGCTTGGGTCTGGTATTGGCGGAAATCGGACGCGCGTATGAGGTCGGTGTGACACAGAAGGAACTGGAGCGCGCCATCATTGATACCGCGCGTGCATATCCATCTCGCTACCGCGAAGTCATTGAGTACTTCCAAAAGAATGAGGCCGCCCTGGCAAGCCTGCGTGCCCCAATTTTCGAGGATAAGGTGGTTGCGCTTATTTTGGATAAGTCCAAGTCAACCTTTAAGGACGTGCCCCTCGACGATCTTGTTGCCGCTTACAAAGAGGTAACAGAAGGAGACGACGAATAAGGTCTTGCTACATCTTAAAAAAGATACTTTTTCTAGCCAAGCGTCTTAATAAAGGTTGATTCTTTGCGGGACGCTTGTCTAGAATGTAGTGTAAGAAAAAAATATAACTAGGAGTATCTTTAGCATGAGAGATCTTTTCGACACGTTTCAAAACACACTTGTTCCCATGGTGTTGGAGCAAACTAACCGTGGAGAGAGGTCTTTTGATATTTACTCTCGCCTCCTCAAAGAGCGTATCGTTTTTTTGACCGGTGAGGTGAATGATGATATTGCGGCGCTCATTTGTGCACAATTTCTGTTCTTGGAATCCGAAAACCCCAGCAAAGAAATTTCTTTCTATATCAATTCACCCGGTGGCGCCGTAACGGCTGGCTTTGCCATGTACGACACCATGCGTTATGTGCGTTGTCCTGTGGCGACCATGTGTATTGGACAAGCTTGCTCAGCTGGATCTCTTCTTTTGACCGCTGGTGAGCCTGGCATGCGCCGCGCCCTTCCCAATTCACGCGTGATGATTCACCAACCCCACGGTGGTGCAAGAGGTCAAGCAACGGATATTCAGATCCAAGCAAAAGAAATCCAAGAGATGAAAGAACGTCTCCACCGGATTTACGCAGAAACAACAAAGCAGCCCATGGACGTGATTATTCCTGCCATGGAGCGCGATAATTTTATGTCGGCGGAGCAGGCCCTGACCTTTGGTCTGATTGACGAAGTTGTGGCGCCACGAAAGCATAAGCAAGCGGCCTAGGTAAATGTGCCCAATTGTTAAAAAGCGTTTTAAAATTATCTTGCTTTGTTAACGTTTTTTTATGAACTTTAGGGCATTCTGAAACCATGGGAGCGGGAAATTATCCCAAACTCGTGAGGGTCGCAAGACACGGGTAGAAAGTGAAAAGAGATGAGCAAATCAGACATGGATAAAGGTAAAGAAGGTCTCCACTGTTCTTTTTGCGGAAAGAGCCAGCACGAGGTCAAAAAGCTTATCGCAGGTCCAAGCGTTTTTATCTGTGATGAGTGTGTTGACCTGTGTCTTGAAATCATTAAGGAAGAGAGCGCAGGGACGGAGACTTTTTCCGACGGCACCATTCCTTCTCCGGCGCGTATTGCCCAGGTCCTGGATGACTATGTCATTGGACAAGAGCGTGCAAAGCGCGTTTTGGCCGTTGCGGTTTATAACCATTACAAGCGTATTGACAATCTTCAAAAGAACGGCGAGGTCGAGCTTTCCAAGTCAAACATTTTGCTGATTGGCCCAACGGGTTGCGGTAAGACCCTTCTTGCACAAACGTTGGCACGTATTCTTGATGTGCCTTTCACCATTGCTGATGCTACGTCTTTGACGGAGGCCGGTTATGTTGGTGAGGACGTTGAAAACATTATCCTGAAGCTTCTGCAATCTGCTGACTATAATGTTGAGCGTGCTCAGCGCGGTATCGTGTATATCGATGAGGTGGACAAGATTTCACGTAAATCTGATAACCCATCCATTACAAGGGACGTGTCCGGCGAGGGTGTGCAGCAGGCGCTTCTCAAGATTATGGAGGGTACCGTTGCGTCCGTCCCACCACAGGGTGGACGTAAGCATCCTCAGCAAGAGTTCCTGCAGGTGGATACGACCAATATCCTCTTCATCTGTGGTGGTGCGTTCGCCGGTGTTGATCGGATTGTCGCCTCCCGCGGAAAAGGCACCTCCATTGGCTTTGGTGCGGATGTGCAATCCCCAGATGACCGCCGGGTGGGCGATTTGCTTGCCAGTATTGAGCCTGAGGATCTTTTGAAGTATGGCCTCATTCCTGAATTCGTGGGACGCCTGCCCGTTGTGGCAACCCTAGAGGATCTGGACGTGCCGGCGCTGGTTGAGATTTTGAAAGAGCCAAAGAATGCCCTTTTGAAGCAGTACCAGAAGCTCTTTGATATGGAGGGTGTTCACCTCAACTTTACCGATGAGGCTTTGGTGCGTGTAGCCGAAAAAGCCATCGAGCGCAAGACCGGCGCCAGAGGTCTGCGCTCCATCATGGAAAACGCGCTCCTTGACACCATGTACGACATCCCCAGTGAAGAAGGGATCAAGGAAGTTGTGGTAGGCGCAGAAGTTGTTGATGGCACAGCCGTTCCCCTCTTGATTTATCAAGACGGACATAAGGCCTCTGCCGCCTCAAAACCAAAGGCAAAAGCCTGATCATTAAGCGATGCAAAACATAAAAAAGGGCGCATCATGCGCCCTTTTTTTATGCAACAGCGTCTCGCATCACAAGTCCCACAAGCCGCAAGGGCGCCTCTGTCCCGTCGTGAATTTTCAGGGGAAGCGCAAGTACAAAGGCCCCAGTGGCAGGCATGCTTGAAAGGTTTGCCACATTTTCAAGCAGCACCTTCCCTTGTCCTAAAAACAATTTGTGCACAATAAAGTCATTTTCGGGTCGGTCGGGTGAGAGGGTATCAATACCTAAAGCTCGCACACCGCGTGCAAGTAACAGCCTTGCGACGTCCTCACCCACACAAGGAAAGACGTGATTATTGTGATATGCTTGTCTATCTTCCCAGTGGCGCGCCCAGCCTGTGCGAAACACAACGCACATGCCCTTTTCAATTTTTTCGTAGGTTTCTTCAAAGGCGAGGATATCGTCGGCGGTGATTGTATAGTTTGCATGGGCTTTATGGGCGACATCAATGACCACACACGGCATGCACAGATCCTGTAGGGGAAGCGCGTGGATGGGTGTGCCGTCTTTGTAAAGATGGGTAGGCGCGTCCATATGGGTTCCGATACCTGCCTCCATGTGTAGCCCCATGATACGAAAGGTCTCGTCCTTTCCATGGGTAGTGGCCTCATCATGCAAGCATTCTTGCCCAAAGCCGCATCCCCCATCCCAGGTGGGAATGTTTGAGGAAAGTGTGTGGGTCAAATCAATGATGGTGAAGGGAAAGATCATGGAGATTGGCCGGTCAAAACACTTTGAAATGAGTGTGACGTTGTGGAGCAGAGTTCACAAGTGTTTTGTGCCGTCTAAATCACAACCTTATATAAATTAAGATCTTGCCCATCCCTGTGAGACAGAGGTGCCTTCGCAACAGGCGTCTTTTTTTTGCGATAAGTTGGGTCGCGGGGCTTGCGCGGGGCGTTTTTTGTATGCAATGTGTAATCTTATGAGATGATTTAGTTGAGATAAAATGACCTTAGAGCTGCCGCGCGGGGATCTGTACCCCATCTTGCCACTGCGAGATATCGTTGTCTTTCCTTATATGGTTGTGCCCCTGTTTGTGGGCCGTGAGCGCTCTGTGCGTGCCCTTGAGAGCGTCATGCAGGAAGAGCGTGACATCTTGCTTGTGACCCAAAAGGACGCAAGTATTGAGGATCCCAAAGCACGCGATCTTTATACAATTGGGACGCTTGCCCGCATCATGCAGCTCTTGAAGCTGCCCGACGGCACCGTGAAAATCCTGGTGGAGGGACATGCGCGTGCGCGCATCTTGCGCTTTTCCGAGGAGCGGGAATTTTTCCAAGGAACCATAGAGGTCCTTGACGAAATTAAGGGCGACGCGACGGAGAATGAGGCGCTCATGCGCACGGCTGTGGTGCTCTTCGAGCAGTACTTGAAGCTCAACACTAAGATCCCTCCTGATTTGATGATTTCCATCTCAAAGATTGACCAGCCTGAAAAGCTTGCGGACACCCTGGCCTCCCACCTGGCCATCCGTGTCAGCGAAAAGCAGGACATCCTAGAGGTCTCCAATGTGAACGACCGCTTAGAGCGCGTATGCGCCCACATGGAGGGTGAGATCACCATTCTTCAAACGGAAAAGCGTATTCGTGGGCGTGTGAAGCGTCAGATGGAAAAATCCCAGCGCGAGTATTATTTGAATGAGCAAATGAAGGCCATTCAGAAGGAGCTTGGTGAAGGTGAAGAGGGCGGCCTTGACGAAATTGCACAGCTTGAGGAGCGTATTGCCAAGACAAAGCTTTCCAAGGAAGGGCGTGAAAAGGCAGTGTCCGAGCTGAAAAAGCTGCGTGCCATGAACCCCATGTCCTCGGAAGCGACCGTTGTGCGCAACTACCTGGAATGGCTCCTGGATATTCCCTGGAAGAAGCCCACCAAGGTTAAGAAAGACATTAATGCGGCTGAAAAGATTCTTGATAAGGACCACTATGGCCTGAAGAAGGTGAAAGAGCGCATTCTAGAGTATCTCGCGGTCCAGGCGCGCGTTGGCCAGGTGAAGGGGCCTATCTTGTGTCTTGTTGGCCCTCCAGGTGTGGGTAAGACGTCCCTGGGGCAGTCCATTGCCAAGGCGACAGGGCGTAGTTTTGTGCGCATGGCCCTGGGAGGGGTGCGCGATGAGGCTGAAATTCGTGGCCATAGGCGGACCTACATTGGCTCCATGCCCGGTAAAGTGATCCAGGGCATGAAGAAGGCTAAAAGCTCAAACCCGCTGTTTCTTCTTGATGAAATTGATAAGCTGGGTGCTGATTGGCGTGGTGATCCCACCTCAGCCCTTCTGGAGGTTTTGGACCCGGAACAAAATGCGACCTTCAATGATCACTACTTAGAGGTGGATTATGATCTGTCGGACGTGCTTTTTGTGACAACGGCCAATAGCCTTGATATGCCTCAGCCTCTATTGGACCGCATGGAAATCATTCGCTTGTCTGGCTATACGGAAGACGAAAAGCTTGAGATTGCGCGTCAGCACTTGATTCCAAAACAACTCAAGGCCCATGGCTTGAAGGAAAGTGAGTGGCGCATTACGGATGACGCCCTGCGCCAGCTTGTGCGTCTTTACACCCGTGAGTCTGGTGTGCGTAACCTCGAGCGTGAGGTGGCGAATCTTCTGCGCAAAGCCACTAAGGAGATCATGACCTCAAGCATTGATCATTTGGTTGTGGATGAGAGCAACCTCGAAAAATACGCAGGCATTCCACGCTTCCGCTTTGGTGTTTCAGAAAAAGAGGACCAAATCGGGGCGACCACAGGCCTTGCCTGGACTGAGGTCGGGGGCGAGCTTCTCACCATCGAGGCTGTTCTGATTCCTGGTCAGGGAAAGATGAAAATTACAGGTAAGCTGGGTGAGGTGATGCAGGAGTCTGTGCAGGCGGCGGCCAGCTACGTCCGCTCGCGTGCGCGCCACTATGGCATTGACCCGGCAATCTTTGAGAAAAATGATATCCACGTGCACGTGCCGGAAGGCGCCATCCCCAAGGACGGCCCATCGGCGGGTATTGCCATGTGTACAACCATTGTGTCTCTTTTGACGGGGATTGCGGTACGCAAGGACGTGGCCATGACTGGTGAGGTGACCCTGCGCGGGCGCGTTTTGGCCATTGGTGGTCTTAAAGAAAAACTCCTTGCGGCCCACCGCGGCGGCATTAAGCGCGTTCTGATTCCTGAGGATAACCGCAAGGATCTGCCAGACATTCCCGCCAATGTGACGGAAGGCTTGGAGATCATTCCTGTGTCAAGCGTGGAAGAGGTTCTGGCCAAGTCCCTTGTGCGCCCCACAGCCCCCTTAGTTGACTTGCCACCTGTCACAGCGGCGGCAACCCAGGAGCCCCCTGAGCTGCACAGCTAAAAAATATGTAAAACCATAGACGAAAGCACCCATGTTTCATGGGTGCTTTATCTGTTTGCTGACCCGAAAAAAAAGACTCTGTTGACGAGGGGCTATCCATGGTAGTGTGCCGTGTAAAAAGTTTGGTGCTTATTGCTCATGACAAAGTCTTTTTACGCGGCTCTTACAACATTCGCTCTGCTCACACCGTTATCTGTTTTTCTTTCACCCCAAGATGTCCAGGCCTCATGCGTCCAAGAAAATGCTGACAACGCGTCTGCCGAAGCTTTGCGAACGCCTGTTAGAGCAAAGGATATGAGACGCGTTCGCCAAGGGCGTAGTACAAGTTTGCTGGCACCCGCGTCGTCGCACAAAGGATCAGTCCACAGGAAAGAGCGTCGCGGCAGGGTGAACAGTATGCCGTTGGAGGCAAAACAGTTCGATATTTTAGAGCTTCCAACGGAAATACTCTTCCACGTGGCCTCGTTCCTGGACCCGCACGCCCTTTTCACTATGATGCACGTTTGCAAGAGCTGGCGCAGCTCATTGGTGGGATATGATTTCAGCGTCAAGGCCAGTGTGCGATTTACGGGCAAACGTCAAGGAAGCGCACTTTTCACGCGAGATGAGATGGGAGGAGCCCAGTTTATCTCAGGCCCCCAAGGGGTACAGCAAAAAGTAAAAGAGATTACCATGCTGGGTAGATACCCAAGTCAGAGTGCCCCTCTTAAGCTGCGCGTGCGGGCAGATGAGAACTTAGCGCGAGCGTTGCATCCTCATCTGGAGGTGCTGCGATGGGACCGCGCGTCACGCTCCATGCCCATCCAGGTTCTTGAGGCCTATTTGCCCCAGGTCAAAGCCCTCACGACTCTTTGTCTGACAGGTGGAAATCTTAAAACAAATGAGGCCCTTAAGATACTTACCCTGCCAGCCTTAAAACATCTGCGACACGTCGACCTGTCAAATAACTGTTTAGACGGTGACTTTGTAGGCCAAATTTCATCCCTTACGTGCACGCAGACCCTTGAGACGCTGGATCTATCCCAGAACTCGCTTTCCAAGGCGGTTCATCTTCAAAGGGCGGTATCACAAACACCACACGTAGATGAAGATGATGAGGGGGGAAGTCTTTTTACAGCGCTAGAGAGGGACTTATTCCAACGACGCGCAGAACCTCTTTTGCCGCGACTTGCCTCCCTTGATGTCTCACACAACGATCTTACAGCTGAATCAAGTGCCTTGCTTCTACGTACCATCGGCGCGTGTCCTGGGCTTACGCATCTGAACCTGAGTCGCAATGATCTTGGTGAAGAGGGGGTGGATGCGCTTTTAAGTATGGCGCCGACCGGGGCCATGAGGCGGCTCGATGCGCGACATGCGCGCATGCGTGATCTCGCATGCCTGTCCCATGAGGCTTGCTTGGAGCTAACAGAGCTGCGCCTTGATGGAAACGCATTGCAGGACCGTGTGATAGGCCTGTCGACACTTGCCTTTGCCAGCGCACTTAAAATGCTCACACTCTCTAAAACACAAATGACGGCGCCGCATCTTGAGGCGCTTGTTTCAGCTGGTGCTTTCCCCCAAGTTGAGACGTTGAACTTAAGCAGCAATCATCTTGACGGACGTGCGAATCTTTTGGAGGACGCCTCTTGCCTGCCAAAATTGAGAAGCCTGAGCCTTTCTAAAACGGGAACCTCTTGGGAGACGATTGCCACACTTATTCGCTTACGGCCCCTTGCGTTTTTTGATGTCAGGAATAACGGTCCCGTGCCCAAGGCAAGAGCCTTTTGGTGGGATCGTATGAACCCTGATCTTGTCATGAATCCCGATGTTTCACTTCCTTCCAGACAGTGCCTTAATGCAGGGTCCTTATGTGTGCAAGCAAAGGCGGGAAATTCCTTTGCTCTGCTTGAGGATAATGAAGCCTAAGGATTCCCTTTTGCCCATATTTCGGGCATAGTTTGAACACGGACATGAGGAAAAAGGCATACGTGTGACACAAAGTGCATTGCAGGTAGAAATACAAACGCCATCTTTGGCGTCGTTACAACAGCTTGTAAACAAAGACATGGGGCGGGTGAATGAGGTGATGCAGCGAGCGCTTGCAAGCTCTGTCCCACTTATTCCCGAGCTTGGAACCCACCTTATGGTGGCAGGGGGCAAGAGGCTGCGACCCATGCTGACCCTGGCCGCTAGCCACATGTGTGGAGCGCCACTAGAGGACGCGGCCCAGCTTGCCGCGTGTGTGGAGTTTATCCACGCCGCGACCCTTCTGCACGATGACGTCATTGATGAGAGTCTATTGCGCCGAGGCCGCCCCACGGCCAATGCGGTATGGGGTAATAAGGCCAGCGTCCTTGTGGGTGACTTCCTTTTTGCGCGCGCCTTTGAGCTAATGGTCGCACAAGGGAGTTTAGAGGTACTGGCACTCCTTTCAGCAACGTCTGTGCGCCTGTCGGAGGGTGAGGTTTTGCAACTGAGCATGACAGGGGATCTAAGCGTGACGCGCCAAGGATGCGTCGACATTATGTCCGCAAAAACGGCGCCACTTTTTGAGGCGGCCACGGGTGTTGCGGGTATCCTTGCAGGTGTTGACACGGTTCAAAAGCAAGGGCTTCTCACCTACGGGCGCGCTCTGGGTGTTTGCTTTCAAATTATTGACGATATTCTGGATTACCAAGGTGGTGATGCGTCCTTTGGCAAGGCTGTGGGCGGCGATCTTCTTGAGCGTAAAGTAACACTGCCAGTAGTCCTGGCCTATGAAAAGGGGAGTACGTCCGAGCAGCAATTCTGGCGCGACGTCTATGACGCGGGTGCGGATCAAAAAGAGCACCTTCCTAAGGTTCTGTCACTTCTGTCCAAATACAACGCCTTTGATGAAGCCCATCGCATAGCAAAGGGCTACGGGCAGGAAGCGCTGGGCGCACTGAGCGTGTTTCAAGACTCTCCCGCCAAGGCGGCTCTCGAGGAAACTGTCCATTTTAGTTTACTGCGGCAAAATTAGAAAAAGGCGCGTGGCCACGCGCCTTTTTCATAGATCTTTCATTACTTCTGGCAAGATAGGGTGCGCACAATGGGATCTGTCTTTTCAAGCCAGTCTTTAACGGCTTGAATCTGGTCGGGTTGTGTCAGGGACGGCGCATGTCCTGCATCTTCAAATTGTACCAAATCAAAGCTTGGACCACGCATGCGCATTTCATCGATAACGCGCTGGGGCACGAGATCTGAGTGTTTGCCGTGGAGCAGCAAAACTGGGCACTTGATGTTGTCCCAAAAGCGCCAGAAGGTGACGTTGCCTTCAGGGTCTTCCCCAAGGGCGAGGGCGTCCTGGTTGTCGCCTTCCACAGCGGCGGTGGCGCGAATGTCATAGTCCAGGGTCAGTGTTCCCGCATTTGTTGCGCGCAGGCTGTGCTCCAAGAAATACTGCCACGCCTCCGCTGACATGGGGCCAAAGGGGGCGTACGCCACACGCAAGAAGGCGTCTGCCTCATGCATGTCTTTGAATTCCATGGGAATGCCCGCATAGGTCTTCAGGCGATCCACGGCCGTTGCTGGCACAAAGGGACCAATGTCATTGAGGATCAGCCGGCGAATGGGCGCCTCGGGAAGGCTTGCCAGTACAATGCCGAATAGTCCACCCATGGAGGTGCCAAGCCAATCCACATGGGGCACACGCAGGCGCTGCATCAAGACGTTCATGTCCGAAAGATATTGATGATAGGAATAGTGCCTTGCTTGTTGAAAGCGCGCACTTTTGCCGCGTCCCACAACGTCGGGGCACACCACGCGGAATTTATTCTCAAGGGCCTGTGCCAGGAAATGAAAGTCCGCGGAGTTTCGCGTCAGGCCATGGACACAAAAGAGAGTGTCCTCCATGTGCGCTTCGCCATAAGTGCGGTAGTAAACCTTATGAAATCCTTCAGCCGACAGGCCATAGTAGGTATCTTCAATCATCGCGACCTCCGTGTCTTTATCTTTTCTTATATGGTAACGCGTGGCAGGAAAGGATTCAAGGAAAAGGGATGGGGACACCCCTTTCCCTTGAAGGTGTTAGGAAGGGCTAGTCCTGTACGGTCAAGAAGGAGAAGGATTGCAAGAGCGCAAGCTCCTCAACGCGTTGCTCCTCTAGGGTGTTGGTAACGAGCGCAACCGGCCGTATGGGTTTCTTGCCTTTGACGAGTTTTTTTGCGTCTGTGTAAAGCTTCTGGGCAAAGTCATCGTCCCAGTACCAGTGAGGTTCTTTTTGCAAACGTCTTCCTGTCCCGTGACAGCTTGTGCCTGGTGCGTTTGGATCAGCGCCGTACAAAAGAGCACGGATGGTCAAGGGATCCAAGGTGTGGGGTCGATGGTTCCCGGCCCCCAAGGGAAGCCCGGTGTAGATACCCAGCTGATCATGGTTGACGTAGTTTTGGAAGTCTAAGCCTTTTGCGGCGAGGAGGTCAATGACCTGGCGCGCTGCCTGTAAGTTAAGGGGACGTTCACGCCATGGATGGGGTTCAACGGCAAAGTGGGCCAGCGTATAAGGCTGGCGGTAGCCCCAGCCAGTGAGCTTATGATCGTTTACGTCAGGTATAAAAGGCAGCCACGCCTCTACAAGGTCCGCCCGTGACATGGCCACGGCCAAGGCGATGGGCGTAAATTTATTGTAGTTGATGCGCCCTTGTTTTTGCTTATTCATATATACAATGGGGTGTGATCCTACATCCTCAACCGCCTCATCTGCGTTGAAGTCGTCTATGGATGTAAGCGTCTGAAGATACGTCACGTTAACGGGGCGACTAATGAGCTCTTCCTTTGCGGAGTTTTCCTCACAGATATTTACCTGGAACGCGACCTTGTCTAGAAATTGGTGGTAGATACGCTCAGCATCATCCCACCTGCGTGCAACACGTGTTTCGAAGTCTTCTTTCTCCACCACGGCGATGGTGTCACAGGTTGCCGTTGCTAAGGCACCTGGGGCTAAAAGCACAAGTGCAAGAGCCGTTTTCTTTGTCAGAATACGCTTAAATGTCATCATGTTCCTCCACTATTGTGACAAGGAACGTTATGACTTTATTAACAATGTGTCAATGCGATTTGGCCGGGATAATGATCAACCCAACCTTCTTTGTGTTTTCGTCAGTCACGGCATGGTTAAAGTGGATTTCAGACACGATGGCCCCTGAAAGATCCGCGCCTGAAAAGTTCGCACCCCAGGTTTGGGCATCTTTGAGATTTGCGCCTCTGAGGTTGGCGCCCTTAAAGTTAGCATGATAAAGCTGCGCGCCTTCAAGGTTGGCACCATCAAGCTTAGCGTCCTTCAAGGTTGCCCAGGCCAACTTTATGTGGCGCAAGTCGGTCTTTGCAAGGTTGACGCCCGACAAATCCTGTTTATTGAGATTGGCGCCTGCCAAAGGCCCTTTTGCAAAATCATAAGTTCCTTTATGGAGACGATCCACAATGACCCTTGGAGGAAGGTACTGAACATACGCACTTGCAAGAACGCGGTGCTTGTGGGGTTCCGTGGGCTTGAGGTCTTTTTCGTTTGAAGAAGATGAGGACGCCCCTGCCACAGACGCCACCGACATACATAAGAGAATATGACACACACGCACAAAGTTGCCCATGACAACCTCCATGAAAAAGCTCTTCCTACTTTCATACTACGCCCCAAGGCGTTAAGGAAAAGCTAAGGTGTGTGTTCTGTGAAGGAAGAACCCCCAGGCCGGGCCTGGGGGAGGTGGGGGTTATAGGCCTTCTTCTAATGCTGCGAGATGCTTGGCCAGGGCTGCGGCGCTTGCGGCCTGACGGGCGTGGTGCGGGGCTGCTTCATCAAGAGCAAGCGCATCCCTTGCAAACAACGTGCCGGCATCGAGAATATCACTTGCCATTACGCCAAGGGTGTTGAGATACTGCACCGCTTCTTGTGTGGCATTTCTCGTGTCACTCTCACCGATCACCTCCGGCTTGCGCCCAGCAAGGAGAGACTCAAAAGTCACAGGCTTTGGCAAGTCTTTCATCCCCGCAGCTTTCAGCATGGACCGTGTCCCTTGGGCGTTTTTGATGCGATAATTGAGGGTAAAAACGCCTTTTTTGACAATGTGCATGTGGCTGTAGGTCGTTTCCTGCGTGACTGGGTTCTGCCAAGACTCTTTTGAGACAAAGGTTGCGGACGCAGTGATCTTATGGGGTGCACGCACGGGTTTGTCTTTCGCCGCCTCTGAACGGGGAAAGAGCTCGACCGGTGACTCAGGTGTGCGCGTGAGCCTTGTCATTGTGTCTGCGATCTCTTCATCGGAAAGAGGGCTTGTGCCGTCGAAGGGGGAGGTTTGAAAGATGTCCACGCCGAACTCTTTTTCATAGTAAGTTTGCGCAAAATCTTGTGGCTCATACACGTCGTCGTCCAGCCCTTTGGTATGGCGGATTAAGCTGATGAGTGCGCCCTCAAGGGTGGGATTCATAAACGCCTCGATGGGCCAGGGAGAGCTTTCATGGTGGATGGCGAAAATGGAAAAGATGGCTTGGCGGAAGGTGGGTGAGTCAACACCGTGCGCCAGCGCTTTGTCTGCAAGATAGCGCAAGGCGCCAATCAACGCGTCATGGGCGCCCGTGGCAAGGGCCAAAGTCTTTGGGTCCTCAAAGGGACTTGGCTCCCTTGTGATGCTGCTTCCCTCGGGCAGGGAGGCAAGCTCAGTGCTGTCATCCTTTGGGGTGGGTATGGAAAAAACAGAGTTGCGGCCGTGGAGAATATCGTGAAGGGCAAATCCCAAGGGAGTTGGATTTGTGATGCTGTGGACGCGGCCTTTGATGGACTCCAATGGGATCGCCACGGGCGCAAGAGTTGTCAGGTTCATGTACACGATGTCATGGAGTGATAGTTCCACCAAGCCAAGAAAAGGTAAGAAGACTCTTTTCTCAGGAACATGGGTGGGGGCAAAAAAGCGCAGGTCTTTGAGGGGCGGGTATTGGTCCATGTAGCCCTTAAAGGCGCTGGGGTTTTGCCAAAGTGAAAGAATCTGTTCGTAGGAGATTTCGCCCTGGAAGATTTCGCTGTTGTAGGCGGTGCACTCATCTTCATTTGGGGATTGTGAAATGCTTGCTGCAAAACGCAGGGGCATATAGGTCAGCCACATGGGGGTGACGCCTTGAGAGGTGATGGTCTCATCGATCTCGCGCACAAAGGTCTGTGCAGTCGGGGACAAATGTGCGCGCAGTGTTTCTTGCCACAAGCGCGCTGTGCCAACCAGGGCCTCGCAGTGCGTATTATCAAGGCGCGCAATTTCATCTAGAGAAGCGTCTTTGTAAACCGCGTCAAGGGCTTTGATGGGGGAAAGATCTGGGCTCAAGAACTGGCCGGGAAAGCGATGGATGACATCTTCATAGGCAGAAAAGTCCGTCAGTCCAGCTTCCAGTCCAGCTTCTGGAGTTGCGCTGGCGAGCAAAGGGGAAGCTGCCACAAGGGAGGCTGAAAGGGAAAGGGCAAGAAAAAAGTGTTTCATATGAGTCGTCCGTTTTTTTTATTATTAACGAACGACTCAGTAACAAGCGGCAAGAGGATTGTCAATAATATTATAAACTGTAGTACAGTTTAAATTCGGCAGGATTTGGTCCGTGTTCGACTTCCTCAAGCTCTTGAAGTTTAAGCTCAATGTAGGCTTCAATTTGATCATTGTCGAAAACGCCGCCCTTTGTGAGGAAGGCCTTGTCTTGATCCAGGCTCATGAGGGCTTCTTTGAGGGTCGAAGACATTTTGTTCAGGGAGGACGTATCTGCCTCATAGAGGTTTTTCTCCATAGCCTCACCCGGATCAATCTTGTTGGCAATGCCGTCAAGACCCGCCATGAGCATGGCGGAAAGGGCGAGGTACGGATTGGCTGTGGGATCCGGGAAACGTACTTCAATGCGCTTGCCTTTGGGGCTTGTGCTGTGGGGAATACGAATGGCGGCGGAGCGGTTGCGCGCGGAGTATGCCAAATATACAGGGGCCTCATAACCGGGTACCAAGCGTTTATAGCTGTTGGTTGTGGGGTTGGTGAAGGCATTCAGCGCTTTGGCGTGGGACAAAATGCCCCCAATATAATAGAGCGCGTCTTGGGAGAGCTCATTGTACTGCTTGCCAAAAAAGAGGGGCTGTCCGTCCTTCCAAATAGACTGGTGCACGTGCATGCCTGATCCGTTATCGCCCGCAATGGGCTTGGGCATAAAGGTCGCTGTTTTACCACGCTTTTGAGCCATGCAGCGCACGACGTACTTAAAGGCCTGTAGTGTGTCGGACATAGATAGGAGCGTGCTGTGGTCAAAGCCAAGCTCGTGCTGGGCAGGGGCCACCTCATGGTGATGCTTTTGGATGCCAAGGCCGATGCTGGCCAGGGTGGAGAGCGTCTCGGCGCGCAGCTCGTGCTGGGAATCGGCCGGCTGCACAGGGCAATATCCGCTGCCCGCGTTCATGCGGTGACCTTGGTGGTAACTCAGCGCCGTCTCTCTGTTAAAGAGAGGGTTGTTCAAACACGTGGTTTCGGCGGAATTGAGATGATAGAACGCGTGGGTTGCGCCTACCTCATAGTAAACTTCGTCAAAGACAAAATACTCGGGCTCTGGACCAAAAAAGGCTTGGTCGCCAACGTTTGTGCCGCGCAAAAAGGTCTCGGCGCGTTTTGCGATGCTGCGTGGGTCACGGTTATAACCCTTGCCCGTCATGGGGTCAAAGATGTCGCATGTGACAACCAAGGTTGGGTACTGGGAAAATGGATCGCGAAAGGCAGTAGAGGGGTCTGGCATCAGAATCATGTCAGAGTTTTCAATGCTGCGCCAGCCGGGAATGGAGGATCCATCAAACATGATGCCATCGTGCAGAAGATCGGCGTCCACAGCGTTCACATGGAAGGTCATGTGATGCCACACGCCCTTGGGATCGGTGAAGCGAAAATCAACGTAAGTGATACCATCATCATAGATGCGTTTAAGCAAAACGTCGTGGGACGCATGTGTCATTTTCTAGACCTCCTTGATTTTGGGCATATCCTACGACAGACCTTTGTGAAAGGCGAGATATTTTTTAACATGTTGAGTACGCGTCTCTTTTAGGCCTTTGGGAGTGGGGGGTTTTGTGCTAAAAATAGCACCTACCTATTTCTGAGCGAATTTAATTTCTGTTGTTGTGTTTTAAGAGACTGAAGGTGTGCGCATGAGTGTTGTAGCATTTCCCGAGAAGGAAGAAGTGACGTCTGAGCTTGCCCATACTCCGCCGGCCAACCTAGAGGCCGAACAGGCGCTTTTGGGCGCCCTCTTGCACCATAACGGCGCCTATGAGCATTTGGGCGAGTACCTTAAGCCCGAGCACTTTGCAGACGCGACCAACGGGCGCATTTACGCGGCCATTGGAAGACTTCTGGAACGTGGTCAGATTGCGGACCCCATTACGCTGCGTGATTTTTTTGCCCGTGATAAGACGCTGGGCGATGTGGGAGGCACCGAGTATCTGGCTCACCTGGCAACGTGCGTGATTTCCTTGGGCAACACCCAGACCTATGGCCGCATTATCCATGAGCTTGCCCTGCGACGCTCCCTGATTGATCTGGGCGCACAAGTGGTGCAGGACGCGCTGGCGCCTGCCTCAGAAGACGTCAGCCCCCAGGAGCAAATTGAGCGCGCCGAACAGCGGCTTTATGATCTGGCCACAACAGGCCAGTCGGATAAGGGGTTTGTGCCCTTTTCTGGGGCTTTGACGGAGGCCATCCAGTCGGCCCACGCAGCCAAAACGCGCCAGTCTAAGATTGTGGGTGTGACAACGGGCCTTGATGATTTGGATAAGCAGCTAGGTGGCCTTCATCCATCGGATCTGATCATTTTGGCGGGACGTCCCTCCATGGGTAAGACGGCCCTTGCCACCAATATTGCCTTTAACGCAGCGCTGGCACAGATTGACGATCCCGAGGCGGGAAGTGGTGCCTCCGTTGCCTTTTTCTCCCTTGAGATGTCCGCCGAGCAGTTGGCCGGGCGTCTTTTGGCCCAGGAAAGTAATGTGCCGTCCGATCATATTCGCCGTGGGCATATTACGGAATCAGACTTTCCCCGCTTTCGTATGGTGGCGGAGCGCTGTGCAAGTCTGCCCCTTTATATTGATGACACGCCGGCCTTGTCCATTTCAGCCGTGCGCACGCGTGCACGCCGCCTCAAGCGCAAGCACGGCTTGGGACTTGTGGTGATCGACTATTTGCAGCTTCTCCAAGGATCATCTGGCAACAAAGAAGGGCGTGTGCAAGAGGTCTCGGAAATTACCCGTGGTCTTAAGGCCCTGGCCAAGGAACTCCACGTGCCGGTCATTGCCCTTTCCCAGCTGTCTCGTGCGGTGGAGCAGCGCGATGACAAACGTCCTCAGCTGTCTGATCTGCGTGAATCGGGATCCATTGAGCAGGACGCGGACGTTGTGATGTTCGTTTACCGTGAGGAATATTATCTGGCGCGCCAAGAGCCCTCCGACCACGCCAGTGACAAGCACCAGCAATGGGAAAAGAGTATGGAAGACGCCCACAACGTGGCGGAGGCTATTATCTCGAAGCAGCGTCACGGCCCCATTGGCACAGTGCGTCTCTACTTCGATTCGTCTCTGACACGCTTTGGCAATTTGACACAGAAAGAGCGTTTGCCCGATGCCCAGTACTGAGTGCCTTCCCATGATCCAAGAGAGCTTAGATACCACCTGTGAGGTGCGCGTTGACCTGAGCGCTGTGCGCCATAACTTCCGGGTGATTCAGGAGAAGATTGGCCCCACGCGCCGCGCCCTTGCCGTTGTGAAGGCAGGCGCCTATGGGCTTGGGCTTGCGCCCGTTGCCCGCGCTTTGCGCTTGGCGGGGTGTCGCCACTTCGTGGTGGCCTTTCCTGAAGAAGCCTTTGCCCTGCGCGCTCTTTTAAAGGATGTGGATATCTACGTCTTGTCCGGGGCTTTTGAGGGTATGGAGCGTCAGTTTCTGGCCCAAAACCTGATTCCTGTGTTAAATGACGAGGAGAGTCTTTTGCGCTGGCAAAATGTGGGAGGCAGCGCCCCGTGTGCCATTCACATTGATACGGGTATGGCCCGCACGGGTCTTGAGCCCAAGGACTTTGAGCGCTTATTGGACGTCATTCAATGCCTCAATACCGTGTGCCTCATGAGCCACTTTGCAGCAAGCGACTTGGCGGACCATCCCTTTAATGAAACCCAGCGCGCGCGTTTTGAAGCACTGTGCGCGCTTATGCCTCACGTTTCCACATGCTTTGCAAACTCCTGTGGATTAACCCTGGGGTCCGCCTTTTGGGGAGACTTTGTGCGCCCTGGTTTATCTCTTTATGGTCTTGCGCCCGAGAACGCGGCTGAGTACGGCCTGCGCAGCGCCCTTCAAGTGCGCGCCCGTCTTATTCAGGTGCGCACTATTGATGCGGGTCAAAGTGTGGGCTACGCCATGACCTGGCAAGCCCAGCGCCCCTCACGCATTGCAACGGTGGCCATGGGATACGCCGATGGTTTGCCCCGCGATCTGGGGAACAAAGGATGCATGTGGCTGGATGGCCAAGAGGTTCCCATCATAGGCCGGGTGTCCATGGATTTCACGACCCTGGATCTCACGGACCTGCCGCCCGTGCAGGGAAGAGTAGGAGACTGGGTCGATTTGTTCTATGATGGCGTAACGCTTTCGCGCCAAGCACAGGCGGCCGGGACGGCGCCCCACACATTCCTCGTGGGACTTGGGCCCAGGTGCGCGCGTGTTTATGAAGGGTAAGACATACTTGCAAGACGGAGAAAAGACTAAAACATGACTGGGTTTCTCGCCTCCATTGGCCGCTTTTTCCTCGCTTTTCTCGCCACCACAGGGCGCTTGACGCTGTTTGCAAGCCGAGCCCTTGCGGCGGGCGTCACGCCTCCCTATTACCCCCGTCAGTGGGCCAGACAACTTGTGGAGATTGGCTATAACTCCTTGCCCGTTGTCGGGCTTACGGCTGCCTTTACGGGTATGGTGCTGGCCCTTCAAAGCTATACGGGTTTTGCCAGATTTTCCGCCGAAGGGGCCGTTGCCACCGTTGTTGTCTTGTCTGTCACCAGGGAACTTGCGCCAGTTCTTGCAGGTCTTATGGTAGCGGGACGTGTGGGCGCCGCCATGGCGGCGGAGATTGGCACCATGCGTGTGACGGAGCAAGTGGATGCCCTTGTGACTCTGTCTACAAGCCCCATGAAGTACCTAGTGGCCCCGCGGGTTCTGGCGGGCCTCATCATGCTGCCCCTTTTGGTTCTTGTGGGCGACATTGTGGGTGTGTTTGGTGGGTACCTTGTCTCTGTCTATAAGCTGGGCTTTAACCCTGGGCAGTATCTTTACAAAACCTTCGAGTACCTGGAAACCATGGACGTGGTGTCGGGTCTTGTGAAGGCGTCTGTCTTTGGTTTTTTCATTAGCCTCATGGGATGTTATCACGGCTATCACTCCAAGGGAGGCGCCCAAGGTGTGGGATCTGCCACAACCCAGGCGGTTGTGTCCGCGTCCATTATGATTTTGATTTTTAACTATCTTTTGACGGCTCTGTTCTTCAGTAAAGGTTAAGTGTGCCATGATTCTGGTTGAGAATTTAAAGAAGAGTTTTGGCCATAAGGCTGTCTTGAAGGACGTTTCCTTTGAGGTGAAAAAGGGGCAATCCCTTGTGATTATGGGGGCCTCTGGCTCCGGTAAATCTGTGACACTCAAGTGCTTGCTGGGCCTTATGCACGCCGACGCAGGGCGCGCCCGCATTGATGGGTGTGACGTTCTTGGGGGACGAGAGGCGGACTTTGCACCCCTTCGCGCCCGCATGGGGATGCTCTTTCAAGGGGCGGCCCTGTTTGACAGCTTGCCCGTGTGGGAGAATATTTTCTTTGCACCTTTGCAAGAGAAAAAGATGACGCGCGCCAAGGCGCGCGCCCTGGCGGAGGAAAAGCTGACCGCTGTCGGTCTTGCAAGTCAAGTGGCGGATCTTTATCCGGCGGAGCTGTCGGGTGGTATGCAGCGCCGTGTGGGCCTGGCCAGAGCCGTCGTGACCCAACCTGAGATCATCTTTTTTGATGAGCCAACGGCCGGCCTTGATCCCATCATCAGCGGTGTGATCAATGACCTCATCGTCACCAACGTCAAGGAGTTGGGCGCCACCGCCATCACCATCACCCATGACATGAACAGTGCAAGGAAAGTGGCTGACACCATTGCCATGCTCCACGAGGGACGCATCATTTGGTGTGGTCCAGCCAAGGACCTCGATCACTCTGGTAACGATTTTGTGGACCAATTCATCCACGGCCGTACAGAGGGCCCCATCACCGTGGAGCGCACCTGATGGCCAAGGCGCAAAAGCTTTTTGCCTGTACCGTGTGCGGCGTGACCCAGCCCAAGTGGGCGGGACAATGCCCGGGATGCGAAGCCTGGAATACCCTTGTTGAAGAGATGGTGACACATACCCCCGGCACGCCGGCCCCCACCAAGACGGGACGGCTCTTAACGCTCGATACCTTGGACGCGCCCCTCACACCCCTTACGCGCTCCATGAGCGGTATTGGGGAGTTTGACCGCGTGTGCGGAGGAGGTCTTGTGCCGGGGGCTGTGATTTTGCTTGGAGGAGACCCGGGTATTGGTAAGTCGACCCTTCTTCTCCAGGTGGCAGCAGCCCTTTCCGCCCACAACCCTTGCCTTTATATCTCCGGCGAGGAGGCGGCGGACCAGGTGCGCTTGCGGGCCCAGCGCCTGGGTGTTGAAAAATGCCCCCTGCGCCTGGCGTCTGCCACAAGCCTCAACGACATCATCGCGACCCTGGAAAAGGAAAAGCCGGCGCCCAAGCTTGTGATCATTGACTCTATTCAAACCATGTTTTTGGAGCAACTTGACTCAGCGCCTGGTTCTGTGTCCCAGGTGCGTGCCTGTACCCAGGAGCTGATCCGCCTGGCCAAGAAGAGCCAGATGACCTTCATCCTTGTGGGGCATGTGACCAAGGAAGGCGCCATTGCGGGCCCCCGGGTCCTGGAGCATATGGTGGACACGGTCCTTTACTTTGAAGGCGAGCGCGGCCATCACTTCCGCATCCTGCGTGGGGTGAAAAACCGCTTTGGTGCGACGGACGAGATTGGTGTGTTTGAGATGGGACGGGAGGGTCTTGCGGAGGTGCCCAATCCGTCGGAGCTCTTTCTATCCCAGCGCGGCGAGAATGTTCCGGGATCCGTCATTTTTGCGGGCCTAGAGGGAACGCGCCCACTTCTCGTTGAAATCCAAGCCCTTGTGGCGCCCTCGAGCCTTGGTACACCCAGGCGCTCCGTCATCGGGTGGGACGCAGGACGCCTGTCCATGGTCATTGCCGTCCTTGAAACCCGGTGCGGGGTCACCTTTGGGGCGCGTGACATTTACTTGAGTGTTGTGGGGGGGTTGCGCATCGGTGAACCTGCGGCGGACTTGGCCGTTGCGGCGGCTCTTTTGTCGAGCCTCTATAATGTGCCGTGTCCCCACGATACAGTGTATTTTGGAGAGGTAGGCTTGTCCGGCGAGGTGCGCAGCGTCTCCCAAGAAGAGTTGCGCCTTAAAGAGGCCAGCAAACTCGGTTTTGAAAAAGCTATGATTCCCGCAAGGCGGCAAAAGGTAAAGGTGCCACTGCCCAGTCTTGCCATTGACGAAGTCGCGTTTTTGGCTGACATTGGCAGAAGTTTTGAAACCCCAGAGGCCTTGGCATCATGAGTGCACAAGAGATGACATCATCCTTTAACCCCGTTGATATGGCGGTTTTTTTCATTCTCATTCTCTCCGCCTTTGTGGGTGTGATGCGCGGCTTCACCAAGGAGGTTCTCTCCACAGGTGGCTGGATTGCGTCTGGTCTTGTGACGACCTATAGCTATGTGCCCCTACGAGGTTTTTTTCGCGGGATGATCGGCAATGCCTTTTTTGCAGACATAGCAGCGATTCTTTTTGTTTTTGTGACGAGTCTTGTGATTTTTACGACCCTGATCAGTGCCTTGTCCAACAAAGTGAAACAGTCACACCTGGGTGGCCTGGACCGCTCCCTTGGTGTTATTTATGGCTTCTTTCGCGCTGGTGTCTTGGTTATCGGGCTTTTTATTGTGTCCCTTTTTATTTGGAAAACGCCGTCTGCGCGCCCGCAGGTCTTACAACATGCATATTTCCTGTCGGCGGTAGAGAAGGGGGCCTTTGCCCTCATTGAAATGGCACCAAATGGACTTGTGCCTGACTCCTTTAAGGCGCGTCTTGTGCGAGGCGAGCTGCGCACCAATGAAGAGATGTTTAAGGCCCTGGCCAAGCCCAAGGCGGAAGGTAAGACCACCGAGAAGCACGAGGACGGTGACTACGCTGCCGCTAAGCGTGTGGAGATGGAGCGTCTTTTTAAAACCGTTGAAGGTGCAGCAGCCCTTGCGGCCAAAAAAGCCCAAGGTTAAGTGGAAGGAAAAAACTACGTTGAATGAGCTTATGAAGCGAGTGCTTACACCCCTTGAGCGAGCTGTGATGGTCGTGGGAGATATGTGGCAAGTTGTGCGCGTGCTTTTGGAGAAGCGTCACGCGGTTCTTGTTCATGACGTGGTGCTTGCTGTCGCGGCGCTGCCCCTTGCCCTCTGGCTGCGCACTGGCAATGCCGATCTTGCCCTTCACATGCCTACCAAAATACTTTGGGTGTTTGCCCTCACGTCACTGGCTATCTACCTTTGGTTACAGCTTTATCGCAGTGCTTGGTATTTCGCTTCGTGGCAGGAGGTGGCCACCCTTGCCATTGCCTCTTTCTTTGCGTGCGCAGTGTTCTTCCCTCTCACGCTTCTTATGAAAGGCGCGTCCCTCTGGCCCCAGGGAACGATTTTTGTTCTTTGGATTGTGCTTTTTGGCCTTTTAGTTTTATCCCGGGTAACCCTCAATGTATTACGTGCCCGCCTCTTTGAGGACGTGGATCACGCCTACTCCAGCACGCCCCAGATGCGCGTGATGCTCCTTGGCGGCGCGCTCTCCATGGGCAGGACATGGAAGCAGCTGATACAGTTTGAGGATCTTTTTGATGTGATGGGTGTGCTTGAGACGCCGCTCACCCCCCTTAAGGGGGCAAAGGGCCTCAAGCTCCTTGGCTCAACCCAAGAGATTACCCAAATTATTGAACAGCTTAACCTAGAAGGACGCCACCCCCACCATGTGGTGCTGACGGATCCTAAGGAAGTGCCCAGTGAACTCGTCCTTGAGCTCAGCAAAGTCCTGCATGCCCACGGCGTGAGCTTGTCCCACGTTGTGGAAGGCGTGCAGGGGACCTTGAGTGTGCGCCCCTTTGCCCTGGAGGAGCTTCTAAAGGCCAGTGCGCCCGTCAAGAAGGCAATTTCCTCGCCTGTGAAGGGGAAAAGCGTGCTTGTGTGCCAAGCGGGCCAGCCCATGGGGCGGGCACTGTCCCTTCATATCGCCAGACAAGGGAGCCCAAAATCCCTTTCCATTTGCGATTTGAGTGAGACCCTTCTGTGGGAAAGCCTACAGTTCTTTGAGGAGGAGGCCTCCCTCTGTCACGCGCACCTTTTACAGGCAAGGGACGAAAAAAGCTTTGGTGATGTGTTAGAAGGATCGGGCGCGCAGATTGTTTTTGCAGAACCTTCCTTAGGGCATCGCTCCTTTGTAGAGGCGCATCTGTGTCAGGCTTTTACCCTCATGATGAAAGAGGCCAAGGCCCTCGTTGCCGCCTGCCGCGCCCAAAACGTTGAACGTCTTGTATACCTCATACCAGGTCGTCCCGAGGTGCCTAGAAGCGCCGTTGACGCCCTTTACGCCTTCCTGGAAGGGTACCTTGTGATGGAAGAAGTGATGGTGGTGAGGGTCGGCAATATCTATGAGCTGCCTGACTCATTCCCCTCCCGGGTTCGCCGTGCGCTCGGTCAACTGGAGACCATGGACGTGTGGGATGAGGCGGGGCCTTATCAGTCCCTTTCCTTGGAGACTCTTGGCGAGCGCCTTTTTGTGGCCGTGTCACAGCTTTCGCGCAAGCCTTTAGAATCAGCGCAAATTGCGTCTCTGCAACCTGATTTAGTCCTGTCCCATCAAGAGCTGACGGAACAAATTGCAGCCCTCTCACCTGCGCTTCTTGATCCGCCAACCTTGCGACGTGTGCCGGCAGCACCTCCCTTAACAGGGGTGAATTTTGGCTATGACTTCCTCGATTGCGCCAAGGGGAGCGCCTTTTGTCGCGTAAATATCGAAAAGAGTGTCATGGCTTCGTTTTCTGGGACACTCAAAATAGCTCTCGATCTGGCGACCAAGGGCCAAGAGGAGAAACTGCGTCGTCTTATGAAGACGGGTAAGGTCGATCACAATAAAGAATAGCCAAGGGGGCTTAGAGCCCCTTGGCTGCCGCGGCCAGGGCGGCCTTTTCAATGGCTTTGGCTGCTGCCTTTTCATCCTGCCATCCCAGAGTCTTAACCCACTTACCTTCTTCAAGATCTTTATAGTGCTCGAAAAAATGCTCAATCTGACGACGCAGAATCTCAGGCACGTCCATATAGTTCGTCACATTGGCGTAGTAGGGCTTGAGATCCGTAACTGGCACCATGAGGAGCTTCTCGTCTTGCCCAGCCTCATCCTCCATCATCAATATGCCAATGGGGCGTGAGCGCACAACGGCGCCAGGTACAACGGGTACCTGACCCAACACGAGGGCGTCAATGGGATCGCCGTCCTCGCTCAGCGTGTGGGGGATAAAGCCGTAGTTGGCGGGATAATGCATGGCGGTGTGTAGAAAACGGTCCACAAACATGGCGCCGGAAGCCTTGTCAATCTCGTACTTGACGGGCGCCCCGCCCATGGGAATCTCAATGAGAACGTTCACGTCCCAGGGTGCATTTCGCCCAATTGATATTTTTGATATGTCCACTTTAATCGCCTGCTTAAAAAAATCTTCTACGGGGAAAGATATCAAGAAATAGGTAAAAAACATAATGTCTTAATTTGATTAAAATTGAAAACAAAAAAATATTGCATAATCAAGGCGAAATGCAGCTGATTAATCAATTTTTAATCAATTTAAGGGCATACTTTAAAAAACAACAGGGAGAAAATGCCATGAAATCAATTACAAATGCGACAAAAAGCCTTGCTCTGGGATGCGCTCTTGGAACAGTTTTGCTTGCTGGGCCAGCACAGGCCATTTCCATTCCAGGGGCGGATACGTTCGTCACCTGGATCAGCGAAGGCCTGTCACAAAAGTTAGTCGCCAAGCAACCCATTAACCCCCAAGATCTTTGCAAAAAAGGTAAAGCTGTGAACGCCCTTCAATTTTATAAGTGGCGCTCATTGGGTGATGTGAAAAACTTTTTCAAAAATGATTTGTCCATCCGAGTGATGAACGGACTCTTGGGCAAGCAAAAATACACAGCCGCCTTTGGTATGCTGGTGTGCCCCAAGGCGGGGGTCGCGGACTTCGATCAGTCTGCCTACGCCAAAAATGCACGTAAAGTCCTTGGGTCCGCTGCCGATGATCCAAAGAAACTCAATGCCATTTTGGCGGAGGGGCTTGTCAAGGGCACAAAAGCCACCGTCACACTAACATGCCTGGGTATCGGCGCGGGGCTTGTGGCGACTGAGGGAGGTGCGGTGTTTGTGCCAAAGCTTGCCTCCGCTTGTGGTGCGGTTCTGACGGCGCTTGGTAAAAAGCCAGCGGACGTTGCCAAAGACATCAGCAAAGGGGACGCTGGCGCGGGTAAGACTGACAGCGCAGAGCCCAAAGTAAAAACTGGTGAGGTGAAGGGTGGTGCAGTGGTAGCTGCTGCTGGCTGACGTCATCTGGTTGCATTCCTAAAGGCCTCACGGCTCTTTGAGCTGTGAACCAAAAGAAGGGCGGTGTGAGAGCACACCGCCCTTTGTTTTTAGGCACTAGCTGCTTAGTGACCTTTCCACAATGGTCAGAGGCAGAGAGAAAAGCGGCGTTTGTCCCAAAGACAGCGTCCCGTCTTGAAGGGAGAGGCTGACGGCAACGACACCGTCCTTTGTTTCAACACCCTTCTTCTGGGAAAAGACAGTCGCCAGGTGAAAGGCAAGCTTATATCCCTGGGCCGCAAGGAAGGACACCTTGTCCTTTGACACAAGGGTGTCAAGAAAGGGATTCACGCCCGTGGCGTACACGGAAGCTGCACCCTCTAGCTGAAGACGCGCATCTAAGGTCAGGGTGGCGGTGGCTGTCATATCAAGGGGCGCGGCTTTGAGATGAAACTGGGAAATCTCAAAGGTGCCGCCTTCTTCTTGCCACCGGGTGAGTGCTTCTTGTGACAAGGAGGGCAGGGGCTTTGTCAGCATGGCCGCAAGGCTCACTTTTTCCGCTTCATCCACAAACCCCAGATGACCCTTGGGTGAGGTCACGTCAAGAGCCAGATTCTGCATCTGCGTTGCCCCGTCACGCGTGTGGGTGAGGGCGAGATCCTTTGCCTCGAAGGTTTTTTGTCCCGCCGCGTCAAAGTAGGCTGGTCCTTCAAGGGCGAGGGAAAAGTCTGCCAGATTCCTCACATCAAGGGTGCTGGTCACGCGTGCTGCGTCAAGGGAGCATTTTGAATTTGCCTGGGTCAGTCTGCTCACGCCTTGTGTTGAAAGATGCCAAACGTGGGGTTTGAAAAGAGTCGTGCCGATGGTGACAACCCCCTGGGAGGTCACGCTGGCGTTTGGATGGTCAAGGCGCACATGTTCAAAGTGGGCGTGCATGGAGAAAGGAAAGCCCGTTGTGTCCGTGTGGGTGTAGGTAAGCGTGATGCCGTCTTTTGCAAGTGATTTTTGAAAAACCGCAAGTTGCGCGTCGATACTGCGTGCGGCTGTGTACCAAAAGCCTGCATAAACAAGCCCCAAGGCAAGCGCCCCTAGAAACGCGAAAAGTCCAAAGTTGCTCAGGCGTGGCTTAGGCTCTTGTCCCTTCACCTCTTCGTGAAGGCGCAGGCGGGCCTCCTCAAGTTGGGACGTGAGACGCTCAAGAAACTCTTGCTTTGTCAGCCCCGGCAGAATGGGGGGAAGGAACTCATAGATGACCTTACCAGGACGCTTTAAGAATTTGCGCCTTCCCCATACAAGACCCGTATTAAGGGCAATGGGGTAGACGGGGACTTTAAGCTCCTCATAAAGGGTCGCAATGCCAGGGCGCAGCACTGTCGGCTTATGGGGATCCTTACGTGTGCCTTCAGGGAATAGGAAAAGCGAACGCCCCTGGGCAAAAAAGCCCCGCGCCCCTTCAACGATCTGGGGCAAAACACCTTTGCCCTTTGCGCGGTTGATGGGAATCACGCCCGCCATCAAGACAGAGTGACCAAACAGTGGAATCCAGGTCAGTTCTTTCTTGAGGACAATGGCAGAATTGTAGGCCAAAAGCTGGATGGCGGAGGTCTCCAGGACTGACTCGTGTTTACACGCAATGAGGGCAGGTTTTCCGCCCCAGATCTCCTTGCCACGAATCTCATAAGTTACGCCAACCACCCAAGACAGAAGGGCATGAAGTCCCTTGCCCCATGTGTAGGCTGTGCGAATGACATAAGCCTGTCCAAAGATGACGCCGAACTGCGCGCGAAAGCTCATTAAAAAGGTCCAAGGGTAGAAGAGGGCATTAAAAAGAAGAGATCTCAAAAAAAGCATCATGTCAGTCCTAGGTTAATGGCTATAAAGCGCGCGCTTGCACGCACAAGCGCCAAAGTGTACTTGGTGTACTCTTTCCATGCAAGGGGCAGTAGAAAGGGTTCCTCCTTGCTGTTTGCTGGCTCGGCTGGGTAAGGATAAATCGTTGTATCACCGAGGCGCTGTGCAAACTCAAGGCGCGCGCGCGGCAGATGGTACTTTGATGTGACAAGAACGAGGGCCTTAAAGTGGTGCTGGCTTGCCCACTCTTTGGCTTCCCTTGCGTTCTCAATGGTATTTTGCGCGCTGTAGCCAAGATCAACAGGTAAGGTGGTATCTGGCAGAATTTGAGGGCGACGCACATCCTTGTGGACACCCGAGATAAGAAGCCGAGTGCCTTGATGGTTTTTCAAAAGCGTGAGGCCTGTCTCCAAGCGCTGGGGGCCGCCTGTGAGCACAACAATGCCCGCTTGTGGGCCGGGAAGGCGTGGGCTTTCAAGGTGTATAATGTGATAACAAAACAGTAAAAAGCCTGCGCCAAAGACAAGGCACGCGCACAAGCAGAGGCACAAAAAGGAGCGCCCGAAAATCCCCATAGTTATGGCGCGCTCCAAAAGTCTGGCGTTTGCAAAATGTGGGAGACGGCGGCTGGCAAGTCGTCGAAAACAAGGGGCTCACCCCAGTGCGATTGCCAGCTTGCAAGGGTTTTTCCCCCTTTGCCCGTGCGCACAAGAAGCTTACGACATCCGGCGCGGTGGGCGGCCTCCATATCTCTGTCTGCGTCCCCTATGAAAAGAGTAAGATGGGCGGGCGACTTAAAGTCAGCCATGGCTTCAAGGAGCATGCCAGGGGCGGGTTTGCGCCGGTTGTTGGGCTCAACTTGAGTGTCCGTACAGGCATAGATGTGGCCGAATTTTCCGCCCATTTTCTCGACCTCCATGCTTAGGAAAGCATGGATACGGTCCAGTTCCTCCCGGGCCATCTCACCACGCCCCACAACGGCCTGGTTGGTGGCAATGGCAACATTGTGTCCTGCCTTAGTTAGCTCAGCAACGGCCTCACATGCGCCGGGAAGAATCTCAAAGGCTGCCAAAGAACGCACGCTCTCTGGGCGGTCGCGGTTGATAACCCCGTCCCTGTCTAAGATGACTAAAGGCAACGCGCCGGCTCCTTCGATAGCGCTAAGGAAACGGACGCCCTGGCACAAATATAAGTCATGAGCCCCATGAGCACGGGTGAGAGAAGGAGCACGCCCCACGCACCAATGCTGTTATCACTTTGATTAAGCTGAGGGGGCCCCAAGATCACCCAGAACGTAAGCGCCGCAAAGAGCCCACCCCAGAAGCTTCCCCGCATGGCGACGGACAGTGCGTAGCTTTCAAAACGCTTTGAGATATAGCGATTTGTCGCCCCGATGAGGCGTAAGATATGGATAATGCGTTCATGGATTAAAAGACCTGAGTGGGTGACAAAGGCCAGTGTTCCCATGGCGACAATGCAAATGAGCCCTGCAAAGGACAGTGTGATGAAGAGCGCCGTCCACGCCATGTTCATGAGCTGCTCACGCCACGGGTGGGCCGCGTAGACAACAGCGCCTGGCAGGTTGGCATGCAAATACTTTTGAAGTGCTTTGAGGTCAACATGGGCGCCGAGCTTTGGCTCCACATTAATCATGGTGGGTTTTGTAAAGAGGGGATCCTTTTTGGACAGGGCCCAGGGCGAGGCGAGACCCTCGAGGTAGCTGGCGCCAACAGGCTCCACAGACTTGATACCTGGGTACTGGGACAAGACCTCCAGGGCGTGACGTTGACGCTCCAAAACCACAGCTTTGGAGGTGTGTTGTTGGCCAAGCCCTTGTTGAGGGGTCATGAGCTCTACCGTAAAGCCCTTTGTCAGCCCTTCCTGAAAGCGCGTTATAAAGGCACCGATGTAAGCGGACGCCCCAAGGGCCAGGATAATCAGATACACCATGGCCGCCACAATCCAGGGGACGATCCTCCCGGAGCCTACTTTTTCGAAGGGGATTTCATCGACATTCTTATTGGAAAAACTAGCCATGGCGTACGGACCTTATGTGAGGGTGGAGCTGTGTGTCACTTTCAATGGAAAGAGCGCCGTCCTTGAGGAACAAAATATCGTGGGGAAACGCGCGCATAAGCTCGCGGTTGTGGGTGGCAAAAAGGATCGTGGTGCCCTGTCTGTTGAGTTCCTCGAAAAGGTAGAGGAGTTTCAAGGCATTCTCGTCATCAAGATTTCCCGTGGGCTCATCAGCAATGAGAATGCGCGGCCGGTTGATGATACCCCTTGCAATGACAAGGCGCTGTCTTTGGCCGCCCGACAGGGTGGCGGGTAGGGCATCAAGGTTTTCTGTCAACCCAATCCACTCGAGGACCTCAGCGGCATTCTTGCGCGCCGCCGCCCAGCTCTGTCCTTGAATGCGCAGGGGCAGGGCCACATTATCCAGGGCATTCAAATGGTCAAGGAGGTAAAAATCCTGAAAGATCACGCCAATTTGTTGGCGCAGCTCAGGAATTTCATCGGGGCGCATATCCTGAAGAGATCGCCCAAAAAGGCGAATGTCCCCCTCGTAGTCTAGATTACCTGCGTACAGGAGACGAATGAGGGAGGTTTTACCCGAGCCACTCGGCCCCATGAGATAGAAAAAAGCACCAGCCTCGACCTTAAAGGAGACATCGCGAAAAACGTGCTGATTCTTTTCATAACTTAGGGCAACATTTTCAAAGGCAATAACAGCCATGGCTCCCTCTTCTTATTTTTTGGACAACTGGTCCTTCCTTTTTAGCAGAATTTGCGCCCCAAACAAAGTACGTCGTTTTAAGGTTCTTGAGCCATTTGCCTCCACTTGTCAGCAATTTTGCCACGGGTGATAATTCATGGTAGGTGTAACACCAGAGGGATTCTCCATGCGGCTCAAGTGTTTCACATGACTCAGTTCTTTTTTCTGCTTATTCTTGCTTTGTGTGCGCACGTGATCCCCTTGGCCGCAGGCCTTGAAGATGAGGAAGATACGCCTGAGAACAGCTTGTCCTGGTGCGTCTCACCCTCCCAATCCACCACGTCCACAGACGTGGACACCTTCCCCAGAGACCTGCCACACGGCATGCTTTTAAGACAGTATATAGCTGATCCAGATCGCATGGATGCTTGTGCCCCCCTTGTCGGAGCAGAGCGCACAGCAAGGGATGCTAGAGAGCTGGTAAAGAGGCTCGCGCCCCTGCCGCTTGAACGATTGGGCGCCTTGAGCCACGCAGGCTTTGAGCCGGGCGTGTTGATACATGTCCTTGACCATGGGCATGGTATTTCGTCCAATGACCTTGCAGCCTTGGCGGATCTGCTTAGTCAGCGGCGCGTTTCCAAGCACCACGCAGAAGTTGCTTACATCGTTGCACGCTTTCAAGAGCTTCCTGCCAAGGTAAGCCGTATTATTTCTAAGACCGTGCCACCATTCTACGTACCGGATGTTATGCGGCACGCAATGTGTTTTGCACACGCGCCTAAAAAACTCGCTCTGGTTGGCCCTTTGATGGCGGGTTCGGTGCGCGCACCAGATTTTGCCCGGGCTATGGCAGCTTGCCCAATAAGCGTAGAAGAACTTACGGACATTGTCCGCCTGAGTGACCCGTTGCGGGCTTGTCATTTTCAAGGGGGGCGGGTTTACCCATCACCCGCCAGAATAAATTATGTGAGAGCGCTGTGTGGGGCGTGTGAAGCCCACCATGTGCAGGCGCTGTCCTATGAGCTTTCCAAAGGTTTTTTAGAGGGTACCCTTGATGATGCTCATTTGGATGCCCTTGTGAATTTAAAGCTTTCTCCCTTGAAGCGCATCTGCGCTCTCAGACTGCGGTCATATTTGCCTCTTACAAATCCCAACTATAGTCGGATGCAGGTGTTTCTTGGGCTCATGGAAGGGTTTGATGAAAGTTCTGTAAGCCTGAAGCGGATGCGTGCCATGTCCAGGGTCCTTTTAGCTGAAGAGGGGCGTGAGGGTGGCCGTAGCACAACAGACCTTGCTCGGGACATTATACATGAGGGCTTTGATATTAAGGTGCGCCATAAAATATTTGAGTGGTATCGTAATAACAGTAGCCGCATGGCCCGCAAGCATCTTCCCTTTGTAAAGCGACTCCTTTTTTCTTTTTCACAAGAACGTCATCCGACTCTTTTGAGAGCGCTTGGGCGTGGCCAGGCGCCGTGGCAACTTAAAGCCCTCACTGTGGCTGATCTGACACCGGACCAAATCCTTTTGCTCCTGCGGCGAGCCAATGCCGTCAAGCAAGAGAATTGGATTCTTCTTGTGAATGTTTTAGCCTCATGGGAGAGGGGGAGCATGAACGGGTATTTTACGCAAGCTGACTATATACAATGGGCTTGTGAGCATGACCCAGACACCTTCAGGTCCCATGTGAGGGAGACGCACCGCCATGTTCTGCCACTGATGTTTCCCCTTACCCTTTGCGCTGTACCAGATTGACAGGGCAGATGTCCTTGCAATGCTTGAGGAGGAAAACCGTGGACAGCCGACGACAGGGGCTTTTCCATGTCCATCACCATGGTGAGTAAAATAACCATGGAAATCTCAAGCAAAGGAAGGGAACGTTGACAGCTCCCATTTTTATGTGCTCTCCTGCCACCACGTTTGGTCATTATGAGAGAGATTATGTCCCTTCCTGCCACCCAACATCCATTTGTTTTTATTGACTCTCTTGCGGACATTGCCGATCGCTATGACACCTTCATTGTGGACTTGTGGGGCGTAATCCATGATGGACATAAGCCCTTGGACGGCGTTTTGCATGCCCTGCGCGCCTTGGCTCTCATGGATAAAACCGTTGTGTTTCTCTCAAATGCGCCGCGCCGTTCCAGGCCACTGGAGGACCAGCTCAGTCGAATGGGGGTGGAGCGGGATCTTTATACCCGTGTCTACTCATCTGGCGAAGACGCCATGGGGGCGCTGACCCAAGAGCACCGTGGAAAAGTCTGCTACGCCATTATGGCGTCAATCCATGAGCCGCTTTTAGAGGACGCAGGTGCGCGCGTTACCCTGACCTTAGATGAGGCAGATTTCGTACTCAACACAGGCCCCATACCCCTTTTTGTGGAGGAGCATGAGGGACTTCTTAAGGAGGCTGTTGCCAAAGATTTACCCATGGTGTGTGTGAATCCCGATATCGCGGTGATGCGCGAGGGTGTCTACAGTCTGTGCGCTGGAGCGTTGGCCAAGCGCTATGAAGAGATGGGCGGGCGTGTGCATTATCACGGCAAGCCTTACCCTGAGATTTACGAGCGACTCTGGGATCTGCTTGGCACGCCTGGCAAGTCTCGAATCTTGGCTGTGGGAGATAGTCTTACAACAGATATTTATGGGGCCAATAGGTTTGGGGTGGACAGCCTGCTTGTGTTATCTGGCCTTGAAGGGTACGCCATGCATATGCAAGATAACCCGTTCCCTAACCGCGAAAAAATCGAAATAACGTGCGCAGCAAAGCATGCCTTTCCCACCTATGTGGCGCGCGGCTTTATCTATGGGGAAGCCTGACAAAGGGGATGCGCACTTTTTCTTAAAATTCCTCTTGCCAAGGGTGAGGGTGCGTGATAAACCTACCCCTATCCTTGGGTTGCCGGATTAGCTCAGCTGGTAGAGCAACTGATTTGTAATCAGTGGGTCGGCGGTTCGAATCCGTCATCCGGCACCAGGGTATCCTTAGTTTCCCTCAAGATTAGCAACCTCTTCAATCAAAATTTCATTGCTGTAAATTGCACCGTTTTGCACCCAAATGCATTTGGGTGATGGAAAATCCATAAGCGGCCCTGCAAGAACTGCGCGATCATTTCATTTTGTCACCCTTTTGTGCCACATACCTCTGGTATAACTGACAAAACATAAAAAAACGCGATATTCATGGGAACACAAAATGGTTCTCTTACCTCTTCAACAAATGCACAGTACCTGTGAAGAGCCTTGCAATCATTGACATCGTCCTAATTCAGTTAATATCATAAATGATACATCAAGAGGATTAATCTATGCGTGCAATGAGCTATAAAATAACGCTGTTTCTCCTTGGGTGTATAATGTCTACGTCTTGTGGGGCATCTGCATTTGATCAGTCTAAGATGTCTTCTACAGCGCGAGAACTAACACGCCCTTTAACTGTTGAGGAGTGGAAGCGCCTCATTCAAGAAGATCCTTTTTTTAAAGATCACCGTGAGCCATTAAATGAGAGTGAGATTCATGGTATTGAACTCGCGCACCAGTACTATGGAAAGTCCTTTGCAGGCATACACACCAGATCTATCAAAGACTTTGTAGGTGACGCCCTAATGCTTGGGACAGGCTGGGGATTGACACATGATTCAGAAGTCGGATTGACGGCAGAGGGCCAGCAGTTACCATCACTCCATGCCTCCCTAGATGATATCAAGGGTCAACTTAAACCAGAGTTTCATGCCTCTGAAGAGAACGATTTGACAACAAAAGCAACTTTGCAGCTTGAGAAAGCGTTTAACCGCGTTCTTGAACATCCAAGCCAATTGGAAAGTGAGAAAGAGCTCCTAAGATCCTTTGCAAAATCATTAGAGATTCAACGTGCAGAAGGACTTGTCCCTGTCTTTAAGCAGTTCCACCTAAAGTTTAATGGTTTGACAGGAGTGCCCCTTACGGAAGTCGAGCATGGTTATTTAGAAGATCTTAAAAGCGCCTTTTCGCAAGCAGTTGCTGACAGACATGCCCATGGACATCTTTTACCACATTACCCAGCGCTAGATACATTAAAGAAAAAGTGGTATACAGTTGACTTAAATAAATCGACATTGCCGGATCTGATTGCGTCTGTCACGAGTGAGACTGACATGTCTTATCTTCCCGATCATCGCTTTAGTTTGATATATTATGAGAATATTAATTACAATGTCTTTCTTGATCCAACAACCTTGCGTATTGCCCAACGTATTACAAAGTCGGGGGGCACGATTCGTTTTACCGTAGCGCCATACGGCACGCGGCTCGTTGCGTATATGCTTCATCGGTCAAGATGGCATGCAGATCCCCAAGTTCAGACAGTGTTGGCAGCTACTGGCAAGTGGTGGCGCCCCCTTGTTAATCTGAAGAATTAAATGAGTGAGCTCATGAACGAGGGCCCCGGAAGGGTGGGGAACATAATAGAAGGTCAGCAACAAGGGCTCATGCAAGAGAACACAAAAATCCCCCCATCGGAGGCGGTTCGAATTCGGCATGCGGCACCAGGGTTTCCACAAAGTTTTACAAATAAATCAAAGGGCTAGGATGCTACATTTCATCAGAGAACATTTTCTTTTGCCGCCTCGCGCCATTAAAGAAGAAAATGACCATTATTTGCTCGAGCGCGGCGCACGCATTTGCGCCTGGCTTCCTACGATCGAGCATAGAACATGCATCCGAGGCGCCCGCGAGATTGGACAGCGCGCGGCGGTCTTGTATGGACTCTTTCAGATTTATCTGCGGGCACCGACACAAGTCATCAGGACGTGGTTTGAGAAAAATCGTCTCATGGGATACCTGTCGCCCAACGAGCTTGAGCTGATTGAAAAGCACGAAGATGAGCTGTGTGACCAAGAACGCTGTGACCTCAGCTGGAACGTTGAAGCCATCTACGCTCTTTTGTGGGCGGGTTCGGTGTTTGACACCCTAGATGTCCAAAAGTATGTCCCCGATACCCTGGTTAACGTTACGCCCGATATTCAAGAGAATGAGAGTGCAGACAAGCTCAGGCGCAGTATAAAGACGCGCCCCTACGCCCAAATCTATAAGATGCTGGATCTGTATTATAGAGCCTCTTGGTACGTGGTGGACGCGAATCTTGTAAACGAAGACACAAAAGATTTTAACTACAGTGTTATTATGACGCGAAGGCAGGCGCTGGAGTGGGTATATGATCCCACAAGCAGCTGGGATCATATTGATCTTTCGACATAAAGGTAAAGTGGTAAAGCATTTTACAGATTCAACAAGAGAAGAGGGGCGTCCTCATGAACGATGACGCACAAGATCTCGCACCCTACATCATACCGTCCCTTGTGGGCATGCTCACCTATTTAGAGAAGCAAAAGGGTGAGGATTTGACGCGGGAGGAAGTGCTGGATGTGCGCGACAGGGCCGTTGCCATCATCCTCTCCAAAAAGGACAGAAAAAAGCTTGACGAGGCGCGCGGTTACCGTGATTTTAACCCAGAAAATATCTGGGAAGAGTGGTGTGCCTATAAGAATGCCTGAGTCTTTTGGGAGAGCTTGGTGGCATCTGGCTACCACTGGGCGTCGCCATCAGGCAGATTTTGCACAAAGGTGCCTTCTTGATAACGACCTATGACCAGTTCCTGCCCTGAGTCGTATCCCATTGCAATACCTGCGATTTGTTACACACTCCCTGGATCCACCCGCGTTAGAAAGCGGCGGGACAAAAACGACACACAGTGTTGTTCATGGGTTGTGCTCACATTTATGTCGGTGTTGCGACTCTCCTTATCTTCCTTGCTCTTGGCGGCATGAGTGTCCTGGCTCTTATCTTGTGTGTGCTCACAGACGCTGTTGTCTTCGGCCGCCTCTTCCCCATCGCCATCACTGTCCTGCCAGCTTACGGGATCTTCGACAGGAGAGGGCAGCCTGCCTTCAAGGATTTGTGCAATGAGGTGGGGGTCAGTGCAGGGTAGCTTTGATTCAATCACCCAAGACAAATATAGCCGAACCATTATAATTTGATAATGCGTCACTCGCCGCTCGTGTATACTTATACACGTCGCTTTCCTCGTATCCTGTTATCACATTAAACTGTTCTAGCTATAGTCTTCTGGTCCACCATTGAGGTATGGGGGAGGAGATACGGGCATGAACACAGTAGGCAATTGTTGGCTAATGGATATGTAGTTGAGGACAAAGCCTAATTCCTGCACAACTTGCCACGCAAGGGGGTGGGTGATGTCGATATCAAACTTGATCCACCAAAAACTCTCATGGTTTTGGTCAAAACTGATGACGTGCACACCTGGAATACGTTCAAGAAAAGCTTTGAGTTTTAAAAGACCTCTCTCCACCAGGTGTGGGCGCACCTGTTCCGCTGGAATAATGTTTTTTTCCAACATCTTGGTGACAAAGGCTTCGCATGAAATCCGTGATAATGCTGCGTTATGCTGGATGCTTTTTCTCAGTTTGCGTGGCAAGTTTAAAACAATGTTTGTCATGGTCGGACTCTTCGTCAAAGGGATGATCGTGCATACGAGATATCCCAAAGGAGGTCAAGCACGAAGACGTGGTGTGAGCAATCTTGCTTTGGGAGCGGGCTACGGTAAGCAAAGCCCTCCACCGCGCGTGGCGGAAGAGGGCAAGGCAGCGTTAAGCGGCAGGGTCTATGCTTAGGGAAACCATTTTCACAAAGCGGGGATGTTCCTTGTCGAAAATACCCTGGTGGGCACCCAGTGCGTTCATCATGAGAAGCTGCCCCTCAGGCGTATCTTGTTGCCCCAAACCAAGGGCGTACATTTTGGCAAGGAGCTCACTCATGTCGTCAAAGTTCACGTGGGCTGAGATTTTCTCGAAGATGTCTCTGGCGCTCTGGTAGGCGGCGGCTGCTTCCATCCGCTTTCCTTGTCCTTTGAGGGCGTCCCCCAAGGCCATATAGGCAACACCTTGGCGACGAATCACACCTTCACCGTAACACCCATCAATAATATCAATGGCGCTGCGTGCGTTCGCTTCAGCGTTTACGTAATCACCCAAACCGCTTTGTGCCTGGGAGAGATAAACGCGAATGCGCCCAACTTGGTCATCTTCGGCGTTGCCGTCTGCGTGCTTGATGGCAACCTCAATGGCCTTATTGCACAGCGTGCGCGCCTCTTCGTAACGCTCCAGCTTCACCAGAGAGCACGCCTTCAAGGACGCGGAGAACGGCCAGCAAGATGTACGTAAGTCTTCGTTTTGAGCAAAAAGGGGTGCGCTTTTGTCCAGAACAGCAAGTGCCCTTTCGTGATGCCCCTGATCCTGCTCAAATACAGCCTCCAATTCATGCTGAGATGTGCGCAAATAATCTGGGGCATCGTCTCCAATGAGTGCATGTGCTTCATCAAGATATGCCCGCACCTTTTGGGAGTCTGCCTTCCAATGGGTGAAGAAACCAAGCTCATTAAGAAGCAAGGATGCAAGCTCCAGACGTGCTTCTTTTGGGTCTGCAGCTTTGAAAGCGGCGTAGGCCTTTTCAAATTCGCGCAGGGAGTCATCCACTGTGCCGCCGGTTAAAACAGTGCATCCATAGTTGGTGTAGAAAAGACCTGCAGCCATGTGGTCTTTGACATCTTGCGCGTCAAAGAGCTCTTTCAGCTTTGCGCGCTGTGGGACCGCAAACTCAAAGTCACGATTGTTGCGCTCTGAGTAGTGAAGGAGCCTCATGCCAAGGTGAAAGGCGCTCTCTGCTGGCATGAAATCCGCATGGTCAAAAAGGCTTCTTGCGTGGTTAAAAAGCCCTGGATTCTTTTGGAAGTCCTCTACGCAATCGGCAATTTTGTCCGAGAAAAATTCGGCAAAAAGCTTCGTGGCAGTGGTTGCAGCTGTGCGTTTCGTTGTTTCATCAGCGACGTGGAGGATAACGCAGCGCAGGTAACCCTGCATGGTATAGGCACCATCTTCGCCTGTGGTTAAGAGTGAGCGGCTGGTGAGCTGCCCAAAGGCCGAGGCATTGGTGTTTTGACTCTTTTCATACCATCCATCAATCAGGGGTTGAGTGATATTGTGTGTATCGATCATTGCAAAGAAACACAATGATTGGAGGCTTGTGGGATCTTCTGCTGTGAGATCTTCAAGGTGTATTTTCAGGGCTGTGTGGAGAGTCACTTGACCTTGAAGCGCTTGGGCCTCAGATGACCAGAGCGCCACCTTATCATTGAAGAGTGTGATGTACTTTTGTGGATCCATGCTAGGCGCAAGCTTGATGTAGGACACGGCTTGGTTCAGTGCCAGGGGGTGGTTTTCAAGGGCGCGTGCAAGGTCTTGGAGGTCTTCATCTTTGTAATCGGGGAGGCCTTCTTTTAGCAGAGAAAGGGCGCTTACATCGTCAAGGGGGCCGACCTCAAGGACTTGAGGGGCGCCAGCAGAAGAAGTGCTTGCCACAATAGAATGTTTATTCCGTTGGTCGAAGATTTCAGGCAGCGCGCCGGTGGCTGAGGCGAAACTTGACGCTCCATCAAAAATCAAAAGCCACGAGAAAGCGCATGTGCGCAGTAAGGTTTTTACATAGTGAGTGGCTTCATTTTTCTTCGAAAAGGTGCCTTCCTTTCCTTTGTGTTCGAGTGCATAGAGTTTGTTTGCAAAGTCAATCATTTGATTATCCATCCCTTGTGTATTCGACGCATCAAAGACCCAGACGACGCGGTATTTGTGTGCGTGTTTTTTGGCATAGGTGAAAACAAGACGTGATTTCCCCATGCCAGATAGGCCTGTGACCACCACAGGACCCTTTTGTATTTTTTGTTCTAGCGTAAGCAGTTCTGCCTTTCTACCCCAAAAAGAACAATGACTTACTGGCACATTCCACAGGGCCGGCTGGGGTTTAGAGGCTGAAACATCGCAGCACACTATCGTTAGAAAAAGTAAGAGGTTACGCAAAAAGAGGGACAACGTTGTCATGGGAAAGATGCGCGTCTTGGGTGGACTTTGCGGGGTCGAGAAATGTCAGCGTGATATGTGTATTGTTGTGCGAAAGTTGCATATGCAGGGCGCTGGCAAGTTTTGGAAGACTTGTGCGCGAAAAGCATATGAAGCCAAGGTCAATGGCTTCATCGGCAAAAGTGCGCTTTGCGACTACCCTTTCTCCGTGCAGTGTAACTGTGAGCCCATTGCTATGTGGCATGATTCGTAGAACGCTATGCGGATAGGCAAAGCTGAGCATATCCTTGCACATCAAAAGGAGGAAAATTTCAAACAGATATGGGTCCGTTGTCATTGAGAAAAAACCTTCTTCCACATGACACTCCCACACAAGCCGACTGCGCGCCATGAATGGAGACAGGATGTGCTGCACCCTTGCCAGTGTGTGGGAGGGGTCAATGTTGGCAGGCGCCGACACTGTAAAAGCATCGTGCCCCTCTTGGAGTGTGAGCTTTATTTTGCTTAGAAGCTCCGTGGCGTCTGGCGAGAGCGTCTCTGCCCTTAGGACGTGCTGGAGCAGGGCGCAAAGAGACGATGCATGCTTGCGGTTTTGCATCCCTCGTTGCACGTGTTTTTTCTGCAGCGCTGTTAGGGCATTGTCAGCGCGCGCCTTCATCGCTAAGCGCACTTTGAGCGTGGTGATCTCCTCTTCTAAATCTTGGGAGTGGGCCGTGAGATTCGTCACTTTGTTATGCAATGATGCAAGTTCACAGCTTACACTTTTTCGCCCTCGTGAGACTAAAAGTGTATAGGTTATGAGGGTTAAAAACGCGGCGCCATAGATCTCCAAGAGTGTCATGAAGGCGCGGGGGAACTTTGCGTTCGCGAAATCAGCCAAAAAGGATGGGGTGTTGTCAGGGAAATAGAGTGTGCCAGCCGCCGTCTGGATGTGCCCTTTGTCCGTTGAGGTGGAAATGTGGGGGACTGAGAGCTTTTGCGCAAGCTCTGCATAAGAAACGTGGATGCTCAAGGTGCCCATATTTTCACCGAGGGCTTTTTTGAATAGAAGGCCTTGTGGACCAAAAGTAACGCTGTCAGGTTCTTGTCCCTTGATAAGAGTCATAGGGTACGCGGTGAGCCTGTGGAGTGCCAGCCAGACAGCGCCTTTAGAGTCAGATGTTTTTTTGTGATCATATACCTTTGCGGCAAAGCGCAGATGTGCGTCGACACGCGTTGCAAAAGCGTCATAGGCTTGCTGCGCCTGGTGTTGGCGCGCGAGGCTTTCCGCACGCATATCAACTTTGTATTGGATTGCGAACACAGTGAAGCAGCCCACCGCAAGAAACACAGCCGCTAAGAAGAGCGTGCGCGGGCGAAAGGGGAGCGTCTGTTTGGTCAGTAACAGCGTTTGGGAAAAGAAATGATGCTGCTCACTCAGGGACGCGTGTTGCCGTCGAGCGTGTTTTTGTAGCTTTGAAATAATATGCTTGAGCGAAAAATGCTCTTTGTTTGTTTTTATCAATTGTATGCCCCATTATTTTTATTGCCTGTTATTTTATTTTTCGCTCTCTATAGCAGGGGCGCCTTCGATGAGTCAAGGCTATCTCTTTGTAAAGTCATGTCATTGAAAGGCGCGGCACAACAAAGGCGGCCATGGCGGCGTCTTGGGCTCCTATGCCAGAGAAATCCGCGATAATTCTGCGGGCATTTTTGTTGATACCTAAGGTAAGTGCCGCACCAAGTTCAATGGGCGCGCTTGGGGGCAGGACGCCTTTCTTGAGCGCCCTTGCGATATCGCCATATTTTGCCGCTTGACTCAGGCTGTCGACTAGAACGCAGTCTGCTTGTGCAAAAAGCATGGGGGAGAGCTCGCTTTTCTCCGCATCATCACTCCCAAGACAGATAAGGGCAAGACGCGGATTTGGCGGCAGGGTTTCAATGAGAGGTGACTTTGACGCTGTGGTTGTAAAGACTGTGTCACAGTACGCGACCAGCGCGTCTGGCGTGTTGTAGGTGTGGGATGAAATGGCGTGCGCCTTGCCAGGGGTGCGGGACCACACAGCAATGCGGGCCTCAGGAAAGCGAAGACGGGCGAGATCATGGAGCTGCTTTGCAAGGTAACCACTTCCCACAATGCCAATGTTCGTAGGCGCCCAGGGGAGGCGCTCGGCAACAAGGATGCCAGCCAGGGCCGTGCGCAGGGTTGTGAGAAACCCCTCGTCATTTAGAATTGCACGCACCTGCCATGTCAGGGTATCGAGGATCAAAATAAGTCCATTGTTGCCCAGTTTACTGCTGCCCGCGATTTTGAGCACGAGCTCTTGGCTGCCTCGCTTATGGGCGCCTTTTATATGACAGTCGCTTGAATCACCGGGGAAGGCAAACTGCATGGGGCAGGGGACGTCATAAAGCCCACCTGAGAAGTCCACAAACGCTTGTCTTTGGGTGGTAAGAAGGCAGCCAAGATCCCGCGGGATATCAACGCACCCCCGAATGGTTGCCAGATCAAACATGCTCGGCCTCAAGAAAGGCGTGCAGTTGCTCTAGGCACGCTGGCATGTTTACGCGCCCAAACCCAATGCGGAAATAATTCCCAGGAAAGTCGTAGACAGAGGCTGGCATCAGGAGGACATTTTGCTTTTCAATCAGGCGCGCACAAAAGGCGTCAACGCCGTCTTTGCCCTTATATTTCACAAAACCCACGCATCCGCCTTGGGGCCTGACCCACTCAAACAGATGCGCGTGGTCACCCAAAAAAATGTCAAGCAGCTTTAAGTTTTGGGCTACAATCTTATTGTTGCGCGCCAGGATTGTTTCTTTATGATCCAACGCAATCATGGAGAGGATTTCCGATGGTGCGCTGTTACAGATGGAGACATAGTCTTTCATCAGCTTCATCTTATGGATGATGTCTTTGTTTTTGCAGGCGATCCAGCCAACTCTTAGTCCTGCCATACCAAAGGCTTTACTCATGACGCCAAGGGAGAGAGCTTTGTCATAGAGGGAGGCCGCGGGCGGCGCGTGGGGCGCGCTGTCGGTCTGGCCGAGCAGCCTATAGACCTCGTCACAAAAAAGCCAAATGCCGCGCGCTGCGCACAGATCGATGAGGCCCTTCAGCTCTTCTTCTGTGATGATCTGCCCCGTGGGATTGTGAGGGAAGTTGACGATGACGCATTTTGTCGTGGGCCTGAGGGCACTTTTTACGGCGTCCAGGTCAATGCGCCAAGCGTTTTCTTCGCGCAGAGCTATTTGTGTGATGTCGGCGCCCTTTGCCCGCGGCACCTCAAAAAGGGATTGGTAGCAAGGGGTGATCACAACCACGTGATCCTGGGGCTCAATCAAGGTAGTTAGAGCGCAAAAGATGCCTTCCTGCGCGCCTGCAAAGCACAGGATGTGCTCGGCGCTTAAGCCCGGATAGAGCGCAGCGATGCGCTGGCGAAGCGCTGGGTGCCCATAGGGCTCTGTGTAGCCCAGGGTAAGCTTATCCCACAGCTCTTTGTCCTTGCCCCCCGCCATGGAAACAAGCTCAGCCATGGCAAAGCTTTGCGCGTCCGAGCAACACAGCAAATACTTCGCCGTAAACTCGTGCTTGGTCAGGTATTCCTCCAGCTTAAAAACATTCATGACGATCTCCATTCTTTTAAATAGTTAAAAACAGTGGCACGTCCCATACCCAGCACCTTAGCCACGTAATCGGCTGCCTTTTTCTCGTGGAAGGCCCCGCACTCAAAGAGGTGTTTTGTCAGTGCCTTTTTCTCGTTTTGAGTGAGATGCTCAAAGGACAAATGATGCTCACTCACATACGTGTGGATGCTGGCATGGAGCCTCTCCTGCCAATCGTTTGTGAAGAGAGGGCCTGGCTGTTTCGCGACTTGGACAAAGCTTGCCGCAAAGCGCTCCATCTGGTGAAACAGGGACACGTCGCAGTTGATGCACAATAAATGGGACTTATCCAAAAGGACGGAAATGGATTTTATGAGCCGTCCATCAAAGTTGATCTTTGGGTAAATAACATGATCAAGGTCCTCAAGCCCCTCACGCTCCAAGAGGCTCGCATCCCCCACGGCGCGCTTCGAGAGGGTGCCGCAAATATAGGCAATGGTATTTTTTTCTATGTCATGGATCACAACCTCAACGAGCGGATCCATCAAACGCACAAGGGCGTCACACAAGGGGATATAGGAAGTCAGGCTCATACGTGTACCTTTTGGTCTAGATGTGAGGGGAATCTATACCATAAAGTTCCGTTTGTCAACGAATGCAGACTGAAAAGTCTAAATCGACGGGAGCGTATAGTGGATGATATCGTGGAAAAGCACCGTACCCTGGGACAAATTGCGATACCCATGGGGCTGGGACGCACTAAAGCGCAGGCCTTCATGGCAGGCCACCTTGTGCCACGTGTCTCCAATCAAAATCTCAAGGGTGCCTTGGACCGGGACAATGTGCTCTACCACGCCTTCTTGGTGGGCAGGGGACAGGTGCGTGCACCCTGGCAGAAGCTCGATCATGAACATCTCAAACCCCAGGGTTTTATCATAGGGAAAGAGTGACATGACGTTGATCGTATCGTCGTCGGCGTGGATCTGTTGCAGGGCCGGCGTTCGGTGTGTGTGGGTGGAGGGGACGGGCGCCTCTTCATCCACGAACGAAGAGAATGAAACGTCAAAACCACTAGCGATTTTCCACAGCGTAGCGATGGTGGGGCTCGACTCCCCACGCTCGATTTGACCGAGCATGGCTTTGCTGACGCCTGTCTTTTGGGAGGCAATGTCCAGACTCCACCCCCGAGCCTTTCTGAGCTCTTTAAAAGTCGTCGATATTCTTGTGGCAAGTGGATTCATGTGTCCCTCGTGAAAAAAAGACTTGTGCGTTATAGCGCACAGCTGTAAGGTAAGGACATTGTGCGTTATAGCGCACGACATGTAAAGGTGTTTACGCTTGTGAGGGGTTAGAATGCAAGAGGAGCTTTCAAAAAGTGCGCGCCGTGTCCAGGACGCCCTTGAAAAGATGGAGCTAGGTTGCCGTGTGCGCGAGCTTCCAAGTTCGGCCAGGAGCGCCCAAGACGCAGCCTCAGCCATAGGCTGTCATATATCCCAGATCGTGAAGTCCCTCATTTTTCGCACCCAAGAAACCCGTGAAGGGGTGCTGGTTTTTGTGTCTGGCGCACGACAAGTGGACGAAGAACTGCTTGAGGGTTATGTGGGGGCGCGTATTGTTAAGGCAGACGCAGCCTTTGTGCGGGAAGTGACAGGGTTTGCCATTGGTGGCGTGCCGCCCGTGGCCCATAAAATGGCTCTCCCACATATTTATATAGATGAAGATCTTACGCTTATGGATGAAGTTTGGGCTGCTGCTGGTACGCCCCATGGGGTTTTTTGCGTGTCGGGTCAGGACTTGCTTCGGGCGACCAGGGGGCGGGTGGTGAGGTTGAGCAGGTAAGGGGCTGCGACATGACAATGAAAGTCTTTTGGTCCGATCCTTACTTGACTGAGCTCACCGCGAAGGTGACGTCTGTTCAAGGCGCTGGTGTGACCCTTGATCAAACAATTTTCTACGCTTTTTCTGGCGGACAAGAAAGCGATACTGGCATGATTGGTGGCCACGCGGTCTTAAAAGCAGAAAAAACTGGATCTGATATACTTTATACGCTTTGCCCGGATCACACCCTTTGTGTTGGTGATGAGGTTTTGGTGAGGATTGATTGGCAAAGACGCTACAAACTCATGCGCCTCCATTTTGCGGCTGAGCTTGTTCTGGAGCTCATGTTAAGGGCACTTCCTGGTCTTGAAAAAATTGGGGCGCACATTAGCCAGACCAAGGCACGGATTGATTTTGCGCGACAAGAAAATGTTTCATTTATCCTCCCTGAGGTCCAGCAGACAGCGCAGGCAATTATTCAGGCTAACCAATGCATCACCAGTGCCTTTAGTGATGAGGCGCATGGGCAAAGATACTGGCAGATTGATGGTTTTACACGGGTCCCATGTGGCGGCACGCATCTCAAAAGAACGGGTGAGATTGGGGTCCTTATGCTGAAACGGGCAAACCCTGGTAAGGGGACTGAACGCGTTGAAATTTATGTAACGGATTGAACGGAATTAGGAGAAGAAGTATGACGTTTGAGAAAAAGCTTGTGGTTCTTGTGAATAAGGATATCGATGTGGGTGTTGCCATGAACGCCCTCGCGCACGCGTCCTTTGCCGTTGGGGCGCTCCTTGGCCCGGAGACGGCCTTTTTGCAATCAAATAAGGACGCCAGTGGAAACGATTGGCAGGTGTCTGGCATGCCTTACATTGTCCTTCGCGGTAAGTCCAACGAGATAAAGCGTGCGGTCACGAGCGCCAAGGAAGAAGGCATCATGCAGCTTGCCTTTGTGGATAGCATGACGGGCGGTACCTACCTGGAGCAAATTGATGCCATTGCCGGGAAAACCCAAGAGGAGCACGTGTACTACGCGGCTGTTCTATTCGGCAACCATGAAGGTGTTTCTCGCATCACAAAACGATTTTCTCTCTACAGGTGAGATGATCGCGCATCTTAATGATTTCGCAATCTTTGTATGAAAAAATATAAGGAGAATAAGCGCGAGGGGATCGATAATGAGCAAAAAATTACTAAGCAAAAGCCTGATGGTGTTGAGTGGCGCTCTTCTGCTTGGTGCACCTGTTTTTGGATCCGCGTCGCTCCAGGTCACCGATACCCCCGGCCGCACGATTTCTTTTAAATCCTTGGTGGAGAATAAGGAAAACAGGAGCCTGCTTCAGGAGAATGTAAAGGATCAGGCGCCTTCAACAACCAAACTTGATATTGTCGTGACTGTGACACAGAACCTTAACAGTCCCGTCACACCTGAACAGGCAAATCAGTTTTTAGTTGCTGTGGATAAAGAGGTCACAAAAACCATTAAGGCCTACAAAGACAAAAGAGAAGCAAAGCGGGAAATTTACGCCGCCGTGCACGCTGTTCTTGATAAAAAGTACACTCAAATGGGGGACGAGGTGCGTGACATGCTCGATGCCATTTCCGTGAAGGTCAAGGAAAGTCTAGCGGCCGAAGGTCCTCTAAAACGTCAACGAGAGGCAGAACGCGACGCTTTGCGTTCAAAGCAAAAGGCTCTGGCCGACGAGAGAATTGCGCTTTTTAACGCCATGGATGTCATCGCAAAGGCCCACGATAGTCTTGCCGGATAGAATTTGGGCCAGGCATATTCAAGAGCACGCATCCCCTTGATTTAAGGGGTGAAGCTGCCTAGACTGCACTCAGTTTTGTCAGGTCTGACCAGTTTCCTCTATGAAAATCTTTTATAAAATCACCCAGTTTGCCGTGATGGGCGTCTGTTTGAACAGTGTTGTTTTCTCTAACGAAGCCCCCAAAGACCTTCCGCAGGGCACTGCGATGGCAGCTCTTATAAAAGCTGATAAGGCACTCATGCGCTTTGACGAACGCCTTCGGGAAACCTTTACGGACACGCGTGTTCTTCTTGAGAACACAAAGCAAGAGGCGCTTGATAAGGAGCAAGAAGCTTGGTGGAGCCATGTCAATGAGATACGTGACGCGACGCGCCTTAAGGACGCATACGAAAAGCGTATCGAGGCTCTTGAGGCGGTGCAAGTCGAGGCCTTTTCCATCCTCTTCAACGCCAATGAAACCATCGATTTTAAAAGTGAGGAGCTTCTTGGCTTTTTGAAGCGCTGCCCCTATGACGTTTGCCGGGTCTACGCATCTTTTATAGCCTTCGAAAATGGAGATAAGACTGAAGCGGACATAAAACAAGCCGTCGACTCAATACACGCAGCGGAAAAAGACGAGGCGCGCCTGAGGGAAGACCGTGATCCCTATTTGCCCTTTGAGCGGGCTGAGTTGCCAAGCGCTAGCGAGATCACCGATTACTATCTCACAAAACTGACACTGGAGCGTACCTACGATTTGCCCTCGCACTTACTCCAAGAAGCAGGGATTCCGGCGTGGCTGGCCCTTAAGTATCCTGAGATATTTGACGCCAGCTGGGACCGAACCTCCCAAAACAACTTCCTCACCTCGTGGCGCTTTGATGACTTTAACGAGACGCTCAATGAGCTGGAGAGCGGGCGTTGGGTCACCACGTCCTATTGCACCTGGCAAGGCAGCATTCACATTGACATGAGCCTGGGGCAAAGGGTGTGTATGGCAGAAGTTTTGCTCGCGCCACAGCGTATCTTGAGTGCGCCGGGAAGTCCTCAAGAGCGCCTTGAAGCCCTCGACATGTGGTCTTTCAAGGGAATCTGGAACAGGATGACTTTCTTGGACTTTAAGAAAGGCTACGCGCGCGCTGTGATGGATCTCCAGGACTACTATCAAAGCCACGACCCTCTAGCGACCTTTGCGCCCCGTGCAGACGAGATTTTGTCGTGGTATGCGCAGCAGCGATTTCCACACAAGGAGTTTGACGCAGACGAGCGCCTCGCTTATGAGATTGTCCGGGTCACAACGGGTAAGGTCGATGATCTGAAAGTACACACGAAAGCTCTCACACAAAAGGGATGGGACGCGCTTCTTCACATGGCGATCCTTGGGGACCTGACACTGGAGGCCATCACCTGGATCATAGACGCAGGCGCCAATGTGAACGCCCCCTTTTATGACGAGACATGCCTGATGAACGCTGTCAAAAGACCTGATGTTGTACGCCTTTTGCTAGACAGGGGCGCAAATGTGAAGGGCGCCACCTTGTACGGAAAGACGGCGCTTTTCTACGCTGTGCAATATGGATCACAAGAGTCTGTGGAGATGCTTCTCGGGGCAGGTGCACAGCCAAATGACTCCATTTTGACTCAGGCGAGTCTTGCCAAGCTTTACGAGGACGAATTGGCTAAGGACACATTTACCTATGACGCCTTGCCTGAAAAAGTTGCGGACTTTACGGCCCTTGTATACGCCCTGAGATACGCTGACAAGCCCACGCAGGATCTGTTGCTTTCCCACGGCGCCACCCTCGGAAGTGCTCCCCGCGAACGCATCAAAGAATGGGTGATGGAAGCCGGCGCCATCGAGGAAGAGGCCTTAGACGCGCGTCTTAAGGAGATGGGGCAGGGTGCAAGCAAAGCGACTGACGCCTAAAGCACTTGCCAAAGATAAGAGCCGCGCTAAGCTGGGGAGGTTGGAGGTGTGGGCGGCTAAAAAATGACGCGACTGATAATGGTGTTGGCTTGTCTGGCTCTCGTGCCCAATGGGTTTGCCACACAAGAGCATTTGGATGATCTTAGCAAGCCTCAGACAACCCTTTCTTTGAAAGAGAGCATCGCCGACAATCTTGCTTACCTGCAGCGTACTTACCCAGCCGCAGGAGGGGTATTTCAAAAGCCCCAGAGATCCCTGTGGGAGAAGCTTGGAGAGAAGCTCACAAGAAATAAAGCGGCGCGGCACAAGCAAGAAGAACTCTACGCCCGTCACCTTCAATTTCTTGCGCAAAAGCATGCCCTTGTTGACGCCGTTGTCAAGCCCGAGTGTGTAGTCAGTTTACTTGGTCTTTTTATGAAAACACCCCTGGATGATTTAGAAACCTTTTTTTACAGCAAGAAAACTTTTAAAAATGCCCTTGAGAGAAAAGGCGTTACGATTTACATCGTTGGGACATACTGTATCCCCATGACACTTTGTGTGGGGGATGCGCGTTGCGAAACGCAGTGCACGATCATACCGTCTACTGCAGATGAAGGGGCGCCTTTTTTTGTGGAGAATTAAACGCTGCACACCGTGCGCAGCTTAAAAGACGCGTAAATGTGTCCCCCTCTGGACGTGCAGAGCTATGTGTTGCACGCATACGTCAAACATCGCTAGACTGACAACGGGTCAATGAACAAGAAAAAAGAGAAATGAAACAGATTGTTAAAGTGATTATGTGTGTGGCTTTGGTGTCAAAGGGATTTGCATCTTTTGCTTGTTGGGGAGATGTGGATGACCTTGATGCTGTGCATGCACCCCACGCTTTTCAGGACGAGAAGATCAATGTCCACCTTGCATATCTCACCCAGCGTTATCCAGAAGCAGGAAACGTACTGCGGGGACACCCAAGGACATTTTGCACGGTTCTTTGTGAGGCCGTCATGGCACTGAGCCCACTAACGTCTTATGACGCCCATGCACAACACGTGGAGCGCCTTGAGATTTTGGCCGCAAAACATACGCTGATGGATGCGGTGACAAAAGCGGAGGATATTTTGCCAATGTTGCGCCTTCTTATGGAGGTGCCGCTCGGTGATTACACGCGTCTTTTTTACAGTAAAAACAGTTTTAAGAAGTATGTGCTCGTGCGTGGAGGAGGGCCCTTTTTGGCAGGGACAATGCACGGCGAGGTGGTATTACCCGGTAAGGGAGGGTACTCTTTTGCGTTGAGATTTCTTGACGTGCCGTTTGACCCTCAAGATGATGCACCGTTTTTCTCTACCCTTTGAAAAGATTGGCGATACTTAAGGGGAAATTGACTTGCTGGATGCCTGTGCCGGGATCAATGGTGCCCGTGATGTCCACATGGAGGCCCAAAATGGCGCGGTCCCTCTCGCGTACCTTCACCTTTGGATTGGCAAGGCGTGGCTCATAGTGGCGAATTACGTCCTCTAAAAGGCGAATAATACGATGAAGATAGAAGTCTTTGCCCGCGTCCAACCATGAAAAGTCAGCCAGGCCAAAAAAAGTGGGCAGGGCGTAATCAGAGACGCTGTCAGGGATGTCTTCCCCTGCAAGGCGCTTGGCCGTGGGCCGCGTGTTGAAGACCAAGGAAAGCTCGTGGGCAATGGATTCTTGAAGTGCCGGGGCACTTAAGGAAGCAAAAGGGTCGAGCTCCTGACTTAACTCAGGCTCAAGATCAACAAGCCTATCAAAAAGGGGCGCAAGCGCCCCAGGTTTTGATAGAATCTTTTTTTTGTTTAGTTGGACCATAAAGTGGCCTCCTGTTTTTATGGCTTTTTATGGCGCTGGAGCTCAACCTCCGCCGCCACCATTGCTGATAAGTGCTTGCGAGATATCGTACGTAAAGCTGTTGGAGCCGGCTGCCTGTGTATCTTGCTTGCGTCGGTTGATGACGTTTGTGTAGACCGTGGGGCGGAACTCTATCCACACATAGTCGTCGTCTTGAACCAAAGCCTGCAGGATATTGTCGGTAAAGGTAATATCCTGAACGATCTCGTTCACTTCCCCAGAGTTTGTGAACCTCTTCAAGTTAATGGTATCAACTTTGATACCACTAATCAAGATATTCTCAAGGTTTGGTGTCCAAATATCGTTTGGAATTTTAATCAAGGGGTTGGAGAACCTCGTCCTTGCTGAGTCATTCTTATGTGACGCGACGATATTGGCGTTTGTACGCCTTGAAATATCAAAGAGGTGATCAAACAAGAGCGTGTGGGTTGCGCCATAGGTTTTCTCGTTGCTGTTGGTGAGGTTTCCACCCCCTTGGCTTGAGACAATCTGGCACATCCACTCGTTACCTTTGGCGGAGTGGGAGTACTTTTCGCCGTCGACGTTTTGCTCTCCCACGGATAGGTTGCGAGAGGCCATCCTTTCGATCAGGTTGTAGATCCCGTCTGTTACATCATTACTCATCTTCTAGTCTCCTTTCGTTTGTTATCCCAAGGCGCCTTAGAACAACGCTGGCTTAGGAAGGGTTGCCACCAAACGGATGGAGGCGGTGAGCTCTTCCAACTGGAAGTGTGGTCGCAGGAACACGGTTGCCTTGTAGCTTCCGGGCTTACCAGGAACGTCCATCACATCCACACGGGCTTCACGTAGAGGGAACCTTGTCTTGGATGCTTGGTCAGCGTAGTCGGTAAGCAAGACATATTGAGAGATCCACTTGTTCAAGTAGCGCTCAACATCCCCTCGGTTCATGAAGCTACCAATCTTGTCACGCATGATTGCCTTGATGTAGTGGGCAAAGCGTGAGGCAGCCAGGATGTAGGACAAGCGCGCAGACAACGCAGCGTTTGAGTTGGCCTCATCCAGATTGTAGTGAAGTGGCTTTTGCGCTGTTTGGCTGCCAAAGAACGCGGCGTAGTCGCGGTTCTTGCAGTGACACAGGGCCACAAAACCAAGATCACTGAGTTCCTTTTCACGGCGATCACTGATGGCGACTTCCGTTGGGCACTTGAGGGCCACATCACCGTCCGTTGTCTTGAAGGTGTAGTAAGGAAGATCTTCCACAAGTCCACCACCTTCAACGCCGCGAATGGCTGCTGGCCAGCCGTACAGTGTGGCCGAGTTCATGACGCGTTGTGCCAAAGCCCACGCCGCGTTACCCCAGCAGAACATGCCATTATTGACGCCGTCCACTGTTTCTTGGTAGTTGACACCCAGGGCTGGATTGTCGTCACGTCCGTAAGGTGCGCGCATCAAGATATGTGGGAGCGCAAGGGCCACATAGCGTGAGTCTTCGCTCTCACGGAAGGACTGCCATTTGCCGAGCTCTGTGTTCTCAAAAATGATTGACAGATCACGTGGGAGGCCAAGATCCATGAAGGAATCCAAGTCAAACAGGTTTGGGCCTGCGCCAGAGACAAAGGGTGCGTGCGCAGCCGATGCCACTTGTGCAATCTTCACCAAAAGCGCCATATCAGCCTGTGTGCGGCCAAACTCAAAGTCACCCATCAAGCATGAATAAGGTGCGCCACCAAAGGTGCCGTACTCTTCTTCGTAGATCTTCTTGAAGAGGTTGCTTTGGTCGAACTCAACGGCCTTCTCGAGATCATAACGTAGCTCGTCCTTTGTCACATTCAAAAGACGAATTTGAATGCGTGAGCTGACATCGATGGTTGTGACAAGGAAGAAGAGTCCACGCCATGAAGCCTCTAGCTTTTGGAAAGCTGGATCGTGAACGATGGCGTCAAGCTGCAAGGAAATCAGTGCGTCAAGGGCAGCAATGCGCTGGCTAACAAGCGCAATGGAGTCACCACTGACGGAGTTCTCCTTGCCTGCTTGATCCAAGAATTCTTGCACCAATGTCTTGGCGTAGTCAGCTTGAGATGGATCGCGCACCATGTTGCCGTCAGTGACAACCTTTGCGGGATCAACCTTATCTTTACCGCCACCTGCAAGAACACCGTCAAGAAGTTTGTTGAGCTCGTCGTTTCCGTCAAGCTTGCCAAGCATATCGTTCAAACGTGTGCGGCTATCCATGAGGGCCTTAAGGGCAGGCACGTTTGCAACGATGCTTGCTGGCTCAAAGTCGTCAAGGGTTCTAAAAGTTAGGTCAACACCAAGAAGGTTGTTACCCCCCTTTATGCAGTCTGCAACGCGCAGCACAACACGTGGTGCAATGGACGCCATGACGTCGGCGTAAGAGTCGCCAGCAACCAAGACGAACTTGCGTGCCTTAAGAGGTACGCGTGCGACCTGTGATTGGCCAGATAAATCTGCCATGACACCGAGAACGTATGGAAGTTCTCGGGAAGAAACGGCGCCACCAATCTCCACATCGTACGTAATTTGTACGCGGGGAGGGCGGATGACGTCGAGCAAATGCTGTGTACTTGTTCTCATTTCATTTCCCCCTATTCTTTGTTTTATCCACTCAGCAGAGACTTTTGGTGAATCCTTTTTCCCTCTACCTGTATTTCATTAAAGCGCAATATTCTTAAGAAGGCGTAAAAATACATAAATTTTTCAAAAAATATTTTGAGGTTTTTTGGAAATAGAAAAAATGCAAAATATTCAAATTCAAGGTGATAGTGAAATAAGAATTTTTAATCGTGCATTTGAGTAAATTTTAAAATAAATAGTTTGTGTATTTTTCGAAAAAAATTAAAATTTAAACAAAATTTAGTTTAAAGACGTGTTTTGAATTTTAAACCCTTAGTGGCGTACATCCCTTACATGGTGCGCGCACCAGATTTGATACTTAATACGACTGCTGAATTTTTTTATTGACCTTTTTGACAAAAGAACACATATGCAGATTACATAAAATTCATTTTACAGGACGCCCATGCACTCAATCACTTTTTCTCTTCTTGCAGCTCTGCTTGTTTATCCAGCCCTTGCGTGTGCCAGTGCGGATGGTCTTGACGCGTCCGATGCTGGGGAGCGCATGCCAAGTTCGATAGCTTCTTCATCCGGCCAAAATGCAGATCCAGACATCGGGACACAAACCTTCGTATGGCGTGAGGCCACAGACGCGCATACAAAACACCTAAACGAATTTGTATGGCGTGCCAACGAGGCAATGGACAATGGCAAATACATCCAAGCCCTTGATCTTATCCAAAAATTCATAAACGCAGGCGGCGCGCATGATAAACACACTCACCTGATCACAGCTGTATGCGCCGGGATGCAAAATAACCATCGAGAGGCTGCTTATCATTATCGAGAGTATTATTCTCTCGAAGAAGATAAAGAAAATATAGATCCAAATACATATTATAACGCTGCGTGTAATTACTATAGTTTGTCTTTGAGTGAAAAAGAAAAAAATGCGAAAAATGCTTCTAAGTACATGGATTGTTTTTTGGAGGCTGCCTCTCAAAAAAGGATCGCTTTGACCGCAGAGACTCATGTCGTAGCGGCGCAAGTTTTCTCTGTGAATCTTGAGTTTAGGAAAGCCATTGATCACTGGAACGCATTCTTTGAAAAATCGGAATGGAAAGTCGACCCTTTTTATTATGTCACTGCTAGCTCTATATTTCGTCTTGACGGCAATCTAGAAGAAGCGCGTAATTTGCTTGAAAAATACTATAACTCAACCCCGTTTGAAGGACGCCATTTAGGAGGCGTATTTAACCTTGGTGACGCCTATATAGCCCTTGGGGATGCAGAAAAAGCAGTTCGTTGCTATGACGAGATCCTTGGGGGTGGTGCTGCTGCGCAACAACGGGATCTTAAAAGTTTGTCTTCAACGATCTTTTTCAATGCCGCGTTAGCCTATAGCCAAACCAATCAACGCGACAAAGTCGAAAAGATAATCGCTCTTCATAACAAGTTGAAACCAAGTGCGCGCCTCCTTATGACATCGCGTGTCACCACAAAATCGTCAAAGGTGACAAAGAGGCCTTCCCCTGAGGCAATGACGCAGACGATAAAACAACACCTCAAAAGCGACCTCACATTGCGTTGCCAGACCCTTTCAAAAAAAATAGAAAAAATTTCATTTGGCACATCTGAGCATTTTCAAACACAAGCGCGTGCACATGCCCACCTTATGGAGGCTCTAAATGTGCTGATTGATAATGTGCAACGCCTTGACATCAATAGCAGCGCTTCTGGAGCGGCCTCATCAAGTTCAACTGGATCTGCCTTTTGCGACACAACCCTTTTGACGGCACAGCGAGATCTTGCCGCCCATGAAAGAGCCTATGGCTCCCTTGAGAAAAAATACCAAGAAGCTTGTAAGATTGATCGCAAAGAAAAGTCGTTAGCGTTTCTTGAATCCCTGGGGCACGAGGCAGCAGATTTAATGCCTGTTGTATCGACATCCAATATACGCGCGCAGTTTGGGCACGCGAAACTGGACACAGCACACGTTTCAACCGTCGCGGCGGCCCCCAGACTTGTCGTCTCTTCATCATCCAGTGACGCGCAGGTCCTGCCCGAGGCATCTTTTGCGCCCCAGGTCACCTTTACAATGCTGCGCCACGTGCCTGGTCAACTTGAAAAACTAAGGCAAATCAGTGGTCACGAAAAAAAGTATGACATGTTTATGGCCCAAATTGCGGCAGATCCCTTTGGGTATGGCCATAAAATGGGGCAATTTGAAGCCCTCGTGGGCGAAAAAGGGCTTTTTTCTTACCGCTTTGATAAGGGTAATCGTTTGACGTACCGCGTAACCCCAACGGGCGCGCATGAATACCATGTCACGATTTTAAGCGCCTTTGGGCATTATAAAAATCTGAAAACACAACTCGCCCAAAGCTACGCGCAAGCATCGTCAAGTCAAGCGGCCTCATCATCTTCACACAAAACAAAAGCAAAGCCTGGTGGAAAAAACGCCAAGGGTGGAAAGAAAAAGCGCAAATAATGATCGCGAACACTCTTTTAAAGGATGATGACGTCATGCTTTGGGATAAGGCGTGCTCACGTAACGAATACGTAAGCCGGGAGCGCCAGACGATCGCCTTCCTGATGCTGATTCAAAAGGCTTATCTGCTACGTATAGCCGAACCATTATAATTTGATAATGCGTCACTCGCCGCTCGTGTATACGTATACACGTCGCTTGCCTCGTTTTCTGTTATCAAATTAAATTGTTCTAGCTATATTTCATATGGTGCCAGCTATATCCCACTCAAGGACGTGAAGGCGCCCTTGAGTAACCATGCATAGTATGCCAGGTGCTTACGCTGCGTCTATATTTTGCGCGGCAGCAAAGCGGGCGGAAACAAAGCGCTCAATGGATGCGCGCAACCTGTCGTCTCCTTTGAAGGCTAGGCGAATAATCTCGCCTGCGGCCACCCCGCACACACGTGCTGTGATCATTTGAGGAAAGCCTGTGATCTCAAGACCGATAAGATCTGATGACTTCGCATCCCTACCAATTTCTTCACTGAAAATAGCAATGCCTTCAGCGGAGATGTCTTTGACAACGCATGAATGGCTTTTGCCGGCATAGGTTGCCATAACACTGAACCCATCTGCTTTGTAGCGTGGGGATGAGCGTCTGTCGCCTGCATGGGACTTACGCAAGATTTCAAGCATACGTGTACGCAGGCCTGTGATGTGCTTGACCACGTCATCAGTGGTGCGTGTGACCTGTAGTGAAAGTTCTGTTGTGTGCTTAAATCTTTCATTTACATCAACAATTCTGGCGGATACGTCACGGGTGCCTTCGGCGGCCTGCTGCGTGTTGGTGCTGATTTGATTTGTGGCAACGCCTTGCTCCTCAACGGCTGCGGCAATGGAAGACGAGATACTGTCGATCTCTTGAATGGTGCGCACAATGTTATCAATGGCACGCACGGCGTTTTCTGTTGCCCCTTGAATGGCCGTGATTTGGCCTGTAATGCCATCGGTCGCTTTAGTGGTTTGATTGGCAAGATTTTGCACCTCTGCCGCCACAACGGCAAAGCCTTTGCCAGCCTCTCCAGCGCGCGCTGCCTCAATGGTGGCGTTAAGGGCCAGGAGATTTGTTTGCTCCGCAATGTCGGAGATCAGCAGCACCACGTCGCCCACACTGCGCACGGCGTCAGCGAGTCGCTGCACCGTTTCATTTGTCTGGCTGGCGGATGCCACAGCTGATTGGGCGGTCACGGCTGCGTGGGAGACTTGTTTTGAGATCTCATTCACAGATAGAGAGAGTTCTTCCGTGGCGGAGGCGACACTTTCAACATTGCTTTGTGCGCTTTGTGTTGCGTGCGCCGCGGATGTTGCTTGTACGGCCACATCTTGCGATGACAGGTTCATCTCGTTGGAAATTTTGAGAACAGTTTCAGCGTTATCCATGACTTGGGTGATGGTCTCACGCATTTCTTTTTCAATTTCATCTGTGAGGACGAGCATTTGTTGCTTGAGGGTTGTTTCTGACTCGTGGGATTGGGATTTTTGATCCTTTTGAAGTTGCTCCGCTTTTACGACAAGGCCTTTGAAGTTCTGACATGCCTGGGCCATGGAGCCAATCTCAGCCTGATTATCAAGATAAGGAATTTCAAGACCTTTTTGCCCTGCTGCAATGCTGGTCATAACCTGATCAAGCCGCTTGATGGGGTTGATGACATGGTTCACGATGCCATAAACGAGTGCGCTAAATACAGCCATGGCAAGAATGTGCAGAATGCCAATGATATAATTTTGTTCTTGAATACGTTGGGTCACGGCTTTTGAATATTGCCCTTCACTCTGTTGGATTTTCGTGCCTGCCTTCTCCATGACTTCTTCCATTTTTTTGAAGTACGTAAAGAAAACTTTATAAAGCTCCCCAAGATCAGACTGACTATTTGCATTGAGAATAATGGTGTTGGCATAATTGAGATATTCTGTTAGCTCACCATTGACCTGGCTGTATAGATGTTTAATCTCCTCTTCGGGAAATTTGCTTAAAATTTCATCAATGTTTTTATGAAAGGACTCTGTGTGCTCTTTGTACTCAGCGCGCGCATCTTCAAGTCCTTTTGCATCGTTGTATTCAAGGGCGCGCAGTGCAGACAGGACGTTGGAGTGTATGGCGTCATGGTCCATATCCGCGTCCATGCTGCTGCGCAGCATCTTGGACATGAGGAGCTGGGTTTTGAGTTCCCTTTGAGTCGCGTTGCTGCTTAAGAAAGAAAAAATGGTGATGCCGATCATCAAGGTCATCATGGTGACGAAAGCACCCAAGACCATTTGTTTGATGGAAATATTCTTTAGCATAGAGGGATCTCCCAGCCATAAAATTCACCCTATACTAGAGTGAAAAGATTAAGAAAGTGTTTCGCTCAGGCGCGACGCACAGTACATGACAACGCCTGAGAAAGTAGGTATTCTTGTGCAAAGCTAACTGAAGAAAATGCATATAATGTCAGGAGACCTTTATCTTCCACCTCTTCTGGAGGCGACCAAGTCCTTGGTTGTGCTCCTCCATGGGTATGGCTCAGCGCCCTCCTATCTTGCCCCTTTCGCGCGTGCTTGGCAGGGGGCATTGCCCCATACGATGTTTGCTGTTCTGGAGGGTTTTGAAAAAGCGCTTACTGGAGGGCGGGCGTGGTTTGATATGAAAAACTGGTCAGGAAAGGGCCTTTTGTCACAGCATACAGCTTGCCAGGAGGGGCTCCAACGAGCAAGCTTTAAGCTTGATAAAAAAATTCAGGAGCTTATGGATAGACATCAAATCCGTGCGCGCCAAATGTGTCTCATGGGGTTTTCGCAAGGTGCAATGCTTGCCTTGCATACGGGTCTGGCGCGCAGTGAAGCGTGCGCAGGTGTCGTTGCATGCGCAGGGGCTCTTTTGATGCAGGAGGAGGACCTTCAAAGTCGGCCTCCTGTTCTTGTTGTCCACGGAAGTGCAGACACAGCTGTTGCCCCCCTAGAGGCAGATCTTGCCCAGAGGCAACTGCGTGCCTGGGGCATTGAGGTGACTAAGGAAATGCGTCCACGTTTGGGACACGGCATTGACCAGGGGGCCTGCGATAAGATTGGTGCCTTTCTTGCGCGCGCCCTTATGGTTTAGAAAAAGGGACACTACGCACAGGTGGATGGACCATACGCAAAAATGGGTATACCCTGGTGATCAATACATTTTTAATCTATTTAACCGTAGTCTTTTATTAGATCATAAAGCACAAGTGCTAACGTAACGTAATTTAAGGGAGGAAATACAAATGGCGCGTCATAAAATTGGACTTGTTGGTTCTGGGCAAATTGGCGGGACCCTGGCCCATTTGATTGGGTTGAAGGAGCTCGCAGATGTGGTCCTCGTGGATGTGAGCGAAGGTGTGCCCCAAGGCAAGGCCCTTGATATTGCCCAGAGCGCCGCCGTTGATGGTTTTAACGCGATCTATGCCGGTTCCCAAGATTATAAAGCCCTCAAGGGATGTGACGTGGTGATTGTGACGGCGGGCTTACCGCGCAAACCTGGCATGAGCCGAGACGATCTTTTGTCTGTGAACGCCAGCATTATTACACAGGTCGCCCACGGCATTCGTGATCATTGCCCCAGCGCCTTTGTGATTGTGGTGACCAATCCCCTCGACGCCATGGTTTATGTGATGCAGAAGGAAAGTGGCCTGCCCACTGACCATGTGATTGGTATGGCGGGCGTTCTTGATTCCTCACGCTTCCGTCATTTCTTGAGCGAAGCATGTGGTGTGTCCATCGCGGACGTGCATGCCATGGTTTTGGGCGGACATGGTGATGCCATGGTGCCGCTCATTAGCTACTCCTCCATTGCCGGCATTCCATTACCAGAGATTGTGCGCATGGGGTGGTTGACACAAGACGCCCTTGATAAAATTGTCGAGCGCACGCGCAATGGGGGCGGCGAGATTGTGGCCCTTCTTAAGACAGGATCTGCTTTCTACGCGCCAGCGGCGTCCGCCGTTGCCATGGCAAAGTCCTATTTGCAGGACGAAAAGCGCGTCTTCCCTTGTGCTGCGTGGCTCACGGGCGAGTACGGCGCCACAAACCTATACGCAGGGGTACCCATTGTCATTGGGGCCAGGGGCGTGGAACGTGTTTTGGAGGTCACTTTGACCAGCCAAGAGAAGGCGCTATTTGATCACTCCATTGAGGCCGTGAAAGAGTTGACCCAGGCCGTTGATAAAATTCGCATGCAAAAGGCCGGATAAAGAACAAAAGAAGGGCAGGGGCCTTCGTGCCCCTTTGCTTTTTTCTTTCTAAAAACACGTTTCTCCCCTTGAACCTTTTTGAAGTGCGCGCTATTTTCGAGGCGTGCCCGCTTGGTGGAATGGTAGACACAACAGACTTAAAATCTGTCGACCTTCGGTCGTGCCAGTTCGAGTCTGGCAGCGGGCACCACACACAGCAGTGAAGAGTGCACAGAAGATGCTTTTCTCAAGGGGTTTTCTTTTGAGAGAGAGTTCTTTATAACGGTGAGAGGCGGTGGCTTATGTGTCCTGCTTATGTTTCAAGTCAACGAAAAGGTGATATCCCATGGCTGCACCCCTCATGCCTAAAGCAACAGCTCTCTGGCTTTTGGAGAATACGACCCTCACGTTTGCGCAAATCGCAGATTATTGCGAACTGCATATTTTAGAGGTCCAAGCCCTTGCCGATGACGAGCTAGGCCAAGGTTTGCAGCCCTTTGACCCTATTGTAGCTGGACAGCTCTCACAGGAATCCTTGGATAAGTCTCAAGATGACCCCAATACACCATTGGTCCTTTTAGCGCCCCATGCCCAGAGCTCACGCGCAAAAAAATCAAGGTATACACCCCTTTCGCGCAGGAAAGAGCGTCCCGATGCCATCGCGTGGCTCATCAAGTTCCATAAGAATCTTTCGGACACCCAAATTATCAGCCTCGTGGGCACAACCAAGGCCACCATTCAAGCGGTGCGTGACGGGACCCACAGAAACGCAGACAACATTAAGCCCCACAACCCAGTGGTGCTGGGGCTTTGTACCCAAGAAGCCCTTGATCTTGCTGTTTCCCAAGCCAATAAGCGAGATGAGGCACCAAGCAAGTAAGGCAATTTCGTTTATCTAAAGGGGCGCTGGCACTGGGCTAGCGTCCTTTTTTTGTGTCTGCAGTCCATCGTCGCGACGTGTGAAAAATGGCACAGGTGGTCCCTTGGGGTGGAGACTGCAAAGTGTTGCTTGTGCCAAAAACATAACGTAATGTATACAAATCAAGAAACTTGTTTATAAAGAGAAAAACACATGACCAAGCGCGTTGAAGAGATCTTAAGCTGGTATGAAGGGCAAACACCTGGTGTAAAAACAAACATCGCTCGTCTCTTGAACCATGGGCGTTTGGGCGGGACGGGGCGCATGATTATCCTGCCCGTTGATCAAGGATTTGAGCACGGTCCCGATCGCAGTTTTTCCATGAACCCAGCAGCCCTTGATCCCCATTATCTCTTTCGCTTGGCCATTGACGCGGGTCTTTCAGCCTACGCAGCACCCCTTGGGCTCCTTGAGGCAGGCTCCGATACCTTTGCAGGCCAAATTCCACTCATTCTTAAGATGAATAGCTCTAACCTTATGACGCGCTTTGCCCACAGCAGTTCCCTTGCGGATCAGGCGCTGACGTCTAGTCTAGAGGACGCGCTGCGCTTAGGATGCGTAGGTATTGGTTTCACAATCTACCCAGGCTCTGACAATACTTATGGTCTTTTTGAGGAGATACGCGAGATCGCAAACCGCGCGAAATCTTATGGTTTGGTGGTTGTGATTTGGTCATACCCAAGGGGCAACATGTCTAAGGCTGGCGAGACAGCTCTCGATGTCATTTCCTACAGCGCGCATATGGCGTCTCTTTTGGGCGCACATATTATCAAGGTTAAGCTTCCCTCCCACCACTTGGAGTACGCAGATTCCCAAGAGGTTTTTGGACGCTATGGTCGTGACTTCTCGTCCCTTGAGGCGCGTGTGCGTCATATTACGGAATGTACCTTCCAAGGAAGACGCCTTGTAATTTTCTCTGGCGGCGGCGAAAAGTCCGAAGAAGCAATTCTTGATGACGCTCGTGCCATCAAAGCAGGCGGCGGTCACGGGTCGATCATTGGGCGTAACGCATTCCAACGCCAAAGAGAAGATGCGCTCCAGATGCTTGATAAGCTTGTCCAAGTCTACAAAGAGTAGAGTCTGATTATTTCCCTGGTTTGCAACAGGACTCTTTGGGGGTACAATCTTACCGGGAAGGCATAGAAAATGAATGGTGCAAAATATGCCACGTACGTTGGAAGAAGCGCTCAAAGAGCACAATGACTGGAAAGTACGTCTCCTTCTTTATGTGAACGGTTCAAGGCAGTTCTCGGGTGATAGTTTGGGATCAAGCGCGTCTTGTGCCCTTGGGGCCTGGCTGCGTTCCATGAAGCCACGTTATGGAACCTTGCCTGAATATCAACGGGTTATGGAGATCCACGCGCGCTTTCACACCTGTGCACAAGAGATCATCGACCTGGCCCGTGAAGGGAAGACCTTTGAGGCAAGGCAGGCTTTGTCTGAGCAGGGCCCTTTCGCGGTGGTGAACGCTGAGCTTGGTCGTGAAATCCTCTATTTGAAACGGCGCATGGCGAAAGCTGCTTAGTTGACACTCAGACAGCAATGTGGTCTGAGTTGACATGGCAGGATGGCTCTGCTTAGGCTAGATCTACACGCACACCATGGGGCATCACATATGCATTCTTTTCTTCTTTCCGCCTTACTTTCTGCTTTAACTGCAACAACTTTGCTTGCGCACTCAAGGGATTCCTATAGCAAGTTCATCCCATCTCCCTACCGCATCTATAGCGGGGACGATATTGTTGAGGAAGAAATCGAGGAGTCATTTGGGCCGACGCGCATCGAAAAGAAGCGTTTGAAGAAGCTCGAGATTTATGGCCCAACCCATCTTGATCATGTGACAATTTTGGGCCAGGCGGCCGTTTACGGTCCCCTGGAAGGTGCGCATATATCAGCGAAGACACTGACTGTTCACGGACCTGTGAGCGTGTTTCATTTGCAGACAGGGCGCCTTTTGATCAAGGGGCCAGCCATGATCAACCACTTTAAGATCGCGAAAGAGGTAAAGATTTATGGCCCCTTAAACGCCGTTCATGGTTCGTGTGAAGTGATCAATGTGGTTGGTAGAGACGTACACTTAAGTGAGGTCAAAACAAGGCGCCTTATTGTATCTTCTAAAAGCGAGCACCCTTCAAAGGTTGAGCTGAAAGAGACTGTGATTTCAGGAGATGTGATCTTCCAAGGAACACCCGGTAAGGTGTTCCTTGATGAGTCGTCAAGGGTGACTGGTAAGATTAAGAATGGGCGACGCGAGAAGTAACGCGGCTGCGCAGGACAAGAAATGCGCCCATTCCCAGACCAAAAAGCATCTTTGATGTGAGTGTGACGCCCATGGGTAAGAGGGTCACAAAGCGCGGGTTTATGATAGGTAGGACCACGAAGAAATTGACGGCCCACACGAGGGTGAGCGCGGCCAATGCGCTGACCATGCCCAAAAGAGGCGTACGTTGGGAGACAAAGGGCTGCCATAATCCAAGAACAAAAACGGCGCTCAGCAAAAGAGACAAAAGCATGTGTGCGGCAATGCCGAGTATGCCAGGTGTCACGCTTAATGTGGACGATCCCACAAGTGTGGCCGTGATTTCCTGAGAAACGGGTAAGACAGGCGTATTTGTCACGAGCCCGTAAAAAGAGACCCACAAAATCTCCATGAGCCCTCCGATAAGACCTGCTGTAAAGATGAGTTTGGCTGTATCCTGGCGACTTTTCATGTTTTTTCCTCCTTGCTTTAATGTGTTTTTCAAAAGCCAAGCAAATAAACTATAGCACTTTCCCTTGATTGTTGGAAACGTGCTCGCGTAAACTTTGTCCCAGGACGATACCTCAGGACAGATCCATGAAGCACGACATTGCACACGAGGCGCTTGCCTATCTTTTGGCTCACCAAGAGGTCACAGAGCGCTTTTTAGCCGAAACGGGGATGGATCTTGGGACCCTGCGCGGGCGCCTTGCTGATCCTGATTGTTTGGGAAGTGTGCTCGACTTTCTCCTTGAAAATGAACCAGTTCTCTTGGCCTTCTGCGGCGAGGTGGGGCTCAAGCCTGAGAGTATCTGGAAAGCCAGACGAGCCTATCCGGGGTTGAAAGTCTGGGACAGTATATAAGGAGAACGCGCACAAAAACCTTGCCTTTTAAGGCTGCGAAAGGCATAGTGCGCACACATCCGATTTTTTGACAAGAGCCATGACAACGCCGACAAAACCACCCCTTTCCAAGAATCACCGTGAAGCGCGGGCTGCGCGCATGGCGTTAACCCAAGCGCTGTTCCAGATCCATGCGACCCAGGCCTCTGCCGAAAGTGTCAAAGATGAATTCCTCATGCACCGCCTTGGTGAGCGTGAGGATTATCCGGACGCTCCCAATGTGGCTCTTTTTTCGACGGTTTTTGAAACGATTACGCGCGACTACGAGAGTCTTGCGTCGCACATTCAGGAGCTACTGCCTGATGAATCTACCCTTGATAAGCACGAGCCCGTGCTACAAGCTATCCTGAAAGCTGGCGCGGCTGAGCTTCTCACCCCACACCCTTTTGCACCCGCACCCGTTGTGATCAGTGAATATGTTCACCTGACCATTCACTTTTGTGGCAAGAAGCAAGGCGCTTTTGTGAACGGCATTCTGGACGCCCTTGCACGAAAGCTGAATAAACCCCTTTCAAAGGCTTAAGTGTCTGCTAGAATAGGGTCAAGAAACTTCTGGTGAGGCCCTTTTGTGCGACGCACTTCGATTCTTTTGCTCTTAATGGGTGTTATGGCTGTCACAAGCCGTGCGCCTCTTTGGGCGGAGGAAGAAGGGCATGGGGCCGCTGAAAAACCCAAACCTAAGCAAAGTGGCCCGCCAGAAGAAAGTGAAGAAAAAAGTGGCGGCGAAGCGACACCGTACATGGCATTGCCAACTTTTATCATTCCTGTCATTCAAGACCGTCAATTGGTGACTGCCTACAGTATCGACATTACAGTGGAGGCCACATCTAAAGAGATTATGCCAGAGCTGTTTATTTTTCGTCCGCGCATCATTGATGCGCTTTTTACGGACATGTACAGCGTCTTTTGCCTGGTTTGGTCGCCCGACACGCGCGTCCTTTTGAAGGATTTAAAGGTCCGCCTCCTCCGAGTAACGCAAAAAGTTGCAGGAAAAAAACGCGTGCGTTCTGTGCTGATTCAGTCCTTTGGAGAGCAGCTTGATCGTAAAGGTGCCTAAACTCAAAGAAGACTTTTTTCTATTATTAATTAAAATTTAACTCATCTCCTCTAACATGAAAGTATAGGATGATTTCGTTTCTCCCCGGAGGAATAGGTGAAAGACGTTTATTTTGAAACGGTGATGCTAATCGAGCGCCTCCATCGCCTCTTTCTTGAGGTGATTAAGGGAGAGCTTGATCGCATGGGCCTCATGGATATTAGCAACGTACAGTGCTTTATCCTTTATAACATTGGTAAGAATCGCCTTTCTGTGGGAGAGATTTCCAACAGAGGGTACTACCTTGGATCCAATGTGACGTACAATCTTAAGAAGATGGTTGAGAGTGGATATATTATCCAGGAACAGTCGCCCCATGACCGTCGTTCCAGCCACATTCAGCTGTCCCAAAAAGGGTTGGATCTCTACGAAAAGATCGACGCTCTTTTGCGTGAGCATACAAAGAACATGCGTCACAATGGCTTAATGGAGCAGGAAATAAAGTCCATGCGAGCCCTTTTACAGCGCTTGGAGGCCTTCTGGAACTTCACAGCCACCCAAGATGGGCGATTCCTGTAACCCTCGCACAAAGTGCACCCCAGCAGCCCCTTAATAGTGATAGGGCGTTTTCTTTGCCCAACTACTTGTCTTAAAACGCGTATGGAGCATATGGAACCACTTTGGCACGTCCTTGTCATGGATCGCCTTAAGTGCCTGATCCTCCCACCACGTATGGACCCATAGACAGCTGTAGGCTGGCTCATTGCCGCGAAAGCAAACGCCGGTCAAGCGGTGGAGAACCTCCGCCTGGGTATCGCTGTTTCCTGAACCAGGCAGGCTCAGCGCCTTGATGAAATAGTGGATGGGCGCCACAAGGGCGAGATCTGCCGGCTTGCACTCGGGGCACTCTTCCTCAAGATTGTCATCGTCTTGAATGAGGCCGTGCCAAGGGGATATGTTCTCCTCGAGCCATTGCCCCATGCGCAGCTGCGCCTGAGGCGTGTTTTTATCCTTAAGATACGCTTCAACCTCTTTTTGCTCGTCCTTGCTTAAGAGCTTTTTTTCAATGGCTTTCTCAAAGCTACCCTCCAGCAGAAGGCGCCGCGTGTAGGCCGTCTCAACAATGGATTTTACCTCCTTGGGTAGACTCTTGTCCTCCATAAGGCGCTCAATCGCCTGGGTGGGGCAAAAGCGCTCAAGGTACAGCTCACGCACACGTGGGGATACAGCGTCCTGGAGGAGCGTCTCAGGCGGGCTCGCGAGGATCATATGGGTGCGCATGAGGAGAAGGTCTAAATGATCATCTGTGAGGCTTTTTTTGAGGGCGTGCAGTGTCTCCAGAGCTCCTTGGGGATCCTTCTGGATTAATTGCGCCTTGGCGCGCAGGATTTGGGTGCCTTGCTGGACTTTGTTGAGGGGGTGGGTCGCAGTTTGGTCGAGTGCCACCACGTCTTTATACGCCTTCAGATTCGTCAGAAGGAGGGCTTTCAGGAAAGAGGCAAGGCCTGGATAGGGGGCGAAGTCTTTTGCGCGTGCGTTTACGCCAGCAAGAAGAACGCGTAGGGTTTCTTCCTTCAGCGCGTGTATGCGGCTCAGTATATGAACAGCCAAGGCCAGGGGCGCGTCTTGGTGGGGATCCGGCTCGCCTGTAAAATAGTTCATGTATTCATCCAGGGCGTCGTAAGCCTGGGACGAGAGGGGATCCTTTTTGAAGGTCTCAACCACCAGCGCACGCAGTTTGGCATTAAGCTCTTGGGCGTGTCCCTCAAGGCGGTCAAACTTGCGATCAAGATTTTTGATGGAGTCGGCATATAGGCCTTCTGGATAGGCTTTGAGGTAACGCGCGAAGGTCGTGCGCGCTTGGCTGAGTTTTTTTCTATCTAGCTTATCGTTGCCCTCAGCTGGCAGATCATACGCGCTCATGGCAGCTTGAGCGGCCACAAGCAAACACCGTCCTTCCATATATAGAGCACTTTCGGCAAGCCAGGTGGAGGGTTTTTGGCCAAAGAAAGAGGATATCCGTGTCCACAAGGACGGGGCGGGGGCGGCGCTTGCCTTTACGAAAAACGCGCGGGCATCATCCGGCGCGTTTGTGTAAAAGGTAAAAGCCCCCTGCAGATACGCCGCAAAAGATACAGCGGTTTCATGGAGGGGCTTGGCCAGGATAGTCTGTATCTCATCCCGTTTTTCAGCGTCCATGAAAAGGCCAAGAATTCTGTGGCGATTTTCCATGAGGCGTGCAAGGGCGGCTGGGTCGCGCACATCACCCGCGGCCGCCTCCATAAAGCTCAAAGCGGTCACATAGGAATTGGATGGAAACGGCCCAAAATAGGTGATGGGTTGGCCGAACACAGGGGCGTCTATGGGCGCCTTTTTGTCTTTTGCAAGGCTCATGACGCGGGCATGATAGGCCTCAAATGTCATGGCTGACTTTTCCCCAGGCCGGGGTCCAAGGTACACGGACAAAAGGCGGTTGATGTCATGGGGGCCAACAAAAGTATGGGGCTGCAAAAAGGGATCCACAATATAGCACGCCAAGGACAGGGCGGCGTCCACAAGGGGAACCAGCAAGAGGGTTTTGAGAGACTTTTTGATCAATGACATAGAGCTTACCCCTCCTTTTGAACAAAGAGCGCGACGCCCTGAAATCCAGGGCACTTTTGGCGTGTTTCTTCAAGGTACGTGTTTGCGTCCACCTTGGCAAGCAGGCCAAGTTTAAAGGGCGCACCTGACGCGCACAAAGCCCGTGTAAAACGCGCGTGCTCCTTATGCATGGTGCGCGCCTGATAAAGCTGGATCACCATCTCATCCACCGCACGGGTGAGTGCCAGGAAATCTCGCCTATAGGGGGCTCCTGTCCAGTCTCCAAGCCCTGTCACGCTGAGTGCGTATGTCTTCCCAAGGCGAGCGCGCAGTCGCGCAAGGTCTTTCGCATAATCTTTAAGCCGACGCGTGGGGACATCTGCGTCAATTTGAATCCCCTTGACCCGCACGCCGTGCTTTTCCCACCCAAGGCGCTGGGTGTGGAAGACGGCCAAAATATTTTTGGCATCAGGGATCGGATGGGTGGCGCGGTAGACAAGGTGAATCTCGTGGGCCAGAGCGTGGGGTGAGAGGCCTTCCCTCGTATGTTTAAGGACTCCCTTTTCCTCACTCAAGGTTCCTTGGAAAATATAAAGGGGTGCGCCTTGCATGTAAGGTTCTGGCGTAATGCCGGTCCAAATCCAATAGGACGTGGGGGGCTTTGCACAAAGGGCCGGGACAACGAGCAAAAAAGAAAGCGCGAACCTGAACACGTAGAGTCCTTTACCTCCAGTGGGAGTTGGCGTATACAAGGAAGCTGATGGTGCCGCCGGGGAGGATTGAACTCCCGGCCTCACCCTTACCAAGGGTGCGCTCTGCCACTGAGCTACGGCGGCGACACTCAAAGATGTTTATCGGAATCAAGACGATCTTGCAAGAGCTGAAAGTAATTTTCATGACCACAAAGCCCAAAAAAGATTTAAAACAACTCAAAGAAGAGCGTTTGGCGGCGGCTCTGCGCGCAAACTTGCGCAAGCGGAAAGATCAGGCACGCCAGCGTGCCAGTCAAGCCCCCTTGACAGATGAGGACGACACTCCCATTATCGAGCTCGCTCAGGTACCAGAAGATGGTATAGGGCCCCAAAAGGCCTGAAGAGGGAACGCGGTGTAAGGAAAACCTTACCAATCGCGGCTATTCCCGTAACTGTAGACACCGAGTTTTCTTGGGGTGCGTGTGCACAGCCACTGGGGGAGCCTCTCCCGGGAAGGCCCAAGAAAATGATGACGTGTGAGCCAGGAGACCTGCCTGAGCAGCCACGCTTTGCTGTGCGGGTAACGCAGTCAAAAGGCCCCCAGGGTGAGTGGTTTTGGAAAAACCGCTTGTCTTATAAGGAGCCTGTATGCGCGGCCATCATCTTTTGTTGCTTTCTTCTTTTTTTGTAACCCCTATGCTTTTGGCCCAGACCTATGTCCTTGATGAAGTGCGTGTGGAAGGGGAGGCGCCCGCCGAAGCCGCGCCCCTTGAAACATATCAAGAGCGTTCCCTGCGTGAGGCGCTTTCATCCCAGAGTTCTGTGGCGCTGTCCCAACAAGGAAGCCCCCTTCAAAATGCCTTTGCCTACATACGCGGTGTGCCTTCCCAAGGCACCACAGTCATGATGGACGGGGCGACCCTCAACACCCAGAGTGAGCTTGGGCGCGCTAGCCTTGGGCCCTTTGTAATGCTGGACATGGAAGACGTGCGTATGCTGCCAGGCACCCAGGTGGGGCAGGGCGCCCACCCGCTAGGAGGCGTGATCAGCATGCGCACCAAGCGCGGCAAGGGAAAACCGCAGTTCTCGTCGCTCCTTGAGCGGGGTAGTTTGCGCTCAACCACAGCCCACGAGGCTCTCTCTGGCCAAATCGATAAAACGGACTTTTATGTGGGCGGCACCCTTCAAAAGACGGGTCTTGGCAGCCGCGTGAACAAACTCCATGGGAACGTTGTGGCAGATGAAGGTGCTCTCCAAGGGCTTGCGGGCAATGTGGGTGTGAAGCTGACAGATACGCTGACCCTGCGCACCATCGGCAATTTAACCGCAACCCAAAACGCCCTTGATCAGGCCCGTTATAAGGAGCTCCCCCAGGCAAATCCAGCGCACTCTGCTGAGCTGACAAGGGGACATGCCCAAGTGCGTCTTGTGCAGGGGGAGGACACGCCAAATGAAGGGGCCGTGGGGCTCTTCATGGGCGCATATAACGGCTTTTTTATGGGTGATATCAATTTAAAGACACATTCGCGTAATTACGGGCTTTCTTTGACAAAAAAGCAGGATCTCACCAAGCAATGGTCAGGATGGGGCGGATACGATTTGAGCTTTGAGAGCCTGCGCCAACGCATCAGCAACGAAGAGTCTTTCAGTGAAGCGGTCCACGCTCTGACCATTGGCACGCGCTATGATCTGAAAAAACTTATTCCGGAAGGAGAGGTCAAGCTTTACAGAGGCAAGGGAAGTGGGGTGGAAGCAAGCTATGCTGTGGCTGTGCATGCGCCTGTATCAGAGCAAACAGAAATTTATACCAAGTATGGACGTGGGCTTAAGCGCCCCCTCTTAATGGAAAAGTACGGCGCCTATGGCGGTTCTCAGTTGCCTAACCCAAACCTTGTCTCCCAACGTTCCCACAGTGGGACGTTGGGCGTTAAGCATCAAGCCCTGGACAGGAGGCTCACCATAGAGGGCGCTGTCTTTGCGGGTGTTTTGACGCGCCTTTTAAGGCAAGTCCAGGTGGCTCCGCGTCTTTTTGAAACGCGCAATATGGGCACACGTCACTTTGAAGGTATCGAGGCTAAGGTGAGCATTGACCCCTCTCCAGCTTTTCACACCGCCCTGTCTTATACCATGACGCGCGCGCGGGTGGGGCAGGATCAGGCGATGCCCACACACATTCCCCGCCACAACCTGTGTTTAGAGGTGGAGGGAAAACCCCACGATGATGTGACCCTTTTTGCCCAGGCGACCCTGCAGTCGAGCCGCCTAAACTATAATTTTACCGACTATCCTGCCAGCATTGTGACCCTGGGCTCCTTTATCACCGTGCGTGCTGGTGCTTCCTGGAGTCTCACACAAAACTTGAGTGCCTTTGCCCGAGTTGATAACCTGACGGGCGCAGTCTATGAAACGGACTATGGGTATGGGGCAAGGGGGCGCACCTTTATGATTGGAGGAAGTCTAAAGCTGTGACGCGTCTTACGTCCTTGGGTGGTTTGGCTTCAGCGACCCTGCACGTGGGTGCGGTTGCCCTTGTGTGCATGTCGGCGGAAGTCTCCCACCAACAAGACGGAAAAGTACCCCCTCCCGCAGGTGTGCGTCTCGTTTTTGTCTCACCTGCTGTCCAGGACAATCCTGTGCAAGAGCTGAGCGTCTCTAATACCGCCCCCACATTAACGCGGCCAAGCCAGGAAAGCCCCATGAGGCGACCCGTTTCAAAGAAGCAGGCGCCAAGGGGAGAGACCATGGCGCAAACGCCTGAAGTTCAAACCCAGGCCGCCCCTCCACAGCTGTCAGGACAGATAAGTCAGGGAACCCAGGAAGCGCAGCCGCCCAAGCTTATGTTTGCACCCAAGCCTGACTACCCAGAAAGCGCAAAGCGCCAGAGGTTGGAAGGGGTTGCGACCATCGGGCTGGTTGTGAGCGCCCAAGGCACCGTTGAGAAAGCAACCCTTATCAAAAGTACACGCGCGGCAATTCTTGACGAAAGTGCGCTCTTGGCGGTTAGCAAGTGGCGTTTTGAGAATAAGCAAGGTAGACCCGTGCAAGTGGTTGTACCTGTGCGTTTTAAGATCTCCTAAGTCATGTAAGAGGATGTGTGAAAAAACGCTTGCCAAGCGCCTTGCTGCGCCTTATATTACCGACACGTCGGAGCGTAGCGCAGCCTGGTAGCGCATCACGCTGGGGGTGTGAGGGTCGTGGGTTCGAATCCCGCCGCTCCGACCATTTCTCCTTCAATTTGCTGGAAAAACTTCATGGTCCTCCTTGAAGCTGGAAAGTAGTTGCAAAAAAAAGCCCACCCCTTTACGGGGCGGGCTTTTTTGTTTTGAGAAAGCTTTTTAAGAACCCGCTTCTTCTTTCGCGTCCTTTTTCACCGCTTTTGGCGCGCTCTGCTTTTCGGCCGCGTCGGACTTGCCCTTAGACATGTGCTTGCGCAGTTGTTCTTCCTCCCACTCTGGTGAAAACACGGGAAACAAGGATCCAAGTTGGGGAAGAAGCCCCAAGGACACTGCGGAAATACCAAGGCCCAGGCCCCAGCCCACAATCACCCAGATGGGCCAAAAATAACCGCCACCAGACACTGCCCACACAATGATAAGGCCCGCATTGACAAGTCCATAAATTACAAGACTTTGATAAAACTCACGCAGGGCTCTAATTCTTTTCCTTAGTTCTTGCTCTTGCACAGTGTGCCTCCGATTTGATTGTAACGACTGTGATTTTAACAGGTTCTTGAACAATGCCAAGGGGGTTTAGATTTCTTGCAAGGCGCCCGTGTGTGTCCACAGGATCCATGTTGTGAGGCGCTTATCCGGATAAAGGGGCACAAGAAGGCGTCGGTAGCTGGCAAGCTGCGCCACGTAAGCCTGGGGGATTTCCTTGGGTGGATGCCGGCTGCTCTTGAAGTCTATAATCATGATCTCGTCCCCGCGCGAAACCAAAAGGTCAACCCGCCCGCGGATGAGCGTATCGTCCGCCATTCCGGCCACAGGCACCTCACGCAGGGCGTGTGCGTCAAAAAGATGAGCCAGGTGCGGCGCGCTCAAAAGACGCAGTGCTGTCTCCACAAGGCGCTGCTGCTCCTCTTTCGGCAAAGTGCTTGTCCCGGCAAAGACTTCAGCACGGGCGGGGCGCTCACTTTCATGAAGGGTAGGCAACCACTCCAGGAGATGGTGAAGGACCTCCCCAAAAAGGCGTGCTTCTTCGTGAGCGCTTTCTGTCTCCGATGAACTTGGGGTGCTGGTTGAGGCGAAAGGATCATATTCGCGCACAAGGGGTGTGTTCAGCCACGGAGGCGCCTGGGTGAGCGCTGGCATCGTATGGAAAGGGGGCGCTGTGTCTGATGCTGCAAGGGGCGGCATCTCTCCCAAATGGGTCTTCTCTCCAAGGGCACAGCGCACACGTGCGTACCACGAGGACTCCTTGCTTGCCCGCGCGCCTTCCCACCCACATATAAGCAGGCGGTCCTGGGCACGGGTGAGGGCCACGTAGAGGAGTCGGTTGCTGTCCTCCTCAGTCAGGGACAAGGGGCGCGCCTTTAAACTTCTTAAGGTGGGCGTGTCTTGATCTTGTGGCGCAAGCCACACACAAACGCCCTCCTGCCAGATAAAATTCTCCTTAAGAGACGGACTGATGGTTGTATCGGGCAGGATCACAAAGGGTGCTTGAAGGCCTTTCGAGCCGTGGACCGTCATAATACGGATCTCGTTGCTCTCATTTGCGGCAAAATCGCGCTTGAGGATAATATCTTCTTCCTGCAAGCGCCCCAAAAACCCCTGGAGGCTGGGCCCGAAGCGTGCGGCGTCTTTTTGTGTCAGTGCAAGGAACTCTTGGAGAACCTCCTCAACGCTTGCGCCAAAGCGCGCCCGAAAGGCCCCCATGCGCCCCAGGTCGTAAAGGGCGTGGGTGAAAAGCTCCAGTGGGTCCGTTTGGTCTGCCCTGCGCAAAAACTCAGCCAGAAACGTGTGGGCCCTTTCCAGGTGAGGCGCGTCACTTTGCTGGCGCACAAGCTCCTGCCACAAAGATCCTTCCCGTCCCACGGCAAGGGACATGAGGGAATCTTCGTCCAGGCCCACTAAGGGAGATTTCAGGAGGCACGCAAGGGTAAAGTCATCCTGGGGCAAAAGCATAAACTGGGCAAGGGCCAGCATATCTTGGACAGCCAGGTGCCGGGTAAGACTCAGGCGGTCCTCCCCCGCCACAGGGATGTGGAGATCCTTCAAAGCGCGGGTGAGGTAGGCCACAAAGGGAGAGCGCCTTTGCACCAAGACCAAAATGTCTGAGGCCCGAAGGCCCTTGTTTGTTGATGACATGAGTGGCGGGTGAGCGAGAAGCGTGTGAATGTGCTGGGCCAGTTTTTGGGCTAAGCGCCGGTCGGGGCGATCTATGTTGTCGCTTTCGGCGTCATCATCACAGGCGTCTTCTCCCACCTCCAGAGGCCAGATCTCCACAAGTCCCGGAGATCCCTGACGGTGGGGAATGTGGGGCAGGGGATCGCGCTCTAAGCTGCGCACGCCGTGACTGCTTGGCCCATCAAACACCTGATCCACCAGGGAAAGGACTGCAGATGTGGAGCGGTAAGACACATTCATCCCGATGTCTTGCCACGGCAGACCTGCGAAGGTAACGCGGCTAGCGAAAGAGGTGCGCATGTGCTCAAACAAGTGGGGCATGGCGCCCTGGAAACGGTAAATGGACTGCTTCACGTCCCCGACGGCGAAAAGGGTTGCTGGCGCGCTGCGTGTTCCCTCACCTGAGAAAAACTCCTGGCTGAGGGCTTCAACCAGGGCCCACTGGCGGCCATTGGTGTCCTGGGCCTCGTCCACCAGAATATGATCAAGCCCCCCATCCATGCGAAAACGCACCCAGTCACTTACGTCAGGGTCGTGTAAAAGGGCACAGGCTTTATCAATGAGGTCGTCGTAGTCCAGCAAGAACGCACCGTCCTTAAGGGCTTGAAAGCGCAGCATCACACCGATGAAGAATCGAAAAAAGCCATGGGACACCTGACAGATGTGATGGGCGCGAAGAAGATGGACGGCTTGCATCATCTCCTGGGCCAGGGTTGTCAGATTATCAAGAAGGAGGGGATCCTTGAGGACCACCGCCTTTGAGGCAAGGCGGGCGCGTACTTCCCCCTGGGCTGTGAGAAATGATTTAGACAGGGTCAGGAAATCTAAAACGTTCGGATTAACAAGTGACAGATAAGCATGAAGGGCCTGAGCGCGTCCCTGATCCTCTTTCCCACCGCCCTCAAGATGGTGGATGTGGGGGCTTACCAAAGCACGGATGCGCGTGGGTGTGATGGTGCGTGCCAGCAGACTTTCCGGCGTGTCGTAGGGGCTGACCTTTAAAAGCTTCGTCAGTGTCAAGTCTGGGGCATGGGTGAGCGATTGTCTGTCCGCTTGAAAGCTTGCAAAAAGACTCTCCACCAGCTCGTGGAAATAGGTTTGCCCGAAGGTGGATACAAGGGGCGCGATAAAAGGGGCAAGCTCTGGATCGCACAAAGCCTCCTCTTGGGCCTGGGTCAGGAGCTTCTTTGTTGTTGCATCATCGGCAATGGAAAACGCCCACGCAACGCCCGCCTCCACAGGAAAGCGTTGCAGCAAACTCTGGCAGAAGCTGTGGATGGTTTGAACAGTCAGTCCCTGGGGCGCGTCCAGGATCTGGGTAAACAGGCGCCGAGCCCGGTGCAGGGTTTCCGGCGCGGGGTCAACCAGGGCTGCAACCTCTTGATAGAGTGTGGGCTCGTCCACCGTTGCCCAGCGCTCCAGGCGCGCCATCAGGCGCTGGGTCATTTCCGTTGCGCCTGCCTTTGTAAAGGTGAGGCATAAAATTTTGTGGGGACGGGCGCCGGTTAAGAGAAGGCTGAGCACACGGTCTGTCAAAATCTTGGTTTTTCCCGTGCCGGCGGACGCACTGACCCAGCTGCTGCGCTCAGGGTGAGCCGCGTCACTTTGGGAGAGTGTCGGATTTTGGGAAGACGCGTGCGCTTCTTTTACGTGTGTTGCCATTCCTGAATCCTGCTCATGTGTTCCTGGGGAAGAAAGGTCTGGGAAGGTGCCGTGAAGGGGGCCAGGTAGGGAGCTTCATTCACCCAAAAGTGCTCCCACAAATCTTGCGTGTGGGTAAGGGATTGGTCCACTACGTTACCCAGGGCGACAATGTCATAGGGGGGCCTCAGGTGCCAATACTGCATGTTGATCTGGGAGGACACAGGCTTTGGCACGTTTGCAAAGGACCCTTGGGCCAGCATGTGCGCCTCAAGTGGCAACTGAAGCGCAAGGCCCACCTCCCGCTCGGCCTTTGTGGGAAGCGCCCCCGTCTTATAGTCAATGACGGTCACGTGCCCCGTGGCCACGGACACATCGATGCGGTCCGCCTTGGCCACAAGGGTTAGGCCCTCAAAAAGGGCAAGACTTGCGTGGGCTTCTGTGAAAAAGCGCGTGTCTTTGGGCAGGGCGCTCAGGCTCTCAAGAATCCACGGCCCCAGTGACGCAAGACGCTTGGTCCAAAATAGGTGTACAGCGCCCCAGGGCAAGAGCGGCTTAAGGCGCGCTTGGCACACCGCGTCCCACTGGGGTACGGTAAGCACGCCGCTCGCCACAAAGGCCTCTAAGCATCCGTGGAGGAGGGTGCCAAAAAGACGCGCGTCGGGAGGGGGGGCGATGGCTTCAAGGGGCGAAAGTTTCAAGACGTTGCGCACATAAAAGGCATATGGATCTTGTTGTAAAAGCCCAAGGGAGGACACGGACACTTGCTTGGGGCGAAGGGCGCGCCTGGGCCGAGGCGCTGGGCGCTCACAAGGGGCCGGGTGTGTCTCGGTGTAAAGGGCCTTTTGCCATGCTTGGAGCTCCTCATATTTGTTTGTGCTTAGAGTGATGCCCTCAGACTTCAAAAGCGCTTCCAAGCGTTGCCACACCCGGGCGGGCGTCTGGGGGGTGCCGTCCAGGCGCATGGAGCGCATCAGAAACACCTCCCCCGCCTGGCAGAACTCCGTAAACAGGCGCCCCGCCTCGGCCAGGGTATGGGTGTCATCCCCCAGGCCCAGGGAGGCCTCCATGGCGGGGCTCAGCCAAGGACTGGGCGGGCTCAGTAATGGCCACAGCCCTTCACTAAGACCACAAATCAAAACCCGGTCCGCCTTCATAAGCTGGGCCTGCTGAGGTGACAAAATGGCCACCCGCGGGTGGATGCCATGTTGCCGGCGCACGGTTTGGTCTTTGAATAGAAGCGGGAAGACGCTGAGGTATGTATGGGGGGAAAGCTCTGGGAAATGGGGCGCGGCTTCCAGCACGTCTTGCCAATGGGTGGCCATTTCAGCTGCGTGTTCACCCTCCCAAAGGGTCTCTTTTGCGCACAACGTCAAGGCGAGGGAAAGATGGGCCTCTAGAAGGTCAGCAAGGGGTTGGCCCTTCTGGCGCAAGGCTTCTGTAAACGGGGCTGCTTTCTCCTGGAGATCTTTGAGAAAACCATACAGCGCCTCGTCCCCCTGGCAAGCCGACAAACATGCCTCCAAGGTCTGAGGCGCAAGGGGGCGGCGCAGTACCCGTGTCTCGAGTGTGCGGGCGAAAGTGCGCGCCGCGCTTCCACCCCCAAAGAGGGGGTGCTTTAAAAGGGCCAGAAGTGTCATGGGCGAGAAGTTCTCCCCCACAGCCTCAAGGACGCGCATGAGGAACACGAAGGGTGTCAGGCTCGTAAGGGGCATCCCCGCACCATCATCGGGGATGATTTGCCACTTGCGCAGCATTTGCCCCACAAGGGCCGCCAGCTGACGATCGGGTGTGACCATAAGTACCTTTTTATTTGGATCGTCTAAGGCCTCTCGGATGAGAAGACTGGCAAAGGTTGCCTCTTCAAAACGGTCCCTTGCCTCAATCATGGCAAGGTGGTTCAGGCCTAGGTTCTTGGGAACCTCTTTGGATTTTGCAAAGGTGTCTTCAAAGGCGCGCGCGAGAAAGGGCAAGGTGGCGCAACATGTGCGGGCGCCCCAAGACAAAACCTCCTCCGGCGAAAGATCCAGCGCCTCAAGAAGGCGTGCGTGAATCCATTGAGGATGGGAGGAGGAGAGGCCTTTCAGGTGCTCCTGGGTAAGGCTGTGGTCAAAGTCATTCATGAGGACGGTCCCCTTATCAAGGGACGCGCACGTGGCCAAAAGGCGCGTGTAAATGGGGGCGCTGTGGTGAATGCCAAGGGTGATCACGGGGGCGTGGGTGTTGTGTGTGCACAAGCGTTCCATCAACATTTCAAGCGCTTGCACGTGATCGTCACACCGGGAGGGAAGAGGCGGCGTCTTGTGCCAGTGTGCAAGAAGGGTCAAAAGCCCCTCCAGGGCCCCCTGGCGGTGAAGCGCGTGTTCAGCACCAAGAAGCGCTTCTAAGCCTTGGTAAAGATCTATCTTGTGAAGTCTGGCACCATCAAGAAGCTTTGTCAGGGCGCGGGCCCAGTGATAGGCCTGGCTAGGGTGGGGTGCGATGTTCTCTTCGCACAAAAAGCGCATCAAAGAAAAAAGTGTCTCGTTGGAGGAGTGGGGCGCTTGGGGCGCAAGCCCTAAATCTTTCGTTGCAAGGTCCGACAGGCACAGGATTTTAGGAAGCAAACGGGAAGGCGTTTTCGCGTGTGCAATGAGGGCACGCTCCAGCATGCGGCAAGCCCTGCGTGTGGGCAAAATACATAAGGTGCGCGTGAGGGTAAAAGGGTCGCCCGCGCACGTATCGTCCACAAAGTGGGCAATAAGCTCAAGGGGATTGTCTTGTGAGGCGACGCTATAAACTGGCATCAAGGGCCTCAAGGCGTTGCCACCAAGAGTGATTACCTTGCAGAGTGACAACCCGCGCGCCCTCCACGTCCGTCAGGTGAAAGGTCAGGGTAAGGGCATTGTCCAGCAGCGCCAAGGAGGCAATATTGGATGACCACTCAATGAGGGAGATGTGGGACAGGGCCTCCTCGAAGCCGAGCTCCCATATTTCCGTGGGCTCCTCAAGGCGGTAAAGATCAAAGTGCCATACGTCTCCCTTTGGCGTTTCATAGGTCTGGACCAAGGTAAACGTGGGGCTTGGCACGTCCACCTCTTCACCGGAAAGCGCACAAATGAGGTGGCGTGAGAAAGTTGTTTTCCCCGCGCCAAGGGAACCCTCAAGGGCAACCTGATCCCCTGGCTGAAGAAGGGCGCCAAGCGCCACAGCAAAAGACTTCGTCGCCTCCTCACTGGCCAGGCGCTTTTCACTGATGATGGGTGTCATAAAGACTCCAGTGTCACAAAAGCTTGGGCGAGGGTTTGTGAGTCACTCAGGGACAGATGCGCCTTAAATTCCCTGCCGTCACTGGCCGTTAAAGCATGTGCGCGCGCTTGGCCTGAAAGGGACATGTAGGGCGCACCACTGGGTGTTGATGTGATTTCCATATCATGCCACGAAATGCCACTTGTAAGCCCTGTGCCTAAAGCCTTTAGAAGCGCTTCTTTGGCCGCAAAGCGTTTGGCAAGAAAAGCTGCGCGCTTTGGAGTCGGCTTATCGTGATAGAGGGTTTGCTCCAAAGGTGTGAGAACTCTGCGCACAAATGATTCACCAAAATGTAAAAGAAGAGATTCTATGCGTGGGATGTCCACAAGATCTGCGCCAATACCAAATATCATTGTCTTTCTTCCAATGTTTCTCCCTGTATTTTCCTAGCATGCCTACGGCGCCCAGGCCAGCATTTTTAAAGACCGTTTTCAACCCTTTAAAAATAAAGAAGTCTCGTTACTTCATTGTTAAAAATATTAATTTTCCCAATAAGTAAAAACACGAAACGAAACAAATAAAAAATAATTCCGTTAATAATTGGTTAGGTCTTTTGTGGGAAAAAAAGAATATATACTGACATGGGAGGTAATATATTATGATAATTATTTCAACATCTTTGTTTCTTATTTCTCTTGTATTTGCTTCGCAAGCGGTATTCGGATCCGCCCAAGAGGATGATGCGCCCCGCTTAGTGCGCATCTTAAGTATTGATGGCGGAGGGGTGCGCGGTGTTATTCCACTGACGATTTTAAGTGAAATTGAAAGGAGAACAGGTAAACCAATTAGCGAGTCGTTTGATGTGATCACGGGAACCTCAACGGGAGGAATTATCGCGCTTTCACTGTCTGCACCTGCCGATGATGGTACGGGTCCGCGCTATACAGCCGATGAGCTTCTCGCCCTTTACACAACAAGAGGTGAAGAAATCTTCGGTAGTAAACACAAAAACTATTTTAGTTTTGGAGGGCTCCTGCGCCCTAGGTACAGCTCAAAAGGACTTGAGAGCTTGTCCGTGGAGCTCCTTGGCTCTACAGCGCTAAGCAGCTCCCTTGTTCCTGTGGCCGTGACCGCATTTGACATACGCCATGACGCACCGATTGTGTTCGAAAGTCAGCGGGCAAAATTGGACCCTGGCGAGAATTTCCTCATGAAGGACGTGGCCATCGGAACATCTAGTGCACCAACCTACTTCCCTCCTAAGCGCATGGAGAGTTTTTATGGGCAGGAGTGTTGTGTTGTTGATGGCGGCGTTGTGCAAAATAACCCATCCCTGGTTGGGTACTCCCTTGCCAAGGAAATATATCCAAGAGCTCAAGATGTGCTTCTTGTCTCTTTGGGGACAGGGAAGATCAGTGCGCCCCTTGATGATGAGCGCATGAAGGATGCGGGTGCCACAACATGGATCAAACCCATTGTTACCATGGGAATTAACGGGGTTGCGAGCCTTGTGGACGATCAGATGCGCAGACTCGTTTCATCTTCAAGCAGCGGAAGTATTATCGGCGTCAGTGAGCGTTATTTCAGGCTTCAACCAGATATCCCAGAAAAATTGGGGGCGCTGGATAAAACGACGCCAGAGCATGTGGCGGCACTGCTTGAGGTTGCAAGGGGTTTCGTTAATGAAAACCAAGAAAAAATTGAGTCTCTTGCAGGAATACTGAGCCGTCCCATTCGCTCTACGCCCATCGCGTCGGTTCACGCTTAACAGTTACATAACAAACTTCGCGCAAATACCCCTTGCGCCTTATCCGTCTTCGCCTCCGTCGCGCGACTGCCGCGCAAGGAGGTGGACGGGACTTTTGTGAAGGAGGTTTCCCTTCGCACTGACTTTGATGCCCCTTCACACCTTTTGCACGTCTTGACCCTCACGCATAAGTCCTGTTCTCATTGTAGGAGCACAAACCCATGCGATAGAGAGTTGTTGTTGATCCATTTTTTGGGTATAGATAGACAGATTGATGTGTGAAAAATATGCAGGGCAGGAGAAGTTTAATGACCGGTCAGAAAAAGAGTCAGACACAATTCCCATGGCTGAAAAGCTATCCAACTGACATCCCATGGGACTCAAAAATCTCTGAAGGCCTGGTACACGATCTCATGGAGGAAGCTGCCACAAAGTTTGGCCAAAGCTCTTGCATCGATTTTATGGGAAAAAAGTATACCTATATACAAACCAATGATTTGGTCAGCCGTGTTGCCAAGGGACTGCAGAACATGGGTCTTAAAAAGGGCATGAAGGTCGGCCTTTTTATGCCCAATGCGCCACACTATATCTTCTTTTACTTTGGTGTGCTCAGGGCGGGTGGTACGGTTGTAAACTATAGTCCTTTGTACGCAGGACGCGAGATTGCAAGTCAAATTGAAGACTCCGAAACGGATTTTATGGTCACCCTGGACCTCGCGCTTCTTTATGACAAGCTGCTGCCGCTTTTGCGTGAGACGCGTCTTAAGAAGCTTATCATTTGCCCGTTGGCTGGCGCGCTACCTTTTCCCAAAAACTATCTCTTTCCTATTTTCAAGGCAAAGGACGTGGCTAAGATCACGTGGGATGATCACCACGTGTCCTTTACTCAGCTTGTGGACAATGACGGTGATCCCCGTAAGATTGACATTGATCTTCATGAGGATATTGCACTCCTTCAGTACACCGGGGGCACAACGGGCATCCCCAAGGGGGCCATGCTGACCCATGCCAATGTGTACGCCAACGTTTGCCAAGCGCAACTTTGGTTTGATCCCATTAAGCCCTCTGGCGAAAAGATTCTGGCAGCTCTACCCCTCTTCCATGTCTTTGCCATGACGGCCGTGATGACCCTGGCCGTGCGCACGGGGTCTGAGATGGTCATGATGTTCCCAAGGTACGATACCCTGGAGGCCATGAAGCTGATCCAAAAACACCAAATCACTTTCTTCCCGGCTGTACCCACCATCTACAATATGATTGCCAGCCACTCGAAGGTCTCTGAGTATGACCTGTCGTCACTCAAGGCTTGTCTTTCAGGTGGGGCGGCACTGCCTGCTGACGTAAAAAGGCGCTTTGAGACGCTCACGGGATGTAAGCTCATTGAGGCCTATGGCCTGAGCGAGACGTCGCCTGCGGCCACATCTAACCCGCTCATGGGTATTTCCAAGGAGAACTCCATTGGACTCCCATTCCCAGGCACCACGGTGCGCATCATGTCACGCGAGGATCAGACACACGAAGTGCCCTTGGGTGAAAAAGGTGAGATCTGTATTCAAGGCCCCCAGGTCATGAAAGGTTACTGGAAGCGCCCTGACGAGACGGCCCATGTGCTCCATAATGGTCTTTTCCACACCGGAGACGTGGGTTACATGGACGAGGAAGGCTACACATTCCTGGTTGATCGCATCAAAGATCTCATCATTACAAACGGTTACAACGTTTACCCGCGTGTGGTGGAAGAAGCCATTAATCTCCACCCATCCGTTCAAGAGGTAACGGTGATCGGTATTCAAGACAAGCGCAAGGGTGAGGTGCCTAAGGCTTTTGTGAAGCTTCACGAAGGGGCAGCCCTCACAGAAGAAGACCTGCGTGAGTTTTTAAGGGATAAAGTTTCTCCACTCGAAATTCCAGTCCATGTGGAGTTTCGGCAGGAGCTCCCAAAAACAATTATTGGAAAGCTCTCAAAGAAAGAGCTTGTTGCGGAAGAGGCAGCAAAAGCAAAGGATACGGACGAAGCTTAATAAATCTTTAACATGCTTGTGCTGTCGTTATAAAAAACAAAAAGGGGAAAATTATGACAAATGCGGTTATTGTTGGCTATGCACGCTCACCATTCGCGCCTGCAAATAAGGGACAGCTCATCAAAGTAAGATCCGATGACATGACGGCACAGGTGGTGAATGCCCTTGTGAAGCGTGTTGGAGTAACGCCTGCTGACATTGAGGACTTGCTCCTTGGATGTTCCTTCCCAGAAGGGGAGCAGGGCTTGAATCTCGCGCGCCTTATTGTCCTGCATGCGGGGCTTCCTGACTGCGTGGCTGGCGCGACCATCAACCGCTTTTGTGGCTCATCCATGCAGTCCGTCCATACGGCCGTGGGCGCCATTGCCTGCGGGGCAGGGGATCTGTTTATCTGCGCTGGCGTTGAGTCCATGACGCGTGTGCCCATGGGCGGCTTTAACCCCATGCCAAATCCAACCCTTTATGCCAACCGCCCGGGCGCCTACATGTCCATGGGTGAGACGGCTGAAAACGTGGCCCGTCGTTATAATATTTCTCGCCAGGCCCAGGAGGCCTTTGCGGTGGAAAGCCATAAGAAAGCTGCCGCCGCCCAGGAAGCAGGCAAGCTGAAGGACGAGATCATCCCCATTTCAAGAAACGATGAGATTGTGGCTGAGGCTGATGGATGTATTCGCCCCGGCACAACGCTTGAGGGCTTGGCTGGCCTCGCGCCCGCCTTTGAGGAAGGTGGCTCTGTGACGGCGGGTACGTCCTCTCCACTCACTGACGGGGCCAGCGTTGTGCTTGTGTGCTCTGAAGCGTACGCGAAGGCGAGTGGCCTGAAACCCATGGCACGGGTAAAGAGTTTCGCCGTTGCTGGATGTGATCCCGAGGTCATGGGCATTGGCCCTGTGGAGGCGACGCGCAAAGCGGCGGCGCGCGCAGGGATCAAGGTTGAGGATATCGACATCATTGAGCTCAATGAAGCGTTCGCCTCCCAGTCCATTGCGTGCATTCAAGATCTTAAGCTTGACGAAAAGAAAATTAACCTTGATGGCGGGGCCATCGCCCTTGGTCACCCACTGGGTGCAACTGGCGCACGCATCGTGGGCAAGGCTGCAAGTCTTTTGCAGCGTGAGGGCAAGAAATACGCCCTTGCCACACAATGCATCGGTGGTGGCCAGGGAATTGCCACAATTTTGGAGGCTATGTAAATGACGCAAATTAAGAAAGTCGCTGTTATTGGCTCGGGCGTGATGGGGGCGGGGATTGCCGCCCAGATTGCCAATGCGGGCATTCCGGTGCGTCTTCTCGACCTGCCACAAAAGGGCTTTGGAAAGAAAAACGCCTTGGCCGAGGACGCCATTGAGCGCCTTTTGAAGGCGGATCCTGAACCCCTCATGCACAAAAATAATGCCAAGCTGATCACAGCTGGCAATACCGATGATCTCAAGGACGTTGCAGACTGTGATTGGGTCATTGAGGTCATTGTGGAAAAGGCAGAGCTCAAGCGCGATCTCTATGCACGCCTTGAAGAGGTGTGCCCAGCCCACACGCTTTTTTCATCCAACACCTCAACAATCCCCCTGAAGGATCTTGTGGCGGGGCGCTCGGACTCCTTCGCCAAGCGCTTTCTCATCACGCACTTTTTTAACCCCCCACGCTACATGCGTCTTTTAGAGGTGGTGCGTGGGCAGGCAACAAGCCAAGAAGCCTACGACACACTCACGCAGTTTGTGGACCACGCCCTGGGTAAAACCGTTGTGAACTGTAACGATACGCCAGGCTTTATTGGCAACCGCATCGGGACATTTTGGATCCAGACCGCCTTTTTGGAGGCCCTTGATCGCGGGCTGCCCATCGAAGAGGCCGATGCAGTCATGGGCAAGCCCCTTGGCATTCCCAAGACGGGTGTATTCGCCCTCATGGATCTTGTGGGTATCGATCTTATGCCCCTCATCGGCAAAAGCATGAACGCAACCCTTCCTGAAAGTGATCTTTACCGCAAAACCTTCCGCGAGGTGCCCCTTGTGGACACTATGATCGCCGAGGGCAATACGGGCCGCAAAGGAAAGGGCGGCTTTTACCGCGTTGTAAAGGATGAGAGCGGCAAGCGTAAAGAAGCCATGGATTTGAAGGCGGGTGTGTACCGCGAAAGCATCAAACCACGCCTTGCGTGTCTCGAGGCCAAGGGCAACATGCGCGCCTTCTTGACTTTCAAAGAAGAAGCGGCGGAGTATGCCCTCAGTGTGATGACCAAGACCCTTTGGTACGCCCTGAGTTTGGTGGGCAATATTGCGGCCTCGCTCACGGAAATTGACACAGCCATGAAGCTTGGATACGCGTGGCAGTACGGCCCCTTTGAGATCCTTGATAAGCTCGGACCAAGTTGGTTTGCAAAACACCTTGCCGCGCAAGGCATGGAGATTCCAGCGCTTCTGACAAAGGTGGGCGAGGGGACCTTCTACCGCGTGGAAGAAGGTGTTCTTCAGTACATGGACCTTGACGGATCTTACAAGAAGGTGACGCGTCTTCCTGGTCAGCTGCTCCTTCAAGACATCAAGCGTGCCTCTAAGCCTTTGGCCAAGAACGGCTCTGCCTCCTTGTGGGATATTGGGGACGGCGTTGTTTGCCTCGAGTTCACCAGCAAAATGAACTCCATTGACCCCGACATCATGGCCATGATCCATAAGTCCATTGGCATTGTGAAGGACCAGGGGTTCAAGGCCATGGTCATCCACAATGAAGGGACAAACTTCTCCGTGGGTGCCAATATTGGCATGGCTCTTTTTGCGGTCAATGTGGGCATGTGGCCTCAGATCCAGGAAATGGTCGAGGGCGGACAAAACGCTTACATGGCCTTGAAATATGCCCCGTTCCCCGTGATTGGTGCGCCCTCAGGCATGGCCCTTGGCGGGGGATGCGAGGTGCTTCTCCACTGTGACGCGGTTCAGGCGCACTGCGAGCTGTACATGGGCCTTGTGGAGGTCGGCGTTGGTCTCGTGCCTGCGTGGGGCGGATGTAAGGAAATGCTCACCCGTTGGGTGACAGAGTCCAAGCGTCCGGGCGGCGCCATGGTGGCTGTTGGTAAGGTCTTTGAGATGATTGGCACGGCCAAAGTTGCCAAGTCCGCGGCCCAGGCCAAGGAGATGCTGTTCCTGCGCGCCGGCGACAAAATCACCATGAACAGGGACCGGTTACTGGCAGACGCAAAGGCAGTGGCTTTGGAAAAGGCGCAAAATTACCAAGTGCCCACACCCGTTGAAATCTCCCTGCCAGGAGGTGTTGCCAAGGTCGCCATGACCATGGCCGTCAAGGGCTTTGTGAAGGCCGGCAAGGCGACACCTTACGATGAGGTTGTGTCTGCTAAGCTTGCCGAGGTCTTAAGCGGCGGGGACGTTGATATGACCGACAAGCAAACCGAGGAAGATATCTTGAAGCTAGAGCGCAAGGCGTTCGTGTCGCTTCTGCATAACAGGGGAACCTGGGACCGCATGGAGCATATCTTGGCAACGGGCAAACCATTGAGGAATTAAAATCATGCCATCATATAAAGCACCCTTGCGGGATATAAACTTTTGTATCAAAGAACTTTTTGATTACAAGGACATCCAAGCTCTTCCAGGATATGAGGATATGGGCGAGGATTTGGTGGACGCAGTTCTTACAGAAGCTGCGCGCATCTGCGAAGACGTCCTGGCCCCCATTAACCAAAGTGGTGATCTTGAGGGCTGCCGCTGGGAAAATGGACAAGTCTTCACGCCCAAGGGTATCAAAGAGGCTTACAACACCTTTGTTGAGGGAAGCTGGACCTCTTTGGCCGCTGACCCCGCCTATGGTGGTCAAGGTCTGCCCGAGTCCATAGGCCTTATGACTGAGGAAATGATTTGCGGCGCTAACACGTCTTTTAGCCTTTACCCGGGCCTGACCCGCGGCGCCTCCATCTTGCTCCACACCCACGGTTCGGATGAGCTGAAGGACCGCTATTTGCCTAAAATGATTAATGGCACCTGGGGGGGCACCATGTGCCTGACCGAGTCCCACTGTGGGACGGATCTGGGACTCCTTCGCACCAAGGCGGAGCCCCAAGAAGACGGATCTTACCGGATCACGGGCACAAAGATCTTTATTTCCTCTGGCGAACACGACCTGACGGACAATATTATTCATTTCGTCTTGGCCAAAACACCCGACGCGCCCGCCGGCATCAAGGGCGTGAGCCTCTTTGTTGTGCCCAAAATCTGGGTCAACGATGATGGGTCCTTGGGGGACGCCAACGGCGTGACGTGCGCCTCCATCGAGCATAAGATGGGCATCCGTGCCTCCGCCACCTGCGTGATGAATTTTGAAAACGCCAAAGGGCACCTTGTTGGTAAACTCTTCCACGGTGTCAGCAACATGTTCGCCATGATGAACGCAGAGCGTTTGGGTGTGGGGAACCAAGGCCTTGGTGTGGCTGAAGTGGCCTATCAAAACGCACTTGCTTACGCCAGAGATCGCCTTCAAGGCCGCGCGCTGACAGGGGTTAAGTTTCCTGAAAAGCCTGCCGATCCCATCACTGTTCACCCGGACGTGCGCCGTATGCTTCTCACCATGAAAGCCTACAACGAAGGCAACCGTATGGTTGGCGCGTGGATTGCCCGCGCCCTTGATGTTTCTCACAAAGAGAAAGATCCTGTCAAAAAGCAGGAGGCCGAGGATCTGGTGCAGCTTATGACGCCCGTTGTAAAGGCATTCTTCACGGACTGTGGGTACGACGTGGCCAACATGGCCATGCAGGTTTTGGGCGGTCATGGTTATATCAAGGAATATGGCCTTGAGCAGTTTGCCAGGGACGCCCGTATTTCTCAGATCTATGAAGGCACCAATGGTGTGCAGGCACTCGACTTTGTGGGGCGTAAGCTTCCTGCCAATACGGGGCGGTATTTGCGCCAATTCTTCCACCCAGTGCTGGCCTTCATCGAGGAGAATAAAGACAATGCGGTTCTGGCCGAGATGCTGCCACTTCTCGTCAAGGCAGTGACACGCCTTCAACAGGCCACAAGTTATCTGGCGGTGAGTGCACTGCGCAATCCCGACGAGGCGGGTGCGGCCAGCGTTGATTACCTACGCATGTTTGCCCTTGTGACCCATGCGTACCTATGGGCAAAGGCTGTGAAGATTGCAGCCCCTAAGGTCTCCGGTGAGGAAGGGCTCTTTTATGAGAGCAAGCTTGACACCGCAAGGTTCTTCTACACGAAGCTTCTGCCACAAACCTCTAGCTTACTGGCAACCATCATGGCGGGCGCAAAACCCCTCATGTCTATGAAAGAGGAAGGATTCGGTCCTTTCTAGAGTACCGGCGCACGCGTAAAGAACATGACTGTTCAAGCGCGTGCGTCTTTAACCCATAAAAACCCAAGGGGGCGGATTATGACGCTGTACTACCGTGTTTTGCGCATTTTAATCGCAGGCCTTTTGGGGAAAAAGGTGACCTTTTTCGAGCCACTGACGCGCAAGTTTCAAGTGCTTCTCAATGATATTGACCTCAATATCCATATGAATAATGCCAGGTACTTGAGCATTATGGATTTGGGACGGTTTGACTTTTTGGTGCGCTCGGGTCTGGCGCGTTTTTTCATTACCGAAAAGTGGCAAGCAGTCTTAGGGGGCGTCCACATCCGCTTTCGCCGGGGGCTGCGCCCTTTTCAAAAGTACACCCTCACAACGCGTATTGTGGGCCTTGACGAAAAGTGGGCCTACATCGAGCAGCGCTTTGACGCCGATGGTCAAATGGTGGCCCACGCGCTCGCACGGGCCGTCTTTACCATTAAGGGAAAGCCCATTCCAACAACAGAAGTGTTAAAGAAATTGGGCATGGATCCTGTCATCAAGCCCTTGTCTCCAGTTCTTGAGCGATGGAAGGAAGTTGATAATGACCTTAGAACATCTTTGTAACGTGTCCTCCAAGGATCCCGAAAACACGCCCGTTCTTGTTGCGCGTGAGGGGGCCGTTGCCACGCTCACCTTGAACCGTCCCGCCCTTCTTAACGCCCTGAACGCCGATCTTGCCAAGGGGATGCTTGAGGCGCTCCTGGCAGCCGAGCATGACGAGAGCGTGCGCGCCGTTGTGATCACGGGGGCGGGCGCTGGCTTCATGGCGGGCGGTGACATCACCATGTTTGCCAAGCACATGGACGTGGACGCTTCAAAGCGCGCCCAGGACTTTCACACCTTTTTTGCCCATGTCCACCCGGCCATTACCACCATCAAGCGCATGCCAAAACCTGTGATTGCTAGCGTGAATGGGGCGTGCGCGGGCTTTGGGCTCAGTCTTATGATGGCGTGTGACCTGGCAATCGGATGCGCCTCCAGCACCTATACTATGGCCTATGCTCAGATGGGGCTTAGCCCCGATGGAGGCAGCTCCTTTGCACTGCCGCGCCTCGTGGGCCTTCGAAAAGCCATGGAGCTTGCCCTTCTTTGCGAGCGCTTTAATGCCGACACAGCCCACACCCTTGGCCTTCTCAACCGCGTGGTGGAGGACGCGGCGCTTCAAGAGGCAACCCGCCAACTCGCCCAACAGTTGGCCAGTGGGCCGACGGCTGCCTTTGCCAAAACCAAGGCGCTCTTGTCCCAGTCCTTCGAAAACACGCTGTCCCAGCAACTGCAGTTGGAGGAGGATGCCTTTGTTGCCTCCACCCAAACCCATGACTTTCCCCAAGCTGTGGGAAGTTTTCTGGCCAAAAAACGCCCCACCTTTGAAGGGCGCTAAAAGAACCGTTAACACACGAGAGGAACCAAGAAATGTCTGATTTAAAAGGGAAGACGCTTTTTATCACGGGAGGAAGCCGCGGCATTGGCAGAAGCATTATTTTGCGCGCGGCCAAGGACGGCGCCAATATTATCTTATGTGCCAAAACAAGTGACCCTCATCCTCAGCTGGAGGGAACCATCCACTCCGTTGCCAAGGAGATTGAAGAATTGGGTGGGCGCGCACTTCCCATTCAAATGGACGCGCGCGATGAAGATCAAATTGCGGCGGCCGTTGCCAAGGGCGTAGAGACCTTTGGGGGTATCGATATTCTTGTCAATAACGCCAGTGCCATTCAGCTGACGGACACTTTGCATACACCCATGAAGCGTTTTGATCTGATGTTTGGTGTGAACGTGCGCGCGACCTTTGCCACGACACAGGCCTGCATCCCCCATTTGAAGGCCGCTTCCAACCCACACGTGTTGATGCTCTCTCCTCCCTTGAACATGGAGGCCAAGTGGTTTGCGCCCCACTGTGCCTACACCATGAGCAAATACGGCATGAGCATGTGCGTCCTTGGCATGAGCGAGGAATTTCGCAAGGACGGCGTGGGAGTGAACGCGCTCTGGCCACGCACGACCATTGCCACGGCGGCTGTGAATATGCTGGGCGGTGAGGCGCTGATGAAGGCGTCCCGCAAGCCTGAAATCATGGCAGACGCGGCTTATTGGATCCTGACCCAGGACGCGCGCACAACAACGGGCAACTTCTTTGTGGATGATGAGGTGCTGACAAAAGCGGGTGTAACGGATTTGTCGTCTTACGCCGTGACACCGGGCGGCAAGCTTATTCCAGACTTTTTCCTGTAGGCGTCAGCTTAAAGGGCAGGGGCCGTGTGCCCCTTGCCCATCAGCGCGTCCTGACGTGCGCTTACTTTTGTGGGCGAGAAATCTGCTATCAACTCCTCAAAAAGAGCGCGCCAGTTAAGTTCGGCACCCAGGTGCATGAAAGCGGACCCAATGCCAACGGCCGCACGGTCAAGAAAAACAAACTCCCTGGGTGGGCGTACGCCGCCTAGCTCTCGCAGTTTTGCGTGAACGCTGGCTGCGCGCTCGCGACCCTCCACGCCGCTGTTGCCTTCTTGAATGGGGCGCACGCGGTCATCAAGGAGGGGCTCATAGAGCATTGCAGCCCACATATTGAGGGCATCAATATGGGCATTGGAGAGATCATCAAAACCCCAAGACGCGTAGGCGGCCGCTGCCATGTCCCTGGATCCACTGCCAATGGCTTCGCGCAGATCTAGCGTGCTTTGGAGGAATGAGGGCGAGAAGATGCGCACGCAACCAAAGTCAAAAAGATTAATAGACGCCCCCTCAACGGTGTAGTTGCCAAGGTGGGGGTCCCCGTGGAGGACGCCGTAGTGATAAAGGGGCTTGTACCACGCGCGAAAAAGATTCTTTGCGATGGCGTTGCGGGTTTCTTGGGGCTCGTCCTTGAAGGCTGCAAGGGGACGCCCGTCGAGCCATGTCATGGTGAGAAGCTGCTTTGTGGAGAGATCCCCTATGCAGGTGGGTACTCGAATGTGCGCATCTTCTTGGAAGATCTTTGCAAAAAGCCCCATGTGGTACGCTTCACGTGTGTAGTCAAGCTCTGCGCGCAGGTGGGCCGCGATCTCAAGAAGGATGTTTTCGGTTTCAAGGGCACCAAAAGTTGCTTCATAGAGCTTCAGACCCATCTTCAGCTGGGTTAGGTCCGCCTCCATGGTGGCCGCCATGTGCGGATACTGCAGCTTGCAGGCAGCCAAGCGTCCATCAAGAAGGGTTGCCCTGTGCACTTGCCCGAGGGACGCAGCGGCGCAAGCCTCCCTCGAAAAATCCCCAAAACGCGCGCTCCAGTCGGGTCCAAGTTCTGCCTGCATGCGGCGCTTCACAAACGCCCAGCCCATGGCTGGTGCCTGGGACTGTAGGGCGGCAAAGGCCTGGGTATAGTCTTGGGGCAGGGCGTCCGGTACCGTGGAAAGAAATTGAGCAACCTTCATGAGGGGGCCTTTGAGACTCCCCATGACGGCGGCCATTTGCGCCGACTCTTTGGCCGCGTCCGTGGTGCGTCCTAAAATCTTGTCCGTGACGCGGCGCGAGGCAACGTTTGTGAGCGCGCCGCCCACCTGGACGTAGCGCTTGAGGCGTGTGGAGACGTCACCCTTTTCATGCATTAAACGGGCTCTCCTAGCGTCAGGATGCGCAAAAGACGCGTGGAGCCTGAGGCAAAAAGCTTTGCGCCCGTATTGGGCATGAAGCTGCCACCGGCCGTGATGACAACGCTATCCCCGCGTTTGGCAAAGTTCCGCTTCAAAAGCACTTCTGTTGTGAGGGTCACCATCTGTGGAAACCCTTCAATCTCCTTGGTAATCTCAGGAAAGACACCCCACGCAAGGGTCAACTGACGCGCGACCTTTTCTTGGGGGGTGAGGGCAAGGATGAGGGCTTCGGGGCGCTCCTTGGCCGCACGCAGGGTTGTGGAGCCACTTAGGGTGAGTGTCACAATGGCGCGCGCTTCAATGGAGTGGGTGACTTGCCTTGCAGCTGCCGTGATGGCGTCACTGGAAGAGGCATGCTCGTCAACACGCTCCACGGTGCGGTAGTGGCGGTAGAGGGGGTCGCGCTCAACTTTCTCAGTGATGCGGTTCATCATAGTGACGGCCTCTTGTGGATAGGTGCCTGCGGCTGACTCCGCCGACAGCATCACCGCGTCAACTCCGTCGTAAACTGCGTGGGCCACGTCCGAGGCCTCGGCTCGTGTGGGCGTGGGAGATGACACCATGGACTCCAGCATTTGGGTTGCTACAATCACGGGTTTTCCAAGGGAACGGCTGACCTTAATGATGCGCTTTTGAAGAGGTGGAACGTCCTCTGGGGGAAGCTCCACACCCAAATCGCCGCGTGCCACAAGAAGCGCGTCACTGGCCACTGCAATGGCTTCAAGGTGATCAATGGCCTGGGGCTTTTCGATCTTTGAAGCAATCTTGGCACGTGTGCCAATGATGCTGCGCGCTTCTTCAACGTCTTGGGCGCGCTGAACAAAGGACAGCGCCACCCAGTCCACATCCATCTTCAGACCGAAGGCAAGATCTTCACGGTCCTTGGGGGTAAGGGCTGAAAGGTTTAAGAGACAGTCGGGGACATTCACGCCCTTACGGTCCGAAAGTTTGCCACCAACCTCCACACGGGTCACAAGGCGTGAGGCGGACTTTTCCACCACCCGCAGGGCAATGGCGCCGTCGTTCAACAGAAGACGCTGATTGGGTGCCAGCGCCTCAAAGATTTCCTCGTGGGGCAAGCACACACGGGTGACGTCCCCGGGGGTGGGATCGAGGTCAAGGATAAAGGTTTCATTATTTTGCAAAAGGACGGATCCTTGCGCGAAGGTGCCCACGCGCAATTTCGGTCCCTGGAGGTCCTGAATAATACCGATTGGGTAACTGTATTTTTGACTGAGGGCACGAATGGCCTGGATGTTCGCTTCGTGGGCAGCATGAGTGCCATGGGAAAAATTCAGGCGAAAAAGGTCCGCACCTGCTAGAAAAAGGGTCTCGATCATCTCCGGGGTGGAGCTTGCGGGACCGAGTGTGGCGATAATTTTGGTGGCGCGTTGTCTGCGCATCAGTCAGGTTTCCTTTCTTTTGCTTGGGGAATGCGTGCGATAAAGACGCCAGCAAGGACGATGGAGCCACCCAAAAGCTGAGCCGAAGACAGGCGCTCCTGGAAGAAAATCCATGCCAAAAACGCGGAGAAAACCGGCGCCATGGACATGAGGAGGGACGATATTGTGGCTGAGATATGGGCCATGGAGAATGTGAGAAGCCCTTGACCCAAGATATGTATCACAAGGGCCATGAAGAACAGAACGCTCCACCCGTGTAGGCTGTGCGGGATAATGTTTTCACCACTGATGAGGGCCACCAGCGCCAAAATATACATGGTAGGGATGGCGCCCCAGGCCATGATGGTGGGGGAGCGAAAGTGCTGTCGCAGCGCTTGAACGCTCACAAGAAAAGCTGAAAAGAATAGACATGAGATAAAGGCAAGCATGTCGCCGTAAGCATGCCCTGTGTTCAGGGAAAAGGTGCCTCCCACCAAAATAATCGATCCAATAGTGGCCGCAATAATGGCCAGGATCAGGGTCCAAGTCAGTTTTTGCTTAAAAATGATCCAAGAGCCCAAGGACACAAAGATAGGGGTAAGGTTACTCAAAAGCATGGCATTCACAACACTTGTGTGCAGCATAGCGGAGTGCCAGAAAATCAAATCAAGGGCCAGGAAAGCACCAGCACCCCACATCAGGAAATAGTCCCGCTTTGTCTTGGGGACCTTGGCATTTGGCTCGCGCATGTGGTCAAAGACCATCCAGGAGATGAGAAATGGAAAGGACAAGAAGAAGCGGTAAAATCCGGTCGCAATGGGGCCTACCTCACTCAAGCGTACACAGATGGGCACAAAGGCGAGAAGAAGCGCAGTCATCAGCCCGGCAAGAACCGCAAGAGTCGCAATGGGCGTTTGTGCAATGAGTTTACGCATCAAAAAAAGCCTTTGTATAAGTGTGTTGTCATCATAGCGCGCCAGGCACGTGGGTGCTAGTTATTTTCCCATGAATCTGGACGCGTTGCGCCTTGTGTTTCGTGTGAAAGCTGCGTAGTGTCGTGGGTGAGAAAATAACCCCCATATAAAGGAGTCAAACATGTCAGGTTTTGGTGGTGTATCAGGTTTGCAGCTGCGTCAAATTATTGAGAAAATTGAAAGACTTGAAGAGGATAAAGCAGCCATTGCGACTGATATCAAAGAAGTCTACGCGGAAGCCAAGTCCCACGGCTTTGACACGAAGGTCATCCGCAAAATGATTAGCATCCGTAAAATGGATCAAGATGAGCGCGCAGAGCAAGAAGAGTTGATCTCTGTCTATTTCCAGGCCATTGAGATGGCGTCCCGTTCAAACCGTGAGGTGCGCGACGTAGAGGATGTGTCTGAGGCAGCTTAACAATTGCAAAAGGGGTGGTGGCGTTCCATCACCTCTTTGAGACAGTCTTTCTATCTTCTTGAGATGAGATAATATTTTGCGCTATGTTTATGAAGAGCGTTATCTTGCCTGGATACTTACTTGTCGTTTATTTTTCGCCCTAAACTCTTATCCTCGTTCCAGAACTACACAAGCAAGGACCTGTGGCACGATGTGTCTGCCGGGTTAACCATTGGTATTGTTGCCCTCCCACTGGCCATGGCCTTTGCCATTGCCAGTGGACTCAAACCAGAGGCAGGCATTTATACAGCCATTGTGGCAGGTTTTTTGATTTCACTTTTAGGTGGATCAAAAGTGCAAATAGGTGGGCCTGCAGGTGCCTATATCATCATTGTTTACGGTATTGTGGCGCGATATGGCGTGCATGGTCTTGTGATTGCAACGATTCTTGCGGGCATTCTCTTGTTCCTTATGGGGCTTTTGAGGTGGGGTGCTCTTATACGCTATGTTCCCGTTGCCATTGTAACTGGTTTTACAAATGGGATTGCTGTCTTGATCGCCTTATCGCAAGTCAAGGATGTGTTGGGGCTGCAGATACAGGCACTTCCTAGTGACTTCTTTCCAAAAATTATTGTCATTGCAAGCCATATCCAGACCATTAGTTTGCCAACAGCAATTATAAGCATTGCTTGCTTATGCGTGCTTTTTGGGTGGCCCATGCTTGTCAGCAAAACCCGTCTTCGCATAATGACCTATATACCTGGGAGCATGATCGTTTTGATTGGTGGAACCGCCTTGTCTGTGGCGTTGGATTTGCCCATTGCAACCTTGGGAACGGAGTTTGGGGGGATTCCTTCCGTGCTTCCAAAAATCAGTGTGCCGCACTTTGATCTAGATACAATGACCCATTTGGTCCGACCTGCCATCACAATTGCGTTTTTGGGGGCCATTGAGTCCTTGCTTTGTGCGCGCGTCGCGGATGATATAATAGGTGAACAGCACGATCCAAACCAAGAATTAATGGCACAGGGGATTGCGAATGTTGTTGCGCCAATGCTGGGAGGTTACTGCGCGACGGGTACCATTGCGCGCACGGTGACAAATGTGCGTATGGGTGCACGCACACCCCTTGCGGGCATTGTTCATGCGCTCACCCTTCTGGCAATCTTACTCATTGCTGCGCCCCTTGCAAAAAGTATCCCCCTTGCCGTTTTGGGCGCTATCCTTATCTACGTCGCCTACAGAATGGGAGAGTGGCATGCTTTTGTGCGTTTGTGGCGCTACTCCAACTTCTATCGTTTGGTTTTATTATCAACCTTTGTTTTGACTGTCGTGGCGGACTTGAGCGTTGCTCTTGAGGTTGGTCTTGCTTTGTCATTTTTGTTTTTTATCGCCCGTGTTAAAAGTCTCACACGCCTTGAGCCAGTGGGGGAGGTGGAGTATCCCAATGAGAGCATGCTGGGAAGAGAGATAGAGATGTACCATGTCTACGGCTCGCTATTTTTTGGGACGGTCAATATCCTTGAAGAGCTGATGATGCCACATAAGTCCGCACCCAAAATTCTTGTTCTGAGTCTTGTAAATCTCCTTAATCTTGATACATCAGGCGTAGAGGCTCTTGGAAAGCTTCAAGCGTATATGCGTGGACAAGGAAAGTATCTCCTGATTGCAGGCGCAAATGCACAAGTTATGTCTCTTTTTAAGCGCTCACATTTCTTCGACGCTGCCGGTGCTGATAAGTTCTACGAGACACCGCAAGACGCACTTTCCTATGCAAGGGGATTAATAGGCAGCATGTAAGGCTTGTTTATTCATACGGATGGTGCCCCCGGGGAGACTCGAACTCCCACAGTCAAAAACCAACAGATTTTGAGTCTGCCGCGTCTACCAATTCCGCCACAGGGGCATGTAGCTACTTAAGTAACCGGACACGAGCGCCGCGTCAACAGGAAAAGCACAAAAAGTTTAAAAATGCCCCTCCATACCAACCAGTCGGTCAGAAGGCTTCTTTTTTTTAATTTTATGAAAATACAGTTGAAATGCTCTTTTGTTGTGGGATACCATCTCTATGTTATAGGTTCGTTCAATAGGGAGGAAAACATGGACTTTAAACTTTTAACACTTGCTGCAAGCCTAGCTTTGGTGACATCCGCATTTGCATCTGAGGATGCAGGCGAGCAACGTCGCCACGAGCATGACATCACAACTAAGGATGTAGCTGGTTCTGCAGAAAACGAAAAAGAAGTTTTGCCACATGACGAGTTTGCAACATCTGAGACACCTGACAAGGTAACTCAAGAGAAGAAGCATCATAAAAAGCGTCATCACAAGAAGAAGAAAGCTTCTGCTGCACAGTCCACAGAAGCTAAGGACGCAGCACCTGCTGAGCACAAGGAAGAAGCAAAGAAGGAAGAGCCTAAGGCTGACGCCAAGGACGCAGCTCCTGCTGAGCATATGGAAGAAGCAAAAAAAGAAGAGCACAAGGGCTAATCTCACCCAATGTAGTTCGTCTCTTAAAAGACAGGTGGCGCAAGTCACCTGTCTTTTTTGTGCGTGCTAGCTTTGCTGGGTGATATAGAGGGCGCTCCAGGCGTCAATTATTTGGGCGATGTAGACGGCGTCTTCCTTCTTGGTCACAAGGTGATCCACATTAGGAAGGGAGATAAAGCTCTTGGGATGCACCGCCGTTGAAAAAATCGCGCTGGCGTTGCGCACGTTGACGACTGGGTCGTCGGGGGCGTGAAACACAAGAAGCGCTGCGCTGAGTTGTGGCAAGATTGTATCCATGTCATAGCTTTGCAGATCATCCACAAACTGCTTTTGAATACGAAAGTCGCGCCCCTCAATTTTTACATCAACTTCTTCAGTCCAGGAAAGCTCTTCCAACTTTTCCTCAAAACGCTTACCCACGTGCTTGGGGTTTGAGGGGGAGTTGATGGTCACAACACCTTTCACAGAAGGGGACTTTGAAGCGGCAACCAGCGCGGTTGTGCCCCCCAAGCTATGCCCAATCATCAGTTCAGGTGCCTGGAAGTGCGCTTCCAAAAAGCGCGCGGCAGCCAGGAGATCCTCGGTATTACTTGTGAAGTTGGCTTGGGTGAAGGACCCGCCGCTCTCACCAAGTCCAGTGAAGTCAATGCGCAGCATGCCAATACCGCGTTGGGCGAGGGCCTCACCAATACGCTTGGCTACTAAAATGTCTTTGGTGCAGGTAAAGCACGGCGCGTAAACCGCAAAGGCTTTCGCGTTTGTTGCTGGGCGATCGAGGCGTCCCACAAGAAGATGGCCCTGACTGCCCGTGAAGAGAATTTTCTCTGATATGATGTCCATAACCTATTGTCCTTGGTCGGCCTGGGCAAGAAACGCCTGGCACGCACCATAAAGTTCTTTTGTATCGTCCTGGGGCAGGGGCTCACCCCCAAGCTCAAGACGTCCGTCCTTGTGTATGGTTATCAACAACTGTGCCGATTTGTCAAACCCTTCGATGGTTCCTGTGGTTGTGCCACTTGTTTGCGCTGAGGAAGCCGTGCTTTCCACGTTGGTCGCCGCACCTGTGGTTGTGGAGGTGGGCGTTTTGATTGTCGCAGCCAAATTTTGAGACGTGTTTGCGGTTGGATTTGTCACGGACCCGGTGAGCGAAGATGTCCCACTGGGTGTTGTCGTGCTCTGGGTGTTGGTGGTTGTGACTGTCGTGCCCGTGGTGGTTGTGGCACTCTGATTTTGAGTTGCAATCTGAAGAGGCGCTTTGCTGAGCGCAAAATAAAGGGGCATGGTGAGGGTGTCTGGAATTTTTAACGCTTTTGATGAGGGTAGGTCGGCGCTTGGCACGGCGCGACCCAGGTCGTCTTTTCCAAGATCATCCTGGGGGAGGTCGGCCCCCTGTACTTCTCGGGTCGCCCCCACAAGGTTGCCAGAGGCGTCAATGCCTCCCCCATCAGCGACCGTTCTGTTCGCCATGAGCGCGCGGCAAAAATCCTGGGACAGGATAGGCTTTCGGCCCTCGAGGGAGGCCGAAGCAATGTTTGGTGTTATGGCGAGCGCAAGAAGAATGCTCAGCGCGCGTGAAGGATGCATGGTCTATCCTCTTAAAAACACACCTCTAGTATGACGCGAAACGGTTTCAAAAGGATAAAAATAAAGAATATCTGTGTGTTGAGGGAGAAGGCAAAAACCTACTTCTCGCGCACGCACAGGTAACCGTCGCTACATTCATACCAGCACGCCAATTTATGACTGTCTGTGCGCTCATAGGAGAAGGGGGCTTGGGTCTTTATATCAATATTTTTTAGTTTTTTTTCAGAAGCGCCATCGATGAGAAAAGAGACATCATTCAACGAGACCTCCCCGTGATTGCGCAGCTCTTCAAGGTGCTTGGGTGTGAGGTGATCGGGACATACAGCCTCTTTTTTGGCCATAAGAGGGGCGCAGGCCAGGGCGGAAACGACTAAGAAAATTGCACGGTGCACGTTGAAAAGCCTCCACATATTTTTCTACACTCTATCACAAATCTTTTGTGCAAAACCAGGTGGTCAGCTTACACTTTGTGATAGTGCTGGAGTGTTGCAATCTCAACACTGGTTGCGGGCTTAAGGGTCATGAGTGACTGCGCAAAGTGCTTTTGGAGGAGCTTTAAAAGATTTGCGGCAATTTCATTCAAAAGGGTGTCTTCTCGCCCTGGTAGAATGCGTACTTCAAGGTGGATGAAACCGTTGTGGTGAATGCCGTCGCCCACCCGGAAAACATCATGAACCAGGAGGCGGCTTTTACAGCTGTCCAGCTTTGTGGGGAGATCACGCACTAAAAGCGTGTGGCATTCATGAAAAAATTCCTGAATATCTTCACGCTCTTGAATATTGTTACTGAGGGCCAGTTTTATATGTGGCATCTTTTTACCAATATCATTTTTTAATATATTGTAGCTGTAAACACAGTGCTCTGACAAGTGGTGCTTTTTTCACATAGTGTGACGCTAACATATTAAGAAAAATGATAAATATGCTTTTGTATTGATCTTTACAGATGGACAAGAATTTAATTTAGCCCTTTCCATTTTCGCGCGATTTGCCTATGATGCTTCGTTTAGAGGCATTTTTCATGCTTAGAAAAATCCTTAAGCTCGGTAAAAGACAATGTGTCACGCGGGGTACGCGTGTGGAAAAAAGGTATGCTTGCGCGGCGAGCAATGGAAGTGGACAAGATAAAGTAACATTATGACGTATTTTGTTTTTTTTGCATATTTTGCAATTCTTTTATGTGTCGGGTTTTATTTTTCAAAACGGAATCAAGCGGCCGACGACTTTATTTTGGGTGGGCGCAGTCTCAACTACTGGGTGACGGCTCTGTCAGCCCATGCCAGTGATATGAGCGCGTGGCTCTTTATGGGCTTCCCCGCAGCGGTCTTTGCTTACGGCATGGGTGAGCTGTGGACGGCTTTTTCCCTTGTCTTTTTCATGTTCCTGTCATGGCAGTTTGTCGCGCCGCGCATTCGCGTGGTCACGGCCAAATATAACTGTTTGACACTTTCATCCCTCTTTGCGGTACGTTTCCACCCCTCAACAGAGGCCAGAAAAAGCGAGCCGGGGGTGCGTCTCCAGATGTGGAGCGCCCTTGTGTGTATTTTCTTTTTGATCGCCTATATCGCCTCCGGTCTTGTCGGACTTGGGCGTATGTTTGAGAGTCTTTTTGAGGTGGACTATAAGGCAGGCGTTCTTGTGGCAGCTTCCGTCATTATGATTTACACCTTTTTGGGAGGCTTTATTGCCGTTGCGTGGAATGACATGCTGCAGGCAGTCTTTCTGCTTCTCATGATCATCATCGTCCCTGTCTTGGCGTTCCAGTCCTTGCCCGGTGACTTTGCTTTGGCATCTCTGTTTGCCGAAAAGGAGTCCTCCACAACCCTCTACTCGCGTACGTTCCAAGCCTTTGGCTGGGGACTTGGTTATTTTGGTCTTCCTCACGTCATTAACAAGTATATGTCCATCGATCATGTGGACAATATCCGCAAGGCGAAGTATGTGGGGCTGACCTGGCAGGCACTGGCCCTGGGGTGTGCGGCTCTGATCGGTCTTTTGGGCGCGCAGCTTTTGCCCGACATTAAGAATTCAGAGCTTCTTTTTGTGGAAATGGCCAATCGCCTCCTGTCTCCTGTCATGGCACAGGTTGTTTTGTGTGCGGTCTTGGCGGCGGCTTTGTCAACCCTGGACTCCCAGGTTATGGCGGCAGCCTCAACGCTCGCCGAAGACATTTTTGACGTGCCAAAACACAAAGAAATGTGGCTCACACGCGGCTCAATCATTGCCATTTGCTGCATGGCCACAGGTCTTGCGTGGTCCAACACGTCGAGCATTTACTCCTTGGTATTTTATGCGTGGGCGGGCCTTGGATGCTCTTTTGGGCCGTTGGTGCTCTGGTCCTTAACCAACCGCGCCATCAGCGAGAACACAGCGCTCCTTGCGCTTTTGACAGGTGCGGGAGTCTCAGCCCTTTGGCCAGCTCTGCCCTTTGCGGGGGACATCCCTTCAATGATCCCCGGCTTCTTCTTAGCGAACCTCGTTCTCTTCCTGGGATCGCGTAAAGAGATAGAGGGAGCAGGCACCCAAAACGCGTGAGTCGAGGCACGTAAAGCCATCAATGCGTGGGGGCGCTTCATCCGCCCCCACCTCAACCACGAGAAGCGCGTCCTGTGCAAGCCAACCTGAACGCTCAAGGGCGCGTATGCTTCGCGGCACCAAACCTTTGCCGTAGGGCGGATCCAGGAAAATTAAGTTAAACGTACCGTGGGGCTTGCCAGGATCGCACGCATCCCGACGGTAGGCGCGCCAGTCGCTTGCCCCCAGATGGTTGATGTTGTCAAGGAGTGTGCCAAAAGCCTCAGGATTTTGCTCTATAAATGCACCGCCTTGGGCGCCCCTGGAAAATGCCTCCAGCCCCAAAGCGCCAGACCCTGCAAACACATCAAGCACCATACATGTTTCAAAGGAGCGTTCGTCCTTTGCTAAGCGACTGGCCACAATACTGAAGATGGCGCCGCGCACTTTGTCGGAGGTGGGACGTGTGAGGGACGTGCTGGGTGCCTCAATTTTGCGGCCCCTGGCGTGGCCAGAAATAATACGCAGACTCATGGCTTACACCAAGGTGATCCAGACGGGCGCGTGGTCCGATGGGCGCTCCCAGCCACGGGTGTGGGCGTCAATGCCAGCAGCCTCCAGACGGTCACTTGCCTGGGGTGACAAAAGAAGATGATCAATGCGAAATCCCTTGTTGCGGTTAAAGGAGCCCGCGCGGTAATCCCACCAGCTGAAAAGGCCTTTACCGGCCTCCTGAGTGGCGGGAAAGACTTGGCGCAGGCCGTCACAAAATCCTTGGGAAATGAGTGTGCGTAGGGCGCGTTGCTCCTCCACTGAGCACAAGATGCGGGGCTCTCCTGAAAGGGCGGGGTCGTGCATATCCTGGGCGTAAGGCGCCACGTTGTAGTCGCCTCCCCACACAAGGGGCTCGCCGTACGATAGGCTTTGTGCAGCGTGATCCCCTAAAGCGCCGTAGAATGCCATCTTGTAGGAAAACTTGTCTGAGCCCACTTCTGAGCCGTTGGGGACATAAATGCTGGCCACGCGCACACCGTTTGTGACGGCTTCAATATAGCGGGCCTGGGTGTCCTGCTCAAAGGTGGGCAGGCCCCGCGTCACGTCCTCCAAGGGGAACTTGGAAAGTATCGCAACGCCGTTGTAGGATTTCTGCCCGAAGGCCACAACATTGTATCCCATGTCTTCGATGGTTTCGTAAGGGAAGGCCTCGCTCACACACTTGATCTCTTGGAGAAGGGCAACGTCAGGGGCGTCCTCTTGTATCCATCGCATCAAATGGGGCAGGCGTGCCCCGACGGAGTTCACATTCCACGTTGCAATCTTCATGGTCTACTTTCCTTGTTGCGCGCTAGAAAATGGAAAAAGAGGTGCCGCATCCGCACGACGAAGTAGCGGAGGGGTTTTTAAGAGAAAAAGCCTCTCCCATGAGGGAAGTGGCAAAATCAAGGGTGGACCCTTTGAGCATATCAAGGGACATCTCGTCCATGAGAAGGGTAATATCCCCGCACGTCAGCTCCATCTGGTCATCTTTTGCGTCCTCAACAAGGTTGAGGGTATAGGTAAAGCCTGCGCATCCGCCTGCGTCCACCACGATTGAGAGAAAGGTTTTCTGAGGCGTGCGTTTTTCCATGAGCATGACCAAGCGCGCGTACGCCCGCGGGGTCAGCAAAAGAAGGGGAGCCTCACCCTCTGGGCCAAATGCCTCAAGAAGTGCGTCCTCATTTGGCGTGTGCGTGTCCATGGGAACTCCATAAAGTTTGAAAAAAGACTTGCCTCCTTCTATGTAAAGCATATGATTCACCCATTAAAGTGTTTTTCATCATTTAAAGGACAAGACGTGAACTTTTTCCATGCCCTGCGGACCCAGGTTATCCAGGCCATTACCACTCTTCAAGAAGAAGGCCTTTTGCCTCAAGACCTTGATACCTCACCTGTGACCGTAGAGCCTCCACGCGACGCCTCCCATGGTGACGTGGCCACCAACGCAGCCCTTGTGTTGTCAAAGGCGGCTGGAAAAAACCCAAGGGAGATTGCCCAACTTATCATGGATAAGCTGAAGAGCTTGCCCGATGTCACTGCCTGTGAAATCGCCGGGCCCGGCTTTTTGAATCTACGCCTAGGGTCTGGGTTTTGGCACGCGCGGTTGAAGGAAGTTCTTGCCTCAGGGATCGTTTACGGCGCATCACCCATGGGGCAGGGGCGTCTTGTGAACGTGGAGTATGTCTCAACCAACCCCACGGGCCCCATGCACATTGGGCACGCACGCGGCGCCATTTTCGGTGACGCACTGGCGCGCCTTATGGCCAAGGCCGGTTACCAGGTGCTTAAAGAGTTTTACGTGAACGACGCGGGCGGCCAGGTGCAAGAGCTCGCACGCTCGGCTTATGCGCGTTACCTTGAGGCGCTGGGTGAGGCTTTCACACTGGGGCAATATGGGGGTGATTATCTTGTGCCCGTGGGACAGGCTCTGGCCAAAGAGCACGGCCGCGCGTTTGTGGGTCAAGATGAGAGCGCGTGGCTTGCAACATTCCAGGCCTTTGCCGTGGGGGCCATGCTTGATCTGATCAAACAAGACCTTGCCCTTTTAGGGGTACACCATGAGGTCTTCACCTCAGAAAAAGCCCTGACCGACGCTGGACGCGTGGAGGAAGCCCTCGAGACCTTGCGGGCCATGGGGCTCATTTATGAAGGTGTGCTTGAGCCCCCCAAGGGTAAGGTTGTGGAAGACTATGAGCCACGCCCACAAACCTTGTTTAAGGCGACGGATTTTGGAGACGACGTGGATCGCCCCTTGAAGAAGTCCGATGGTGCGTGGACTTATCTGGCGGGCGATATTGCCTATCACTATGACAAGTATAAGCGCGGCGCCCATGAGATGATCAATGTTTGGGGTGCGGACCACGGCGGGTATGTGAAGCGGATCGCGGCCGCCGTCACGGCCATCACCAAGGGCCAAGCCCAACTGGACGTGAAGCTGTGCCAAATGGTGAAGTTCATCGATGGCGGTGAGGCCATGAAGATGTCCAAGCGCTCAGGCAACTTTGTGACGCTCCATGAGGCCATTGAACTGGTTGGCAAGGACGTTTTGCGCTTTATTATGCTGACGCGCAAAAACGATGCGCCCATGGATTTTGACTTTGCAAAGGTCACGGAGCACTCTAAAGACAACCCCGTGTTTTACGTTCAATACGCTTGCGCGCGGGCCCATTCCATTTTGCGCCACGGCGCTGAAGCGTTTCCGGGGCTGGGCACCAAGGAGAGTGATTTGGTGACCTGTGATGTGTCGACACTGACAGACGAGGCTGATTTGTCTTTGATTAAGCTTTTGGCCTCCTGGCCCCGCCAAGTTGAGATTGCGGCCGCCGCCCATGAGCCCCACCGCATTGCTTACTATCTCTATGATGTGGCAGCGGCCTTCCATGGCCTGTGGAATAAGGGGAAGGAAGAGACGGAGTTGCGCTTTATTAATTCCGATAGCCAAGAGGAAACCCGCGTGCGACTTGCCCTTGTGGCAGGGACACGGACGGTGCTGCGCTCTGGTCTTGACGTGCTTGGTGTTGAAGCCGTGGAGGAGCTCAGGTCCTAATGCAGCCACAAAGGAAAACCCCTTATCCACCCCAAGAAATGTGGCGTGAGCTGCGGGTGCCGTTGCCCCAGTCAGCCCCGCGTCGCACACGTTTTCTTGTGCCAGCTCTTGTGGCAGGTGCGAGTTTGCTGTTGGGTGGAGCGGCTTACTTTTGGATGGGTTGGTCTTTCTCATCAGGCGGAGAGATCCCCCTTGTGGCGGCGCCAGAAGGTCCCTATAAGGTGCGCCCCCAAGGTGCCCAAGACACAGACACTATCAATACTGATAAAACAATTTACGATCAGTTGACGGGGCAGGGTGTGGCCAGTGATGAGGTGCGTCTGCGCGAGGTTCCTCAGGATCCCGTGGAGTCAGCACCAGCGCTTCCAGACGATTTTGTCAAAGCCCTTGCCCAGTCCCCCTTGACATCCAAAGACCTTGAGGCGGCCCAGGACGTCTCGTCCCCCTTTGCGGAAGGAGAGGCGCAGACGGACCCCTTCGCGGAAAGCGACGAAGGCTTTTTTGAGGAAAAAGCTCCCGTTCATCAGGCAGGATCCTCCAAGGCAACGCTCCATGTGGCGCAAGAAAAACAAAACGCTATACCCCAGCTTAAGCGCGTGAACATCCCCCTTGAAGGCAATAATGTTCACGTCTCTCAAGGAAAAATGCTAGCCCTTGAGGTGGCATCTGCGGCGACTCAAGACGAAGCAAAGACGGCGTGGCAGGAGACCTTGCGCCAGGTGGGTCCCCTCATCGCAACCCAGACGCCCCAATACGTGCGCGTTGATCATGGGACCGGTGTTGGTGTGAAGTATCATGTACGCCTGGCCGGCATGATTCCCGAAAAAGCCCATGATTTAAAAAGACGTATGGAGAAGATGGGTGTCCAAGTGCAGGTCTTGCCCCAGTAAAGTTATTTTGACACATTGACATGATTTTGCGTTTCCCATAGTCTCCAGTCGGTTCAGCCTTAAACATAGAACTCAAACCTGCCCATGCGATTACATTTTGTCTTGTCACTCCTGTTCTGCCAGCCTGCCATTGCCTCAAGCTTAGAAGATCCTTTGGAACAGAAAATCTTCGCGCGCGTGCTGAACGATCCCTGTCTTTACAGGCCGGTTTTTTATAAAGAGCGCCCTTATTATGACGTTGACTCACCCTTGAGCTTACCCGCTGTTAGTGTTCCTGACCTGTGCGAGGATGTGCACGTAAAACGGGAGGCCGCCCATCCACCATACTTTCCCCAGTATGTGCATCTTGCTTCTACCAAAAAGAGAAGCGCCAAGAGGCGCGCACCAGAAGATACGACGCGTCCGGCCTCGCATACGCCCCTCAAGCATCCAAGAAGAGCAAGTCACCTTACCAAAGCGAACACCCCTGAAGATCTTGCCAGTGTCATGGCTTTAGATCAGGCTGGTGTTTTGACATTTGCTCAGTTTGTCCCATGTGCGCCATACACAAAGGGCACCTTTTATCAAGACGTGTGTGACGTCAGTGAAGGCCTCCTCACGGGCAAGCAAGTTCAAGCACACGATGCCCTTGCGGCCCTTGCTGGCTTTTATGCGGCCTACGCGAATCACTCTGGGAGTCTGCGGTGGCGGGCGTGTTACGGCGTTGGGCGCACACTCATGATCATGGGACACCTGGCAAGCGCCCGGGAGTTTCTCGAGCGCGTCGTTGCCGCAAAAGGGGCGCCTGATCTTTACAAAGAAGAGGCCCGCAAGCGTTTGACGAGGCTGAATGAAAAAGAAGACCCTAGCGCAGCGGTAAAATGAGGCTATGTATACTGAACAAGTTGTGTAAAATATCTTCTCGTGTAAGGGCGTGACGTTCTAAAAGATAAAGAACCAGGGGGTGCGCTTATGAAGAAGTTACTTATGTTGGCTCTGTTTCTTTCTTTCGCGCAAGCGACAGGTGCGACGTCTTTGCAGGACGCGCAAGGTCCTGAAGAAGAACGTGTGTGTGCCCACAGGATTTCTCCATTCCAAGAGCCGCAAAACCAACTCCAAGCAGCCAGGGATGCCTTTGCCGCAAGTCCCACCTCACACACATTTAACAATTGTATTGAGCGGCTCAACGACCTTTTTAAGATGATGTTGTGTGGTAATGAGTGCGATATAAGTTCTTGTTGGGCAGGGGAGGTGGACTGCTTTACGAAGTTTGCCTGTGAGTGCCAAGCGCGGGCGCTGGCAGCGGTCCCGCACGAGGTGCGCGCAAGCTATCTTGCCGATCGTTACCTCCTTGGGTCACCCGCGCTTAGTGAAGAGGAAAAACAGCGCCGCATTCATGTCTGTGCCTCTTACATCCATTCGACTGGCAGCGTGTGTGAACTCTTTGCTACCCAGAATCTGGTCCATGAAATGCTTGCGAGCCATGTGAATGATTTGCGTCAAGAACGCCAGGCAAAACACGCAGATCAAGTCTGGAGCGCGTTCGAAGAGGTTACGAAACCTCATAATATTGGGGAAAATCTTGCGTCGTATTTTTGGGAAATACCAAAGCCTCTTCAGGAGCTTTTGCTCGTGACCAATGGCGAAAGTACCCACCCCCAGTGGATCCCTTGTATGGCGCGTGCCTTGGAGGGACCCCACGCAAATGTGGTGTGGCGCGCCCTCCACTCCAGTGGGTGGCAGGCTCTTTTGTCCATGGACAAATTGCACAGATCCCAAAGCCTAGCTTTTCTGGCAAGCACTTATGACAAAATCCGTGTCGAAAGTACGCAAAACCGTGATGCCATGATGGCCATGCAAGCATTTGATCGACACGCGGAATACTATGCTGCATACAAGACAATTTCTGATTTCTTTTGGACCGTGGAGAGGACCGTCCTTGATACGATGCTCAGTCAGCCAAATTTCACTTTGCAATCCAACGAAAGCTTTCACACGGGCCTTTCAAGTCTCTGGGCAAATGCGGGGCTCAGTGTGGATGAGCGGCCAAGGGAGCTCCTCATGCTGGCTCTTGACGCACTGCTTGTGCGCCGTTTTTCCTTGACCGCTATGTCTTGCCATAGGGATATGTCTGGTGACGCGATGCACCCAAATAGCGCAACCTCCTGCTCCTGACGCTTTACAATGGGTCGGTTAGTTTCTCCTCCAGAGGCTTCCAATGGCGTGCGGATAGTGCTATGAATATGCCAATTTGACATGAAAACTGATTAACACGGTGTCCTTAAGGGCGATAATTGTGCTAAAAAAGCCGTTGGTCTATTGCGCACTACTCATGCAACTTCTTTTAGACGTGCTGCCATCAAGCGCATCATGGGATAGGGAGGATGAGCTATGCTTGAGCGATCTTTTGTGTGACGCGGCTTTAAATAATCAGTTGGGAGGCACGCTCCTGCCAGATGTCAGCCTTGAGGGTGAAGAATCGTTTCATGCGCGTGCGTGCGCCTTAAACAAAGACACAATAAACCCATGGGCACATGACGTAGACTCTGCCTTCAATGAAACACTGTTTCCTTCACACGACCCTTCCCTGGTGCAGGCTTCTGCGCGCCCCCCCTTGACACAGCGCCGGTTTAAAAGAGGTGTTTTGCCGCCTGAGCTTAGCGCAGTCATGGATTTGGATGAGGCTCAGATACTAAGTTACACACAATTCGGTGCGTGCAACAGATCTTCCAAAAGTCTCCTACATCTGGGACTTTTCCAGACGAGCGAGAGCCTCATTGAACAAAGACTTACCGCCAAGAGTGATATTTTAGCTTCCCTTGCGGGCTTCTACTATGTGTACTTGCACCACGGAGGCGCCCTGCGCTGGAGGAGCGCCCTGGGCGTTGGCAGAGCCTTGATGATTTTGGGGCATGACGCCTTTGCGCACCATTATTTTCAACGCATCGTGAAGTCAAAATGCAGCAGTCTGACGTTGAAACAGCAGGCAATGATGCTTGCAAGAAGATGTGACCTGTCATGATCCGTTTAAAAGAAAGGATAACCCTTTGACTAAAATGATTCTAAGGATGCTTGGATTTACCTTGACCTTGTGTGGGTCTTATCCAGTTTCGGCCACGCATGGGGCGGGTGATCAAGCCCAAGACACACTCTATCCCTTTCAGGCCAGGCGCGAGGCCTTTGAGTGCGCGCAGCGTATGTTTTGCGCGAACCCCTCACAGCAATCCTTTGAGGAGGCAATGGGAAGCCTTCAAGAGCTCTTAAGCGTGATGGACCGAGGAAATGTGATAGATGCGCGTTATTTTTCCCAAAGTGTCTATCAAGTTTTTGAGGAGGAGGAAACCATTGAACAAGAGATGAAACTTAAATCCCTTAGGGTTGGTGATGTGAGTTCCCTTGTGCGGCAGCAGTTTCTCTCAGATGTTTCCCAGAATGATGAGGCAGACCTAAGGGCATTGGATAACTATCTTCAGCTGTCTCAAGACAGGGCCTTTCTTTTTGCGGGTCAAAACCTTGCCCAAAAGAAATTGCACGCCGACATAAGGCGCATGAGACGGCTACATGTGGCACGATATGAGCGCATGGCATGGCAAGCGTTAGACAAGGAGATGGAAGCCCACACAGATGACCTCTTCTTTTTAAATTTCCGCCTGTTGACCCCCCCTTTGAAAGAGCTTCTCCTGGTCACAAAAGGTGACAAAAAACATCCTCAGTGGAGCACCTTGATCAAGAATACTGGTGCCGAGAGGGTCAATAGTCGTGCCTGGAACCGCCTCTACTTTATGGGGAACGAGCACCTGGCTGGGCGCGTTGAATCCTTGCTTCAGGCCCACGCCCATATCATGGCATACTTCTCGTCCCTTCAAACCGTAAATATGGCGCTCCAGGCCTTCGGTAAATATGATGATTACTGTGCTTCATACGCGGCTGTATCAAAGTTTGTTTGGTCCGTTGAGAAGGAGCTTCTGAAAGAGTCTTTGCATGAGCGTGAAGAAGATACGCACCAACGGAGGCGTTTTTATCCGACACGACCCGGCATTTGGCCACATCAGGGCGGTCCCATGGGTGAGTGGAGGCGAGAAATGATCATGGAAAGCCTGCGCGCCCTTATGGTCCACCGCTTTGCAGTGACAAAGTTGTTTTATCTTTTGGATGTGAATCCCTCAGCCCTGGCTGCCGAGGTTTCTTTTGGTTCTTTATCTTAACAAAGGGTCCATAACACCATGAAAAAATTATCAATGCTTCTTGTGTGCTTAGGCGCTGCTTGGCATAGCCCTGCGGGCGCCTCACAAATGGGGGAGGGCGCCATGGATGAGGGCGCTTTGTGGCAACAAACCCAGCAGTCTTTGACCAGCGTACGCACCTTTTTGCAAGGCGCAAGGGCAGCCTTTTGCACAGATCCTACACCTGCGGCATTGTACAATTGTATTCACGGGTGTAACGCTCTGCTTATGACAATGCACACCCAAAACATCCTCGACTGCGCCGTTGTGGACGCACGCGACTTGGAAACGTTGGTGTCGGACGTGAGCAACGCCCATGCAGCATATACCGAGCAGATTCCTTTGGTGGAGCTTGAGTTGTCCCTTCAGGGGCACTACGACCTGGTGGGATGCCTTGATGGTCAAGGCGGGCGACTAACTAAGTGCTGCACGCACGTTAATAACGCGCGCCGCACCCCCGTTCAATTTGCCAAACAAACGCTTGCCCGCGAAAAACTTTTTACTCAGGTGGCTGGGTTGCGTACACAATACAACGACCTGCACACCTCCCAAAGCTGGGCACTTCTTGAAACCTTGACAAGACACCAGATGCCTGATGACGGCTTTTTAAACGCATTTTGGTCTCTTTCAAAGCCTTTGCAAGCGCTTTTGATCGAAACAAAGGGAGACAGAGAACACCCGCGGTGGCGTGTGCTACCTGAAATGGCGGCGCCCAGCGCATACACAAACACACCCTGGGACCGTATTTGCCGCGTTGAACCCGCTCCCCTTGCCAGGGTCCTTGGAGACCTCGAAGAGAGGCACGCAACGATCATGGAAGCTGTTCACCAATTTGCAGGTGTACGCAGGGCTTTTCTTGCCTTTGAGATATTTGACGACTACCGGAAATCCTACGAAGAGGTTGCGGCGTTCATTTGGGCTGTGGAGAAGACCCTTGTGGACATGGCGCCAGAAAATACGACTGAAGAAGTGGGCACGCCCTACCACAGCCTTTCTCTGGCGTGGAGTACGGCGCGCGAGGGGACGCTTGATGGACCACGTGAGCTTTTGATGAAAACCTTCAATGCGCTTATGACAAGGCGCCAGGGCCTGACCCACTTTTATTTTCTTAAAGGGTTTCATCCGCTTCTTTTTCCTTCCCAAAGGTTTGGTGGGGGCCATCCACAAACGAGCGTGCTCATCGGGCCTCTCACCACACAGCCCTATTAAAAGAGTGAGCAAAATTGTTTTTTAGTAAATGATTAGGATATGAAAATGAAGAAGCTAATGGTAAAGGTCTGGCTCGTGGTGGCTGTAGCTCTTTGGAGTGACGTAACCAGTGCGCTCTGGGGGTCGGGTTTCGGTGATGACGCGCCCATTTGGGCGTTTCAAAATGCCAGACAAAAGGCACGCGCGGCACAGGATATCTTTCACGCACAGATGACTCACGCACGCTTTGGCGACGCGGTAATGTATGTGCATGACTTGCTTAAGCAGATGCACGACATCAACGAGCGGGAGGCGCAAACAATTCCTGAACCGACGCTGAATCAGGCAATGTCTGACGCCTACGCTTGGCAAGAGATGGGACTGATGCGCGTGAAAGAAGAGCGCTCTCAAGCACACCTCGATGCGCGCTATGGTCTTGACCGGGATTCAACCCTTGACGCAGCTGCGGCTCTGCGCGTCCAGGCATGCGAGCGTCATTTAGATATCGCCAACACACGGCAAAAGCTTTTTGCAGGACAAAATCTTGCCCAAGAGTATCTAGACAAGCGTGTGGGACTGCTTCACCAAAGGCATCATAACGCGCTCCTGGAGATCCTTTGGAATGCCTTTGAGGCAAGCGTTGAGGCAAGCGCCCATGGGAAAGAGGTACTTTTAAAACTGCGCATGCTCAAAAAGCCCTTAGGTGATCTGCTGCTTAAGACAAAGGGAGATACGAGGCACCCCGGGTGGACTGTGTGTGCCGAGCCCCTTAACGATATTATACAAGCGTGTTTCAGGTCCCAGGATCTGGCATCCCTCCTGCAAAATCATATGCCAGTCTTGGCCCAGAGCTACGGGGCGCTTCTTGCCAGCGACATAAACAAGGGGGCAGTGCGTGCTTTTGCCTTGTTTGATGATTATAAAAAATCCTATGACATGGTTGCCGATTTCTATTGGTCCATGGAAAAAAGGCTTCTCGACGCGGCCATTGATGATGCACAAAGGCGCGTCAGCCAGGACCAGGACAGCCTCTATATCGCCCTTGCAAACGTATGGTCGCCAAATGTGAGTTTCGCTACCCAACGACCACGAGATCTGATTATGGAGCTCTTGCGCGGTGTGATGATACGCCGCTTTGCTTTAACACAACTATCTTGGGAAAAAACACAGGAGCCCGCGCCTTTGTCCTAAGGCCGCCCGGGAGCAAGAGCGTAATTTATTTGCATATATTCAGGCGGATATAAATTTGCTACGCTACCTCTCATAAAAAAGAGGGAGGTTTGCTATGAAAAAAATGCTCTTAACGGCCATGTGTTTTGCGCTCGGGAGCCATGGGGCGCTCTTTGCCAGCGCCCAGCCCGAGGCGATTTTTGAAGGCGCACAAGGGGCGCCCGCGCCCACACGTCTCTTTCAGGGGGAACGAGACGCGCTTCAGGCTGCAAAAGCGGCCTTCATTGCAAATCCGACCCCTGAGACCCTTGGAGTAGCCATTGCCAATATCCCAAACATTTTTGCTGCCATGCATGGGTGCAATGAAGAAGATACAACGCACTTTGATCCCGTGGCGGTGAGTCGCTTTCTTGCGGACACCGAAGCATTGGAGAGGGAACATCTACAAATTCCTTCGGAGTTGTTCAGCGAGACGGTCCAAGCGCATTACATGAATGTGGAGAGCGCTTCTTCCCAAGAAGCACAGCGGCAACGCGTGCGTGTTTTGTCCACGTATCTTAACAAATTGGCACCAGAGGGGTCTACGGCGCCAACGGCTGTCTTTGCCTTTTGGGGACTCGCTCAGCAAAAATCATATGCCACTCTACAGGCTTTGAAAAACATCCTTTGCGAGCGTCAGGAGCGGGCGGTGAATGCTCAATTAAAGGAGGTCAGTGCGTCTTCGGATTTCGATCAAGAATTTGTGAGTCGCTTTTGGGCGCTTCCACAGTCCCTGCAAAATCTACTTATCATCACAAAAGGTGATCAGACGCACAAAGAGTGGCTTCCACACCATCTCATGTCTGGCGAAGACGCCCAACACGCTGACGCTTGGAGAGAAATTTGCGCCATGGAGTGCGATGCGCTCAAGGAAAAGGTTGCCTCTCTTGTGGAGGCTCATGGGAAAGTCAGTGCAAAAATTAGTGAGAGCGAGACAGCCAGACAAGCTTTTTATGCCTTAGGTGTGTACGAGACCTATAATACCACTTTTAATGCGGTGTCCTGTCTATACTGGGCGGCTGAGAAGGCGATATTCGATGCCATCATCAAAGATCAAAACAGCGGCGTTACAAAGAGTGAAAGCGCTTTTAAGCCCCTTTTAAGGTCATGGCGAAAAGCAGAGAAAACCGACGATTCGACCGAATCACAAAAGTCTGAAAAAGGAGAAAAAATGGGTCCTCGGGACATGATCCACCTGACGCTGGTGGCGCTTATGAAAAAGCGTTTTGCGCTCACTTATATGTTTATTGCAAAAGAGCTTAATCCTGCCGCTCTTGAGGAAGCGGCCAGAAAAGACTAAAAGTTTCGCCCACAGACGCCCACGGAAAAATGCAGAACTTGCCGTGGACTCTGTGATTACAGGTTTTGCAGCGTTGCAGGAAAAGGTATCTGTATACAGTGATCAGCATTTTCCCATGTTGTGAAGCCGGTTATGTTGATCCAAAGGTATGCATGAAGAACATTTTTGTTTGTGTATGCGTTCACATTTACTGACACTGCCGTCAGCAAAAAACAGAAGGAGGTTTGCCATGAAAAAAATGCTCTTAACGGCCATATATCTTACACTGAACACAGACGCAGTCCTATTTGCGAGCGCCCAGCCAGTGACGATCCTTGAGGACGCACAAGAGGCGCCCGCGCCCACACGTCTCTTTCAGGGGGAACGAGACGCGCTTCAGGCTGCAAAGGCGGATTTTATTCAAAATCCAACACCTGGAAATCTTAAGATCGCTTTCGATGCCACTATAGGTCTTTTTACGGCCCTGCAGGTGCGCAATGAAGAGGATACAACGCTTTTTGATCCAGTTGCGATGAGTCGCTTTTGTGTAGACGCTCAAGCGCAAGAAAGAGCGTATTTACAGGTTCCTTTAGAGCTGCTTAAAGGGACGGTACAAGCGCACTACATGCCCATGGGGCGTGTTCCCACCGAAGAAGCACGAGACCTGCGCAATCGTGTTCTGTCTGCTTATCTTGAAGGGTTGAAGCAAGGTATGGCCTTTGACCCACCAACGCTGTTTGCAGGTTGGGGTATCGCTCAGCAACGTTTTTATGAAAATGTGTCTCGGTTAAAGGCGACACTTTTTGCGCGTGAGGCGCAGACGGCGCATACGCAGCTCAAAGAGGCCAGCAGGTCTTCCACATTTGATCAAGAGTTTGTTGAACACTTTTGGGCACTCCCAAAAGCCCTTCAGGATGTTCTTATTGTGACAGGCGGCGATAAAGCCCATCCAGAGTGGCTGCAACGCGTTCTCATGTCAGGCGAAGAAGCTCAAAACTGTGAGGCCTGGGGAGCAATTTGCGCCATGGAGCTCGGTGCACTCAAGAAAAAAGTTGCACCCTTTGTGGAGGTGCATGGGCAGAGCATCGCAGCCATTGATGGGGAGGAGACTCTCAACCAAGCTCACGCTGCCATCGGTGTGTATGACGCTTATAATACGGTCTTTAATGCCACATCATCTTTGTACTGGGCTGTAGAAAAAGGACTCCTCGATGCCATCATGGCGGACAGGGAAAATAGCGCACAGGCAGTTGCAAGTCGCTTTATGCCCCTTTTAGAGGCATGGTCCGATTCAGATAAATCTCCCCATGACAGGCCAAGAGAGCTGATCCACCTGACCCTAATACAGCTTATGAAGAAGCGTTTTGCGTTGACCTATATGTTTGTTGCTAGGGCGGTGAATCCTGCAGCCCTTGAAGAGGCCGCCACGGTGGATTTGACGCCCGTTTTGCCTGCAACACCGGAGGATAAGGATGCTTAAAGTCACAAATCTTCTCCACAGTGTTGTTGCATCTGTGATGGTTTTTTTTCCACTGGGGATATGCCTCATTGAGGAGGTGTGACACAGATGTACAAACACCCCTGTCTGAGATTTCCCGCAATTGCATAAGGAGGGGGCCATGGGTATGAGAAGCGCGCGCATGTGGGTATTTCTAGCCTTTTGCGCCACTCCCATAGCCCAGGCCTCAGACCCGGGAGAAGCGCTTGCGATGGAGGAGGGAGGGGCCCAAGTAGCCTCTTTGATTCACGGTGCACGAGAGGGTTTTGCACAGGCACATAGCGCCTTTAACCAAAGTCATGCGCCCGGTGACCTTGAAAGCTGCTTGTGCCGCGCGAATACGTTGCTGCAGATCATGGAGAGCTGCAACGACCAGGACACACAGCGTGTGGGGCAAGCATGTGTTGCGTCATCCCTTTTGGCCGCGCGGGAGCGGGTGCAGGATATCATTCAAAATTACGAGGTCCTTTTGAAAAAAGATGTGCGGGCCCATTGCCTCCCCCCGGCACAAGGGGTTTCTACCAGCCAGCAAGAAACCCTTGAAAGGATTATGACAGTCTACCACAAGGCACATTCAACCGCTTTTCACTTTGCAGCCCAGAGCCGCGTGCAAACAAATTTCTACTCGGAAGTTATTAGGGCTCGTATGGCACACTATGCATGGTGCAAAGACGAAGCGTGGCAAGACTTTGAAAAATGTGCAAGACACAAGGATCTGTTGGATCCTTTTCTCACACTGTTTTGGAATCTTGAGCGAGACCTTCAAGAACTGCTTTTGATCACACATGGAGATAAGTCCCACGCTCAGTGGTCTCCTCGTCTCAAAACAATAGGGCTTCAAAAGCAGATTGACCCTTCTTGGCGCGCAATAGTTGCCATGGAGACTCAAGATTTGAAAGGGGCGCTTCTGCCTCTTGTTGCGCTCCACGACGCACAAAAAGCTGCCGTTGAGGCGCGCCAGGATGTAATGGATGTGCGTGTGGCATTTAAGACCTGGAATGATTATAGTGTTGTGTTTCAGGCCGTTGCATCGCTCTTTTGGGATGGGGAGCGTGTTGTTATTCATGAAGGTGCCCGTGACCATGAGGAGGGCGCGCCCGTTCATCAAGGACGTCAAAGAAGCCTTTTGATTGTCTGGTCAGCGCCTGAAAAAGATTCAAACCAGCGCGCCAATGATGCTCTTTTTGAGCGCCTTAAAGAGGTTATGATCAAACGTTTTGCCTTGACCCTTGCTTTGAGTAACAACGACAGGACGTAAGTCTTTGGGGCCGCGAGCCCACCTAACCGGGAGGATATATATGCATAAAATAACAACTCTTTTTTCACGGGCCGTATTGACGTTATTGCTGGGTCAAGGCGTCCACGCCACTGCCGGGGAAGGGGCGCAGACTCTCGTCCCAAACCCCCTATGCGCCGAGGAATCCGCGTGCCTTCAGGCAAAGACCCAAGCGTTCGCCCATAATCCAAGTGTGGAGGCTTTGGATGAAGTGTGCGGTGCAACGAGGGATCTACTTGTGGGCTTGCGGGCAAGCTGTGAAGAGGAGAAAGCTGCGGCAGGCACGCACTACGCACAGTGGGCTGTGGGCTTTCAAGAGCTCTATGGGGGGCTTTATATGGACCTGCGTGACAAGGCCGTCGCAGGCCCCCTCTATCCCGACGCCTTTGTTGGGCGCTACGTGCCGGGCATGACCCTGGAGCGAGGGTACTCAATCACAGCTGAGTTGGGTGATCCGCGCAGTCTTTCAGAAGAAGATAAGAAGATGTACATGCATTTTTCCTTTTTTGTGAGGCATGTGATGCATATGCGCCAGCACCTTATCGGTTGTTTTATTGAAGAGGAAGTGGGAAGGCATTTGCCTCATCACTTTCAAGTGCGCAAACAGCTTTTCGACATAACGTCTGCCCAGCCTGCCTGGGAGAAATTAAAGGAATTTACCTCACTGGAAGGTGTGGATCACTTTTTTTGGCTGAGCGCGCAGGATCTTCCCTTTGATCTGGTGCCCTTGCTTTTTATCTGTGGCCAAGATGAGGGGGCGGTCGACCGCAGATTTCTGTTTTCTTGCATAAGTCATAATGCGCTCAGAAAGGCCCTCCAGGAAAGTCATTTTCCGGAAAGCCTTGGGCGAACGGGTGGAAACTGGATTGAGCTCATGAACATGGATAAAGATATCTTTGATCGAAGTCTAGCAAGCCTCAAAGTTCATTTGCAGGAGTGTAACCAAGGGAGCAAACCTGGAACGCGTGAAGACTTCGAGAGCGCACTCGCGTCCTACACGCGCTTTCAGTGCCGCGCGAGCGAAGCGCTCAATGCACACTGGGAGGTTGAAAAAGCTCTTGTAGGTGTGCTTATGGGGGAGTGTACAGGGGGCGGCGCAAGGTCACCTACACCTCTTTACGACGCGCTTCTTGAGCGTTGGGGGACCGAAACGGGGGCGTCCGGGATTTTGAAACAGTACAAAGAAGCCCTGCACCCCAGATCTATTTTGACAATGGCGCGTATACGTGAAATTCTTGGTCGTAATCACATCGAAGACGATCAGGAGTCATTTAAAGGTGAAGAAACGCCAAACATTTAAAGTTAAGTGCTTTATAGCACTGTTATTTGTGTCAAATGCCCACGGGAGTATTGACCTATCACCCGGCGATTTGAAGGACGAGCTTAGGCGCACGCGCATGGATTTTGTAGGTGCGCCGTCCCAGCAGTCCTTCCAGAGGGCCATGGACACTGCAACTCAGCTCGCGGCTGCCCTTACGGCAAAGACACAAGAATCAACCAGGCAGTTTCTTGATGACATATGGGAATCAAGAGGGGGGCGTGATGATTGGCAGGTCGGCGTCCAAGGGATGACCTGGCAAGAGGCTGAGGATGGTCTCATGTCGTCCTTTGGAGAAGAGGTGCGTCTTTGGGGCGCTGCCGCCAAGGATTCAATGCGAGAGTTGGACACTGAGCTGGACCAACGATATGGACCCTTTGAAAGGCCTTTGGACCACCAAAAGAAAGCGGCCTCTAGGGAGCTTTTTAGTGTGGATGTAGATGCGCCCGACGACCTGGGCAACCTCGGGGGCAGGCGGGTCGATCTCCTTCTCAATGAAGCGCTTATGGATTTTATGAAAGATGGTCTGACGACCGCGCAATTGGACTTTGACATGATCCCGCCCCTCTGGCTGTGGGATGAGCTCTCGCGCCAACAGAACGTCGACGGCGTGGATGACGCATTTTGGTCGAACTTTCGCACGCTCCCTGTAGGAATGCGCAATGTATTGTGGACCTTTGATCGCCCGGCTGTCAGTGAGAGCTTTTGCGATATGCAGCGCGCGCTCTATGCAGACATGAAACGTGCCGTTCTAGAGAAGGGGCTAGACCCGCAGGAAGAATTGGGTCACATTGCGCCATTTCTTTCGCTTCTTGAAATGGACTCTGATGTATACAAGAGAAGCATGGACGCACTCAAGATGCACTCACTGCGCTTTGCAGTGGGAGATAGGCCAATGGTAGATGTTGGTGCAATCCAAAATGCATCTGACAGCCTTCTCTCAACGCTGTTTTGTCTTGAGGAGATGACAGCATTTTTCTGGTCTGTTGACCGGGTCCTCATTGCCCAGGAACCAGGTGCGCAGCTTGCCACACAACTTCGCACTCTTTGGTCGCCAAACGCAGATCCCATGGGATCTTGGCCGTCCTTTACCATTGCAAAAGCTGTGAACGATATTTTGCAAGATCGCATGACCGTCTTTATGGGGCACATGGACACGGCAGGACACAGTCCACTGGATTTCGTAGATGATTCTATAGCCCAAGATGAGGCTCCAGACTCTGATGATGATACAGATACGGATGAAGAGGACTTTGGGGACGCTTTATGGCCCCATGACGCGCAGCACTTGCCACATCCCTATCCAGGCTCTGCAGCTTGAGAACCGCCAAAGATCTGGCCTCTGCGCATGAAGGTGTGTAGGATGTCACCCAACGCGCCAAACATTGAAAGGAACGCTTTGTGGATTTTGATGTCATCTTGAAAGTCTTCGTCATGGGGGTGCCCATTATTTTGGCGGTCACCCTCCACGAAGCGGCCCACGGCTATGTGGCCCTTCACTACGGCGATGACACGGCGCTGCGGGCAGGTCGCCTGACCCTCAATCCCTTTGCTCACGTGGACATGATTGGAACAATCTTGATTCCAGGCATTCTGCTGCTCACAGGCGCGCCGTTTCTTTTTGGATACGCAAAACCTGTGCCCGTGAACTTTGATCGTCTTGACCATCCACGCCTTGATATGGCGAGTGTGGCCTTGGCAGGCCCCCTCACCAATATCTTTCTGGCCTTTGTGTCAGCCTTTGCATTTCACTTGATTGATTTCTTCCCAAGCAGCTGGGCAGACTCCTTGCATCAAGCTCTTTCCATGTCTGTGATGATCAATGTGACGTTGGCTCTATTTAACATGATCCCTTTGCCCCCCCTCGATGGCGGCCGTGTGGCCGTGGGCCTTTTGCCCAATCTTTTGGCTCAGCCACTGGCAAGACTCGAGCGCTACGGTATGTTCATTCTGTTTGGTCTCATCTTTTTTGTGCCCTTTGTCACGCAAAAGTTGGGCAATCAGATCGATCCTATCTCATGGTTACTACACAAACCGCGGGAAATTGTGCTAATGATGATCTCTAAACTTGCTGGTATTGCTTAGGAGAAAACACGATGGGCATTGGTATTGGCCAACTTATTCTGATTTTAGTTGTTGTATTGCTGATATTTGGCGCGGGCAAAGTGCCGACTATGATGCGTGATTTGGCGCGTGGTGTGCGGGCGTTTAAGGACGGTCTTGCGGAAGGCGATGAAGAGGATGAGACAAAAAGCGCCAATACAAGTGCGCCGGAAATCCTGCCTCCGCCTCACAAAAAGAAGACGGGCGAGGGCGCGTAATGTTTGATATGGGAAGTTGGGGGGAAATCCTCATCATTGTGGTCGCAGCCCTTGTGCTTGTGGGCCCCAAGGAGCTTCCTGTCATTTTACGGACACTCGGGCGCTGGGTCTTTAAGGTGCGCTCCATTGCAGCAGCCCTCAAAGCCCAGGTTGAGCCTTTTTTGCAAGAGGGCGAAATTGAGGCCTACATGAAGGAAGCGCGCCGCCAAGCTGACGAACAAGATCAGGTGGAGCCCCGTCCCAAGAAGAAAGTGCAAGACCCCTCATGAGCCTTTACGCCCTTCAACAAGAGCCTGAAGCTATTCAGGAAGATGAGGACGCGGGAGCGCGTCAAAGTTTGATTGAGCATCTTTTGGAGCTGCGCAAGCGTCTTTTATGGGTGACGGTGGCGTTTTTAGGGGCCTTTGCCCTGTGCTATGCCTTTGCCCAGGAGATCTTCGCCCTTTTAATTCAGCCGCTACTCGCCGCCATGGAGGGGACAGCCGACAGGCGCCTGATCTACACCGGCATGGCTGAGGCTTTTGTGACGTATATTAAGGTGGCGCTTTTCGGGGCGGCCTTTTTAAGTTTTCCAGTGCTCGCGTCCCAGGTTTGGATGTTTGTCAGTCCCGGGCTTTACCAGAAGGAGCGGCGCTTTTTCTTGCCTTTTTTGGTGGCCACACCGTTTCTTTTCTTCATCGGTGCAGCCTTTGCCTATTTCCTGATCATGCCAGCTGCGTGGTCCTTCTTCCTGGGCTTTGAGACGACGCCCCTGCAGACGGGGCTTCCCATCCAGCTGGAGGCGCGCATCAGCGAATATTTGTCTCTTTCCATGCAACTAATCCTGGCCTTTGGGATTTGTTTTGAACTTCCTGTGCTGCTTGTTCTTTTAGGGCGCGTGGGGATTGTGTCCTCAAAGGCCTTGAGGGAAAAACGGCGCTTTGCTTTTTTGGGTATTTTAATTATATCAGCCATTTTGACACCGCCCGATGTCTTGAGTATGCTAGGTTTGGCGTGTCCCTTGTACGCGCTGTTTGAAATATCGATTCCCCTTGTAAAGTGGGTTGAATCAAAACGCGGGACTCGCGAAAACACACCAACGGAGTGAGAATAAAATGCATGATATACGATGGATCCTTGAAAACCCTGAGCACTTTGACGGCCTGATGGCACGCAGGGGACTTGGACCATTGTCCCATGAGATTGCTAAGATGGACGCGGCGCGTAAGGCGTGTGTGGCCAGGCTCCAGGATCTTCAAAGCGAGCGCAACCTTGTGGCCAAAGAAATTGGTGCGCGTATGGCCAAAAAAGAGGACGCGACCGCCCTCATGGCCAGAGCAACCGAGCTGAAGGAAATTATTCCCGCCCTGGAAGTCGAGGAAAAAGAAGCCTCGGAGACCCTTTTTAACTATGTTGCAGCCCTTCCCAACAGCCTTGACGCGGATGTGCCAGAGGGCAACAGCGAAGCAGACAACGTCGTGCGCATCACATGGGGGGACATTCCATCCTACGACTTTACACCCAAGTCCCACTATGATCTGGGTGAAGGCCTAGGACTTATGGATTTTGAGGCGGCCGCAAAGCTTGCGGGTGCGCGCTTTGTGGTCCTCAAGGGTGCCCTTGCACGTCTCGAGCGTGCGCTTACCTCCTTTATGCTGGATCACCACGCGAGCGCCTATGGGTACACGCCGGTCTCGCCACCTTATCTTGTGCGCTCGGCGTGTATGTTTGGCACAGGGCAGTTGCCAAAGTTTGCGGACGATTCCTTCTCAACCACTGATGGGCGCTGGCTGATTCCCACGTCCGAGATTTCCCTCACAAATCTCGTGCGCGAGGAAACCCTTGATCCAAGCGCGCTTCCCATGCGCTATGTTGCCGCAACCCCTTGCTTTCGTTCCGAGGCAGGCGCGGCCGGGCGCGACACACGGGGCATGATCCGCCAGCACCAATTCCATAAGGTTGAGCTTGTCAGCATTGTCCATCCCGACGCTTCTAAGGAGGAGCACGAGCGCATGCTTACAGCGGCCCAGTCGGTCCTACAGGCACTCAAGCTACCTTACCGTGTTGTGACACTGTGTCAGGGAGATACAGGCGCCACAGCGCGTAAAACCTATGACATTGAAGTGTGGCTGCCTGGTGACAATGTTTACCGTGAGATTTCAAGCTGTTCTAATACAGGAAGCTATCAAGCCCGTCGTATGGAAACACGTCTCAAAGAAAAGGACGAGCGCGGCGCCCTGAAGTATCCCCATACCCTGAATGGATCGGGTGTGGCCGTCGGGCGCGCCCTTGTGGCCGTTCTTGAAAATTATCAACAAGCCGATGGATCGATTCTTGTTCCCGAGGTACTGCGTCCCTATATGGGCGGACAAGAAAGGATTACCCATGGTCAGAATTGAGAACACAAAAGATCTGCGCATTTTAATCTCCAACGATGATGGTGTGCACGCCCCCGGCATTAAGGTGCTTGAAAACATTGCCCATACCTTGACCGATGACGTGTGGGTTGTGGCGCCGGAAAGTGAGCAAAGCGGGGCTGCTCACTCCCTGACCCTGCGCCGCCCCTTGCGCATTCATAAAATCTCCCCGCGGCGCTTTGCCGTGGACGGGACGCCTACGGACTGTGTCATGGTGGCGGTCTCTAAGATTTTTGAAGGGGACAAAAAACCAACGCTGATGCTGTCTGGCATTAACCATGGCTCTAACATGGGCGAGGACGTGACCTACTCGGGCACTGTCGCGGCGGCCATGGAGGCGACGCTTTTGGGCATACCTTCCGTTGCCTTTAGCCAAGTCACGAAGCCTGGTCAAAACGTGAAGTGGGCAACGGCCGAGCATTTTGCGCCCTTGGTTTTGAGGGATCTCTTGTCCGTGGGATGGCCCAAGAGCGTGCTTATGAACGTGAACTTCCCCAATCTCGTGACGTCTTCCGTCAAGGGCGTGCGGTACGTGTCCCAAGGTCTTCGCAACATTCGCGATAGCCTTGTGGAGTGGAAAGATCCGCGTGGCAACACCTTCTTTTGGATTGGCGGCGCGGACCGAGACGATAGCCCCACAGAACAAGACACGGACCTTGAGGCCATTCAGCAAGGGTATATTGCGGTTACTCCCCTTCACCTTGATCTGACCCACACCCATACGTTGCACACACTTCAGCAGCGTTTTCCCCGTGACAGTGATGTTGTTTCGTTCAAGAAGGAGGCAAGCTAGTGAGGACGACCCTTCGTGTATCGCCATTGTTGCTGAGTCTTTTTCTGAGCGCGTGTGCAGACCGCACGGATCCTCCAGCGCCAGTTGTTCACGGGGATGAGCGGCGCAACAAAACGCCAAAAGCTTTTGAAATGCCAAAGGAAGTTTACAAGCCACCTGCAAGCTCCAAAAGTGAAGATGAGAGCGCGTTCTCTACTTCCTCGTCCTCTTCTTCAGAGGTCAGCGATGACAGAATTGTCCTGAGGGAGCATCCTGAGCCTAAAGCTGAAGAAGAGTCCGCCCCAGAAAAGATTGTTCTGCGTGCCCACAAAGACGAGAAGAAGCAAGACGTCGAAGACTCTTCCTTTGAGGATGAGATTCTAGGGACCCTTGAAAACGTACCGGACAAAAAGAAAGAAGAGAAAAAGAAAGACCTTAAAAAGGAGCCTCTTAAAGACCAAGGCGCGCCTGCAGAGCTTGAGGGCCCTATCGAGGAAAGTACGCCTGAAAAACAAGAGGACACCAAAAAGCAAGAATCTTTGAAAGAAGAAGCTCAGAAAAAGCTTCCGCCTCAAAAGGCCAAAAAAGAGCTGCCTGCCCAGGAGGAAGAGGACTTTTTCCACGATGACACGGCCCCAAAGGATGAGCCAAAAGGGCCTCAAAAGCTTGCTCCAACTCAAAAAGAAGTGGCCAAGGATCCGGGTGATGTGGCCCCGGCATCCGATGGGGCAAAGCCAGCCGCTTCTGGGGCCGTGCGCTTTTCCTGGCCTGTGACGGGCGCGATTTTGAAGGAGTTTTCCCAGGACTCTGCCTCAAAGCGTAACGACGGCATTAATATCGCGGCGGCCTTTAAGACGCCTGTGAAGGCGGGCAGGGCGGGTACCGTTGTTTATTTAGGCAACGATATCAAAGGATTTGGCAATCTTATCCTTGTGAAGCACGATGGCCCCTGGATGAGCGCCTACGCCCATCTTGACGGCTTTACTGTGGCCCAGGGTGCGCGCCTTCAAGAGGGGCAAGTCCTTGGGTATGTTGGCAAAAGTGGCGGGGTAAAAGAGCCTCAACTTCACTTTGAGGTGCGCAAGAATTCAACGCCTGTGAACCCCAGGGATTTCCTTGGGTAATTGTTCTGGGTGACGTGACCATATAATAAAAGAAGGAATACCAAATGAAAGTCGTGGCGCGTGCCCAGGGGTTTACCAAAGAGGTGACTCAGTCCTGTGCAGTCTTTGAATACGGGCCCCTGGACGCGCCCATGAACGCGGCTGTTTCCCGCATTGAAGGGCGCTATCCTGACGCACACTTTGCCTTGAACGAAGTATGTCACGAGCTCGCGTACATCCTTGATGGGGAAGGCTTTATCGAGACGCCCCAGGCAAGGCGCTCTCTTCGCGCAGGGGATCTTGTGATGATCAAACCGGGTGACCTTTACGCATGGGAGGGCAGCATGACCCTTTACATGGTTTGCACCCCTCCCTGGGACGCTGGGCAGCACAAGAACGTCTCTTAAAAAACTATTTGCCCACGTCACCGGACAGGAAATCAAAGTAGCTGTCAGGGAAGGGCTCGTTTCTTAGGGTGAAGTGCCACCATTCTGCTGCGTCCTTTTTAAATCCGGCTGCGTCCATAATGTCTTTCAGACGTGCGCGCCTTTCATGGAAGCGGGGCTCCACAACCGTATTTTCAAAGTGTGAGGCTGCATCGAACAGATCAAAGGACGTTCCCATATCCCATGTGCCATCATCTAGATAAGGCACCCTTCGTCCATCAAGCAGAACACGCTGACTCACTTCCACAGGTTTAACATTATGTCCACTCTCAATCAGTGTGAGATCAACGGTGGACCCACGGCTATGACCTGATTTTTCTGCGACGTAACCGAGCTCAAACACCCGGGACTTATCCACGTGCGGGTAATAGTGTCCTTGGGCGAGCAGATCGTGGGGATCTTTGCTCCAGGCCATGAATGCATCAACGGCGCGTTGGGGGCGATAGGTGTCGTAAATAACAAGGCAATAGCCTTGTTCAATGGCAAGGGCTTGTGCCACCTTCAGGGCATCGGCGGCCTGACGGGTCAAGACCGGCTTTGCATCTTCATAACCGGGCACCACGCGGCCCAGGAAATTCTCAGAAGTCGCGTAGCGCAAGGACACTTTAAGAGAAGGATCGACCAGGGTGATGTCCACAAACTCTCCAGCGTTAGAGGACGCGTGAGCGACGTATGCAAGCAAGAGAAAAAGACATGAAAGAAGGCGCTGACCCATTGAAAATCTCCTTGCCCTGTAGCCAGTTAAGGGTAGGCAAGAGAGATTTTCAAGTCAAGGGACCTTCGCGCTACTGGGTCAAGCCACAGGTCAGGAGCAGATCACGCAGCTGCCTCACTGAATAATCCAGCAAAGTATCATGTTGCGCCAGCGTGAGTGCGGCTAGCCTTTGATCCCTTGGGGTGCCTGTGCGGATCAGCCTGATTTTGCTGTGGGAACCCTTGCCAGACTTTACGTCAAAGGTCGCCCTCTCAAAGGCAGGGGAGGCCCCAAGGGCTTCAATGAGTGTGCGCACGTTCTCGTTGGTCACGTCCTGGTGGCGGAGTGCCATGATACTTGTAAAGGTTTTGGCAGCCGTTCCGCCCAGGAAACTGACAGACAAGGGTGCAGGCACGAAGCGAGCGGCGCCTTCAACGGGCGCAGAGCTTGATGCGGGAGAGTCCCAGGTGACATTGCCATCCGCCGGTGTCTTTGGGAAAGACAGAGGCATGCCGTGCGCCTCAAGCACTTCTTTGCGGAGGTTGTGAGTCGGCGCACTGGATGGGATTTCAAGGGCTGAGCTGGCATCATGCGCGGCTGCACGCGCATGCTCTTTGCGTCTTTGGGACTCTTTTAAGTTAAAAGCGTGCATCAAGTGGCCTTTTTCGGCGCGCATGACGTCAAGGGCGCGCTGCGCTGCGCTCAATCCATGGGAAGTAGAGGTACTTGACGAGGAGGATGAGCTAGAGCTAGAGCTAGAGCTAGAGGGTGATACCTCAATGGCCCCAGGCGTGCATGCCATGATGGTCTTATACGCCATAAAAATTGCTTCCTTGAGGGTGAGGAATTCACTATCTCCTACTGCCGCGATCTCCTCTAAGATTTCACCAGCTTCCCTTTTGCAATTAGACAGAATACTTGTGCGGATAAGGCTTGCAACGTCGCAGGATATGGAGGAGGAAGCTGCTGTCTTGGGGCCTTTTGTCACTTGAGGTGCAAAGACATCCGGATGCTGTGCCTTGGCTTTGGTGAGGAGCGCACCCTTTTGCTTGGTGTAAAGTGTCTTTAAAGGACCAGAAGCTTTCTTGATGGCAGCGTCAAAGGTGGCAATGGCATTTTTAAAGTAGGGCGCGGACAGGGGCTGGTTAAAATCAACCTCTTTGAGATCATTCATGGCTTTTTTGTGATCGCCGCCTTGACTGAATAGGGCAGCTAAACAGACGGTCTCATCGGAAGTCCTTGCCTCTTTCTTTACGCACTTTTCTATGAGCTGTGCGGCCTCTAGAGGGCGTTTCTGATTGATGAGAGAGAGGGCTACGAGTTTGCTTGCTTCCTGCACTATTTCCTTGTCATGGGAACGCGCGATGGTCAACTTGGCCGCTTCAATGGCATCAGCATAATGCGCCGTATGAAACGAGCACTGGGTCCCAACCATACACGTCATTGCGGTAAGGTGAGAGGAGTCAGGGTATTGTGATATAAGTGTCTTCCAATGACTGTGCGCAGTAACGTGCTCACCCACACCGATGGCTGCCAATAAGGCCAGTTTATAGTCACCTGGTGAGATATCAGCGCCGGCAACAGTCAAGAGACGATTGGCTAACTCAAAAAAGTGCGCACTCTCAAAGCTGGCATTGGCAACACGACATGCCATGCGCAGGAGTGTCGTGTCCTCAGGCTTTGATGTGAGGAGTCGCGCAATAACAGCTTTACCGTGATGTAGCACATGGGCTTTGCGTGTGGGGTCTTCACAGTGCTCTATGGCGTTTAAGTAAAAATTTGCTGCCAATATATCAAATTCATAGATGCCTACGTTAAAAAGACTATCAGAGGACTCATACAAAGTAAGGGCGCCCTCTTCATCACCTTGCTTACAGCAGTGGGCGTAGGCAGCGATTGTTCGTTTTCCAACATCTTCGTCAACAGTAACCTTTACGGTTATTTTATCTTGCTCCTTAAGAAAAGCCATTTCTTCCCATGGGTCCGCTATGAGAGGCGCGCATGTGAGAAAAGTTGTAAGTGAAAGAAAGAGGTAGCGTGTGCGCATGTAAGACATATGTAAAACTCGTAATATAAGAAGCGTTACTTATATATTCTTCAGTCCTCCATTGTCAATGTTTTTTCAAAGGCAGATATCCCAGACAAACTAACTGTCTGTCTGGGATTTGTATTTAACTATACTTTTGAAGGAAAAACTATCGCTGTAGCATATCCACCAGTTCTTGGTACTTGGCAATTGTCCTTGTATATTCCTCACGCCTTTCTGGCTTGCATATTCCTAGCAGATCTTTGTTCTTCTGCAGGTAGTAGGCAGCAATCTTGGGTGCTGTATAGCCCTTCCAGTTTTGAAGCCCACCTCTTTCGGTGATCTCTAAGTCCTGACGAGCACCATTTTCAATGAGAAAACGAGCAATTTTTGGAAATCCACCGTAGGCAGCATACATCAAGGGCGTCCAAGTCAATAAATCACGGCAATTGATGTCCGCGCCCTTGGCAAGGGCCTTGCGAATTCCTGCAAGATCGTCATCACTCTCTTTTCCTTGATAAACGGAGGCCATCAAACCCAAGAAAAGCCCGTCACAGAAATGGTGCCGGTACTGAGGAGAGTCGCCAAAAAAAAGAGCTGCCACAATTTTTGCAAATTCCAACGTGCCGTTCCTGTGGGCAGGCATCAACAAGCGCCGCACACGCGCTCGCGCTTAAAAAACAATCCGCTGCGGCTTTCTCCTAAATATGGATGGCGCGCCCCAGGGCAGACAGGGCCGCTTCCTTCACAGCCTCACTTGTTGTGGGGTGGGCATGGCAGGTTCTGGCAATATCTTCGCTGGAGGCGCGGTATTCCATGGCCAGAGCCGCTTCCGCAATGAGGGTGCCAGCATCTGTGTGGATGATGTGAACACCCAAAACCTCGTCCGTTTGCGCGTGGGCCAAAATCTTCACAAATCCTTCCGTTGCGCTAGTGGCGCGGGCGCGGCTATTGGCGGAGAAGGGGAACTTGCCAACGGTAAAGGGGACGCCTTCCTGGGCCAGCTGCTCCTGGGTCTTGCCCACGGAAGCCACCTCGGGAGAGGTGTAAATCACGGCCGGAATGGCGCCGTAGTTCACGTGGGGCTTTTGTCCCGCCATGCCTTCAACGCAGGCAATGCCTTCTTCTTCCGCCTTGTGGGCCAACATGGCGCCGCCAATGACGTCTCCAATGGCGTAAACGCCAGGCACGCTTGTGGCAAAATCGTGGTTCACAGGGATAAAACCTCGCGCGTCCAAGGATAGCCCAATTTTATCCAAATCTAGGCCTTGGGTATAGGGGCGCCTTCCCGCACATGACAAGAGCACATCACAGGACAAAGTTGACTCAACGCCGCCTTGGGAAGGGGTCGTCACAACGGTGAGGCCCTTTTTGGTCTGGTCCACACGCACGACTTTGGTGGACAGCAAGAAATCCATACCCTGATTTTTGAGGCTCTTGGTGAGCGCTAGGCACACCTCTTTGTCCATGGAGGGCACAAGGGAATCAAGATACTCAATAACCGTGACCTTTGCGCCCAGGCGCCGCCAAACGGAGCCCATCTCCAAACCAATGTATCCGCCCCCGATAATGACGAGGTGCTCAGGCACCTTGGCAAGGTTTAGAGCGCCCGTTGAGGTAACCACGGTTTTCTCATCAATGGTCACACCAGGCAGCTCCGTTGGCGCAGAGCCCGTTGCGATGATGATGCGGGGAGCCGAAAGCTCGCGTGGCCCGTCCTTCCCCTTAACTAAGACGCTCGTGGTGCTCGTGAAAGAGGCGTAACCTTGCACAAAGGTGACCTTGTTCTTTTTAAAGAGAAAGGTGATCCCCTTTGTGAGGTCTTCAACAACTTTATCCTTGCGCGCCAACATCTTGCCCAAATCAACGGAAACCCCTTTGGTTGTGATCCCGTGCCCCGCCAGATCATCGCGGGTGTGGACGAAAAGATGGGAGGACTCAAGGAGTGCCTTTGACGGAATACAGCCCACATTGAGGCAAACGCCACCCAAGGTATCGCGCGCGTCAACGCACGCGACGTTCATGCCTAGCTGGGCCGCGCGAATGGCTGCCACATAGCCGCCGGGTCCCGCGCCCAGAATAATCAAATCGAAGGATTCAGCCATCACAAGGGCTCCTTTTCTATATTTTTTGTTAGATGTCGAGGAGAAGGCGCTCTGGGTCTTCAATGCACTCTTTCACCCGCACGAGGAAAGTCACAGCCTCACGGCCATCCACCAAACGGTGGTCGTAACTCAGGGCCACATACATCATGGGGCGAATCTCAATTTTGCCGTCAATAACCCGGGGACGCTCTTCAATCTTATGCATGCCCAGAATACCTGACTGGGGAGGATTGAGGATGGGGGTCGACATGAGAGAGCCAAAGATACCGCCATTGGTGATAGTAAATGTGCCGCCTGTCATGTCTTCCATGGACAGTTTGCCGTCCTTTGCCTTGCGTCCCAAAAGTCCAATGGTTTTCTCAACATCGGCAAAGCTCATGTGATCTGCGCCGCGCACAACGGGCACAACTAGACCCTGGGGCGAGGACACAGCCACGCTGATATCGTAATAGTTCTTATAGACAATTTCGTCACCCTGGATCTCGGCGTTAATGGCTGGGATCTCTTTGAGAGCCAAAACACAGGCCTTTGTAAAGAAGGACATAAATCCAAGCTTTACGCCATGCTTCTTCTCGAAAGCTTCCTGGTATCGCTTGCGGGTGGCCATGACGGCGCCCATGTCAATCTCGTTAAAGGTCGTCAGCATGGCGGCGGTATTTTGGGCTTCCTTCAAGCGCACGGCAATACGTTGGCGCAGGCGTGACATCTTCACGCGCTCTTCAAGGGGGCCTTGGGCGACGTTTGCCACAGATACTGAGGGGCTCACGGAAGGCGCTGCGCCACTTGCCACCGCTTGAAGCACATCCCCCTTAATGAGGCGCCCGTCTTTGCCGCTGCCTGCTATGGCGCTCAGGTTCAGCGCATTTTCTTCGGCGATTTTACGCACAGCTGGCGAAAGCTTTGGATCGAGAGAAGCAGCCGTTGGCGCCGTTGGAGATGCTGCAATGGGGGCAGGGGCACTCACAGGTGCTGCTTGGGGCGCTGGTGCCACGGGGGCAGGTGCTGGTGCGGCTGCAGCCTGTGGCGCAGACGCGGTGGCGCTGGCGTCAAGCTCACCCAGTAAGTCTCCCACGCCCACCGTTGCGCCTTCTGCAGCAGACACACTTGTCAAGACGCCCGTCACGGGTGCGTTCACCTCCAAGGTCACCTTATCCGTTTCAAGCTCAAGAAGGGTTTCGTCGGCCTTGACCATTTCCCCAACTTTTTTCAGCCACTTTGCAACGGTGGCCTCGGTCACGGATTCTCCTAGGGGGGGAACTTTAACGGCGTTTACCATGGTTTTGAATGCTCCTTCTTATATAACTTTACAACAAGCGTATTGCTTCTTGAATAAAACGCTCTTCTTCCGCTTTGTGGCGGGACAAGAGGCCCGCCGCGGTCGCGGCAGCCTCCGGGCGTCCCACATAGCGCGGACGCGGATTTTTAAAGTGGGCGGCCACAAGGACTTTCTCCAAGCGCCTGTCAATGAAGTGCCATGCGCCCATGTTTTCCGGCTCCTCTTGGCACCACACGACGTCTGCCGCTTTGTAAGGCGCAAGCATCTTCACAAGGAGCGCCTCAGGATAGGGATAGAACTGCTCCTGACGCAGGACCAGAATCTCGTTATTTTTCGAGGCCGTAAGGGCGTCCATGAGCTCATAATATACCTTACCAGAGCACATGATAATACGCTTTACTTTTGCGGGTTGAATCTTATCCATGCGTGGGTCGGCGATAATGGGTTGGAAGGCGGTGCCTGGTCCAAAGTCCGCAAGGGCGGACGCCGCACGCTTATCACGCAGGAGAGACTTTGGTGTCATGATGATGAGTGGCTTGCGCACGGGGCGGTGCAGTTGGCGTCGCAGGATGTGGAAATAACTGGCGGGGGTGGAGCAGTTAGCCACAATCAGGTTGTCCTGGGCACAGGCCTGGAGATAGCGCTCAAGGCGCGCTGAGGAGTGCTCAGGCCCCTGGCCCTCATATCCATGGGGCAAGAGCATGACAAGACCAGATAGGCGCAGCCACTTGGCCTCACCCGCCGCAATAAACTGGTCAAAGATGACTTGAGCGCCGTTGGCGAAGTCACCAAACTGCGCCTCCCACATAACCAAAGCCTGGGGATCCGCCAGTGTATATCCAAGCTCGTATCCAAGGACAGACGCCTCCGCCAGGGGGCTGTCTACAATCTCAATACGCCCTTTGGCGTCCACAAGATGGGCAAGGGGGACGTAGGTTGCATCATTTTTTTGGTCAACCAAGACCGCGTGGCGGTGGGAGAAAGTCCCGCGTCCTGAGTCTTGACCGCTCAGCCGCACAGAAAACCCTTCCTTCAAAAGGCCGCCAAATGCGAGGGCCTCACCGGTCGCCCAGTCAAATCCTTCACCTGAAGTAAACATTTGCTCCTTGGTCTTAAACAGGCGGGCAAGTTTATCATTGAGGGCAAAGTCACCAGGAATCACGACGAGCTCCTTACCAAGGGCGCGCAAGACTTCCATGGAAAGACCTGTCTCGGGCTCAGTACCCTCGGGCCACTTTTGAGTAATGCCCGACCATACACCCTCCAGCCAGTCCGCCTTAGAGGATGTAAAGGAGGAAGCCGCGTCAAACTCGCTTTGAAGGGCCGCGTGGTTGTCATCGAGCGCTGTTTGCGCCGCCTCTTGTGTGATGACGCCTTGGCTGGCAAGCGCCTGGGCGTACAGCGTGCGCGTTGTGGGCTTTTTGGCAATGGCCGCGTACATAAGAGGTTGGGTAAAGGAAGGCTCATCCATCTCGTTGTGGCCATGGCGGCGATAGCAGAACATGTCAATGACCACATCGCGGTGGAATGTTTGACGGTATTCGGCGGCCAGGCGTGACACCCAGATCACGGCCTCCACATCATCACCGTTCACATGGAAGACGGGCGCCTGCACCATTTTCGCCACGTCGGAGCTGTAGGGTGAGGAGCGTGACTTATTGGGGGAGGTTGTGAACCCAATCTGGTTGTTCACAATAAAGTGGATTGTGCCACCCGTGCGGTAGCCCGCAAGGTCGGACAAAAGAAGGGTCTCTGCCACAAGGCCTTGGCCAGCAAAGGCTGCGTCGCCGTGCAGGAGCACGCCCATGACCTCTTTACGCGCCGTGTCAGCGCGCTGTTGTTGCTTGGCGCGCACCTTCCCCACAACCACAGGGTTGACGGCCTCAAGGTGGGAAGGGTTGGCGGTTAAAGATAGTTTCAAGGTTTGCCCACCGAAGGAGCGTTCGGAAGAAGCTCCTAAGTGGTACTTCACATCACCGGATCCTTGCACGTCTTCAGGCGTGGCAGATTTCCCCTGAAACTCAGAAAAGATAATGCGCGGCGCTTTGCCCAAAATGTTGGTCAAAACATTGAGGCGACCACGATGGGGCATGCCCAGCACAACCTCACGCACACCGTTGGCTGCAGACACCTCAAAAAGGGTTTCAAGGGCGGGGATCAGGCTTTCGCCTCCCTCCAGACCGAAGCGCTTGGCGCCAGGATATTTAATGGCCAGAAAGCGCTCAAAGCCTTCCGCACGTGTGAGAGACAAAAGAGCCGCTTTTTTCTCATCTGCTGTAAGGCTTGCGTGACGGGCTTCGCACCTTTCCTGAATCCAGTGTTTTTCTTGGGGGTTCTGGATGTGTGTGAACTCAACGCCAATGGTGTCGGCGTACGTACGCTTAAGGATGTCCAAAATCTCACGAAGGGTTGCTTTTTCAATCCCTAAAGAGCCATCAAGAACGAAGGTTTGATCCATGTCGTCAGCTGTAAAACCGTAAAAGGCTGGGTCAAGTTCTGGATGGGTGCGCCCCCCTTCAATACCCAGAGGATCAAGCTGTGCGGCAAAATGTCCACCTGACCTGTATGCGCGAATCAGACGCAGCGCCCGAATGCTGCCCCACAAAAGATGGCGCATGGCCTCGTCAGTGGGAGCAAGCGGCGCACCAGTCTGCTTAGGCTGCACTAGGGCAGGGGGCTTTGGTGTCCAGCTCGGCCCACCCGTGCGCGGCGGAAAGGTTTCGGGATAGGCCGTAAAGTACGCGGCCCAACTCGGGTCAACAGACGCGGGATTTGCGGCCCACGCTTCATACAGTGCCTCAAGGAACTCGCCGTTTAGGCTGGGGGTCTCGGATGGTTGTGCCATAACGTATGTGGTCTCCTTTGTCGCACTTCTTGTCATTTTATAGCGAGTCCTTTCTCTCTTTGTGGCGGGCACCAATGTACGTGTCCTTTTATACACGCCATAGGTTCTATTCCCAATCCTAAATCGATCAGGATCTCGCTATACATCCGTCGTCTACTTGTGCGTTCCTGCTGCGTGGGGGACCTTGTTTTCAAAGGCCGCCAGCATGGTGCGTCCAAGCTCCGCAGGCGAGTCCGCCACCACAACGCCCGCCCGGCGCAGGGCTTCCATTTTGCCTTGGGCCGTGCCGTGTCCGCCGGAGACAATTGCGCCGGCATGTCCCATGCGGCGACCTGGAGGGGCCGTCACACCCGCAATGAAGCCAACAACGGGCTTCTTCGTTTTCGAGCGCATGAGAAAATCAGCGGCTTCTTCTTCTGCGCTTCCGCCAATCTCACCAATGAGGATGATGCCTTCAGATTGGGGATCGGCTAAAAACAGCTCCAAACAGTCCACAAAGGTTGTGCCTGGTATGGGATCACCGCCAATACCGATGCAGCTGGACTGGCCCAGATGGACCTGACTTGTCTGCCAGACGGCTTCATAGGTGAGGGTCCCCGAGCGAGACACAATACCAACTCGTCCCGCTTGATGGATGTGACCTGGCATAATCCCGATTTTACACGCGCCAGGTGTGATCACACCCGGGCAGTTTGGACCAATGAGGCGGGACTTTGAGCGGGTGAGGGCGTCCTTCACCTTCACCATATCAAGAACGGGAATGCCTTCCGTGATACACACGATGAGGGGCACTTCTGCGTCAATGGCCTCAAGGATGGCATCCGCCGCAAAGGGTGGTGGCACGTAAATGACGGAGGCGTCGCACTGTGTTGCTTCCCTGGCTTGGGCGACTGTGTCAAAGACAGGCAAATCAAGGTGAGTGGACCCCCCTTTGCCGGGTGTGACACCGCCCACCATTTTCGTCCCATAGGCAATGGCTTGCTCGCTGTGAAATGTCCCTTGTGCACCTGTAAAACCTTGGCAAATAACGCGCGTTGTATGATCAATTAAAACGGACATATCAGGCGGCCTCCTTCACAGCTTTCACAATACGCGCAGCCGCGTCTCCCAAATCATTGGCAGGAATAATGGCAAGACCAGACTCGGCCAAAATTTTCTTACCCAAATCAACGTTTGTGCCCTCTAGGCGCACAACAAGGGGAACCGTCATGCCCACATCGCGCGCGGCCGCCACAATGCCCTCGGCAATGATGTCGCAGCGCATAATGCCACCAAAAATATTCACGAGGATACCTTCCACGTTTTTGTCGGCCAAGATCAGCTTGAAGGCTGTTGTTACACGCTCACGCGGCGCGCCTCCTCCCACGTCGAGGAAGTTGGCAGGCTCACCCCCATAAAGCTTGATCACGTCCATGGTGGCCATGGCAAGACCCGCACCGTTGACGAGGCATCCAATATTGCCGTCAAGCTTGATGTAGCTGAGTGAATGCTTGGAGGCCTCGCGCTCCGTTGGATCCTCTTCCGTAATGTCACGCAGCTCTTCCAAGTACTCGTGACGGAAAAGGGCGTTTTCCTCAAAGGTGACCTTGGCGTCAAGGGCGTAAACGTCCCCGTTTGATGTGACCGCCACAGGATTGATTTCCACCAACGAGGCATCATGGGCCATAAATGTGCGGTAACATCCTTCAAAAAGGGTGGCGGCGCGCAGGGCGGCCTTACCCGCCAGCCCCAAGCCAAAGGCAATATTACGTGCTTGGTAGGGCATGAGTCCAAGGGCCGGATCAATCTCAATGGTCATGATCTTATCGGGCATGGTGGCTGCAACTTCTTCAATGTCCATGCCACCACAGGAGGACGCAATGGCGCTGACCCGACTTGTGGCGCGGTCAACAAGAAGGCTGAAATAGAGTTCTTTTTCAAGGGCGCAGCCTTGCTCGATATAAAGACGGCGCACTTCTTGACCCTGGGGACCCGTTTGAGGTGTCACAAGGTGCATCCCCAACATGTCTTTGGCGTAAGAGGCGACTTCGTCCACGGACTTTGCAAGCTTAATGCCGCCACCCTTGCCGCGACCACCTGCGTGGATTTGCGCTTTGACGACCCAGACATTGCCCCCCAGTGCGGTGGCAGCCTCTTTGGCCTCTTCTGGCGTGTAGGCAATGCGCCCAGCCAGCACCGGTACGCCACAAGCTTTTAACAGCTCTTTGGCTTGATATTCATGTATTTTCATTTTTTTGCCCTGCCTTTCATTATACGCATGCTGATCGCATTATAACATGCGTGCGATCAAGGGAAAAGGGCGAGAAAATCATGTGTAGGCTTCGTGGTTATGATGGCGCATCTTGTGAGTTCTCGCTCATTAAGTCGGTTAAGAGCATGGTCAGCATGAATGCACTCCTTTTGCGATGATTTTCGTTGATGGTTTTGCACAACTCCCTAAGTGTTCGATAGTGCCCGAGGGCGTCTTCGCACAGCGGTTTCTCAGATCTGCACGGGCTATTTGCGACAATGACAGCGTTGACTATCATGTATTCGTATAATTGGTCTGGCGCCGTGAATGACTGGAGGGCGTGCAGATGACTTATGCACGTTATCAATGTCGGCGTTGTCCACGAAAGAAACTGTGATTTTGATAAGTCTAGTCGTTTCAAATAGGGAAAGTATCTGAGCGCTGTATATGTATTCTCCCCTGCTTGCCCGTAAAGTGCCAAAGAAATCAGACCCGCGTTTTCCTGCAAGATTTTGGGACCATCCTGGTGCGCTATTAAGGCATCCAGGGCGTCTGCGTGGATTTCTAAATGTGTGAAGAAGCACGTCCCAGTGGTATTGCGTCTTTGTAGAAAAAGCACAAGATCCCAGACAACATGCTCGCGAGGGGATTCATAGGATCCCATCATGACATCATGATATTGCTCAGGCCATGCGCTTTGCATGATGATTGCCTCTTCAAGTGCAGTAACGGCGTATGCGTGGAGTTTTTGTGGCAATGGTAAGGTGTCCGGTTCGCACATGTGGCGAGGTGTGGGGAAGGCCCTCCCTGTCAGAGTAGCGTATCTAGGGTCATGGGTAGTGAAGGGATCTTGCACGCTGTGGCCCGATGACCCAAAGCACGCATGGGCACCGAAAAAAAATGCAGATAAGGTGCTTACAATTCCCGAGCACAAAATGTGCTTTGCTAAGGCTTCGATGGACAGCTTCATATGATGTGGTGCTCAGTTACGTAGGTGCCGCATAAGGGTTTTGTGGCTTTTTTCATTTGTGCTCTTCCTTACTGAAAAAATCGTATTTGTCTTCCGTCTAAATCCTCGGTGGGACTGTCTTCGCGCCCATGTGGAACATACCGACTATCAGGGGCTATTACCACAAATTCCATTTTTGACGAATTTTCTAAACGGTTAGGATATATTTCAAATACGTTTTTTTTATATTCAGCCGCATAATGACGAGGACCTGCACCATGTTGTTCCATATTCCACCCAGGAATATCGCTATAGAATTCCTTTAATTCGTCTATGGGGGAGTGACGCACGATGCTAACCCAAGTATCATTGTTTATGGACGCTATTTGGCTGTACAACTCCTGAGCCACATACGCTTGTCCGGATACGAGACTTTTTTTGGGGTCATATATAAATTTGAATCCCTCATTTAATTCTGGGGTTAAATGACATGTGATAAACCCTCCCAAGCACTTACTTTCTGATAAGTGGGGTGGGGTTTTTATTATCCATAAGCTACTATTTAAGGAAGGGTAATGTTCCATGTCTGCTGTTCTACAACTCTTAAACAAAAGCCCATAATTTTTATAAAAATTGCACAATTTTTGGGGTGTTGAGGAGAACAAAGCTGTGCGTACTGGTTGAATTGATGAAGCAGACATATGGGGCATCGCACTAAAGGAAGAGACTATAAAAGCCGCAAACATTTTGATGTCGCTTTTTTACCATTTAACCCTCCAAACCCACGTATGAATGCGCCAAATCTATTTTGGGAATGCAATTTCTCTGTAGTCTTGTCTTTCGTGTCACTCATTCTTGCTGAAAACGCAGGCTTTCGTTCTAGGACAAATTCAAATCTGAAGATAAGCACAGGATGAAGATATCCTTTTTCATGTGTTTAGCCAAGGCCTCGACGTACAGGTGTGAGGGTCTATATGATGTGCGAATGGCTTTCTTTTCTTAGGTGGCGGCTAGCGCGCTTGTGACTTGCCAAGTTGAGGTGAAGGCCGGGCTGCCTGACGCAGATTTTCTTCGATTTGTTTGAGAGCAGCCAGATGTGTGCTGGAGGGCGGGCAGAGCCCTAAAGCTTGAAAGATCGACTGTGTCACTTCTTGCATTTCCGAGTTTGGTGCTGTGAAAGAGCGAAGAGACGTCATCCCTTGAATTTTATCAACAAGGGTCCCTGCTTTCTCGTCAGATATCGTCACGCTCGACGCGTCAAGATAGGTCAGATGGGGGAAGAGGGTGAGAAAATCACACGTGTCAAGCACGCCATAGAGACGTAGGCGAGTAAGACTTGCGTTTGGTGTAAGGGCCCGGGCGACCTCTGGGTTTTGGGAAAGTGACGAAAGGACGCCTGCATCAAGCCCAAGATGGGTCAATCGGAAGGGTTCTTCTTCACGCTGTGCACACAAATACGGCAAAACAGCACCGGCAAGTTCTTCGTGATGAAACTCAAGATCAAGTGAGATAGGAGTTCTTGAGGGCTTTGACCGCGCCAGGAGGTGTGTGAGGGTACGTTTGACTAACGCGTCTGTAGATATGGACAGCTCTATTGATCGTTGAGGCGCGCCTAGGCCCCCGCATTGAAGTTGAAGGAAGATATGCTCGCAGATAAGATTACTGATGTCTTCTTGCGAGACATGCATGTGATCTGAGCTCAGTGAAGTCGCGACTTTATCATGGGTCGACCCAGGTGCAGGACGCGCCGCCAGCGCGAGACGATCTTCCCCGTCGTCTATGGCGCAGCCATGGGCATTTTGGAGGCAGGTAAAGAGCGCAAGCGCAAAGATGACTGGACCCATTTTGTATTCTCCCGTCGTTTATTGTTAAAACCTAACGCGTTGTATCTTGGGCGTATAGATTCAGACAATTTGAGGCGTGTGAGCCTTGTGAGAATATTCTTAGCATAGCTCTGGGATCTTTGGCAGGCGTTTATCTCACTTAAGGCGCTTCATAATGCAACAGAGGAGAAAGGCACTAATCAAGATTTTCAAGCAGCACTGTTAATAATCTCAGATCTTTTAAGCGCGTGTTTTCATCAAAAGTACGTATGGCGTCAACATGTTGATGAGCACACACGAGTGTGGATGGCAGTCTCTGTGCAAGGGTGCCAAAACTTCGAAGAGGAGCCGCCTGTTCACTCTGAGGAAGTGCTTGAGAAAGATATGAACCAAAGCGTAAAAAAAGCACAACTGCTTCGGTGATCCATGTCTGGGGCGCGTGCTGTGGCATTTGAAAGGCTGTGAGGCCAGGGTGGGTCTGCAAGTACGAGGAAAGGATGGGCGCCGTCTCTAGGGTTAGTCTTGCTTGTGATAGATCTAGGTTTCTAAGTTGAGTCACATGTTCAAGAAAAAGGAGAGTGTCTGTGGTCAAAGAGCCGTATACACGCACGCTTGTGAGCGAGGTATTTTGGCGAAGGGCGCCCGGCCCTGCGGGGTGGTGTAAAATGGCACCAAAGGTCAGCGCGGGAAGTCCCAGGTGGATGAGGGGAAATAACCCGTCTTCATTTTGCGCCTTCAAGTAGCGTATGTAATGGGGCGTGAGCGAAGGAGAGTGGTGCTGCAAATCAATGGAGGCTGGCTGGGATAAAGATGCAAATTTGGCGTCTATATAGCCATCATGAATTGGTGATGTGCTAATAAACTCATGGTGCTGCCCCAAGAAGGCAAGATCCTTTTTTCGCATCCGCCGAAACATACACAGATCTGGGACAGCGCGCTCTAAATCCGTGGCGCTCATATGAAAAGTAGCGGGTGCAGGGTGTTCTTCCTCTAAGGCGTCTGGGGGGATTTTATCGGAGTTGCTCGCCCAAGCGCAGGAAGACTGAACGGCCAGAAGGGTGAGGGAAAGGATAACATGGGGCGTCATGAACGGCATACTTTCCTTGGTTGGCCGGATGAATCTGTATTGAGAAGCAGCTCCTGCTTGGCATGTTTTTTGACGCCTGAGGCTCCCTTGTGTTGAAGAGCTAATGCAATTTTATACAACCGTGCAAAGCGTTCCTGGGTTAGCATCCTGTTTAGAGCTCCCTAATCGTTGAGGGTATTGGGGGGAGAGGCTTAAACGAGGGGGGTAAAGAAGATGCACTTTGCGCTTCTGCGCCATGGGTGGTACGTCTTTCGTCGATAATCCCTTCAGCCTGCCAGAGCGCAGGAAGAAATGCCTGTAAATGCGCAGGCTCGTCGTGAGCACTTTGAGGCGCTTTAAAGGAAAGCAGTGACCCTGTCAGGAGGTAATGCATGAAGTGATGATCTGGAGCAACCCGAAGGTAGGTCGACGATAAATCGAGCTCATCAAGAGAGGTGAGTGCCTGAAGACCCCTATAGCATTCTTGTGGTAAAAACCTATGAAGGCGCAGACTTCTTAGGTTTGTGTTTTGCGTGAGAGCGTACATGGTATCCGGGTTTTGAAAAAGCCCGCAAAAGACGCGGCCATCAAGGCCTAGGTGGGTCAGGCGAAAAGATCCGTCTTCATTCTTTGCGCTCAGGAATGGCAAAAGCGCACCGGCAAGATCCCCATGGAACCCATCAATGTCAAGGAAGGTCGGTGCTGGAGTGCTTTTGAGTTGGTCCGCGATCAAGGCGGCCAGCCCTTGATGGGCGCGCTCGATCGCGTCCATGGAGGCACAATCCCCTCTTTCCTTTTGGATGCGGCGTATTTCATCCAGTGGCAGCAGCTCATGCAAGTCCCAGAATGTGATGTGGATATGGTCGCTGTGCAGCTTTGCCAAAAGCTCAGGTGACAAGTCAGCGCCCAGAATTTCGTCACCGCAAGAGCCGAAGGAGGTCCCTGTGAAGAATAACAAAGCGAAAAAAAACTTCAGTCTCTTCATGGAACGCTCCTTCTGTTTGCCTAATGACGGGTGCGCAGTTTGGCGCGCGCCTGTTCGATGAGCATCTTCATGATATCATCAATGGACTCTTCTGCAGTCACAAGGCCGACACTTTGTCCGGCCATGAGGGAGCCGTGTGTGACGTCTCCGTCCACAACGGCGCGGCGAAGCGCACCGGCCCAAAAGTGCTCAATGGCCAGCTGCGCTTCCTGAAGCTCCATCTCGCCGCTGTCCACTTTTGCGATCATCTCACGCTGTGTGGCGGCAAAGGTTGTCATGCCTTCATTTGCCAGCGCCCGCACGGGGATCACGGGAAAGCGCGGGTCAATTTGGGTTGACGAAACCGCGTCACGGGCGTTGGCACGAATGAAGGCTTTCTTGAAGTTGGGATGGGCGCGGGACTCCAGGGCGCACACAAAGCGCGTGCCCAACTGGCATCCTGAGGCACCCATCTCAAGGTAAGACAGCATGCACTCACCGCGTCCAATGCCGCCGGCCACAAAGATGGGAACGTCTTGGAGGTTGGGCAGGATCTCCTGGGCAAGGACGCTTGTGGAGACGGGACCGATGTGGCCACCCGCTTCGCTGCCTTCAATGACAAGGGCGTCTACTCCCGCCTTGATGAGGCGCTTGCCAAGGGCCAGCGTCGGGGTAAAGCAGATAACTTTGATGCCAGCGTCCTTCAGCTTCGCAATGGAGGGGGCTGCCGGCACGCCGCCTGCCAGAACCACGTGTGACACGCCATGACGGATACATACGTCAATAAGGGCGTCAAGGTCTGGATGGAGGGTGATGAGGTTCACGCCAAAGGGTTTGGTTGTCAGCGTTTTTGTTGCACGCACTTCCTCATCCAAAAGGGCAGGCGTCATGGCCCCACAGGCAAGGACACCAAAGCCGCCCGCGTTGGAAATGGCGCTGACTAAACTCCGCTCAGAAACCCAACTCATGGCGCCGCCTAAAATGGCGTAAGGTGTGCCAAGGAACTCTTGGCCGCGTGACCACAGGGCGTTAAGCTGATTGAAGGTGTGGGGCATGGGGATCCTCTTTATCTAGGTCAAAAGCAGTATGAAGCAGACGCAGGACAAGTTCCGCGTACACTTCATCAATCAAAAGACTCATACGTGTCTCGGACACGCATGAAGCATGAACGGCAATCTTACGCTCGTCCAGAATATCAAAGACGGTACGCAAGATCTCTGGGTGAGCCCGCAGGCCGTTACCCACAAGGGAGACTTTCGCAAGGCCGCCCGTAAGCGCGATGGAGGCATTTGTGATCTGTCCAAGCAGGCTGACGGCTTGTGCGCTTTTATCTTGGGGCAGGCTCAGGACAAGATCATCTTTCACAAAGGAAATCATGTCTGTTGGTATATGGGCCCGCTCAAGGGACTTGAGAAAATCGCTCACACGCCCACCATGGGACAGGCTCACATGGGCCTGGGACTTCTGGCACACAAGGGCGCGCACGTGGGCTTTTTCCATGGTCTTCTCCTGAAGGTCGATCAGTGTGCCCTGTCCAGGCTCAAAGGTGGATAAGATACGCAGGCGCGCTCCCAGATTCAAGGCCATTTCTACAGCGCGTGGCTGAAGGACTTTGGCGCCAAGGGAAGCCAGCTCCAGCATTTCCTGTCCCGTCATCACGGGGATAAGGCGGGCTTGGGGAACAAGGCGCGGGTCTGCGGTGAGAATACCCGGTACGTCTTTATAAAGGTCGCAGCGATCTGCTTTGAGGGCGACGGCCAGCGCCACGGCCGTGATGTCCGAGCCTCCTCGCCCGAAGGTTGTCAGCTCATTATCCGCGGTCACACCTTGAAAGCCCGCCACAACGGGAATGAGTCCTTGGGACAGGGCGTCTTCTAAGCCGGCTGGGTCAACGCCTTCAATGCGGCTGTGGCCAAAGGTTGCACAGGTGCGCACGGGCACTTGCCAGCCAAGGTTTGAGACGGCAGGAAGCCCCATGGCGCGCAGCGCTATGGCCATGAGGCCACATGTGACCTGCTCGCCTGAAGAGACCACAACGTCGTACTCACGCATGCTGGGGGCAAGGGAAATCTCGCGCACATAGGCGTCTAGCTGATCGGTGACACCGGCCATGGCGGAGACAACCACCACGACCTTGTTACCCTTTAAAATTTCTTTTTGCGCGTGGGCCGCGCATTTTTGAATGAGGGCAGGGGTCGCAACGGAGGTGCCTCCGAACTTCTGGATGATCAGCATGGGTGCGCGTTATCCCATAAGGAACTTACGACACACATACCAGAGCGTGACGCTTGCGTCCACTAGAGAGCTTGGCGACGGCGTCTTGAATGTCACTTTCTAGCAAATACGCTTCCTCATTGGTGATGACCACCTCGTTGAGGCGCGCGCCTTGGCCGCGAATGAGGCGCCTGGCCTCACCTTTACTTTGGGCAAGACCCGTTGCCACAAAAAGGTCGATGAGCAAGAGCCCTTGTGAAAGCTGTGCCCGGGAGACCATGTGGCGGGGCAGGGCGTCAAGGGAGGCTGATTTGTCCTCAAAAAGTCCTTTAGCGGTTTCTTGCGCTTGTTGAAGCGCTGCGTCCCCGTGGCACAGGCGCGTAGCTTCATCGGCAAGGATTTTCTTGGCCTCATTAATCTCGGCGCCTTGCAGAGCAGCGAGGCGCGCGACCTCATCCATGGGAAGTTCTGTAAATAGGCCTAAGAAGCGCTCAACGTCCGCGTCCTGGGTATTGCGCCAGAACTGCCAATACTCGAAGGGAGAGCGCATATCTGCGTTGAGCCATACAGCGCCCTGGGACGTCTTCCCCATCTTTTGACCTGAGGCCGTTGTCACAAGGGGCGATGTCAGGCCAAAACCCTGGCCATCTGACAAGCGGCGGATAAGCTCCACACCGTTGAGGATATTGCCCCACTGATCGCTCCCTCCCAGCTGCAAAATGCATCCATGGGAGCGGTGGAGCGCTAAGAAGTCGTAAGCCTGGAGGATCATGTAGTTGAACTCCAGGAAGCTAAGGTTCTGCTCCCGCTCCATGCGCAGCTTCACGCTGTCAAAGGAAAGCATCCGGTTGACGGAAAAATGTCGCCCGTACTTGTCCAAAAAATCGAGGTAATTGAGATCCTTGAGCCAACTGTAGTTGCGCACAGTCACGGCGTCCGTGGGTCCGCCTCCAAAGGAGAGGTACTTGGCAAATACTTGGCCGATACCGGCAGCGTTAAGCTCAATCTCTTCTTCAGAAATCATGGGGCGTGAGGCGTCCTTAAAGGAAGGATCCCCAATGCGCGTTGTACCATCACCCAAAAGCACCACAGGCTTGTGACCAGTCTTTTGCAAAAGGCGCAACCACATGATTTGCAAAAGTGAGCCCACGTGGAGGCTTCTGGCGGTCATGTCGAACCCAAGATAAGCCACAATAGGCCCCTTGGACATAAGGTCGTCCAAAAGGTCCATGTCTGTCCCTTGGTGGATAAAACCGCGCTCCAGGGATTCGTGGAGAAACGCTGATTTGAATGAGGTAAGCGTCACGGTTTTATTCCTTTCTTTATGCTTGGGCGTCGGCTTGGGCCGCTTCTTCTTCCTTCTTTTGAAGATGGGCACGGATGTCAAAGTTCAAAAGAAGTGTCACGGACAAGAAAATGGATGAGAGTGTACCCACTAAGATACCCACCAAAATGGGCAGGCTAAAGGCTTCAATGACAGGGCCTCCCAACCAGTAGAGAGCAAAAAGCGCCAAGATGGTGGTGCTGGATGTCAAAACCGTTCGTGAGAGGGTCTCGTTCATACTGAGGTTCATGATCTCAGCAACTGAGGTTTTCTTGTACTTGCGCAGATTTTCGCGCAGACGGTCATAGATCACAACCGTGTCATTGATGGAGTAACCAACGGTGGTCAAAATCGCCGCCAGGGCCCCTTCACTGAACTCAAGGCCTGAGATAGCGTAAAAGCCAATCACCGCAATGGCGTCATGGACGAGGGCGATCACACCGCACACGCCAAACTGCCACTCGAACCGGAACCAGATATACACAAGCATAAGACCTAGCGCCATGACAGTCGCCATCAGACCACTGTGAATCAGATCATCACTGACCTTTGGTCCCACGGTCTCCACACGGCGATAATCCACCTTCGAGCCAAGACTTTCCTTGATTTTGGCGACAGCATGCCCCTGTGCGTCTTCGGCACCCTTCTGGCGCTCAAGGCGCATCAGGATATCACGGGGGTCATTGCCAATGCTTTGAAGCTTCACATCGCCAAGTCCAAGGTCGTTCATCTGAGTACGTAGTTTGGCCAGATCCGGTGCTTCCGGTAGGCGCACCTCTAAGAGGATACCTCCGCGAAAGTCGATGCCGAGGTTCAGGCCTTTTGTCATGAGGCTGACAGCTGTGCCAAGCACAATACAAATGGCCACGATATACCCAACCCACCGCTTACCGACGAAGTCAATTTTGGTGTTATAAGGGACGATTTGAATACCTTTCATGGGGCGTGTCCTTCTCTAGATCGAAAGTGTTTGGGGGCGGCGCCATGCCATCCAGGCCTCAACAATGAGGCGCGTCAGGCTAATGGCCGTAAACATGGAAATCACAATACCAAGGGCAAGGGTCACCCCAAAGCCGCGGATGGGTCCTGAGCCAAAAATGTAAAGGGCTGCTGCACCAAAAAGCGTTGTGATGTTGGAGTCAACAATGGTCTCCATGGCGCGCTCGTACCCCGCGTCAATGGCAGCGCGCGCTTTCTTGCCGCCGCGCAGCTCTTCCTTGATGCGCTCAAAGATCAGAACGTTGGCGTCAACGGCCATGCCAAGGGTAAGGGCAATACCGGCAATACCTGGAAGGGTCAGGGTAGATCCCGTCACAGCAAGCCCCCCCATAAGGAGAATCAGGTTGAGCACAAGGGCAACGTTGGCAACAAGTCCGAAGAACATGTAAAGGATGACCATAAAGACCGCCACGAGCGCCACGGAAGCCACCGTTGCGATCTTACCGGCCTCAATGGAGTCGGCACCTAGGTCTGGACCAACGGTACGCTCCTCAATGACAGTCAAGGGGGCGGGCAGGGCGCCAGCGCGCATGAGAAGGGCCAAGTCATGGACCTCTTGGGCCGTAAAGTTACCGGTAATCACGCCGCTTCCCCCAGGGATGGGGCCGTTGATGCGCGGCGCGCTCAAAACCTTTTTATCAAGGATAATGGCAAAGGGTTCGCCCACGTGGTTGGTTGTGACCTCTGCAAACTTACGCCCACCCTTGGTGTCAAGGCGGAAGGCAACCTGTGGCGCACCGTACTCGTCAAAGCTTGTTTGGGCGTCCACCAGGTTTTCACCGGTCAGAAGCACTTGCTTATCAACGACGTAGTATACGCCTTTTCCGTCTTTGTCCTCGAGGATCTCTGTGCCAAGGGGGATGCTTGCGCGCGGGTTGTCCACATAGGGCATTTTGGCGTTGACCATGCGGAAGGTGAGCTTAGCCGTTTGTCCTAGAAGCTCCTTTACATGGCTTGGATCTTGAACACCAGGAAGCTGAACAATAATGCGGTCATCTCCTTGGCGTTGGATATTGGGCTCTTTCGTACCAAGCTCGTTGATACGGCGGCTAACAATTTCAAGGGAGCGATCAAGGAGGTTCTTCTTGATTTCCTTCATGGCGTCCGGGCTGTAGCCAAGGGTAATTTCACCCTGTGGCGTTGCCTCAACGGTGAAGGTGCGATCAATGGCGCGCAGCGTCTTAATAGCCTTTTCACGATCCGCCACATCACGCAGGTGCAAGTGAAGGGCTTCGCCGCGCAGCGCCAAAGCCGTGTACCCGATATTCTCCTTGCGCAGCGCGCGACGCACGTCTGGTATGGTCACATTCAGGCGGTCTTTAATGCCGGCAGCCACATCCACCTCCAACAGAATGTGAGAGCCACCTTGTAGATCAAGGCCCAGACTTACCTGGGAGCGCGGCATCCATGAAGGAAGTTCGTCAAGGGCTTTAGGGGACAAAAACGACGGGATCGCAAAAAGAGAACCCACAATCGATACAACAATAATGAGAATGGCCTTCCAAGTGGGAAACTGCACCACAGATCTCCAAGTGATATGAAAATAATAGGGCATTTTATCCCATATGGGTGAAGAGTCAACGCACAATCCTCCTTATTTTCTTGCGTGTTTGGAGTGATGTGCGTCTTTACAATGGGACGTGATATTGCCATAAGTGGTGAAAAGTTTATGCCATATAAGAGGCAATGCGGAGGGAATATAATGGAGAATTCGGGGCTGTGGCAGGGGTTTTTTATTCAGATAGAAACGCAAAAACCCCAAGACGTTGTTGTGCTCTTTGAGCGATTTGGCTTTCATAGGACCCCCTGCAATGCCCTCCCGAGCAACGCGCATATTCTGACCCAGGGCAGCCTGTGCCTTTACGTGAAGCCACGCTTGTTTGCACCACCGGACCTGACGCCCTTACTCGACACTGTTATGACACGGGTGGGTATCTTGGGCGCGCACAAAAACGCCGTCTTATCTCCCTTTGATGTGGCCCAAGATCTCGTAAGTCCTATTGGACTTAGCTTTTTCTTCATGGATCCCGTCGCTTGGCAGACTTGGCGCGATCAGCACATCGTGGACCAAAAGTCAGATGAACCGCTCTTTACGCACATTGATCATGTGGCCATTAATGTCTTTGAGTCGCAAAAGCATGAAATGGGCGCGTGGTGCCAGGCGCATTTGGAGCTGAGCGCCCAAGACCCTTTTCATATTGAAGGAAACAAAACCTCATTTACCTGCGCGCCCTTTGAAAGTCGCTGCGCAATGTTCTCCGTTGTCTTGAGCACATCCCAGGACCCTCATTCCCAGATTAGTCAGTACCTTGAGGAGGCCGGCGGAGCAGGGGTGCAACATTTGGCTTTTGCCACAAACACCCTGCACCAAACCCTGGACGCGCTAAGGGGTGAAGGAGTCACCTTTGTTGACGTGCCAAAATCCTATTACGATACCCTCGTAAGTCAAGGTCGCCTCGCTCCCCAAGATAAAGAGCGGTTTCAAAAAGCGGGGCTTCTGCTTGAAAAAGCCAAAGGTGAGGACGCCTATCTTGCCCAAACATTCACCCAAAATGTGCTGGGTCCTTTTTTCATCGAAGTCATTGAGCGCCATGAAAAACGGGGGTTTGGTGAAGGCAATATCACGGCGCTATTTAAGGCTGTGGAGGAAAGTTACATCAAGAAGTCCGCCTAACAAGGCTCTTGTGGAAGAGGTGGATTCGTGGCAACTTCTTGATGAACAAGGGATTTGAGAAGGGGCTTTTTGTGGAGCCCCGTAAAAACAAAGGAGGCACTATGATCAAAAAAATTCTACTCGTTCTTGATGGATCTCCCGCAGGCGCTGCCGCGCGTGAGTACGCCCTTCGTCTTTCTAAGGCAACCAATGCGGGTATGACAGCCATTGGTGTTTTGGATACACCTTGGATTACAGCCGCCCAACCTGAGCCCATTGGAGGAGCCGCCTTTAAGCTCCAGCGCGATGAGGCCATGATTGAACACTCCCAAGAGCAAGTGGTCCATTTGCTTGAAGACTTTGCCCATGAAGCCAAGGTTCACGGCATCAATGTTGAAGCCGTTGAGGCGGAAGGCTTTCCCGCAACGGAAATCGAGCGCCTTTCCCATGAGCATGACTTGATCGTTATTGGAAAAACAACGGACTTCCACTTTGACCTTGATGAGGACAGTGATATGACCGTGCGCCATGTGGCCAGGGACAACCCACGTCCGCTGATGATTATTCCTGAAAATCCCGCCAAGGGCGGCAAGATTCTCGTGGCCCTTGATAATTCCCTGCAATCATCTCGTGCGCTTCATATGTTCCTACTTTTGGGGCTTGCCATGGGGGATGAGGTAGAGGTTCTCTCCATTCATGAGGATGAGGAGCTTGCCACCATTATCGCTGAGCGCGGCGTGCGTATGTGCGGGCTGTACGGCGTCAAGGCGTCGGCGCGCCCCATTCACGCAGCCGGTAACAGGGGCGAGCTGATCCTGAGTGCAGCCAAGGACGTGCAGGCAAACATGCTTGTGATGGGCGGCTTTAGCCACTCCTTCTTCCGGGAGCTGTTCTTTGGTTCATGCACAAAGAAACTGATGGCGGGTGCGAAGATCCCCGTTTTTCTCCACCACTAGGACAGGGAGGGTGCGGCCTTTGCACCAGCAAAGCGCTGCACTCTTTGCCACGCGCGCTCAAAGACCCGGCACAACGCACCGTTAGCCATCACATTGCTGCTGGTGATAATGGGATCAAACAGCACATTGAGTGCCAAGATCAGGGTCACCATTTCAGCATTGAAATTCAAATACTTGATATAGATGGGCAGCATCACAAAGATCGCTCCGCCCAGCATGGCTGTCGCCGCAAAGCGCCCCATGACAAAGGCCACGGTAAAAATGCTCCACACACTCACGCTCGGTGTGTGCCCCATGAAGTGGGTGTAGATCAAGAAGCAAAAGAAGGCATTGGCGATGGCGTCCCCAATTTGCTGGAAATTGGTGGTGGCGGGAATGACCGCCTGGGCAAGCTCAGGACTTTCCATGTTTTTGGCAGCGCCCTTAATCGTCCAGGGCATAGTGGACAGGCTGCATCCAGATGTGAGCGCAATGGCGCCGGCCGGCAAGAGGTTGCGCACATGGGACCACCAGTTGCGTACACCGGCCGCGCTCACAAGGAACAAGAAGCTTACATAAAGCACAATAAAGATGACCAGGGCGATGAGAAGAGGCGCAAAGGACGATAGCTGAGCCACTAAGCCCTTATGATACATCTGGGCGACAAACCCCAATACAAAGAGAGGGATGAGACGTGCAAATCCCTTCGTAAGGAGTGTGGTAAAAAAGTGTGCGCCGCGCTTGAGCGCCTCGTCAAGGTGCGGGGTGCGCGCAAAGGCCGTCACAAGTCCCAGGGTCACACCCAAAATCGCCCCTTTATCCGCTGCCCACCAAGACGGGATCTTAACGCCAAGGCGCCACAAGAGGGGAAGTGAAGCGCCAGAATCTGAAATGGGCGCAAGGGTCACGAAGGACTGGGAAAGTCCGGCGCACGCCGCCCCGTAAGTCACACTTAAGACATTGGAGCAAATTTCAAACACTAAGAGACTGAGAATGAGCACAGGCGCGCGCCGCTCAAAGGACCGAATGGTGGCGGCAATAAAAAAGGTCACCGCCGCTGGAATCACCCACATCAGACAGTCTTTGATGAGGGTACTGAAGGTGAGGAATCCCTGCTGCCACGCAATAGGAATGTGGTCCACAAAGGAGAAGTACGCCAAAAGCACTAAAAGAACCTGGGCGCTGCGCTGGGAGATTGTGTTCTCAATTTTGATGAGTAAAGACAAAAAAGCCTCTATGTTTTCGTGTGTCTCACCAAGGCCTACCATGGCGCCCAGTCGCTTGAAAAGAAAAATATAGCGAATGTTTTTTTAAAATAGGGTGACAAATTCAACTATCGCCCCCGAGATGCGCCCGTGGCACATATCGTGCACACCCTTTGAAAGTCGCACAGCCTCAGGCTTGGCGATAAGCACACTCGCTTTCATAGCGTTAGGCGATGCGCGGCTTGAGACCTGCCTTTTTTGTGACTTCATTGAACATGCGCTGTGGTCAGCCTTTTACGCGCAAAAGAAAGCCCCTCCTTGAAACAAGGAGGGGCTGAGTTTTTTAGCCGATGTTTTGAAATTAGGATTGGGATGCCGTAACCGCCTCAGCTGTTGTGAGGGTCGTAATGGCAGCGACACCATTCAAAACAGCGTAGAGGTCAATGGCCAGGATTTTTGTTGGGTATGCTGGCGCAGATGATGCGTCATAGCCAGTTGCGTCATAGCATACAACGCCCACAGTATCCCCGTTTTTGGCGCTTAGAGAAACAACACGTGGCGTGCTTGCCGATGTCAGGCTTGTGGCTGCCCCCAAGTCACCAGTAAAGGTCAGTGGAGCCTTCCCTGTGTAAGCACCCGTGAGCGTAAGCTTCGTGTCGTCTGTGGCCCATGTGACAGAAGCCAAAGCAGGGGTTGCAAGACCTGTGATGCCGAGCTTGTTTGTGTCAGCTGTTGTTGGCGTGTCAGCAGCTGTTGTATTTGCTGCGTTCAAAGCGTCGGCCGCGATTTTGACAAGACCAGCCTGTACAGAAGCTGGAGCAGGGGAGGCGATCATGCCCAAACACTTATTAACTGCTGCTGCGAGATCATTTTTGAAGCCTACCACACCAGTCCTTTGATCCAGTCTTTTAGGCATAAGTGCAAAGGAATTAACAAGCCCCGCTGAAATGCTTGCGGAGCGGCCAAAAGTCCCAGGATAAAAGTCCATATCGATGGATAATCCACCAGTAATATTGAAGGTTAACCGCTTCGCATTACCGTCCGAGGTGGTTACGTTCCATGCATTAAGTCCAGTCACGTTTGAGACAATGGTGGTTCCAGTGGTCGTGCCTGGCTTTGTGACTGTAAGTGGAACTGTAATGCCAATTGGATCTAGACTTGCAGCTTGAGCCGTTCCTCCGTTGTCAGAAAAGTACCCTTTAAAGGACCAACCAGTGATGGCCGCGGCGGTTGATGTGAGTGCAACACCTGTCGATGTATTTCCAAGGCTGCCTGTTATGTTGCACTTTGCCATCCAGGCACCAAGGGCGTCAGCTGTCAAATCAGGCGGCGTGCCAGTACCCTTTGTAAGGATAACATTGAAGTTCTCCGGGCTTGCAGCAGCGCCACCGTCGCGCACTGTCTCAGGGACATTGAGCGTTGTCGTCGCATTCCAAGGCCCTGTCAGTACCAGCGAATATGTGCGCCACGCTCCCGCTCTGGAGGAAAGAACGGTAAGTGTTTTTGATGCTGTATCAAAAGCGGCCGTAATAGGAAGTGATGTGGATCCCACAACATAAGTTGCGCCGTTGTAGTTTTCCAACCCAGAATCAATTGCTGCAATGTCAATGGGATCTGCTGTTGCGCGTGTATACGCAGGGGCAAGCTTGTCAATTGCCGCGATCAGATCTGTATCTTTAAGCTCTGCTGCAGCAATTTGTCCTGCAACCGCGGCTGTGGACCAAGATTGCGTTGCAAGGCAAAATACAGATCCCAAACACGCAGCAATAAGTTGATTTCTTTTCATTGTTGATTCTCCCTGTTGCAATGCCATTCATTTCACAAAACCCTGGCATATGGAGAATCCAGTCTAAGGAACGAGTATTAAGAGTATTTTAATTTAATATTAACAATAGCCTAAAATTTGAAGTAAAATGTATTAATTCCACTTACCTTAATGCGTTTATCTATTTGAAAAGTGATAACAATGGGTGAGGAAAAATAAAGAGAATTTTTTCGCAATTTTTTTGTTAAATGATTTTGAAGGGTTTTTGCCTTTTGCCATTGAAGCTTAAATTGTTTATATTGACAGTGTAGGGGCGTTGAAATATTTCGCGATATATTTACTAGGGATAATTATAATGAAACATGTTTTACATATTTTTTACTTTTTGCTTTCCTTTTGTTCGTTGATGGCAAGTGCTCAAGAAGAGAAAGATGTCGCTTCACTTGAGATCATTTACGATGGCGCATCTCATGCGTCACAGACACCATGCAACTCACCGTTTAGTATTCGTGTCGCAGAAACATTTGAGGAGTTGCAGGCCATCCTAGGGTCAGCCAAGAAGGGGTCTGTGTGCGCCTGGGATAGTGATAACACTTTGGTCACGAGCAAAACCCGCGACCTTTATGACTTTGAGATGGACCGGGAGCACCAAGCATACTGGCGCCTTGCCGGCACGCAGGCCATCAGCCAAGGGCTTTTCTTGGGCCAAGCTGAGGCATTTCCGGGTTTTTGCGTTACACTGCTGCGCTATACGCCGCCGCACTTTGAGCTTGTGGACGAGGCTTTACCTGGGCTTAACAAAAGTTTGTGGGAGCGTGGGGTTGAGACCTTTGTGTGCACAGGACTGCATCCTCACCCAAACAAGGTTGATCACCTGACAAAGCAAGGTCTTGATTGGAGTGGGCACTTCACAGATAACCCGCATGTGTCAAAACTCTTTTACAAACAAACGCCGGGTTGGATCTATGCACCCGGCAATAAGGCACCTTATCTTGAGAGCTTTGTGCGCGCGTCCAATGCGCATCGTTTGGAAAATGCTCAGCCTCAGATCACCGATCTCTACTTCGTGGATAATCACCTGGAGACCCTAGAAAAAGTGGCTGGTGCTTTTCCAAAGGACAGCATCAATCTACACCTCATCTTGTGGCGCAAGCACGCCCTTGCCCTTGCCACTGAATACAGCGAAGGGCTCCTTATCCCTCGTCTTGTGGAGGCCTATAGGGTCCTCACCGCACCAGCGATCCCCAGCGTCACCTATGTGGATGACGGGTATGAGTCACCTCCGGGCGACCTTGAGTTTGTGCCATCACCCGACCCCTACAGTGCGCCTTGCAGTGTGGTTGCCTCCTCACCGCTACGCTGCAGTGATGGTGCACTCCCTGTTCAAAAGACCGCGAGCTCCTAACAGTTACTCAATACAATAGACGTCCCTCAGGATTTTGGTGATCTCGCCTAAAGTGGCGGGATTACCAAGATCTAGAACATTTTTTTTGCTTTCTTGGAGATACCCCAACACCTCCTCCTGGGTGGGCACGAATGTGTCCCCCTGATCCTTTAAAAGGGCCTCGCGGGCAGTCGACTTTTGCTTCAGTGAGTTGATCTGGGCGCGTTTTTCTTTTAATTTTTCCTCTAGAACGCGCCGTGACGTAACGCCTGCCTCCGCGTAGACTCCTTGAATAATGTCACGCAGGGCGTCTGCTTCTTCGTCATCTGAGTCTTCCATCTCACTGAGCACATCAACGTAAGCAGATGTCAGTACGCAAATCTGAGACTTCTGGTCTAGGAGAAGCGTGAGGTCCTCCTGGGCGTTTGCAAGCAAAATCTTCAAGTCGTCCAACTCACTGCGTACACTCGCAACGGAGCGCCTTTTCTTTTGAACGACAACATAGGCACCTTGTTCTTTTTGAGCGCGCATTTCCTCAAGGACTATCTTAAGCGTATCAATGATGGGAAGGGGATTGATGGCGGGGGCGGCTTGCGTTGGCGCCTCACCCTCTTCCTGAGCACTTCCAAAAGCGCTGTGGGTCCAGCACACAGATCCAAGTGTTAAAAGCGCGCATGACGCAGAAAGTGTGAGCATATTTTTTTTCATAAGCTGCCATTTTGTTAAAAAATCCTCCCTTACATTAATCAGTGAAATGGCACTTCAACAAGAGGGATTCTGCGTGCTGGCCGCACACTGTAGCGCGGCCCTCAAAAGGCACTAATCAGTTAGATTTTAAGTATTTTTTGGAAATGAAGATAAATTTAAATATTGTTGATTGAAGTTACGGATCGTCTTTGGTTGGAAATGTACATGTCAAGTATATTTTCCGGGATACACGCACGCGCCCAATGTCCTCTTTATCTTGACAAAGCTTTTCTTTTTGTGCCAGGGTGCCTTTGTCGTTAACGAAAAGGAGCTTTGTGCGCGTGTTCATTCAAACGGAAGACACCCCCAATCCCTTAACCGTCAAGTTTTTGCCTGGACGTGAGGTGCTGGCCCAAGGCACGGCGTCCTATGTGCCTGATGACATTGGTACGGCGCCGCTGTTGGTCCAAAAGCTTTTGACCATTGCTGGCGTTGTGTCCGTATTCTTGTCAGGTGACTTTATTTCCGTGACAAAGAGCGCAGACGCTGATTGGGCGCTCCTAAGACCCCATATCCTGGGGGCCATCATGGATTACTATAGTCGCAACCAGGAAACGCTCGATGCGGGCGCGCCGGCGCAAAAGCCAACCTATGATGCGGCGTCCTTAAGCCAAATCGAAAAAGATATTATTGAACTGCTCGACACCCGTGTGCGTCCAGCAGTGGCCCAAGACGGTGGAGACATCGTTTTTGACCGTTTCGAAGATGGCATTGTCTATGTCCATCTCCAGGGGGCATGCTCCGGCTGCCCAAGTTCAACCTTGACATTGAAGTCGGGAGTTGAGAACATGCTACGTCACTACATTCCCGAAGTGGAAGAAGTACGGGCTGTCTAAACTCTTTCATCCAAACAATTCAGGAGCATCCATCACAATGAATCTTTTGAGTTTTTCTGGCAAAAAGTCTTTTGGCACGTCTGCAATTTTGCTGAGCGTGAGTGCTATGGTCGTGACCGTAACCGTTTTAGGACTGAGCGAAAAATTAAAAGTGAATCACACGCCGCACATGACGGCCCAGGTCGCACATGTGGACGAGAAGATCCATACACAGGTTAAAGTGGGGACAGCCAAGGAATTGCGCGCTGTCTTCTTGGATCATGATTACACACTTGATCTTCCCAAAGGTGAGACGAACCTTGCGGTGCCACGCTTAGAGCTTGTCTCTTTGCCATCGGACCTTGCAAAGGCGGGCCTTGGGGAAAAGAAGACGCTTTTCTTGCGCACACACCTTCCTTTAATTTTGAAGGCAAACGAGAAGATTCTAGAGGACCGTGAGCGTCTTATGGCGCTTCTCCATATGAAGGACAGCGGTTTTGCCATTCGTAAAAAAGACATCACGTGGCTCAGTGAGCTTTCCAAGCGCTACGGCCTTAAGACTGTGAACATCAACGAACTCAAGCACCGTGTTGATGTGATCCCACCCTCTTTGGCTTTGGGGCAAGCGGTTGTTGAATCTGGCTGGGGTGTATCCCACGCAGCCAGGGGCAAGAACTCGACCTTTGGCATGATGTCGAGGTCCAACAAGGTGATGTCCTACGACTCCTTACAAGAGTGTGTTGACCATTATGTCCTTAATCTCAACCGACATGAGGCCTATCGCTCCATGCGTAAAATCAGGGCAGAGCTGCGTCGCAGGAACGATCGTATCTGCTCTCTCAAGCTTGCGGAAGGCCTTCATCAGTATTCAACACGCGGGCAATCCTATGTGCGCGAAGTAAAAAATATGATTCAGTCCAATTCCTTGAACCGCTTTGATGGCGCCTATTTTAAGGGAACAACGCCACAAGTTTTGCAAGCGTCGGACAAACAAGCTGAGGCATTCTCGTAAGACGTGAGTGCTTCTTTCCTTCTCAATGGCGTTGAAAAAGGCGCGCGCGTCGTGGTGGCCATGTCGGGAGGCGTGGATAGCTCAGTAACGGCTGCGCTTTTGCATGAGGCAGGATACGAGGTCATCGGCATGACCATGCAGCTTTACGACCACGGATTCGTGGACGGAAAGCGGAAGACGTGTTGTGCGGGTATTGACATCTACGACGCCTCGCAAGTTGCCCAGAAGCTCGGCATTCACCACTATGTTCTCAATTATGAGACACGCTTTCGCCAGGCGGTGATTGATCAGTTTGTGGATAGCTACACAAAGGGTCACACGCCTATTCCGTGCGTACAGTGCAATCAAAGCGTCAAATTTGTGGACATGCTTGAGGCTGCCAAGAACCTTGGTGCGCAAGCCCTTGCAACAGGGCACTATGTCCAACGTGTCGAAACCGATAGAGGTCCAGCCCTTTGGCGCGGCGCTGATCATAAGCGCGACCAGAGCTATTTTCTCTTTGCAACAACACCCCATCAGCTCGCTATGCTGCATTTCCCTGTGGGTGGTCTTTCTAAGGATGAAACGCGCGCCCACGCAAGGCGATTTGGACTGGAAGTTGCCGATAAGCCTGATAGCCAGGATATTTGCTTTGTGCCCGATGGAGATTATGCAAGTTTAGTCGAACGTCTGCGCCCCGGCACCAAGGAGCCAGGCGAGATTGTCCACACAAATGGCCAAGTTTTAGGCGAACACGCGGGCACGATCCACTACACAATTGGCCAAAGGCGTGGCCTTGGTGTGTCTTCTCCAACGGGTGAGCCCCTCTATGTGGTTCACATAGATCCGATTCAAAAAAAGGTGATCGTGGGTGAAAAAGAGTCCCTGGGACGCACTCACCTGAATCTTGAGGGAGTGAATTGGCTGGGTGAGGAGGGGGAAGCCCACCGTATTTGGGTCAAAATTCGCTCCGCCCAGGAAGCAGTTCCTGCAACTGTTCTCTTGAGAAATGACGCGTCCCGCGCCATGATAACTTTGGACAATCCCGAGTATGGAGTGGCTCTTGGACAAGCTTGTGTGTTTTATGCGCAGGACCGCGTTTTGGGTGGTGGCTGGATCTCTGGCACTGCTTGATTTTTCCTGCGCGCAGGCAAGCCAAGACCCCAACAAAGAGGTGCTTGTGCGCGGTCTCGAGATCATAGAGACCCAAGCAAATTTGTCAGGCCTTCATAACTGGCATCAGGAAAAAGAGCGTTTTCTATCCGCCTATCCCATGAAAGATCTGCGAAGCGTTCTTGAGGACGCTATTAAAAGTGCCCACTTAAGCGGCGTCTATTTAGCGCCGCCCCTTACGCCCAAGAAAAACGTACGTGCGCGCGCTGTCGCCCGTATTCTCGACGGAGGTATTGGATACTTGTACCTTCCCCCCCTTGAAGGCGACCTTGCAGTCGAAAAACAGTTTTACCGCAGTCTTGGTCCGCTTTTTATACGCATGGCCAGGCGCCCCCTTGCAGGTTGGATCATTGATGCACGGGACGCATCGGGATACATGTCCCAAGAGATGCTTTCAACGGTCACTGCCCTTATGGGGAAACAAGCAAAGCGGCTGTACCTGTGCAGCGGGGAGCTGCGCACCCTCATTCCCTTTACACCAAGCATGAACGTGCCTCTGCGCCCAAATATGCCCGTTGCCGTGCTCCACGGCCCCCAAACGCGCATGGCTGGGGAGGCTCTTGTAATGCTCCTTTCAACAAACACCAATGTGCGCACCTTCGGTCAGGCGACCCAAGGGATGCCCTATGTTCTCAAGGAATATCCCCTTGGGTCCGGGCACACGCTTCTGCTTAAGGAGGCCTCCCTTCAGTTGGAGGGCGGGGCAGGGCTGCTTCAGCCCGATGAACCGGTGGCAGATAACGATGGATCCCAGGATAACGTTTTACAGGCGGCAATAAGTTGGATTTTACCTCAAGAAAAAGAAAATCCAGAAGGCGCCGTTAAAGACTCAGAACAAAAATAACTTATTAGTTCCTTGAAACTTTATCGCTGTTATCGTTTTTTGCGCCGTATGCTAAGTGCGGGTACATGGAGGCCAAAAACGCGTTTCTGATTTTCTCGTAAAGATCATCATCCTCAAGGGCGTATGCCATGGCTGCTGCCATTAGGGCATTCTCAGGCACAAAATCTTCCTCCATTTCAGGAAAGATGAAGTCAAGTTCTCCCTCTTTTTTAAGAATTAGAACAGCGTCTTCTTTCTCAATATTCAAGGACGTGCGTCCAGTGGACGCGCCAAATGGATTTTTATGTGTCATTTTTCCCTGCCAGTTTTTATATGTTATAATTTTTTATATCTTACTTTTCAATTTGTTCCATGAGCTCACGCCACTCGCGTGCCCCAAGGCCTGAGTCTTCTTGGGAAACCTTCTCACCGCGAAGCATCCGTTGGACTACTTGCCAGGCGCCGCCAGAAAGCGTTGTTGCGTTCATGCGGTAGTTTGTGAAGGCCTCATGGGCAAAGGGCGTCCACTTCTCAACGATACGGGCCATTTCCTCTGCATAAACGCGAATTTCGTATTGCGCGTGGGAGTCTGCCCGCAAGCTAATAAAGTGAAGAAGATTATGCAGGTCAATCTTCCAATAAAATTCCGTGTAGAAATTGAGAGATAGATTCATGCGCGCAAGTTCCCTTGCAATGCCTGTACGGTTTTCATCGATGACGCTTCCGTCTTCGCGGGCGTTCATCATCTCTTCATAGTGCGCATAAGCGCTCTGGGCGTCTGAGCGCAAAATATCGAGAACACGCGCGGCCTCAGCGGAAGAGAGCGCTCCTTCACGTCCTTGATTGTTGATGGAGGACTGAGGTGCCAAATGCTCCAGGGATGGTACGTAGAACTCTTTGGAAAGAATAGAGTATCGCGCCGAGTACTCATTCACACTGGCCGTGCGGTGACGCAGCCACTGACGCGCCACAAAAATAGGCATCTTTACGTGGAACTTAATTTCACACATCTCGAAAGGGGTCGTATGACGGTGACGCATGAGATAGGCAATCAGGGCCTTGTCCTGGGTCGATTTCTTTGTACCACGCCCGTAGGACACACGCGCCGCTTGCACAATGGCGTTATCATCGCCCATATAATCCACAACGCGCACAAAACCATGATCCAAAAGAGGGAAGGGGTGATAGAGGATTTCCTCCAGGGCCGGTACCGTTGCACGCCCCGTTAGGAGTTGGGCACTTTCGTCCTGTAAGTCTTCGATTTTCTTGACAAATGCGCCTTCAGCCATGGGGTATTCCTGTGTCACGTCTCTCTTGGCACTTAAGCACACCTTGGCGGTAAAATCCACACTCCTTTTTCACCATGGTGTGCCTAAGCATGCGTGTTAGTGTTGACGTCGCGGTCCATCTCCTCTAGGACCTAAGTGTGTCAATTCGTCAGAAAAAGGTGGTCAATAGAAAATGTTGAAAGTTCTTTCTTCCCTATCCCTCGCGCTGTGTGTGACGAGCGCCCTTGCAAGCAGTCAACCAGCCATCAACACAAGTGATTTTGAACATGTTTATGAGAATGCAGTGAGGTCCAATCCCGCTGTTAAAAAGATTCATGAGGACGCTCTAGGCTATGGGCAGATTACCTCTAGAGATCTTGGCGTGCTTTTCGATGCAGTTTCACGGTTTGAGCAAACACATGACGCTCCCCATGACGCACCGTCCCTTCAGGCGCAAGTGGTGGCAAGCCTTGAGGCGGACACTAGCTTCTTTGAAGTCTTCGGACAAACCATGAAGAACGATCCTAAAAATGAGCAAAGACGCCTCATTCAATTGTCCACCCATAAGATGGGTGTTGTAACCCAGCATGCCCTTGATTTGGCAAGGCAAACTGAATTCTTCGACTTGCTTCTCGAAGAGAAATTGCCATTTGGGTATGACCTCAACGCTCCAGTCTGCAATATTTTTCCCAATGAAACCCACATTTACTCAAATGGCAGAAGAGGAAACGCCCTCAAGGCACTCCTGCTTCGCGCTTGGTCTATCCAACACCAACAGACCAACCTGACAGGCCTTGATAACCTATTTGGAGGGGGGTGGATTGACCGCAGCACCTTCGTACATGTCACACCCGTGCCAACACTCACGGAGGTGCCTGGCTTTGAAACGTCCCCGTACTATTTCAGTGACGCCAAAACGCCCAGTGGCCTTCTGACAATTCATAACGGCTACGCCTTTGGTGGACAGCGCTGGGAAACAAGATATGGCACCCAAGGTGCCGCCTTTGGTCCACAGGACTGCTCGTCTTTTGTTGCAAAGTATCTGGGGAGCCCCTATGTGTTCTCCACAAGGGATCTTCTCTATTTGAGCGAAGACGTCATTGGCTTTCCCGATGAGCAACTAGACGCTGCCCAAGAGGCTGCATGGCTTGCCTCGCGCAGCACCGAAGAAGCCCAGTCAACACTTGAAAACTTGCGCAAAACCCTACGCCCCCACGGGAAGATAGTGGATCCCGCGTCTCACCTGTTGCGCCCGGGCATCGTGCATAATGAGCGCACCTTTAACGCGTCCTCTATCCAGGGTCTTGGGGGGCACACGGGCATCTATCTAGGAACCGTTGGGTCAGGACCAGATACGAAGGCGCTCACCATCAGTGCAAACCGCGACTTAGAAGGCTCTGGAATAGAGTTCATCTATGGTGTGGAAGCAAGATCCTTTTTCAGCACCAAGGACAGACTCGTGACGTATCTTGAGAAGAAGGACAACTAGGCGCTCACTTCAATCAGGTCAAAAGCCTCTCATTTCAGAGGCTTGTTAATTTTTTGTTAATCATTATCCCACAAGCTCACCTTTGTCGAAAATCGGATGGAGGTGGCTTGTGGTGATAAAAAATCTTTTGATGTGTGGTGTTGTGCTCAGTTTAAGCGCCACCCTTTCATGGGGGTCAGCCGCTGACCAGCAGGGTGATTTGGAGGCGGGTCTTTTACCTGGCCCAGCAGGGGCCGCAGGTGGCGGGGGAGCTCCCGTTGTGCCCGCACCCCAAGGCGGACTGACCGACAACCAAATCCAGGTCCTGGTGCGCCAGCAAATGGGCCTACCTGCGGGCGCAGTTGTTTTTTTAAATCAAGGGGATGCGGACCGGGCAAGACAAGCTTATGCCCTAACGGTCACCAACCGTATGTTCGTTGAAGAGGTGAATACCCTGGCCAGATGGCTGCGCATCGATGAGTGGTCCAGTATGGGTTTGCATTTGGCGGCAGCTGTGACGGGAGCAGGGGGGGTGATCGTTTCCTCACTCGCCAGCAGCGACTACATCGCAACAACATTTTCCCCAGAAACAGCTGGCATTCTACAAATAAGCGCAACTGCCGTTTTTACAACGATCACCGCCCTTAATGCCATCGGCGCGTATATGGCAGGAGCCGCTAAAGGGCGCCGTGGCCAGTTGGCAGAACGAAACGTTGCCACTGTTGCCCAAGCACCAGGCGTGGGACTTCCGGTCTTGCAGGTCCAGGCGGGTGGCGGAGGCGTACAGGTCGCCCAGCAATAGCAAAAAATCCCCGCTGGACGCGGGGACTTTTTTTTCAAAGAGGGCTTGATTTAAGGCTTGGAGCAGGTTATATAGAGATCACTTCAAGACTTTGTCCCCATCGTCTAGAGGCCTAGGACACCGCCCTTTCACGGCGGTAACAGGGGTTCGAATCCCCTTGGGGACGCCACTTGATCTTCTCTCCCACCTCCTTCCATGTGTTTAGATAAGTGATTCCATTTGAAGGGATTTCAAAAGCGTGTTCTGAACATCCTGGGTTGAATGATTGAGTGCATCAACCCCAAACTCCATACCCTTTGGCATAACGACGGTGCGTAAGGGGCGTTTACCCTCTTGCTCAACGAGCCCCACAATGGCGTCGGCCACGTCCTGTGCGTCGGGCGCGTTTTCACTTGCAAAAAGCTCCTTAAAAGATTCTTTCATCGCATCTGGCATTTTTGCGAGCTCCCCGTAGGCACTCACACGTTTTTCATCACGTGGCCCTTGGCTGCTGGACATGATGTTGGAAGGGTAGGGGCCAGGCTCTACAATCACGCTTTCAATACCAAAGCTAGACAGCTCGTAATGATAAGTCTCTGCAAGGGCTTCTGCCGCGAACTTACTGGCACTATAGTGCCCAAAGAAGGGAAATACCAAGCGTCCTGAGACCGAGGTGACTTGGATTAATAGGCCCTGACGGCGCGCGCGCATGCTTGGTAAAAAGGCGCGTGCAACGCGGGCGGGACCAAAGGTGTTGGTCTCAAACTGTTCCTTGATTTCGTCAACGGTAAAGGCCTCGCTGATCCCCATGATGAGGGTTCCTGCGTTATTGACGATTACGTCAACATGGGTGTGCTTTTTCATGACATCTTCGGCAGCGATGGCCACGGACGCATCACTGGTCACGTCCATCTCCACAAGGGAGAGGCTGGAGCCTGTCTGTATGGCCAGTGCCTCAAGATCCTTCGCCACATGAGCGTTACGCGTTTTGATGTCGCGCATGGTGGCAATGACCGTGTGCCCGTGCTCAAGGAGTGATTTGGCTGTGAGATACCCAAAGCCACTGCTGGTGCCAGTGATAAGAACGATTTTCTTCTCATGTGTTTTTTTCATCTTATGCCTCCCGTGTACAGTTTTTGCGTGTGGCCGCCCCTCAAATGTCGCGTCTTTTTGAAGGGGGGGATCGCCATTTGCAAGAGCGGCCCATCATGGGACTTGATTAATTCCCTTATATATATTACTATAGAGTATGAAACAGGCTTATGTCAACAACATTCGTACCCGAAAGTAACTTATTATGAAAGAAACCTGTCCTTTCAAAGAGAAGAAGCTTCAAAAAAAAGCAGGCAGACCGGCAGCCTTTGAAGCAGACGCAGCCCTTGATGAAGCCGTGTGCGCCTTTTGGCGCAGTGGTTACGAGGGAACAGATCTTGCCCAGATTGCCAGCGCCCTTGGCGCCACAAAGCCTAGTCTTTACAGGCTGTTCGGCTGCAAGAAAACACTTTTCCTTGAGGCGCTCAAGCACTACGCCGAGAAATCCAGGCGTCAGTATCTTGAGGTCCTTGAGGCGCCAATCCACCTACGTGAGGCGCTAGAGCGGCTTCTCATGCAAGCAAACGAAAACGCATCCAAGCCCCATGAGCCCCAGGGGTGTTTTCTGGCCTGTGTTGCGGTGGCGGAAACACACTCCCATCCGGAGGCAGGAGAGATCTTCACCCAAGCCACCCGCCAGTTTGAAGAAGACATTGCCAGACGCATGGCGCGTGCACTGGATGAGGCAGATTTGCCCCACTCCTTTCCTGTAACGCGCCGTGCGCGTCTTTTTGTGAGTTTGATCCTGGCCAATGCCCTGCGCGCGCGTTCGGGTGCTCAACCCGAAGAGCTTATTGACACAGTTGATGATGTGCTGACGTGCGTGTTGGGCCAGACAAAAGAACCCTAGACAATCATCCCTCCTTGCATTAGGGATAGATCGTTTTTCAGTTCAAGAGGTTTATATGCGCGACAAGAGTATCCTCACACACGCCAAGCGCATTCTGATCCTTGGCCCCCCGGGCGCTGGAAAATCGACGTTGGCTGAAAAAATTGCGCGCGCAACAGGGCTACCCCTCATTCACCTTGATCATTACTTCTTTGGGGCAAATTGGGCTCAACCTAATCCAGAGGCTTGGCGCAAACATCTTGAAGAGCTTGTTACCCAAGACACTTGGGTCATGGAGGGACAGCGCAATAATTTAAGCCTGCGCACCATGCGCGCTGATGTGGTCATATATCTTGATCTGCCGCTCGTCCTTTGCCTGTGGCGTGTTGTGAAGCGTCGCCTTAGAACACACCATACCCCAAGAAGCTCAAAGCGTGAGGACTGTCCCGAGGTGATCACCTGGCCTTTTTTCAAGTACGCCCTGACCTTTAACGCCAAGCGTTCCTGGATGCTTGAAACAATCTTTTCGCAACCCGGAGAAAGACATGTCATTGTCTTGGGATCACCCAATGATGTTGAGGCCTTTGAACGGGAAGAGCTTCTCCCATCGCCGTTCTAAGGAATCCAAGGGGCCTTTAGGGCATGAAGAACATCAGCCCCTGTGTGTCAATGCGGTGGCGGAAGGCTCCTCTCATAGGGAGCTGCTTGCTTGAGACCTGTGTGAAGCCTCTGAATCTTCAGGCAGATCATGTGCTATGGCCAACTGCTTTGTTTCTTTAAAGTCCCGAATGCCCCGCACATCCAAAACGCCTGTCATACTGTATAGAGCATACTCTCGTTGAGCTAGGCCTTGCCGGAGCAAAAACTTATCGAAGCTGAGTGTTGTATCTGCATAGGCCCGATGGAGATCCTTGAGCACATCCTCAATGGATACTGGGCCGTTTTTAAAAATGTCCCCAAAACCCATGAACAGATCAAGACCCACACACATGAGGTTATGTCCCCGAAATGAGCCTTTTGGGAAACGTGTCACATAATCTGACACGTTTGCAATGTAGAGTGAGCGTCCAATCAGTTGAGCACTTCTTTGGGGAACTGGTGCATGCCCCCAGAATTTTTCAGACAACACCTCCAGAAAGAATTGCTCTTCTTCCTTTGCGTGCACATCCTCCCAAATTGAGCGTGCTAGTTTATTAAAACTGTCCTCTCCTAAAAGAGCGCATGTGCACATGATTTTGCTGACTTGCATGGCCAAGCGACATTCAAGTTGGGCCGGGGAGTCAAGCAAGGAATTAAAGGCAGCACAAAAATCAATAGGTCCATTTTGAGCAATTTCAGCAAAATAGGTCTTATTGGGCACGAGGAGAAAGAGCTCATCCTCCAAAGTCCAGTACGGTGACGTGGTTGACCCCTTTTCTGCGATTGCTGCGTCAGGATAAGACCAATGCTGATTTATGCGTGTATATGCCCTTTGCGCAGCCTCTGCAACCAGTTGGCAATGGTCACGAAGGAGCCCTCTTTCGTCTTGTTCCAAAAGGGGCCCACTAAAGCTGCTTGAAAAACAAAGGGTTGAAGTGTGAAGGGCGAGCAACAAAAGATGAATAAAGCGCATAGTAAACCAGTCTAAAAATAAAAAACAGTAGCATAAAAACGAGCATAGTCAATGGGATTAGGGGCGCAGCGCTTAGAGATCAAAAAATGTTTTCATGCCTTCGAGAATTTTTGTTGAGGCAAGCTCACGTTGCTTCTCAAGCTCTGCCTTTTTACCCATGGCGTGTGAAAGCTCTATCTGACGCCTGGCCATCATATCGCTCATGTGCTGGGCAATCTCTGGGTGCGCTTTCAAAAGCGGTGTCATCATTTCCTTAGAGATTTCATAGAGAAGCACATCTGTTTTTGCAATAACCGTTGCGCTTCTTTGTTGACCAAGCAAAAGAGCCATTTCACCAAAGTACTGTCCCGCGTGGATGGGACGATGTGAGCGGCTTTTCTCAAGATGCCCTCCCCAAGGGCCTAGTTCAATGCGTGTGTCCTTGCGGCCATTTTGAGCGTTCTCATGGTCATCGAGCAATACTTCTGCAACCCCCTCACCAACAATAAACATGGAGTCCCCCGCATCTCCCTTCGTGATGATGGTTTCGCCTTCCCTAAAAAAGTGCGCGTTGGCATTGAGGCATAGATGGGAAATAATATCCTCGTCAAGGGAGGTAAATAGTGGCACCTGCGCAATCACAGTATTTCGATCGAGGGCGTCTACCTCTTTGTAGGGCCTGCCGCCCCGTGTGAGGGCGTATTCACCCAGTGACTCAGAGATGCGCAAACCATACCGGTGAAGGTGGTCAGCAATGGCGGTAATCACGGCGCTCCTGGCTTGGTACCAGTAAAAATGATCCTCAACCAAGTAACGCACGGTATAATAAATACCCGCCGATACCGCACTGGTTGCCCACACATGGCACTTACCATTATGAACTTCTTTGAGATGGATGATGGCGGCTTTCATAAGACGCTCAGCGCGGTCAATGGGGACCACGTGATCTAGACCAATTTGAATTTGATCCCAATAGGCAGGTGTTGGCTTGCTATAATTGATGAATGGGTTTTGGGCCAGCTTTCCATGGGGAATAATGATGGACGTATTGTCCATGGTGACCAACGTCGTGACACGGGCACCAATCTTTGTCACCATGCCTTCAGGAAAATCAGGAATTTTCAGCCAATCCTTGATGTCATACGGGCGCTCCAGATCCATCACGATACCCGAAAAAACGTCAAGAACCATGGACTGAAGGGCGAAGGCGATGCCGGCACTGATCAAACCACCAAAGGTGAAAAGGCTGATGACTGGCTGTTCAAAAACCAGCACCGTAATGCACAGTACGGCAACGGTCAGCAAGATCCAGGAGCCAAGATCAATGAAGAGCCTGGGCGCAGGTTTGCCCCGCAACTTTTCGTATGGGATCCAGATAAGCGTCGCAAAAAGTCGCTTAATCACAAAAAACTGCGCGATGATTATAACTGATTGAAGGATTTGTGTTGCTAAGTGCGCAGAGGGAAAGTGCACAAACTCAATAAAGTGCGTCAGGTATAAAAGAAGGGAAAGGATGACACATACCGCGACTCCGATCAGTAGCGCCATGGTTTTGCCTGTCCCTTCCGTTGTCTTCCTTTTTGCTATGCAGCGTGCTCTTAGATAAAATCTTCTTCAATGCGCGCGGTCGACTTATGGCCGATGCTTTTAAAGTTCTCATTGAGCCACGCTTTGCCAGAACGCCGGCCGGCCTTGAAGAGGTAGTCAAGGAAGTCTGGATCTGAGCAAAATCCGCTGGCACGGTCAATGCTGCCAAAGAAACCGTCATCACGGATCAAGTGCATGTTGAGTTTTTTGATCTTGTCCGCGGGAATCACACCGTCCTCGATGAGCTTGGTAATAAAGGCAATGGAGCGCATCTCGCGTGTTAAGCACGAGTTCTGGGTAATCTCACCTAAGCGGTTATGGATATCATGAACTGTGATGGGGACCATGGGATCATGGACACGGCGAATCTGGATCACCAGGATGTCGGGTGTTTTAAGATTGTAGATCAAAGGATAAATAGCCGGATTTCCAATGAATCCACCGTCCCAGTAGAACTCACCTTCAACTTCCATGGCTTGGAAGAGGGTCGGGACGCACGCAGACGCCATGACAGCCTCACGTGAAAGCTCCTTGCCTGTGAAGATCTTCAACTTACCAGTGGCAATGTGGGTCGCGCACAGGAAAAGACCCACCTTATCCGTTTGGGAGAGTGTCTCAAAATCAAATACCTCATCAATGACAGGCGCAAGGGGATGTTTGTTGCGAGGATTAAACTGATAAGGAGACAGGATCCCCGTGAAGAACTGAAGCGCCTTATAGGCTGGCGTGTTAGAAACACTAAAGTTCTTCACAGCCTTGTCCCATGGGAAGGCTTTTAGGGGACTCTTGCGTCCTTCTTCACCCACTAAGTGCCAGAGTTTGGCAAGGGTCTCCCTCGCGCCCTTGTTGCCATGCATGGCAATTCCTTGGGCAGCGGCGGTGGCGTTGAGGCCACCGGCACTCGTACCACTCAGGCCCTCGATGGAAATGCGCTCATCCTCCAGAAGGGCGTCCAGCACGCCCCAGGTATATGCGCCGTGTGAACCACCCCCCTGGAGGGCGACGGCAATCACCTTCTTTTCTTCTTTGGATGCAGACTTGTCGTTTGCATTGTGAGCATTATCAGCCATTTTTGACCCCTGTCTTATTCCTAACTAAACAATTTTAGCCAAAAATAAGTCAAAAAAGAGTTAAGAAGAGCAGTATCCTGCGCTTTTATTTCAATTTTTTAATGGCCTCGGCCAGGCGACGGCAGGCCTCCACCAATGTTTTCATATCTGTTGCGTAGGAAATGCGAAAGTATGGTGACAATCCAAAGGCTTCTCCAGCCACGGCCGCCACAAGGGCCTCTTCAAGAAAGTACTGGCACACTTGGGCATCTGTTTGGAGTGTTGCGCCTGCCGGTGTTGTCCTTCCAAGCAAACCCTTGCACCCAACATACAGGTAAAAGGCGCCCTCGGGGGCAGCGCAGGTCAGACCATCACAGGCTTCTATGGCTCTTACAGTCTCATCACGGCGCCCTTGGAATGAGGCACGAAAGTCACCTAGAAACTCTTTTGGCCCTGAAAGGGCAGCCAAAGCCGCCTCCTGTGCAATGGAGCACGGATTCGAGGTGCTCTGTGATTGAATCATTCCCATGGCTTTAATAAGCGGGAGTGGTCCACCTGCAAAGCCAATGCGCCACCCCGTCATGGCATAGGCTTTTGAGACGCCATTGAGGGTCAGAACGCGGTCCTTTAAGAGAGGCTCGACTGACGCGAGCGTTTCAAACGGGCGTCCCGTGTATTGAATATGCTCATAAATATCATCGCAAAGGGTCAGCACATGGGGGTGTTCAAGCAGAACTTGGCCAAGCGCTATGAGCTCTTCTTTGCTGTAGATGGCGCCTGTGGGATTGCTGGGCGAGTTCAAAACAAGCCACTTTGTGCGCGGCGTAATGGCGTCGCGAAGACGCTTGGGTGTCAGCTTAAAGCCATCCTCTTCTGGGCACGAGACAAAAACGGGTTTGCCCTCAGCCAAAAGCGCCATGTCTGGGTAAGAGACCCAAAAGGGCGCTGGGATGATGACTTCGTCACCCGCATCTAAGGTCGCGAGGAACGCGTTGAAAATAACCTGTTTTCCCCCAGTGCTGACGATAACCTCGTCGGGCGTATAGTGCAGGTTATTTTCTTTTTCAAATTTTTCACATACTGCTTTGCGCAGGGCAGGGGTGCCCACCACATCTGTGTACTTTGTTTTGTGCGCATCGATGGCGCCTTTTGCGGCGGTCGCAATCCAGTCTGGCGTAAAAAAATCAGGCTCACCGGCTGCCAAAATAAGGACGTCCAGGCCCCTTTCGCGCATCTCTTGTGCTTGTTTCATGAGGCTAAGTGTTGGCGAGGGCTTGATTTGGGAAAGACGCTTTGCAAGGTATGTCATGGAAATGCCTTTGTGAGTAAAAAACTCCTTTCTTACTAACGTGCGCAGGCCCACTGTGCAAGGGAAATCACGCATTCTTGCCAGGTGTGTCAAATGTGCTAAGATGCCTCAGGATTTGAGAGCTGGAAAGCAGACCATGCAGCAGCAGTTTGCAAAAATATTGAATGGATATAAAGAGTTTCGCTCAAAATATGCCCAGGGTGAGTACTCTATGATGCGTGCTTTGTCACAGGAGGGACAAAGCCCAAAGGTGCTTGTTGTGGCATGTTGTGACTCACGGGTTGATCCGGCCCTTATTTTACAGTGCGACCCTGGCGAGCTATTTGTTGTACGCAATGTTGCAAACATCATTCCTCCCTATGAAAGGGATGAAGCACACCACGGCACAAGTGCCGCCCTCGAGTTTGCTGTGCGGTTTTTAAAGGTGAAACACATTATCATATTGGGACACAGCCAATGTGGTGGTATCCAGACACTTCTCAAGCAGGGCGCGGCCACAGAAAACGACTTTATTAATAACTGGGTCAGCCTTGTTAAGGACGAAAGTGAGCATACATGTGACGCTGACTTATACGCCAAGCACGCCATGTCACAATCCTATGACAATTGCCTTGCATTCCCATGGGTGAAGGAACGGTTCGATGCTGGCGACTTGGCTATCCACAGGTGGTTCTTTGATATTAGCACTGGAATCGTTGGCTTTTTCTGTGATCAAACAAAGGGCTTTAAACCCCTGGAAGAGGCCATGCTATGACGCGTTGGCGTTCCCTCCTTCAATTGGGACCGCTTCTCTTTTGCTTTTTACCCATACTTGTGAAAGCCACTCATGGGGAGTCATGGGAGGTGCCACCCTTGTCCTCGCCGCGCGAGGTCCCCAGGGATGGCGATATACTCGATTTCCTGCAAGACCTTCCCTTTCCCCAAACCCTTGACCCAAGTACGCTTGAGTCGGCAAACTACTATATCGATCAGATCAATCAATGCGTAGGGGCGTTTTCAGAGGTAGTCCTGGCCGACGAAGAGACTGCCGCCCTGTGCAAAACTGCTTTCTCTGCTGACAAGCAGCCTGACGATGCCTCAGTTGACGCAGTCAATAAACTGTTTCAAACCAATGAAGTCCTTCAGACGCAACTGCCGCTTATACAGTACAGGGCGTTACTACTTCTGCCTGGTGTGTGCGCCAAGCTTCCCATTAAGCTGAGAAAATGCTTTAGCCAAGAGGGGCAAAATTTCTATGCGCAGATGCACACCTTTAATACGCACATGCGCCTCTATACGGCGTCCTTTGCCTTAATAGGCAATGTGTTTTCTACTTTACGCAGAGCGGTTTATTTTGCACCAGCGTGGCAAGAGGCACTTCACGCGTTTGGCCGCGTTCAAAATGAGGCGCAGTGGCTGGATCGCCAAGTGATTGCTTATAGACAGAGCCCCAAGGTACAGGAACCCTTTTCACTCGCGCGTGTGAACTATGTTGCGCGCTTGGTCTTTGTCCATGAGGGTCTTGAGTACTTTGCCAGTATCTTTCAAACCCCTCCTTTGAATCGGGGCATAGACTTGATCCTAGATCCTGACCCACGCCATGCTTTACTGACGCAAGTTAATAACACACTTGCCTCCCCAAAGCTAAAACCGCTTATGAGCGATGCGCTGTGGTCAATCTCCCCCCATAAGAACCAAACCCAACACGACGCCTTCGTGAGCTGGTTCATTCACGCAGACAAGCTTACTATTGCGAAAGTCAGTGCTCAATTTACCATACTGGCGGCCCTGATGGAGCAGTTTAATCCCCTTGATGAACTAGCCGCCCTTCGTTTTAAGTGTTTTTTCCGCACAGCCGCCGCGCACCTAGAAGGACGGGGGCGCATTATTGTTATGGCCTCTCAAGGTCACGCCCCACGCGCCACAAAGAAGCAAACGGCTTCCTCCAGAGGTAAGCACAAAGCAAGACGTCGCGCACGCTAGTTACACACATCGATGGCATGTGCCTGCATGCCACGCGGCGTGTTTCCACGTTTTTGCACAAGTAGCTCGACGGCATGGGCGATACGCGGTGAGCTGGGTGGCTCCACTTCATCAATGAAACTTGTGGCTAGCATTGGAATTTCTTCCGGCTCAAGCTCCTTGATTTGAGAGGTTGTCTCCATAAGATAATTAGGATCCTTATTAAGGGGCTTAGGAAACAAACCCAAACCATGGGCAAAGAGGTTTTCTAGTTGTGGTGCGTCAAGCTCTTTCATCCCACCAAAAATCATCTGATCACCAGCGCTCTGACCAAAAATAAAAACTTGCCGAGCACGGCGCCCCAAGTTACTGAGAAACTTCTCGGCGTCACTGGATAGTAGGACACTTATCTGCTCCGCGCTCAAAGAGTGATAGACCAAATGGGGAATGCGCGACCAAGACGCGAAGCTAAAGGGTGTTCCAGACGGTTCATTACTTGAGCGGAAAAGTCGAGCACTCGCGCGAATTTGATCTCCGGAAAACCGTTCAAAGACGGCAAAGTTTACGACATCCGCCACTTGCATATTGGGCGTACAAAGATCTTGATAGCACTCAAAAATTGTTTGAAGACGATCGTGGGAGAGCTTCGAGAGTGCTAAGCTCAAGTTACGGATATTTTCGGCTGATGGAATATCGTTAAGATTCACAAAGAAGCTAGCAAAGGGAAGTATTTTATCTTCTGGTATGCGCACCAGAAAATTATTAATACTTAAAGATGTCCGCTGTTCTTGCGCGCCGACAACTCGCAGCATATGGGAGGATTCCGGCTCGCAGTCCGTAAAGAATACCTGAGAGTGCGCCATTGCAAACTTTTCAATTTTCGTCTCAGGCAAACTTGAACATGTGGACTTTCTCAGTAAATACAAATCAGTTCCCTGTGATTTTGCTGGCGCAAGCGCGGGGATTTTGTCTTCAACGGCCTTTAACCTTGCCTGCTGCAACGCGGGATCATGGCAGGCATAATTTTCGAGCAGCATCATATTTACAAGGAGATCATGGGACGATTCTCGTGTGAGCTGTGCGCGTGCATACACGAGGCCAGATTCGATGCTGTCAAGGGATTGCTGCATGAGGCCCCGCATCATATGCGCACGACGCCGGGAGTAGTTGGGTCCAAACGCATTGGAGAACAGATCTTCTTTATGGGCAATGAGAACTTTAATTTTGGCGTGCAGTTCTTCTGGGCTTTGTGAAAGATATGACGGCAAAAGCACGCTGCGATCATAGGGGTAACACTGAGCAGCCTGGGCAAGGGGATCAAGAAGATAGGTTGGTAGAAATAATGAGGATGGCGCAGTCTCTCTTTGGGCCGGAAGCGATGGAGGAAAGAGAAAATCTTCGTACTCTGTCAAAACACTTACACGTTCGAGAAAATCAGAAGTTTGGAGCCACGCACGAAGATGGGTTCTGTAGAATTGGTCCCTGGCCGGGGTGAAACTTTTATCACCAAGAAGCTTTTCTACATTGCGTAGGGTTTCTTCCGCTTCATCTCGAGGTGCATTCGGTGCATAATTGCCCGCAAGATTACGTGCTCTCATATATATTTCGAAGTCAGCCCTTGGATAGGGCGTTGGCTCCTCATACATCGCACGCACACCATCAGGCGTCCTCCAGAAAACAATCTCAGGATATTGCTCTTGCAGGTTTGGTGGTTCGGCTGCACTTGAAAATGAATTTTGATTTGTAAATACAATAACTAAAAACGCGAATATGGAATATTTCATTGTGATTGCCCCCCATAAGCTGCATCTTTATTCTGACCCTTTTAATCGGAAATGGCAATATCTGAGAAAAAAGGCGTCACTCTCCACAAAAATATTTTAAAACAACGATCATGAAAAATTAAGTCATAACAATGAATAAATAATTTCACAAACATTTATTTTTGGTGACTCTATGACTTTTCTTTTTGGTATCACGCTGACTAAAGTGAATCAATGTAAGCTCTAGTGTGTCTGTATAAGAGCTTTTTTCCTTGAAAAAATAAGCCTCCCGGGTCATGTTGAGACAAGTTCCATATTACATGAGGTGAGACCTATGAAAATCAGCGGAAATGCCGTTCGTCCTGGTTACATTATTGAGCACAAAAACCGGCTGTGGCTTGCGGTCAAGATTCAACATACCCAGCCTGGTAAGGGCGGTGCTTACCTACAGGTAGAGATGAAAGACATCCGAGATGGCACAAAACTCAATGAGCGCTTTCGCTCCAGCGAAAGTGTTGAGCGCGTACGCCTTGACGAGCGTCCCTTTCAGTACCTCTTTTCCGACTCAGGACTTTTGACATTGATGGACCAAGAGACCTTTGACCAAATCACAGTGGCAGAAGACCTCGTTGGGGACGCGCTACCCTTCCTTGAAGAAGGCATGATGCTGACAGTTTCCAGCCATGAAGGCGATGTCGTTGGTCTGTGCTTGCCAGATAAGGTCACCGTGCGTATTCAAGATACAGAGCCAGTTGTGAAGGGCCAAACAGCTTCCGCGTCCTTCAAGCCTGCGACCTTAGAGAACGGCGTCCGCGTCATGGTACCACCCCACGTGGACTCCGGCACGCGCATTGTCGTGAATACCGCGGACGCCACATACGTTGAGCGCGCGAAGGACTAAGGAAAAACATGTCAGAGCATCTTCCAAGACTATCGATTCAGTTTCCCCTTGTGACCATGATGGCACGCGCGGCACTTAAGGCTGCGCGCAAACTTGTGCGTGATTTTGGTGAAGTGGAAAACCTCCAAGTCTCTCGCAAAGGCCCCGGGGACTTTGTCACAGCAGCCGACCTTCGCGCAGAGAAGATTTTGCGTGAAGAGCTTGAAAAAGCAAAAGAAGGCGCGGGTTTCCTCCTGGAGGAATCCGGTGAAGTTCCGGCTCAACCCGGTATGGGACGCTGGATCATTGATCCCTTAGACGGCACCACAAACTTTATGCACGGCGTACCTCACTTTGCTATTTCAATGGCTTATGAGGAGCGAGGTCAAGTGATTGCAGGGCTCATCTACAATCCCATTACAGATGAGATGTATTACGCAGCTAAGGGAATGGGCGCCTATTTGAACGACAGGCGCCTGCGGGTCTCTGCGCGCGAGCGCCTACCTGATTGCCTCATGGCGGCAAGCCGCCCCCATGCACAGGCAGAAGGGTCCAAGTCCTTTGCAGCAGAACTCCACAAGGTGGCCGTTGTTTCCTCCCAAGTGGCGGGTCTTCGCCGCATGGGCTCGGCAACCCTTGATCTGTGCTATCTGGCTGCGGGACGCTATGATCTTTATGTAGGTCTTGATTTGTCCCCCTGGGATATGGCCGCAGGACTTCTCATTGCCAGGGAAGCCGGCGCTGTTGTGACGGATATTTACGGCAAGGACGATATCTTTCAAACACGCAGCATTGTTGTGGCCAATGAGCGTGTCCACACAACAACCATGGCACTCATGAAGAAAATCGCCGCCTAGCAAGCTGCCTCTGGTGCGGGCTTTCAAAGTTCGCACCAGCGCGCTAGAATAGTCTAGCGACACAAAAACAGGGCAGGGCGCATGAATAAGGCTAGGCTTGAGGCCTTTAGTGATGGTGTACTTGCCATCCTGATTACGATCATGGTGTTGAACCTAAAAATCCCCCTGTCTCCAGATATCAAAGCCCTTCTGCCGCTCTACCCCATTATTTTGAGCTATATATTGAGCTTCATTTACCTCGGGATTTACTGGAACAGCCATCATCACATGCTGGGCGCAACACGCAAGGTCAATGGGCGTATTCTTTGGGCAAATCTGCACTTGTTATTCTGGCTGTCTCTCTTGCCGTTCACAACAGGGTGGCTTGGGGAAAATGATTTCGCGAGATGGCCCATGGTTGTGTACGGTGTGAATCTTCTGGCTTGCGCGGCTGCATATCTTTTGCTCCAAAAGTGCCTTCTCATCCACCATGGTCAAGACAGTATCCTTGCTATGGCACTGGGTGGCGCAAAAAAAGGCTGTCTCTCGTCGGTTCTTTACGCGGCAGGTATTGTGGTTGCCTTCCATGATATCGGGTGGCTTGCCATGACATGCTTTGCGGGAGTTGCAGGGATGTGGATTGTGCCCGATAGAAAGATCGAAGAGCTTCTGGCCCAAACAGAGAGGCAAAAGGCATAAAAAAAGCCCCCAGCTCGCGCCGGGGGCTTATATTTACTCTTTTTATAAGCGGTTTGCTTACTCAACTAGCTCTTTGAGTGACAAAGACGCCCTGAATGAAATCACTTGACGTGGCTCAATCATGACCTCTTGACCCGTCTTTGGGTTACGCCCAACACGGTTTTTCTTCTTACGAATGGAAAAACTTCCAAAGGAAGACAGCTTCAACTGACCTTCACGCTCAAGCCCCATGGACATTTCTTCAAGTGTTTCCTCGAGCAACTCCATAGCACGGCGCCTTGAAAGATTGAGACGAGACGCGATGCAATCACTGATTTCAGCGCGCGTGAGAGTTTTTTCTGACATGTGACCCCCTTGTTTTTATTAGAATAAATATCAATCCACATTTCTTTCATCCTACACCGGCAAAATAAAAATTCAAGCTTTTTTTGGTTAAGATTGGTTTATAAATTATTAATTCATTTCTTACTTAGTAATTATAAAAATACACAAAGTAAACAATTTAGTATTTGAGTTTTTATGCTTTTGAGAGATTCGTTGCTTGACAGACCTGTGGGATACGTATACTGATATTACCAGCACTTATCCCTGGAGGGGTGGCCGAGAGGCTGAAGGCGGCGGTTTGCTAAACCGTTATACGTGGAAACGCGTATCGTGGGTTCGAATCCCATCCCCTCCGCCATTTTTACGCGGATTTGGTCGCCGCTGCCTAAGAAATAAATCCAAACATTTTTAAAACGATGCCTCAATATCGGCCACACAGCTGAGCGAAACCTCCTATACTATTCCTATGATGCAGATGTGTAAGGGCGAGCAAGATGATCGCAGCAAAGCAGAAGGAAGAGTTTTATCAGGCATTTGTGAGCAAGAATGCTGATTACGAGGGTGTTTTCTTTGTGGGCGTGATGTCCACAGGTATCTTTTGCAGGCCCACATGCCCTGCGCGTAAACCAAAGCTTGAAAATTGTACTTTTTTTGCGTGTGCCCAGGATGCGCTGCGGGCGTCATATCGGCCCTGCAAGCGCTGCAATCCCCTTGAGCTGCCCGAAAGCATGTCGCGTCTGGTTCAAGCTCTCATGGAAGCTGTCGAAAATGATCCCACAAAGCGTTGGAGCGTGAGGGACTTGGAAAAACACGGCGCTGACGCATCAACCGTACGCCGCCAGTTTAAAAAGCGCTTTGGGATGACATTTGCAGCGTATGCTCGTGCGCGCAGAATGGACATTGCCTCCCAACAAATGCACGAAGGTGAGCGGGTTATAGAGGCGCAACTTAACGCCGGATACGATTCTGCCAGCGGATTTCGTGAGGCATTTGCCAAAACCATGGGAGCGCCCCCGACCCAAGCTAAGGCGCAGCTCGCTGTCCTCAAAGCATCCTGGATTGACACCCCCCTTGGACCAATGATGGCTGTGGCTGATGAAACGGGCCTTTTCCTACTTTCTTTTGCCAATAGTACACTTCTTGAGCGCCAAATCGAATATCTACGCAGCCAAAATTCTGCCGTAGTTCTACCGGGAACAAACGCTGTTTTGGAGAAGGTTGAGGCAGAGTTAACCGCTTATTTTGCAGGCACGCTACATGTTTTTGAAACGCCTCTTCACCTTGGTGGAACGCCTTTTCAAGTGCGGGCATGGGAGGCACTCATGGCAATCCCGTACGGCCAAGCGAGAAGCTACAAGGAGCAAGCAGCCTGTATTCAGGAAGGAAGCGCTACCCGTGCCGTGGCTGCCGCCAACGCTGCAAATCTCCTCGCCATTGTGATCCCTTGCCACAGGGTCATCAACAGCTCAGGCGAGACTGGCGGTTATGCCGGCGGGGTCGTGCGCGAAAAGTGGCTCCTAGCCCACGAAACAAGACACGCCTAGGCCTCATCACACAAACGTTCGTAGCAGACGAGAAAATCTTATTTTTTTGTATCTTTTCCTGGACCTCGAAACATGATGTTATAGATATTCATTCATTTAACAAAAAATAGAGATAGGGGGGGGCGCCCAGTGGAAAAGAAAGAAAGCCTTAGGCGCATTGGATATTTTGTGGTGGCCGCAGGCCTGACATACTGGGCGGTACAGCACTTTCGTGGCAAAGCCCAAGGACCCCATGCCCAAAGCGTTGAGGTAACCGTTGTGACCCTTAAACCCCAAGACATACGCCCGTCGCGTGAGTTGCCCGGTCGCGTCCAGCCCCACAAGGTTGCGCAAGTGCGCCCACAGGTCTCGGGTATCATTCTCAAGCGCACCTTTGAGGAGGGTGGTTTTGTCAAGGCAGGGCAGCAGCTCTATCAAGTTGATCCCGCCCCCTTTCAAGCGGCCTATGAAAGCGCACTGGCAAACCTCGAAAAAGCCAAAGCTTCCCTTGCCACCAATCAAGCAAAAGTCAACCGGTACAAGGCTCTTTTGCGTATTGGGGGGGTCAGCCATCAAGACTATGACGACGCGGTTGCGGCCTTTATGCAATCAAAGGCTGATGTGGGCGTGGCCAAGGCTTCGGTGACCTCTGCCAAAATAGATCTCAATTACACAAAGATGTACGCCCCTATATCTGGGCGCATCGGCAGATCCTTCGTCACCCAGGGCGCCCTCGTCACATCCAACCAAACGGACGCCCTTGCGGTCATCTATGAGATGGATCCAATCTTCGTTGATGTGACAGCGTCCTTGTCAGACCTGAGGGTTTTACGCCCAGGCTCAAGTAAAGCAAGGGCGCTAGAGGCGCAGGCAACACTCTCCTTTGAAAACGAAGGGGAGTCCTACGCGCACAAGGGCAAAGTTGCCTTTGACGAGGTGAGCGTTGATGAGGGCACAGGCACCGTTGCCATTCGTCTTCATTTTCCCAATCCAGATGCCCATTTGATGCCCGGTATGTTTGTGCGCGCGCGCTTAGAGGCGCCCACACAAAAGGGGGTTCTGCTTATCCCGCAAAAAACACTCATCAGGCAGCCTGACGGGTCCACAACTGTTTGGTGCGTGGGGCAGGACCAAAAAGCATACTCTCAAAAGGTTACAATTGGCGAAGAGGTGGGCGCGCAGTGGAAGGTCGTCTCTGGCCTCAAGCCCGGTGACCGCGTTGTTGTGCAAGGACTGCCCAAAATGCAGCCTGGCGCCAGTGTGAAGGCCGTTGAAGAAGGCTCTAAGACACCAAGCAACCACCAAGACAAACACGCCGCGTAAGGAGCAAGATCACCCATGGCCCAGTTTTTTATTGATCGTCCTGTCTTTGCATGGGTGATTGCCATCGTCATCATGCTGGCAGGTGTGATGTCCATTTCGCGCCTGCCCATTGAGCAGTACCCAAAGATTGCCCCGCCCACGGTAACAATTACAGCCAACTATCCCGGCGCCAGTGCGCAAACCATTGAAAATGGTGTGACGCAGATTATCGAGCAGCAAATGAAAGGACTTGATTATCTGAGATACTTTGCCTCCTCGAGCCAATCTTCGGGGACGTCAACCATCACACTGACCTTTGAGCCCGAGGCCAACCCCGACATCGCCCAGGTTCAGGTGCAAAACAAGCTTCAAGCCGCCATGTCTCTCCTGCCACAAGAGGTCCAGAAGCAAGGTGTGACTGTCACAAAGAGCAACGGCAGCTTTTTGCTAGTCCTAGGATTTTACGCGGAAACCGATGATCTGTCCCAGTACAAGCTCCAAGACTTTGTTGTCTCCAAGATTGTCGACCCCATCAGCCGTATTGAGGGCGTGGGAAGCACGACGGTTTTCGCCCAGCAGTATGCCATGCGTATTTGGCTCAACGCGGATAAACTTAACAGTTATGGCGTATCCGTTGCGGATGTCTCAGCTGCAATTACAGCTCAAAATGCGGACGTGTCTGCAGGTCAGTTGGGCGGCGCCCCCGCACGTGAGGGTCAGCAACTCAACGCAACCATTACCGTCCAAACCCGCCTCAAAACAGTGCCTGAGTTCGAGAACATTTTCTTGCGTGTCAACAAGGACGGATCTCAGATTCGCCTCAAAGATGTTGCACGTGTAGAGCTTGGCCCTGAAGCATATAGCCCTATCACGCGTTATATGCGCAGACCAGCCGCAGGTGTGGGTATTTCTTTGGCCACAGGCGCCAATGCCCTTGAGACGGCGGACCGCGTGCGCGCACGTATGGCGGAGCTTGAGCCCTATATGCCCGAAGGCATGAAGGTTGTTTTCCCCTATGACACAACGCCTTTTGTGAAGCTCTCTCTCAAGTCCGTTGTGGAAACCTTAGTTGAAGCGGTCATTCTTGTTTTTTGCGTGATGTATCTCTTTTTGCAGAGCTTTCGCGCGACCCTAATTCCCACCATTGCGGTGCCCATTGTGCTTCTGGGGACCTTTGGCGTGTTGTCGGCGTTTGGGTTTTCCATCAACGTGCTGACCATGTTTGGCATGGTCTTGGCCATTGGTCTGCTTGTGGACGACGCCATTGTGGTGGTTGAGAACGTAGAGCGCGTCATGGCGGAGGAGGGGCTCTCCCCCCGTGATGCCACCAAGAAATCCATGTACCAGATCACCAGCGCCCTTGTGGGTATCGCCCTTGTGTTGAGCGCTGTGTTTGTGCCCATGGCTTTCTTTAGTGGCTCCACGGGCGCCATTTACCGCCAATTTTCTTTGACCATTGTGTCCGCCATGGTCTTGTCCGTTTTGGTGGCCCTTATCTTGACACCCGCACTTTGCGCAAGCCTCCTCAAGCCCCATGAACACAAAACGGGGGAGGGCTTTGGCCACGCCTTTTTTGAAAAGTTCAACGCGTTTTTTGAGAGGAACAGAGACAGGTATGTACAAAAAACGACCTTTGTGACTCAAAGGGCAGCGCGCTTCTTTGCCATCTATGGGGTCCTTATTGTAGGCCTCATTGTCATCTTTGAGCGTATTCCCACGGCATTCTTGCCCGACGAAGACCAGGGGATTCTCTTTGTGATGGTGCAGGCACCTGCTGGGGCGCCGCTGGAGCGAACCCTTGAAAGTATGAAGAAGGTAGAGGACTATTTCTTGAACAATGAGCAGGACATTGTTGGGAGCATGTTCGCCGTGACAGGCTGGGGTTTTTCGGGTGTGGCGCAAAACACGGGCCTTGCCTTTGTCCGTCTCAAGGACTGGAAGTTGCGGGAAAAGCCTGGCCAATCTCTGTTTGATCTCGTGGGACGTTCCATGGGCGCTTTATCAGGGATTAAAGACGCATCTGTCTTTGCGTTTTTCCCGCCTCCCATTATTGAGCTGGGACGTGCATCTGGCTTTGACGTCCAAATTCTGGACAGGGCAGCCCTGGGACACGAAACCCTCATGAAAGCAGAAGGACAGCTTCTAGGTATGGCCTCACAAGACAAGCGCCTTGTGGGTGTGCGCCCCAATGGCCTGCCTGACCAAGCGACCTATAATCTCGTGATTGACCACGAGCGCGCCCAAGCACAGGGCGTGTCCATTGCAGATCTTAACGGCACGCTTCAAACAGGATGGGGTTCGTCATACATCAATGACTTCCTCCATGAAGGGCGCACAAAGCGCGTTTATCTCCAGGGGGATACAGCGTTTCGTATGAATCCCATTGATGTCAGCAAGTGGTACGTACGCAATACCAGCGGTAACATGGTGCCAGTGTCCACTATGGCAAAGGGTGAGTGGAGATACGGCTCGCCAAAACTTGAGCGCTATAACGGTACACCGTCCTTTGAAATTCAAGGTGCGCCAGCCCCAGGTGTGAGCTCCGGCGACGCCATGAACATCATGTCAGAACTCATTGCAAAGCTTCCCAAAGGTGTGGGCTATGAGTGGACGGGTTTGTCCTATGAAGAGCGTGAGGCAGGTTCCCAGGTGGGCCTTTTGTACTCGTTGTCTGTCCTTATCGTTTTCCTCTGCTTGGCCGCCCTCTATGAAAGCTGGAGCGTGCCCTTTGCGGTGATTTTGGTGGTGCCCCTTGGTATTTTAGGGGCCGTTGCGGCCACATGGGCCTTCCGCCTGTCCAATGACGTATACTTCCAGGTGGGCCTTCTCACAACCATAGGCCTATCTGCCAAAAACGCCATTCTGATCGTGGCCTTTGCCAAGGAGCAGCACGACCGGGGTGTGGCACTCGTTGAGGCAACCTTGCACGCAGCTAAACAGCGCCTTCGCCCCATCATCATGACGTCCTTTGCTTTCATTTTGGGCGTGACGCCGCTGGCCGTTGCCAAGGGGGCAGGGTCAGCAAGTCAGAACGCTATCGGGACAGGTGTGATTGGTGGTATGATCGCGGCGACGTTCCTGGCAATTTTCTTCGTGCCGCTTTTCTTCATCTCCATCCACCGTTTCTTCGATCGCAAGTCAACATCAGAAAGCGAAGGTTAATCATGGGAAAACCCCTTACCCTCACCTTGATGCTGGGCGTGGTGCTCACGTCTGGGTGTACCATGGCCCCGACTTATGAGAGGCCAGTAATGCCCGTGGATGACGCCTGGCCCACCTCGAGCGCGTATCCGGACAGGCCCGCCCTGCAAGAAGCAGAGCTTGTGTCTTGGCAGGCGTTCTTCAAGAGCCCAATTCTGAGTCGTTTGATCCAGGATTCTCTTGCCAATAATCGTGACCTGCGTGTTGCGGTCCTGAATGTCGAGAAAACTAGGGCGCAGTACCAGATTCAGTGGGCAGATCTTGTCCCCTCCATTGAAGCTGTGGGAAGTCTGTCCCGCAAGGGGACGCCTACAAATGTCAATGCGAGCGATGGTGGCTCGGTCCGTTCAACCTATACGGCAACTGTGGGCATTACGTCCTATGAGCTTGATCTTTTTGGTCGCGTGAGATCTCTCACAGAAAATGCGCTCGAGACGTATTTCGCCACACGCGAGGCGCAAAAAGCAGCGCACATTTCCTTAATCTCCCAAGTGGCACAAGGGTACGTAGACTACCTTGCCCAAAAGAAAATTCTCTATGCGGTGAGGATCATTCTCGAGGCGCAAGAGAACGCTTTCAAGCTTGTGGAGGCGCGTGTGGCGCAAGGCTCTGCCTCCATGGCCGATCTTGAGAGTGCGCGCGGTGATATTGAAAATGCAAGGTCTACGGTCGCGCAGATCACGACGCAACTGGCCCAAAGCGTCAATGCACTCTCTTTGCTGGTGGGTAAGCCCTTAAAGGAAAGTGACCTTGGAAGTGAAGACCTCGACGATCACCTGGTGCAGGAGGTCCTTCCAGTGAATTTGCCATCAAAGGTTCTTCTTGCGCGCCCTGACGTGATGCAGGCAGAGCATACCCTGCGCGCGGCAGGCGCCAATATTGGGGCAGCGCGCGCCGCATTTTTCCCAACCATTTCCTTAACGGGCACGGCAGGTTTTTCAAGTGCCGAGCTCTCGAGCCTCTTCTCGAGCGGGTCTAGACTCGCCTGGACCCTGGCTCCACAAATCAACCTTCCTATTTTTGAGGGAGGGCGCACCGTTGCGGGCCTTGAGGTCGCTGAAGCTGATCAAAAAATAGCTGTGGCAGATTACGAGAAGGCCATCCAAAGCGCCTTCCAAGAGGTCGCCGACAATCTTGCAGGGCTTAAGGGTGGCAAAGCTCAAGACGACGCTCAAAAGAATAGGCTTTCTGCCTATATGCGTGCCTATGAGATTGCAAAAAGCCGCTACGCACACGGTGTTGCTTCCTTCACGGACGTGCTTGTGCTGCAACAAACCTTGCTTAACGCATCCGTAGAATATGTGACAGGGCGCGTGTCTTACTTGAAGAGCTTGGTCACGCTCTATAAAGCCCTAGGTGGCGGCCTTGACAAGGAAGAGACGCCAGATAAAGGCTAAATGAGCGCACAGGCGTCCTCAAGGACCCGGCGCGCAGCAAGCGTATATTCGCCATCCTCACCGTGCATAGCCAGGCCTGACAGAAGGCGCATGGGCGTTTTGATACCCTTGCGTCCCGTCACAATCACCCGCTTTGCGTCTTGACCTTGCCTGGACCAAATGGGAATCACTTTGAGCTCTCCCACGCGACCATAGAGACATGTGAGAATCTCATCTAAACGGTCGGCTCGGTGAATCACCGTAAGTGATCCGCGCATTTTCAAAAAGCGCAAACAGGCGCGAAGCCACGCCTCGAGGCCAAAGGCCTCATCCTCATGGTGTGCATTGCGCTTAAGGGGATGGGTGCTTGGGGTTGCGCCGGCGGCCACATAGGGCGGGTTTGTGATCACGTGATGAAAAGACTGTGGCACAAGGGCACTCGGAAACTCAAAAAGATTCCCCTCAATAACGTGTCCCTGCGCCCCCACGCCATTGGCGCGCAGGTTTTCAATGGCAAGGGCGGCGACGGCGGCCTCACGCTCAAGACCCACCATCTGGGCGCCAGGCACGCGCGCTCCAGCGCACAGCATGGCCGCACCCACACCGCACCCCACGTCTAAAAGGCGCTCACTTGTTTTGATAGGGCAGGCGGCTGCAAGCAAAACTGGGTCAATGCCTGCGCGGTAGCCTTGGGAAAGTTGTGTCAAACTCACCTTTCCTTTAAGCAAAAAATCGTGTGTTGTGTCCAAATGTCTTTCCATTTTCGCGCTCTCAGGACAAAATATAACGTGAGATGATGGCGAGGAAAAGAGTAGGCGTACGGTGGTACAGGTATTAATGGGAGGGTTCATCATTCTTGGCGCCCTCTTGGTTGCCAGTGACATGCGCACCATGCGCCTGCCCGATAGCCTTGTATTATCCATATGGGGACTGGGAATCGTGCGCGTTTTGCTTCTTGACTTACCCCTCATTGACGCTCTCGTCAGCACAATAGTTCTTTTTTTTGTTATGCGTGCCTTTAAATATTATTATGCAAGGTCACGTGGCAGAGAGGGGATTGGGCTAGGTGATGTGAAGCTGATCGCAGCCCTCGGCCCCTGGGTTGATCCTTTTCTTTTGCCTGAGTTTCTCATGTGCATTGGTTTAGCTGGTGGCATTTGGGCTCTTGGGTTGCGCCTTATTGGTAGACGAGGCTATTTTCCCTATGCGCCGTCCATCTTTTTAGGGTACCTGCTCACCTCCAACCTTGTTCCCCAGGGCACCCAGGAGACACTGTTCCTCCAACTGAGCGCGTAATTTAACTTGGCATTTCATGGCGTCCCAGGCATCCTAGTATAAGAAAAATCGCACAAGGAGAATGCCCCATGATGTCAGGTCCAAGCATAGAACCAACCCAAGGACAGGCACGCAGTCTCGTCATTCTGCTGCATGGCTATGGTGCTAACGGTGACGATTTGATTGCGCTCGGGCGCGTATGGCAAAAGTATCTCCCCCACACAGCCTTTGTAGCCCCAAATGCACCGTATCCTTGTGCACACTCTCCCTTTTTTGGCAGACAATGGTTCGATCTTAGCCAGTGGAGCCAGGAAGCACTTCTTGCAGGCGTGCGCACCGTTGCCCCGCAACTTAATGCTTTTATTGACGCGTCCCTTAAAGAGCATGGACTCACTGACAAGGATCTGATCCTTGGGGGATTTTCACAGGGCGCCATGGTTGCCCTCCACGCGGGGCTCACAAGACCGTATCCGTGCGCAGGTGTCTTAAGTTATGCAGGCGCGCTTTTGTGCGAGCCACAAGAAGTGCGCAGCAAGCCTCCCATCATGTTGGTGCACGGCCAAGAAGATCAGGTGGTTCTCTTTCACGAAATGGAAAATGCCCATAACGCTTTGTCGAGCTGGGATGTTGAGGTGTCTTCACATGCGCGCCCAGAGCTTTCCCACGCCATTGACGAGGAAGCTGTGAACTTGGGTCGTGGGTTTATCATCAGCCAGCTGGAAGAGGGCCTACAACCTAGCGCTAATGCGGCTCGGTAACCAGTCCTCAACGGTGCGCATCATGTGAAACTTCACACACTTATACTCACTGACGTAGGAGAGCGTGTGCGCGATGCCTTTGTGGTCCTTGAAACTAAAAAGGGTATCAAACGGTAACGAGCCCACGTCAGCCGTAAAGAGCTCTGTCAGGGCTTGTGCCGTCTCTTTGTATGTCTTGACCTCAGTTTTCAGTGTGATGGACCCTGCATTTGGTTCTATGGGTACAAATCCGGCGGAGCGCTGAGAGCGCCATGAACGCTCATTTTCAGGGGACGCTGTCGCGTAGAGTGCTTGCAGCGCCTTACCCCCAAAACAGCAGAACTTTTCTCTCACTCGTGGATTGGGGTCAAAGCGCCCGTGCCACCGCACGCGCGGAGCCCAGATGTTGACAGTCACATGCATTAAGCTGCTTGCAATGCCCAGACTTTGGAATTCTGGAAACAGCATGCCCCCCATCTCAGCATAGCCAGGTGCGTGTTGTGCGGCCACAGCCACAAAGCCCAGGGGGCGCAGTTTATCATCAATCTCAGATTCGATAACCCAGGCACCAATTGGCACCCCTTCACGTGCGCGCCGCGTCCAGGTGTCAAGACGGCGCTCGACCTGCGCTTGCTCAAGAGTCAAGCCTCCCGCAAAGTGCGCCATGACCTTCTCATCACCATAGAGCCCCATGAGAAGGGGCAAATCATCACCTGAGATATTGCGGCTTTGCCACGGCGTGCCACGTGAGGTCATGCCCGATAAGCGCACACGGATGTTTTCCGCCGCTTCTGGGTTTTCAAAGGAAAAAACCTGGATCTCTGGGCTTGCAAAGGCACAAACATGAGTAATAAAAAGAGTAAAAAGAAGAAGACGGCGCATAATATAATTTATCTGAAATCACGCGCCTACGTATACCTTTGAGCGAGACATTTTGTCAAGAATATAAGCACTCAGTGAGTTTAAGTGATCACGGCTCAATGGAAATCAATTCTTACACACTCCCGTTCATCTCCTGCCAAAATGGCATACATGCTTTTTTGTTCTTGATTCGGACAGGCAGAATCTGGCTTAATATCTGTGCATTTTGCGTAATTCAAAAGGAGGATAAACACATGCAACTTCATCATCACCATCATCATCAAACACAAGGAGTTTATTATGCGTAAAAATTTGATTGTATTTAGGAGTTTGTTTAATGTTTGTCTTATCCAGGTTTATCCGTCTTAGTTCTGTTTTCTTATCTTTTTCTATTGTATTTATTACCTCTACTTTTTCATCACCATCACAGCCGACCATCTGTCTCTCGCAAATTGTTGCACACCCCGCCCTTGATGCCACACGTCAGGGAATCCTTGATGAGCTTGCCTTGGCAGGATATACGGACGGGAAGGGCGCACGCATTTTCCTTGAAAATGCCCAGGGACAGGTAGGCACAGCCCTTCAAATTGCAAGCAAATGCAAGGGGGTAACGGCTGATGTCATTGTGGCCCTTGGCACACCCATGGCCCAAAGCGCCCTCAAAGGAACCGCAGGCACACAGATCCCCCTTATTTTTTCCAGCATCACGGATCCCTTAAGCGCAAAGCTTGTGGCAAAACTCCAAGCACCTGGTGGACGTGTGAGCGGAGTGAGTAACGCGTCCTCTAGGGTAGATCAGCTGGCACTCTTTATAAAAATATGCCCGAACATGAAGCGTCTAGGCGTGGTGCTCAATCCCGGGGACGCAAATTCTGTGGCCGCCTACAAGCTGTTAGAGGTGGCCGCAAGGGAAATGGGCATTACTTTGGTGCAAGCGGCAGCCTCCAAAACCACAGAGGTTGCCCAGGCTGCAAAGTCACTTGCCACGCGCGTAGACGCCCTGTATGTGGACAACGACAACACGGCGTTGGCGGGCTTTTCAAGTATTGCCAAGGTTGCAACAAGCCTTAAGATTCCTTTGTTTGTCAGCGATACGGACATGGTGCCCCAAGGAGCGCTTGCCGCCCTTGGTCCCGATCAATACCAGCTTGGCAGACAAACAGGACAGATGATCGTGCGCGTCTTGAAAGGGGACTCACCAGGCCAAATGGACGTGGGCTTTCCCAAAGAAAATGCCCTCGTTATCAATGAAAGCGTTGCAAAGAAGATTGGCATCACCTTCCCAAAAGACGTGCTGGCCCTTGCAAATAAGAAAAATGAAAGCCTCCCGCTTGTGCCAAAACGGGACAATTCTTAAAAGAAAAGGCACACTCCCAAAAATGACTTATGGCCCCGCCCCGTGCGGGGCTTTTTTTATGGGATAAACAGCGAGGAATTCATGAAACAGTTTATAAAAAAGTTGATGGAGGGGCGCGCCAAGGAAGCAGACCTTCAAAAGGCAAGCCAAGCAGGCACAATGATTGCCTGCCAAAGTGTCGGCAGGCCCGTGTGGACACCAAGGCGCTATGATCAATTGTCCCAGGAAGGATACCACAAGAATGTAATCGCCTACCGAGCCGTCAATCTTATTTCAAGGGGCGTTGCAAGCGTCCCGTGGCGCCTTTATGAGGGCAGTGATGAGCTCAGCCTGCACCCACTTCTTGATCTTTTGCACGCGCCAAACCCATCCCAAGCCGGTGCAGCCTTCATGGAAAGCGTGACGGCGTATCTCCTTCTTGCGGGTAACGCCTATGTGGAGGCGGTGCGCTTTGACAACGGCGAGGTGGCAGAGCTTCACACACTTCGCCCTGACCGTGTGAAGGTCATTCCCAACGCGGACGGTACGCCTGCCGGATACGAATACACCGTTAATGGGCAAAGTCGGATTTTGAAAGACGTGCTCCATCTCAAGTTCTTCAATCCCCTTAATGATTGGTATGGCATGAGCCCGCTGGAAGCGGCAGCCCAAGCCATTGACCAGCACAATACCGTTGCGGGCCACAACCTTGCCCTTCTGCAAAATGGGGGCAGGCCGTCAGGCGCCCTCATTGTGGGCGGTGACCCACACGACGTGCCGCTTACGGAAGAGCAGCGCGTGGATCTTAAAAACACACTGCAATCCCTTTACGAAGGGCACCAGAACGCAGGTCGTGTCATGGTTTTGGAAGGTGAGTTCCGCTGGCAAGAAATGGGACTTTCTCCGCGTGATCTTGATTTTATTGAAGGGAAAAAGCTCTCGGCGCGCGAAATTGCCCAGGCTTACGGCGTGCCACCCATGCTGGCAGGCGTTCCAGGAGACGCGACTTTTTCCAACTACAAAGAGGCCAGGTATCACCTGTGGGAGGACACGGTGTTACCCCTCTTGGATCATCTCATTGACGAGTTCAACCGCTGGCTTTGTCCAGCCTTTGGGGAGCACTTAAGGCTTGGGTACCATCTGGACGCGATCCCTGCCTTGGCCACGCGCCGCGAAGAGGTGTGGACAAAGTTTGCCAGCGCAACCTTTCTTACCATCAATGAAAAGCGCAAGGCCATGGGGTATCCACCCATTGAAGGCGGAGACAACTTATAGTCATCCGTCTTTAAGCGAGAATAAAAAACATAATAAAAAATAACGGAGGTTCACGTGAGTAATTTTATTTTAAAGGGACAACTGCGCCTGAATGACATTCAAGAAGAGGGATATTTCTGCGGGTATGCCAGCGTTTTTGACGTTGTCGATCGGCAAAAGGACAGGGTGGAAAGAGGTGCCTTCGAGAAGTCGCTCCACAAGGGAGACGACATGCCGAAAATGCTGTGGCAGCACGACACAAAGGAGCCCATTGGCGTGTGGCAATCCATCAAGGAGGATCAAAAGGGCCTCTTTGTGGAAGGGCAACTTCTCATGGATCTACGCAGGGGACGCGAGGCGCATACGCTCATGAAAAAAGGCGTTGTTTCAGGCCTGTCCATTGGATGCCAAGTCGTCAGTGCGTCCTTTTGTGAGCGCGAGAAAGTGCGCACACTCAAAGAGCTTGAGCTCCTTGAGATCTCCCTTGTTACCTTTGCCGCCAACGATAAGGCAAAGGTGCTGGCGGTAAAGGGACATGGCATCTTGAATGATTATCAAATGCGTCTGCAAGAGAGCATCCAAAACGCCATCATGACCTTGAGAAGCCTGTAGGGCCCCCAAGAGGCAAGGCCACGCATTAATTCATTGTTAATTTATCTCTTGTATTTTAGGCAATAATGAACCAAGAGGCAAAAACAATGCAGTGGGTGTGTGGTCTTCTTCTTTGTCTCTTCATGTGTGGGCAGGCACAGTCCTGGACGCTTCGCGAGAGCTTTAAGGTCTATTATCAAAATGAGACAATGGGCAGACTTATGAAATCTCACAAGTATCAGGTATCGGAAAATATCACTAAATCAACAAGATGCGCAAACAGCAGGTTTACAGAATTCATGCGGTGTCAGTGTTGCGCAGGCAAACATGTGATCTTGAATAAAGAGAACACCGATACGGCTGCAAAATACTGCACCACACAAAAAGAAAATAAGGATGAACCTAATTGTATAAATAGGACAGCCTTCGACGAAGCTCTCGAAAAGGTATACTCAAGCAACGAGTCAATCAACAGGTAAAGATGATCCTATATATTAAAAGTCTACCTCTGCTGATGCTGTTTCCTGCCTTCCCAAAAAAAAGTGTTTAGCGAGAAAGCGCCGCCTCTCAACACATCTTACTCGTCAAGCTTATCAAATAACAATCTCATTGAAAAATAAGCACAAAATTATTTACAAATCCCTTTGTCAAGTAGAGGGATAATTCTTACAAGATAAGGCAGAGTCAAAAAAGTATGTGACTCTCAACATAACAGGAGGTTTCATGGAACACATTATTAACTCCGTCGAAGAACTGACAAAGTCCTTCGAGGACTTCAAGGTGAAGCAAAATACGCGGCTGAACAAGCTTGAGCAAAAAGGCTTGGCACGGCGTCCGGCCCTAAGCGCAAGCGCCCAGGATGAAGACATTTGTGCCTACAAGAGCGCCTTTGGCTCTTACCTGCGCAAGGGTGACACACACGCGCTGTCAGTGGCGCACGTGTCCAAGTCCCTAAGCGTTGGGTCGGACGTAGATGGTGGATACCTTGTCCCGCAGGTGTTGTCGGACCAAATTCAGCAGGATCTTCAAAGCATCTCCAGTATTCGTCAGCTTGCAAGTGTGATGGCCATCTCAGCAAGTGCCGTTGAGATTCTTTTGTCCCAAGACGGCGAAGAAGCTGGCTGGGTCAGTGAGACAGGAAACCGTCAAGAAACAGCAACACCTCGCTTGCTGAAAAAACGCATTGCTGTGAATGAGCTTTATGCGCGCCCAAGGGCGACACAGAAGCTCCTTGAGGACTCCCTCATTGATGTGGAAGCGTGGCTTGCTGACAAAATTGCGCGCCGCATGGCACAACTGGAAAACGCTGCGTTCATCAGTGGTGATGGTGAAAATAAGCCGCGCGGATTCCTGCATTACGCCTCCGCAACGGGCAGCACACGTGATCCGGAGACCTTTGAGCATCTTGTCACAGGTGCCAACGGCGCTTTTGCGGGCGAAAACCCAGCGGATATCCTGATGGCAACCGTTGAGGCCCTTGATCCACGTTACGCACAAGGTGCCGTCTGGGTGATGTCACCTTCTGCGCGCGCGGCAGTACGTCGCCTCAAGGACGCTAATGGCCAGTACCTGTGGCAAGGCGGCCTTGGTGCTGGCGCACCGGAAACACTTTGTGGATATCCTGTTGTTGTTGTGGAAGGCATGCCTGAGCTTAAATCAGGAACAGCTTCTAGTCCCATTGTGTTTGGAAACTTCAAGGAAGCTTATCAGATCGTTGATAGGGCAGGGACCTATGTGCTTCGCGATCCATATAGCGCCAAGCCCTACGTGGAGTTTTACACGGTCAAGCGTGTAGGTGGTGACGTCACCAACTTTAACGCCCTCAAGATTGTCAGATTCCAAGAATAGGCTCACGTGTCATGTGCGGGGCTTGGGTTCTTGAGCCTCGCACTGAACTCGTTCATACTAACCATGTGAAGGAAAATAAAAATGAGGAATGAAATGGGGCTGCGCCAGCGACACGCGCCAACTGAGGAGCCCGTCACACTCCTGCAAGCCAAAGTTTACTTAGGCATAGATGACGATGCCCATGACGAGCTGCTTGGGCGACTCATCAAGTCGGCACGCCAGGGAGCTGAATCCTACACAAGCCGCTCGTTTTTGCGACAAGCCTGGTCCTTCTCTTTTAATGGAGGGTTTGCCCAGTCGCGCTCAGACACGCGTTACCTGGATAAAGAACATAGCCGCGGCACTGGCGGCATTGAGCTGCCGCGCTCACCCTTCGTTGCACTCATTGATACGCCAGTGATTCTAACGTCTATTGGTGAGACACCTTTGCCAAACTACCGCCTTGATACCTCAAGCCGTGTGGCGCGCATTCACTTGGCCGCTCAAGTTGACCCGCAAGCGACGGTACGTGTGGATTTTTGGGCTGGATACGGAGAGTCTCCTGAAGATTTACCGGAACCATTGCGACAAGCAGTCCTGATGACTGTGGCCAATCTTTTTGAAGGACGCGCGGTGGCCAACGATACGGGGCTCATTGCTATGCCACTGAGCACAGCTGTGATTCAGCTCCTGAAGCCCTACCGCGCGCAGCGTCTTTTTTCTTAAAAATTATACGCCTCATCTCATAAGGAAACTCCCATGCAAAACCAAGGAATACGCGTACGTGTGCGTGTAATACGCTGCGTGCGCACAAATGATGGACACGGAGGAATGAATCGCGACTGGGTCGATGGCGAAGAGCGGTGGGCAAGCATCGTACCGACAGAGCGCGTCCTTCCTTCTCAAGAAAGTGCTGCCGGCATTGTGCATACAACAAATAGTCCCAAGCAGGGGCTGTATAAGCTTTACCTGCGTACTTCACCCACGCGCAAACCCTTTGAGCGCATTCGGTGGAATAACAAACTGTACGGCGTCATTAGTCACGAACTGATGAGCGATCGCACGGGCTGGGATCTGATGCTTCTGGCAAGTCTTGGGGAGGAATCAAGATGAGCTTGTTACAAGCTGAACGTCGTCTTTTTGCCTTTCTCAAAACGTGGGCTGACGAGGCAGGGGTTGCGCTATACACCCATGACTTAAAGGATGCAAACCTGCCTTACGGCGTCCTTGAGCTTCAAAGCTGTGACACCCTGTGCACGCACAGTGCCCATGTTGCAAACGTAACCCTGATGCTTGTGACGCAATCAGAGGGATCCTTGGTTAGAACAGGCCTTTTGGAAGGGTTGAGGCGTTTTCTCGAGTTTGAGGAGCATCCACATATCTGTGTACGCGTCAACGGACACACCCAGGAAGTGGCAAGGGACAACTTTACCCACACAAGCATACTAACCTGTCAGGTCCTATTACAAACACACTTGGAGGAATAAATCATGACAAGTCAAAACACTGCACGCAAAAAACCCGTCGTTGAGGACCTGCGCGCGCCAGAGGTGTCTTCTCAAGACACACAAGATGAGGCGGTCATTCGTGCACTCGATATGTATCTGCGCCAACAAGCCTTCACCAACCCTGTTCCACTTCCGCGCTGGATCAGCTGGTAGGAGAGCCCATGGAAACGTTTTTAACACTGGGGGGCGGACAGTTACCCCCTTTTTCCGCAAGGGGCTGTACGCAGACGCTTACCCCTCTGCCAACGGGTGAGTTGCGTCGCACGGTCAACGGTAACTTGATTCACATAGGCGCAGAAAAGCACTTCAAGTATAAGTCCGTCATTGCATGCCAAGACAAAGCAGGCCCCTGCCTTGATGGTCTGTGGCGCGGACAAGAGGTTGAGGTCGGGTGCTTAACCCGTCTTCATCAAGAAATGAAGCAAGAAAGTGACCACGCGCGGGCAACACTTCTGCGCCCCCCCGTGGAGGGATCGGTTGCTGTCCAAGGGACAAGTGGCACGATGGTCAGTTCCGAGGTGAGCGGGCGCGATGTACGCGCGCCGCTGGCACAAGGTGAGACTTTGTTTGTGAGCTACGCCCCCCGACTTCATATGCGTGTGATCTCGTTTGAGATCAAGACGGATGAATGGGGGGCCCGCGTTGGGTGGCGCCTAGAACTTGAGGAGATCTAAAGCAAAGATCCCTCTGGCTGCGCCGCATTTTCATCAGGCGTACAGCGTGTTTGACGCATGTGATGGGTTTCATAGTACGCAATGGCAAAGGTGCTTGGCACAATAATCGCCGCGCCCATGAGCGTCCAAAACGTTGGAATTTCCTGGAAGATCAAAAAGCCAAACAGGCCGGCAAAAATCATCTCGACGTAGCGGAAAGGCGCCAAGGCGGACACGTCTGTTGCCGCAAATGCGCGCAATAAGAAGAAGAGAATCAGGTTTCCTCCCGCACCCAAAAGTGCAAGGATCCCAAGATCCGCAAGGGATGGCTCAACCCACACGTGGTAAGCAGGATAAGCACCCAACACTGTTGTACCAAGGGCAATATAGAACATCATGGAAAGCGTGGACTCTTCAACCACAAAGCGCTTGTTGAGAATATCACTGAGCGCAAACATCATGGCGGCCGCCATCAAGAAGAGCGTGCCGTTGTTCATGGAAAGAAGAGACGAGATAAGCCCTTCGTCACCGGAGTGTCCCTTCACAATGCACAAAATGCCGGCAAAACCCACGCACGTGGCAAGGGCGCGCTGCCAACCAACACGCTCTTTAAGGAACACAGCCGCCATGGGAAGCACAAATAGCTGCGTTGTTTGGGCAAAGGTACTCACAGCTGCCAGGGGCACCATGGTCAGACCTGTAGTCCAGCAGGCTATGGCACCAAACAAAAGTGCCGCACGCAGCAGGTGAAGGGCAGGCCGCTTGGTATAAAAGGAGCCTTTTTTGATATTATAGAGCATGATGGGCAAAAGCGTGAGTGTCGCAAAAAAGAAGCGAAAAAAAGCAATTTCCATGGAGGGAAGATTCGAGCCCGCAAGGCGCATCAGAATATCATTGGTGTTACTTGTGAGCGCCACAAGACAAATCCAAACAACGCCTTGCATATAGCCAGGTGTTGAGAGCCAGTTTCGAGACGAAGGGGATTGCATAGTTGTCATGTTCTTCCTAAAATTACTCGCGTGTTGCCATTGCCTTCATATGAGTACGACATTTGCCTTATGCCTGAGAAAGGCCCGCTTTGTCGAGACCAAAAAGACAAAACAACGAAAGGGAACAAAAGAATGCGATTCGTGATCCCATGCGTTTTGATAACATTGATGTGCATGCCTTATGCGTTATCTTGTGACGAAACAGAGACATGAATAGGTACACCGTATGCGTCACCTTGTGACGAAACAGAAATGGAACGCAGTGTGCGCACGATTTTTGAAAATCCTAAGCTTTGGGCCAGTGGTCGCGCGAAGTATCTGATCCATAGGAAGAGGCCTAGTGACCTTTCACCTGAAGACAATGTGCTTACCGCGCGCTTTACAACATTTTTTGAGGATGTACAAAACAACACAGGTAGAGAGTGCATCCCGCCTTACGTGCCTGACACTTTGCTCCCCACTCACGCGGCAAGATGCGCACTATGGTGCGCACCAAAGCCGCCCACTGACCCGTCACCTCTCACGCGTAATGACTTTGTATATTGCCTAGGGGCTCTTGCCAAAACGGTCAAGACAGAAGGGCGGCTTTACCACGTGCGTGTCTTGTACAAACACTGGTCAGGTGACGTGGCATTCGGTGTCGCGCAGCGCTCATGCTTACCACCACACATCCCTTTAACCGAATAAATCTAATACCATATTTGGAGTTCACTATGACATTCTACTTTGCCTGGGTAGATGATGGGGAAGCTTTCTCTCCCCTCATCCATGCCCGCCAGGATGTGTCCATTTTTTCTTTTGAAATCAGTGCAAAAGAAGGACAAGTCCCCTGGGCTAGGATACGCGCCCAAAACCCCAAACAAGGCCTTGCATCCTTTGAAAAACAGTGGGCCTACCTCTCATGGAAAAAGCCTAGCGGAGAGATAGAAATCCTTTTTTATGGTCAACTTTTGTGTGTTGGACAACGACTTGAGGGGGAAAGCATAGAGTTGAGCTTATGCGCGCGCGCAAGCAATCACGAGAGCCAGCTGGACGCGTTATGCCAGGAGCTGAAGAAAGATCCGCTATGGCATCACTCTTTTGTCAGTGGAGATCAAGAACCCACTGCGAGCGAGGTATTGGAAAGCAGAACTGCGCTCTTTTACTGGGACCGCTGTACTGGAAACGTGGGGCTGTCGGATCTCTTTTATGGCCGCGCAAGCCTTGATTTAGGAGAGAACTTTTTTGCCGACACCCTTGATGTACGCCTGAAAGAAATTCCGCTGCGCGGTGTGCAGATTTGCCTCAAGACCTCGTGGGTTCAGTTCTATGAGGGCGTGAGCGACCTTACAACCCTCATTCGTTCGCGTTTTCCAGGGGGGATGGTCAACACACTGACTGGAGAAAATCTAAGCTCTAAGTGGTGGAGGGCAGGGGAAAAAATTGGCCGCTCAGGCTACTGGGTTGATCATAGCGCTCTCCAAGAGGTCCCACCTTTGCACACAGGCCCACTGGATCTCTATCCCGCTTACTCATCAAAGGTGTGGCTGTCCCCCCATGACCCCTTGTCAAAGGAACCAGTACCTAAACAAATTCGCTTTAAACGCAAGTGGTACAAAATGAAACTGATTTTGGGCTGGCGATACAAACAAAAGCGCACAGAAAAAGTAGATATTTTTCTAGAGCAAAAGACGCAACCCTTGGGTGCAACCCAAGGGAAAGTGCGCACCCTTACGATTCCAATCTATGGCTTTGAGCACGCCCACGTGACGGCCGTCTGGGAGCCCAATGTGCGCTATACCCCAGGTTTTCGCCTTATATATAGTGATGGTGTTTATGAGTGCGCCCGTCGTCACACATCAGGGAACACCTTTGACACCGACGAAGAGCAGAACTGGGTTCGCATCGGCTCAAAGGATGCGAGGAACCAAGCGCCACAAGCGAGCTTCTTCACCCGCCAAGAGGGACACACCGCCATTGCACACGCCATTGAAATTGGCAAAGCGCACTTAGCCGCGTCATGCCGGGCCGTTGAGATCACGCTGACCTCCAGCCTAGAGGCTCTCTCGTCGGTTACATGTGATCACCACTTAGAGCTCACAGATCCGCGCCTACCCGGAGGACGAGCTAGAGGCAAGGTGACCTCCTACCGCCTCACAGCAGATGGAGGCCGCGGAGTCTTTCGGTGTGAGGTTACCCTGGGGTGCGCCGTAGGGCCGCGAGAAAACGTATCATTGCTTGCAGACACCACTGTGCAGGCTACAGATCTTGGCACCGGCATGTGGCGCACCCCTTCTGGGCTAAAATTCCAAGGGGTCTCTGCGCAAATGCCACGCCTAGGCATTGTGAATCCCCAAGGGCTTTCAGCCATTGATCTTGTGGAAGATGTCCGGATTGAAGGACTGCCCAGCGATCAAAATGCCCATATCCTAGAAAATCAATATCCCGCGCGGCACAACTTGAAGTCCGCACTGATGGAAGTCAAAACAGAAATATCTATAAAACTGAAAGACCTACGTGCCAGGCAAAACTTAGAGCACCGGATTCATGTTGAGGGTGTCAGTCCATGGGCAGGACCTTGTCATATCGATTTGTGCGCCCCTAAAGAGAGCTAAGGATACACACTATGTTACTTATTAAAGAAATCAGACAACACACACGCACACCTTACGGCCCCCAGGACTGGGACACGACAAGTGTGGAAGGTGCATCTCAACTCGGCTCTCTCGACACGCGGACCCGAGATGAGAAGAACATTTTAGAAAGCTCAGGATCAGATCTTTACCCGCAAGAGGTCATGCTGCGTGCCCGCGCGGTGGCATTTCCCTTTGAAAATCAAGTAACAACATTTGGATTTGCTGTTAACGATGAGAACTACGCCCCTCTATCCTTTTATGGGCCAACGATTCTTGCAAAAAAACAACGCGGATTTGTTGATTATGCACAGTTTGCCCAAGTGCATTTGATCGCCACCGGTGATGGCGTCCTCTATATGCATGGAGGACATAAAGTTTTGGGGCATACTCCCCACGTTCTGCAAAACCGCGGTGCACCTTTGATGGTGAAAACCTTTATGCGTCAAACAAGGGGGCATCTTTTTGAAAGACGCAGTGATCTATCACCGCTGCGCTGGGTCACAACCCCTGCTTACGGTGTGGGCGCTGTTTCCTCAGGCATCTGTCTTATGCCCTATGGTGGATACATAAAAGAGGGTAGGGGGATTGACACCATTGATCAAATCTTCGCGTCCCTTGAAAACACAGGCGGCTCCGGTTGGCGTTTAGCACTCAGGTCGTTGCAAGAACTGCGTGCAAACAACATCCTTCCGCCCCATGGCGGCCGCTTTGACGGAACGAAATACGTTTTTCTAGACTCGTTCACACAGGAAGATCATCTCAGCTTTTCAGGCATGATTGATATAGGTTACGCGCACATCACGCTCACGCGCGCAGATGGCACGAGCGCGTCCTACGCGTCTTGGAGGCACTATCAAAACGATCCGGGATCTGGGCTGATCGATGTTTATTTCAAGAAACAACAAGGATTAGAAGGAACAGAGAATGAGTATCACACTTTGGAAGCATAAAGGCGTGGCTCTCACCCACGAGGAAATAGATGGGAATTTTGAGGACCTCGGTCAAAGGGTTTCGCTCCTGGAGGGGCTCGACAGCTTTGCTGATCCCATAAACAAAATCATCCTAGAAGGGGATGAGCTTGTTTTCTTCACCCGCACTGATGCCATCCTTGGCCGCGTGAGGCTTCCCATTCCACAAGCGCACTTCAAAGGCCCGTGGAAAGAAGGGAAGGCCTATACCTATGGCGATATAGTGAGACATAAGTGCGCTCTATACTTTTGTCACGCCGCCCACGAGGGCTCAACGACTGTGCAATCAGCTGCTTGGATGCTTATGTTCGGTACCGAACAAGAAGACCAGCCCCCCAGTACAATAGAACCACCACAAAGAGAAGGGCTGCAGATTCCCTTATGTGACGCATCACACATGCCAGACCCAAAATTAGGCGCCCTCATTGTCGCACTAGGACCCGATGGAGCATCCCTCATGCTTGGCACAGAAACAGGTTGGCAAAAGGTTGTAAATTTCAGCGTATGAAAAACAAACAGGAGAGGCAAAATGACAGGGACAAAATTCATTATGTGCGAGAAGGAAGTTCTGGCACGCACACTTTACGGAGAAGCGCGCGGAGAATACGCTCGCCTTGACGGGGGGCTCAGCGCCCTCATTGGGGTGGCCAACGTTATTATCAACCGCGCTAAACGCAAATCTTGGTTTGGTAAATCTGTCAGCGAGGTTTGTCTCAAACCTTACCAATTTTCTTGTTGGAATCAAGCCGATCCCAACAGGCCGCTCCTTCTTAACGTTTCAAAGGACAGCGACCCTCTCTATGCAACCTGCTTAGAGGTGGCCGAAGGAGCACTCAGTGGTAAGTGGCCGGATCTGACAAAGGACAGTGATCATTACTACGCTGTTTGGATGCAACGCGCTCCCGCATGGAGCTTAGGGGCTAAACCACGGGTCAAACTCGGACAGCACCTCTTTTTTAGACTGAACCCATCTACCAACCAGGGCGCGTAAGATGAGCGCTCCCTTTATAGGTGCGGCCCTTGCCTTAGCAGAGATGGTGCCAGCCCTCACACGTTGGTTCACTGGCGACAAGAGCAATGAATCCACCACACAAATGATTGCAGCGCGCGTCGTGGATGTTGCCAAAAAAATCACAGGGCAAAAGGACGCGGTCTCTGCCGCAGACGTACTACGCCAAGACCCTAAACTTCTTATCGAGTTTCAAACAGCCGTCATGCGCCTTGATCATGATATGGAACGCGCTTTCATCGGCGACAAACAAAATGCCAGAGCCCGTGATATCGCCCTTGTGCAGTCTGGACGGTATAATATACGAGCAGACATCATGGTCGTGTGCGCTGCCCTTGGTCTCATTTGCTGTCTGGGTTCACTTGTTGTCTACCAAGGGCACTTACCTGGCGAAGCAGTTGGCATTATCTCAACCATTGCCGGCATCTTTGGTGCCTGCCTTAAGGACGCATACTCCTTTGAATTCGGCTCATCGCGCGGTAGCAAAAACAAAGAGTTTCTGGGACTTCTGCGGCCCTCATGAAACTTTTTTGCAAAAAAGGGAAAAAAGCCATTGACTGGGAAAGCTGGCTGGCATATAAGATCCAAGTGTTCGGCGC
>PNJU01000001.1 GCA_013822015.1 Candidatus Puniceispirillum sp. | reverse complement strand
TAAAGCGTTCCGCCTTCTTAGAGGTGGTTAGCGATGTTGTAGAACATGCTGCGCAGGTGTTGACCAACACTTGTGACGGCAGCAATGATGACAACGGCAATGAGTGCAGCGAGCAGACCATACTCAACGGCGGTTGCACCCTCTTCGCTTACGACGAAATTACGAACTATGTTAGACATGTTGACCTCCCTTAATTGGTCGTTCTTACTTATGTAATAAATCTAACACAGAGAAAAAAATAATGCAAGAAAAATCTTTTTAGGGGTTTACATATAAATTTTTTTAGTGTAAATTACTTATTTTTTATTAACGATCGTCGCTGACTAGATCTGGGAATGCTCATTTCCCAAGTACTTACTTGATTTCGGGGTACTTGTGTGGCTGGGCCCTGAGGGCTGCGACGTAGGCCTCATCGTGGGTCGGAATGTCGCAATGTGTGCCAAAAAAACCGCCCTCAAAGCCCCCTAATTCATTTTTTTTGATTTTCTTGGCGGCGTCAATCTCTTCCCGAGAGAGGTCCCAAAACTGCACGAGTGCATCTATGACCTCTAAAAGGTCGCCAAGCTCTTCTGTGCGGTCCTGGCGGGTCTTGGCGTTTTTCACCTCGTCGGCCTCTTCAAGGAGTTTTTGAAGCAGTGCGTCCTCAAGGTCATTTCCCGAAATTTTTCGGTAGTGGACTGTGTGCCCCTTTTTGCCAAAACGCTCAGGCGCTTTATCTCGGATCAGCTTATTTAAGCGGAAAGATACATAAGGAACATCGGTCATGGCAGGCAAGCCTCAAGAGAAAGAATAAATCAGTGTCGTCATACACGATGTGGCAGCTGGCGTGCAAGGGGAAGAACGTGTGGGCCAAGCCTTCCCCGAGCCGCGTAAGCATAGATATTACAGGTCGTGGCCCTTCAGTCCCAAAATAGTGATTGCAACACGGTCCTGTGGGTCTTTTTCCACGCGATAGAAGAAACGCTCTCCTTTAGCCAAGCGCCGTGAGAAGATTGTTCTGTCAGATCCTGACAACTGTTTGGCGCGCCCGCTGGCATGGTTTGCCGTATGGCCGCGACGGCCCCATGGCTCTTCCTCCAACTCTTGACGGAACTCGCTTAGTTTTTTATAGAAGCCTGGTACTTTTTGGAGTTCCTTGAGCTGTTTTTGTGCCGTTGGCGTGATGCGCCATGAAAGCGCTGGGGCCATAGGCTCTGGGTCAGGTGTGGACGAGGAAGATACGTGCGCGCTTTGGCTTGGTTCTGATTTGGGAGTCCTGCTTGGTCCAGGGCGTGGCGTCCCTCTTGTTTTGATTTTGGGTGCACGGGTGTGATGGGAGGATGAGGGCGCACTGGACCAGGAAAAGTCTTCGGGGTTTTCCGAAGCAGAGACTGCGACCATTTCTTTGAGGCGCGCTTTTGCAGCTGCGCGCTCAAAGGCAGTCTTTTCTCTCGTATAAAGGTGCTCAAGGCGTTCAATCTCACCCCCCAGACGCTGCAATTCAAAAAGTGGGTTTGTGGGAGCGCTAGACGATGACGAAGGCATAGAGGACGAGGAAGAGGACGATGATGAAGAGCTCACGCTTTCGCTGATGGTTTGATGGGGGACGCTTTCGTCGCTTAAACGGGCAAGCAGTTCACGTGCGCTTTGTTGGTGAACCCCAACACTTGCGCGCAGCTCTTTGAGTGTTTCGCTTGGTGCATCATGCATTTTGGCAAGTGTACTTTCCACGCGTGCCACAATGTTTCGGCCCAATGTGAGTTTGAGCTCACCAAGGGTGGCAGAGGAAGATGGGGTGCTTCGTCCAAGAATAGCTTTTGTGCGGTCTTTGCTTAGGCGCGCTTTATGGGAAGACGACGCTGGGGCTACGGGATCTGAAGATGCCGTAGCGCTTATCATATGGATCTTGATGATTTGAATGCGCTCCATGATTGCTGGTCGATCCTTGTATTTGTCGAGCTCTTTGGGAGGAACGCTTCGGAAAATTTGCAGCGCGCGCTCAAGGGCATTGCCGTCAAAAAAATCACATGCAATGCGCAATTTATCTTCTGTGGACAGAGAAAGGGGATCGTTGTTGAGAATGTGGTCCCAGATCGGGATTGATTTTGTGAGGAGGCCGTTTTTTGAGTACAGGGTTGCAGCAAGCTTCAGGTCGTTTTTCAGGCGTTTGCTGGGGTGTACAGTTGCGCGATGAGCCATGAAGGCGTTGGCGCAGGTCAGGGCGTTTGAAAAATCTCTCACTTGGGTGAAGGCGTCACAGGCGCTCACGTACGCGTCATAACTGGGAGAAAAATCCTTGGCATTGAGGGCTTTTTGCCACAGCAAAGCCGCGCGGGGCATGTTCCCAATTTTAGTAAAGCAAGAGGCCGCATTGGCGTAGTCAGCGTAGTGCATGGGAGAGCCCCCACCGATGGCCATAAGCCAGTATTCACAGGCACGTTCAATGTGATCCTCATGGGTGGCAATGGTCGCGCTTAAGCGGTATGCCATGGGGTGGGGCGCGTTTTCTTCCTTCACGAAGTAATTGCCCAGATATGTTTTTGCCTCCTCAAAGCGCCCGGACGCAATAAAGCACCCAGCTGCGCTGATAAAGTCCTCTGCTTTCAAATCGCTGTGTGGGATGCGTGCCATCATTTGCCTATAGTTTTTCAGGCCATTTTCCACTTGTCTGAGGCCTCCAAAAGCAAGGGCTGCATTGCGGAAATTGGTCAGAGTGAAGTCCTGGGGTGTGAGGGTTAAGGCCAAGCTGTAAAGTGCGGCGGCCTCAGGTATCTGCAATGCCACGGCCATGGTGAACGCACAGTCAAGGGGTTTTGTTTTGTAAAGACTATTCCTTTCCGGGTGTGCGGCAAAGGCATTGCCGGCCAGGGTGGCATCATCAAAAGCGTCCAGGAGAAAAAGATCTTTCGCCAGGTTCATGAGACGCTCAGGGGTATTGGTGGTTTGAGGCAGGTGCCATTTCAAAATCGCGAGATACGTGTCTCCATAGGCCGTCTTTTGCGTATCATCGAGGCCCACGAAGGTTTCCAGTGCGTCATGATAATCTTGGTCTGACAGTGTGTGCCCACCATGGCACACGCGCCCTTTCCAGTGTTCACATGCTGTGTTGGAGGCTGAAGAGGTGGATACCTCCAACGCGTCACTTGCGCATGCCAGGGCAGGCGTACACGTCAGCAATGAAAAGAGAGAGGCGGTCGCCAATAGTCGAGAGAGCATATTATTTTCCAAATTTCCAATAAAAGAGACTGTATAATTTTTTTTGTCAATAAAAAAGAAAAAAATTTATGAACAAGTAAGAGCCTGTGCATCACATTTCAAATGAAGAAATATGATGCACAGTTGTCTTTGAGAAACAGCTTGCGCCGTATGGGTTATAGGTCGTGCTTCATAAGACCCAGGATCGTAACAATCACACGGCCATCATCTTGGCGCTCAACGCGGTAGAAGAAACGCTCACCGCGGGCAAAGCGACGGGAGAAAACGTTGTCATGCCCTTTGAGGAGTTTGGCCCGTCCGCTGGCATGGTTTGCCGCATGCCCGCGCCGCCCCCACGGCTCCATGTCAATTTCATGGCGGAATTCACGAAACTTTGTTTGAAAACCCGGCACGCCCTGGAGAGCTTCCATGTGTTTCATGGCCGTTGGGGTAATGCGCCAGGTGACAAGGGTCTGTGCGGGCGCAGGCGCACTTGAGACGCTTTGGGCGCGTGGTGTGCGGGGAGGGCTTCCCTTTGAAGAGGTGCGCGCTCTGGGCTTTCGTTCCTTAATGGTTTTCTCTTTTTCCGCGCGGGGTTCGTCTTCCATGGGGGTATCATAGATGAAGGACTCCTCCGAAAGGGTGTCGCGCATCCAAGCGCGTTTGCGGGCTTTGTCATCTTCTTGTTTCAGGGCATGCTTTTGGCGATCAAAGGATTTCTTAAGGGCCTCGATGTGCTCTTTTATATTTTGTAGAGCAGGCAAAAAGTTTCCAGGTCCGCCCTGTTTTGCGAACTCTTTTTGTTTCTCAGAAGAGTCACTTTTTGGGGGGGATGAAGGAGCCCTGCTTGTTGGTGGAGAGGATGCCTCTTGGGACTGTGTGTAAAGGATTTCCGCTTTTTCAAGCAAGGACAGGATTTCCTCTTTTGCACCCTGGAGCTGCTTCCACGGGGCGTCCGCGACACATTGGGCAGTCGTGCGAATCTCGTCAATGGTTTCTTTGATAATATGGGTGCGCAGCGTTGCAGCGACCCTGATTGGCAGAGCGCTGCGACCCTTTTGCGCCCTTGAATTTTCCGACACTCTTTGGGGTTTCCCCTTTGCTGCGTTTGAGGATTTTGCCGTTTGAAACGACAGCAAAGTGCTCAGGGTGTCTCCGTACATGCGCCACAACTCACGTGCGCGGTCTTCGCGTTTGGCATCAAGATGACACAGAAGCATGCGCGGAAGCTGTGCTTTGTCCTTACCTGTGAGGCCTTCTTTGCCACCGATGGCTTTTGCAAAGAAATCCGATGCAAGGGATGTGTACTGATTTTTGTAACTAATAAGGCCTGCCTGAAGGAGGTACGTTTTGCTCGTACGCTTATCGTCTAAAATCTCTTTTAATATTTCTTCGGCGCGCCCACGGTGGGACGTGCGGGTGCAAATGCTGGCGGCGTCCAGGAGCGCAAATGTGAGGGCGTCATGATTGGGGGCTTGGCTGCGCAGGGCAAGGGCTTGCTCTACGATTTTTTCGGCCTCCTGAAAGTCTCCACAAAAATAATAGAGGTTACTTGCCTGTGTGAGGGCGGTAAAATCTTCAGCGGCTTCTGGAAAAGCCATTGCGCGGTTCACAAGGGTGCGCGCCCGGTGATAATTTTTTATGCCCGAAAAAGAGTTCGCGGCGTTTATGCAATCGATCAGTAATAAATCCGCCCCCCCTTGTATGGCCATGTCCCAATACTCACATGCACGCTCAGGATTTCCGGCATTGTTGTGACAGTCCGCCATAAGGGTGTAGGCATAGGCATCGGGCGTTTGCGTTTCCCGCATGAAATACTCATCCAAGGCCTTGTGTACGTCACCATAGGATCTGTTCGTGGCAAAGAAGTGCGCACATTGAAGGAAATCTTGCTGTGTAAGATTGTCGAATTTATAGACGCCATCTTTCTTTTCAAGGAGCATGCGCACGCTTTTTTCCATCAGCTCATAGTTTTTTTGGACGTGGAAGACGCATGCGGCGTCGCACAGGCTGCTTTTGGTGAAGCCATCTGGGTGCAGTTCGAACGAGAGTTTAAACAAAGTGCTTGAACGCACTAGGTCACCCAGTAAGCAGTAAGCAGTGGCAGCCCGAATGGAGGCCATTTTATAGGATGAAGCAACATCCTTATGGGTGGCATATTTTCGGGCGGCTTCTTTAGCAGGTTCATGGAGCTCAAAGGAGACAAGGCTGTCCATGATGTAAAGGCAGTTGTCCCAACTCAGATCTGGATCATGCTCAAGAAACCAGAGCATAATTTTGAGGTAGATATCTTTGTAGGCAAACTTTTCATCTGTCGATAGGTCGTGAAATGCATAACATGCATGACGCACCCAAGAGATGGCATCCTTGTCTCCCTTTAATGTTTCAAAATCAACGGGAGCCAGGGAAAAGAGTTTATGAAAGGCGTATCCTTTTGCAGAGACGAAATCTTCATGCTTATCAAAGGATTGAATCGCGCGCATGAGGTCAAGAGGGGGTACGTCGTCCTTGGCGTCCTTAATGTATTCCCACCATTCTTGGGGGGTGCGACTGGGTGTGCATGCAAGTTCTTGTGTGTCGTCCAGCTCGCTTGCCAAGAGGGGTGTGCTCAGGGTTGGGGCCAAGCATGACAGGAAGGAGCTTATAAGGAGCGTTTTTGCGATGGGTGATTTTTTCATGTGAGACAATATTGCCATAAGTAAAAGTACGCGCAGTATCTTCAAAAAATACATTTTTGTCAATGGTTCAAAAATTGATGCTGAAAAAAGGTGTTGTAGAGTGTGGGCTTAGGAAACTGTATTGGTTGATGGGGGGATTCTGGGAAAGGTGTGCGACCCCTCATCAGATTTTTTGTGCCCGGTGTATGGCGCACCAAGAATCCGATGAGGGGTGTTGCCCACATGTACAGTGAGCATCTTTAGACTATGGAGAAGCAAAACTCACGGTACGTGCATGTGATATGCTCTAAGACATTCAAATGCTATGGCTCAAGCTGCTTTTGGATTTTTCCAGAAGCTTCCATGCGCGCGCAGTTACGCTGGGAAGCCTCCAGCCCAAGGGCTGAAGCTTTTTGAAACCACGCGCATGCGATGTCGTGGGCGCCGGTTTGATCCTGAATCACGGCGTAGTTGTGCATGGCGTGCGCGTGACCTTTCTTTGCAAGATCTAAAAGATTCCGGCGCTGCGTTCCTTGGACTCTATGGGTGTGTGTACAGGGATTTTGCCGTCCCTCAAGCGTAACGCCCTTTCATAGAGGTCGTCCACGTCAAGGGAGGCAGATGCCACCCCTCCCATGGGAGCGTGCTTGCTTGAAGCGCCTGAGGCCATGGTAAGGTGAATTTTTTCGATCAGTTCAGGCGTAAAAGCCTGGAATGCATTATAAATGGGAAGGTTCTGATCAAGAAATGACATGAACATGCGCTTTGTTATGAGATAAACTTCTTTATTACTCTCTTTAGCCCTGTTCTCGTAACCCTCTATGCGCGTAATGGCGTTTTGCAAAAGGACATTTGTATCGGGGCGCCTAGATGCGGAGTTCAACCCACCTAAAATATATAGCCGAACCATTATAATTTGATCATGCGTCACTCGCCGCTCGTGTATACGTATACACGTCGCTTTCCTCGTATCCTGTTATCACATTAAACTGTTCTAGCTATAGTCTCCACTGGGCGACTTAAAGAGCAGGGGCCCTCCGCTCATGCCCCCGGCAATGAGTCTAATAAATTCATGGGAAGTTGCAGGGGGGAGGCCGTCGCATATAAATTGATCATCCATCCCGCCGTAAGATCAGAAAGACGTATAAAAAATGTTATTTCTTGGTGAAAACTGCAGATTATATGTGGAAATTGTATTGAGGGGACACAAAGGCATAACGCCAGTTTGTGTGGGTATGGTGGGCAATTTTGTGGACCCGTCACTTTTTTGGATGCTCTGGAGAAAACCAAAGCTATAGCTGGGCAGTTTCACAAGCTCTTCAGGTGGAACGTATGCGAGGGAAATCGGTTTTTAGCGAGCGTCATTGGGTTATTGAGTTTTAAGACAGCAAGGTCCGGTCCCTCACACTTGTATTGCCCACCATTCACGGCAAAATCTGATTGCGAGAAGATGTTTTTTCGGGGTTTTCCCATTGCTGCGCTTGTGTTTTTAAGAAATCTGGTGTGATCTCCCAGAGCGAATTGCGTGGGTCAGGGTAGCAGCACAGTCATAGGCACCACTGGATGTATAAAGGAGTTCAATCTCATCGGCGGCAATGATCGTGTTCTGGGTGCTGCTTCTGCCAGCAAAGACGTGGGCACAAGACGGGGCCGTTGTCTCGTTGAGGAAGATAGCGCTGGCCATGCTGGCATCTGATCCTAGGACGATGCCAGTGGCGTAGGGAAGCGTCTTTGCGAACCGGGCCGCGCCCTCGTAAGCCGTTGGATCATCGATGCGATGTGTGGCCGAGGCCATGTCCGGGCTTCCAAGGAAAAGAAGGCCCAGCGCGTAACGCGTACTTTTTTTGAAAGTCTGTGTCATTTTTTTGTCCTTTATGTGGGTGGGCTCACACGGGGATGCGCGTTAAGAAGCACCGATACGAGCACTTTTTTGCAGGTTTTGACACTTAGCGCGAGCCAAAGAGGGTGATACGATGTGTGTCTCATAGAAAAAGAAAAAAATTTGCCAATATTGCTTTGGGAGTTATTGTTCATTTATTTCTTAGTGCTTCATTTTCTTAAAGAAGATTGAGCTCCGACAACACTTGCTTAACTTCCTCTGGCATGTCTTGATCATGGAGATTGGCGCCCGCGTCCTGTGGTGCGTCACACGCCTCAAGATAGCGCCACCCTTGAAAGGGTCTGTGGGGGCGCATTTGGACGTGAACAAATTCTGTGTCATAGACAATGGCGCAGTGGGGCAGGTCATCTTTCACCACATGGCGTAGGTCGACAATGCGTTGTCGGCCCACGACTGTGTTCTTAATGACCCAGTAAATGGAGCCCCCGTCGAGGAGCTCCTGGGCGCGCTTGGGGAAGTTGCGGGTGACATGCATGAGCTCACGCGACTGCTTGGTTGAGGTGAGGGGCCGGGGGGCGCGCCTTTGATAATCAAGGAGGTCCTTGAGAGAGGTATGTCCAACCCAGAGTTTGATCAAATGGAGCGCCATGGGTGTTTCTCAAATGCAATTCTGTGCATGTTTAACACAAAGAGGGTTTTCTCAGACACGCTTTTTTAAATCCGTTGGCCGTGCTAGGTTTAAGCGTATCTCAAAAGCAGATTGTTATGCGCACAACACATTCTCTTTTTCAAGAAGTCACCCTTGAATTGCCTTACACCCCTCCCTTTGATTGGGAAGGTATTTTGCGAGTCTTGAGATTGCACCAGATGGACGGCGTGGAGCTGGTGACGGATCTTGCCTATGAAAGGGTTTTTCACCTTGAGGGCAAGAGAGGGTTTGTGCGGGTCACCCATCATGCCCACGCGCGCTCCTTGCGGGCACAGATATTCTTCGAAGACGAAAATGCTATTGAAATTGTTAGGAAAAAAATTCAGCGCATGTTTGATCTGAAAACAGATATGTCAAAATTAGATGCCTTTTTCATGCAGTTTCCTGCAGCAAATCTCTTGTGGAGGGCCCGTCCTGGCGTGCGCCTTGCCAGTGGTTGGGACGCCTTCGAGGTCGCCATCAATACGGTCCTTGGCCAACTTGTTTCCGTCAAGCGGGCAAATGCCCTCGTGAAGCAACTTATCCACATGAGTGGCGAGCAAATGGACCATCCCTTAACGGGGGCTCAGATTGCGCTCTTTCCCAGCGCCAAGAAGTTGGCCCAAGCGGATTTGTCCGCCCTGGGGACCACCGCGATGAGAAAGAAGGCCATCAAACACGTCGCAACCCTCGTTGAGGGTCATCAAATGGTTTTGAGTGACACAAACATTGCTGCGCTTAAGAAGCAGCTCCTTGGTATTCCTGGCATTGGGCCGTGGTCTGTAGAATATATTGCCCTGCGCGCCCTGGGGGATCCAGACTCATTCCCAGGTTCGGACCTGGGGCTCAAGAAAGAGCTCGCAAAACACCCCGAGATTCATGTAGCGCACTTTACTCCCTACCGCTCATATTTAGCGGTATGCCTATGGAATCACTATATCGCAGGCTACTAAGGCGCATTCTTCACCCTTGGCTGGCGCACCGTTTGGGGGTCGGCCAGCCGCGGTGATGGTGTGTGTAGTTTCTTGCTTAGAGGTCGTGCCCCATCAGACCCAGGATTGTGACAACAGGGCGTGCGCCCTCTTGGCGTTCTACGCGGTAGAAGAAGCGATCCCCTTTAGAAAAACGACGCGAGAACACATTGTCGTATCCTTTCAAGAGCTTAGCGCGTCCGCTGGCGTGGGTGAGCGCGTTGCCGCGTCTGCCCCAGGGCTCCATCTCAATTTCCCGGCGAAAGGCCTCAAACTTGCCTTGAAAGCCAGGCACGCTGCGAAGGTCACTCAGGTGCTTTTGCGCCGTAGGTGTCAGGCGCCACTCAACCTTTGAGGCGTTCACAGCAGGCGTAGAGGCCGATGAAGACGTGCTCGCGCCTTTTTTAGCGGTGTCAGCTTTGCCACGGGTTTTCTTCTTATGACGCTTTTGGGGCTGGGCTTTGGGCTCAGGCAAGGGCGCAGAAGGGTAAAAGAGCGTGGGTTCTTCTTTGATTGCTTGCGCGATCATTTGCTTCCGGCTTTCTTTAGCCGCCAAACGATCAAGGGTTGATTTCGCTTTTTTGTACTGTTGGCCAAGGGCATCAACTTCTCTGGCGAGTTTTTGAATTTCCTCAAAAGGTGAGGGCTCTTGGCGTGTGCTGGAAGAGGAGGAAGACGAGGTGGAAGAGTCCTGGCTCACGGGAGGGTGGTCTTGGGACGTGGCGTCGTTCAGCTGAGCCAAAAGGGGCTTGGCTAGCTCCTGACACGCGCGCATTTTTTGTTCAATGTTTACGAGTGTCTCATGGGAGTCGCTCTTGAGCCGAGCAATGGTTTCATCCATTTGCGCAAGCATGCTCGTGCCGATGACAACTTTCATGGCACGAAGGTTTCTCTGGGGTTGAGAGATTTCTTGGGCATTCTTGGGGGAGCGACTTTGGTTTTTTGAACCCTGCGTTACCCTCATGGCGGAAGGCCCTTTCCCTCTAAAGCGCGTCAAAATTTGTTGCGCTTGGGCGTTTTTTCCCGCCGCCAGATGGCAAAACACCAGGGTTTCAATAAAGCTGTCCTTACTGGCGTGTTGGCCAATTTTTTCGTTTGAAAGATGACTAAATGCATCAGAGGCGCCCACGTAATCACCCAGGGCGTAAAGGTCATTGCCTGACCAGAGATAAGCCGTCTCGTCGAGGGGTTTTTGCGCAGCTATGCGCGCCCATAGGTTGAGGGATTTGTCATAGCGCTGATTATGGGAATACGCCATGGCTGCCAGACAAAGGTCGTCAGTTTTGTCTTGGGAGAAATGCTCGCCACCGCGACGTGCGAGCATACCATCGGCGGCCACAAGGGCAGTTTCATAGTCACAAACCTGGAAGGCGGCTAAGCAGGCAGAGGCATAGGAGTCGTAGTCTGGCTCAGTGTCGCCGGCGCTGAGCGCTTTTTTCCAATAAGTGGCTGCCAGATCGTGGTCACCAAGTTCCGTAAAGGTGCCAGCTGCGTTTGCGTAATCACAAAAGAACATATTTACGTCGCCCTTGATGGCCAAAAGCCAATACTCCTTGGCGGTTTCAAAGTCCTGGGAGTGGGTGGCGCAGGTTGCGCGAAGGCGGTAGGCAAGGGGCAGGGGGCTGCCCATTTCACGTTCAAAATAGGATGTGAGAAAATCGGACGCGCTTTCATAGTCTTCGTGACGCGTCGCGCAGCTCGCAGCGTTCAAGAAATCTGCAGGCCCTGAATGCTCGTGGGGAAAGCTAGCAAACATCTGTCTGTAGGTCTCCAGCCCTTTTTCATAACGCTTTGCACCCATAAAATGCAGTGCGGCTTTGCGTACATCGCGCACCGTTACATCTTGAGATGGTTGTTTTAGCCCCAAGGTGAAGAGGATGCTTGCTTTTTGTTTCTGCCCAGCAATATCGTAGGCAAAGGCCGCTTTGAAGGGATAAGCCATATCCACCGGCCCTTTGTTGGGGTGATTCACATAGAGCTGGCTTGCCGTGTGCACGTCATCCTTAAAACCGAATTCTCGGAATTCATCCATAATTGACAGAAGCGTGTAGGGCGTTGTTTTTTCATCCTTCAAGTGCCACCGCATGACGCTGGCGTAAGTATCTCGGTATATGAGCTTGTCATTGCGCTTGAGCGCGCCAAAGATTCTTAGCGCATCTTCGTGCCGAGCCCGCGTCTCGGGTGTCGTCTCGGGATTGTCCAGTTGGATGGGCGCGTGGGAAAAGTATTGATAGTATGCGTCTGCTGCGTGGTAGGTTTGGCTTGGGTCGGACCCAAGGAGCTTGGTGGCTTCAAGACACTCTTCCTTACATAGGCCTTTTGCCAAGCGATACTGCCAATAGGCGGCGTTTTTTTCAGGGGCAGATGTATCGTCTGCACTAGCCATCAGGGTCAGTGAGGCGCTGCACAGGTGGGATAAAAGAAGGGTGCTAACGAGAAGCTTGTGGGTCATGGGACAAGATTATGCACAGTTGAGAGCTGATAACAAATGATACAAAATTATAATTTTGTCAATAAAAATGAAACAAGAATACTTTTTTGTATAAAAATTGTTGATAATGAAAGTACTAATTTAAATGATGCTTGTAAAAGTACCTGTCATTACGCTTGGTCATGGAGCACGTGGTGTATGAAAGGGGGGGTGAAACGCGCACTGCCCCCCACTCCTGGGTTGAGGTTATGACAGATCGTGCCCCATCAGGCCCAGGATTGTGACGACGACGCGGCCATCCTCTTGGCGCTCCACCCGGTAGAAGAAGCGATCCCCTTTAGAAAAACGACGCGAGAACACATTGTCGTATCCGTTCAGGAGCTTGGCGCGTCCGCTGGCGTGGGTGAGCGCGTTGCCGCGTCTGCCCCAGGGCTCCATCTCAATTTCCTGGCGAAACGTTTCAAACTTGCCTTGAAAGCCTGGGACACTGCGCAGGTCACTCAGGTGCTTTTGCGCGGTGGGTGTCAGGCGCCACTCAACCTTTGAGGTGTTCACAGCATGCGCGGAAGCAGACGAGGCATTGCTTGCGCATTTTTTGGTAGGAGAAGCCTTACCCCTTGTTTTTCTCTTCTCTCGCTTAGGAGCCGGGGCTTTGGTGTTAGAAGAGGCTTGCGCGGGGTAAAACGCCACCGACTCTTCCTCGGTTGCTTGCGCAATCACACGCTGGCGGTACTCTTTGAACGCCAGGTGATCAATGCTTGACTTTTCTTTTTTATACAAATGGCTAAGGGATTCAACTTCCCTGGCAAGCCTTTGTATTTCCGTAAAAGGCAAGGGCGGTTGACTTTGGTCAGTCAATGATTCTTCGCCCGACAGGGGGCTGGCCGGCAGGGTGTGGGACGCCTCGGCATGCATTTGGGCCAACAAGGCTTCTGCTTGCTCCTTGTGCATCACCATTTGTTTTTCTATGTCGACTAACGTTCCGTGGGCACCTCTGTTGAGGTGAGAAAGCATATCTTGCATTTTTTCCACACTGGCGGCACAGATGGCAACCTTTAAGGTGCTCAGATCTTTTGGCCTACGACCGCCTTTTTGCACCTTCTTGGTGGTTCCTCTTGAGGCTTTTGCTTTGCGTCCCGCTTTAGAGGGAGCGCTTGATTCGTGAGCGTGTAATAGAATATTGCGAGCCTCCGCCTGTCTTCCTGCCATGAGATGGCAGTATCCCATAATTTCCATGAGGTCTTTCTTCTGGCAGTGTTCTTTGATCTTTTTATCAGAAAGCTTGCAGAAAGTGTCGGACGCACGTGTGTGCTCACCCGCTCTGTAAAGATCAACGCCCGCCCACAGGTAAGCGGTCTCGTCCTTTGGTTTCAGGGAGATGATTTTTTCCCAGAGCGCGATTGATTTCTCGAAGTCGCTGTTATGGGAATAAACCATGGCGGCTAAAATGAGATCATCGACGGTGCCTTCAGGCAGTGGCACAGTTGCGCGAGATGCAAGCATGCCATCGGCTGCCACGCGCGCATTTTCATAGTCACAGACCTTGAGAAAAACAGTGCAGGCGGCATGATAGGATAAATAGTCTGGCGCGGCGTCTTGGGCGTTAAGTGCTTTTTTCCAGTAAGTGGCTGCCAGCTCAACGTCCCCAAGAGACTTGAATGTTTGCGCGGCGTTGGCATAGTCGGCAAAGAACATCTTCACGCCGCTTTTCATGGCTAAAAGCCAATATTCCTTAGCGGTTTCAACGTCGCCAGCCCGTGAGGCAGCGGTCGCACGAAGGCGGTAGGCCAGGGGAAGTGGGGGACCCATTTCATGATCGAAGTAGGCTGCGAGGAGATCTGAGGTGCTTTTGTTGTCGCGTACGCGTGCCGCGCAGCCAGCCGCATTCAGGAAGTCCGTGGGTGTGAGGCGGTCATGGGAAAAGGTTGAAAACATTTTTTTGTAGGTCTCTAAACCCTTTTCGGCGTTGTGTGTGCTCATAAAATGCAGTGCGGCCTCGCGCATCTTGCTTGGCGTCACATTCTGAGATGGTTGTCTGATTGCTAAGCTATATAGGATGCTTGCTTGGTCTGCCATTTGTGCGATCTCGTGCGCGCGCGCCGCCTTGAAAAGGTGCGCCTTATCGGTCGCACTTTTGTCAGGATGCCAGACGTAGAGCTGACTGGCTGCGCGCACGTCGTCCTCAAAGCCGAAGGCACGGAACTCATCCATGAGGGTGAGCAGCGTGTCAGGCGTTGTTTGGGAATCCCTCAAATGCCACCGCATCAGATTAGAATAGGTCTCCCGGTACATAAATTTTTCGTGCTGATTGAGTGAGAAAAATACCTTTAATGCGTTTCCATATAAGGCGCGGCTCTCGGGTGTCAGGTCAAGACCCTCCAATTGAATCGGCGCGTGGGAAAAGTATTGATAGTACGCATCTGCTGCTGGGTACGTTTGACTTGGGTCTTGCCCAAGGAGCTGCGCTGCCTCAAGGCACTCCTCTTGGCTCAAGTCCGTCCTTTGTAGGCGCTGCCGCCAATATGCGGCGCTTTTGTCAGGAGATAGCGAGCCATCTTCTGAGCTGGCAAGAAGTGGCAGCGGGGAGGCAAAAAAATGGGATAAAAGAAGGGTGCTGATGAGAAGCTTGTGCGCCATGTATAATCCATGCGGTCAATTGAGAGTGGTTGGAAAATGGTCCAACCTCAAAGTATTGTCAATAGAAAAATAAAGGAGCGGATTATTTAGGCTATTTTGTCAAAAACAGCAATAATTTCCAGGTGACTTGACCAAAGGAATTGATCAAGCCCTTGCAGAAAAGTCACGTGGTATCCGGCACGCAAGAGATGCCCTGCGTCCTTGGCAAAGGTGGACGGGTTGCAGGAGACGTAGATGACGCGTGCCGGGCGGGCTTTGGCGATTTCTTTTACCTGAGCCGGCGCGCCGGCGCGCGGTGGGTCAAGGAGCACCAGATCTACGTCCATGTCACGCGCTTGAACGGGTGCGCGGAAAAGGTCTTGGACGGTGGGGGTGACCCGCGTCAAAAAGGGGCGTGCGGCCACTTTCAGGGCACCGACGGCGCGCACGTCACTGTCCATTGCCGTGACCTTTTTGACTTTGTGAAGAAGGGCGAAGGTAAAAAGACCCCGGCCACAAAAAAGATCAAGGGCTGTTTGTGTGCCCTCACCCACATGGTCAAGCACCGTTTGGGTGAGAAAAGCGTCGGCTTCATCGCTTGCTTGGGCAAAGGCCAGGGCGTCGGCGGCCACGCGCACCCCTGAAAAATTGAGATGTGGCACGCGCTGCACAAGAAGGGGATCCTCACCCCAACGCAGGCGCGCCAGGTTTTGGGCATGGGCAAAAGCCGTGAGGCGCTCCCGGTCGTCTAGGGTCAAGGGCGGCAAGTCCTTGTCCACAAACGCCACGTCAACGCCTTGATCTGTGTCCAGGAGCGCAATGTGCATTTGTTTCTTGGGACGCAAAAAGGGCGTAAGAAGCTGCCTTAAGGGCCCAAGGAGCGCAACCAGTGAGGGGCGCAACACAAGGCATGTGGGCATGTCCACAACCTGGTGGCTTTTGGGGGCGTAGAATCCGATGCGCGTCTCGCGGCCAATACGTGTGGCCTTAAGAACCGCCCGCCGCCTTAAGGGCCCTTTCAGGATATGGAGGGGCGCCATATGCGTGTGAGGAATCCCGGCGGCCGTGAGGGGAGCCACAAGGTGGGCCGTTTTATGGGCAAAGTAGGCGTCCCAGTCCAGGTGCTGGAGGGTGCATCCTCCGCACGCACCATAAATGGGGCAGGGCGCTGAGTGGGTCATGGGGACGCGGCAGACGCTTCTTGCAAAAGACCCGCGTGCAGATGAAGGGTGCGGTCCATTTGCCGGGCAAGGCTCAAGCTGTGGGTGGCAATGAGGGCGCCCATGCCAAAGGACTTGGCCAAGGTCATCAGCTCCGCAAACACAACACTTGCCGTGGCCTCATCCAGGTTTCCCGTGGGCTCATCGGCCAGAAGAAGGGCAGGGCGGGCGGCAACGGCGCGCAGGATGGCCACACGTTGTTGCTCGCCGCCAGATAGCTGAGAAGGACGGTGGGAGGCGCGCGCGCTAAGGCCTAGGGTTTCCAGAAGCTCCATGGCGCGCTTGCTTGCCTTGGAGCGCGCTTCTCCTGCAATCATGAGGGGCAGCATGACGTTCTCAAGGGCTGTGAACTCAGGCAAAAGATGATGGAATTGATAGATAAAACCAAGTTTATCAAGGCGCAGGCGCGTGCGCCCCGCGTCATCAAGGGCGTGGGCCACCTCGCCACCTATATAAATCTCGCCGCCCGTTGGCACGTCAAGAAGGCCTGCGATCTGGAGAAGCGTTGATTTTCCGGCGCCGCTGGATCCCGTGAGGGCCACCACCTCGCCGGGGGCAACCTCCAGGGAAATGCCTTTGAGGATCTCTAAGGTATGTCCGCCTTGTTCAAAGGACTTGGTGAGGGCAACCAGGCGTAATGTTTTTGGATTATTCATAGCGAAGTGCCTCCACTGGGTTGAGGCGCGCGGCGCGCCGTGCAGGCAACCAGGTCGCAAGGAACACCAGAACAAGGGCTGTGGAGACAATGGTCGTCACTTCCACAAGGTCAACCTTTGCAGGTAGCTGGGACAGGAAATAGATTTCAGAGCTGAAAAGGTTTGTCTTGGTGAGGGCCTGAATCCACTGGCGGATGGTCTCGATATTAAGGGCAAAGGAAAGCCCCAGCGTACATCCCACAATAATGCCGCTGACCCCAATGAGGGATCCCGAGATAAAGAAGATCCGCATGATGGTGCCGCGCGAGGCGCCCATGGTGCGCAAGATGGCGATGTCTTGGCTCTTTTCTTTCACGAGCATGATAAGGCTCGAAATAATATTAAAGGCCGCCACAAGAATAATCAGGGTCAGGATAATAAACATCACGTTGCGTTCCACCTCAAGGGCGGTGGCGAACTGGTCATTGGCCTGGCGCCAATCAAGAATGCGCACGTTATGGAGGCGCGACTTCAGATCATGGGTAATCTGGCTCACCTGGTCCGGGTTATTGACGAAAATCTCAAGACCCGAGGCCGCATCAGGCAGGCGGAAAAAAGCCTGGGCCGCGCTTAAGGGAATAAACAGGACCGAGTTATCGTATTGATGCATGCCGACCTCAAACAGGGCCACAACCTCAAAGCGGCGCATGCGCGGCACTGTGCCAAAGGCGGTTTGCTGGCCGTCGGGCGCGATGAGGGTTACGTGGTCGCCTGGAAAGACGTGGAGTTTTTCCGCCATGCGTACGCCCATAATCAGGGCGTTGGGTTGGGAGAATTTACTCAAGTCACCATAGCGAATGTGATCGGACACAATCTTGCGCGCCTTGAGATCCTCCAGGCGAATGCCGTGGACGAGGGCGCCTTGGGCCTGACTTTGGACTGTGATCATGGCCTGCTTATCAATAAGCGGCGTCACGCTTTTGATGCCAGGCAGGTGCTTGATAAGCTCGGCGCCTTTGTCATAGTCAGTCAGACCCTGTGGTGTGAGGGCTGAAATGCCAATATGCCCCTGAAAACCCAAAATGTTATCGAGAAGCTTTTCGCGAAAGCCACTCATGACCGACATGACAATGATGAGGGCGGCCACGCCAAGGGTAATGCCAAGGAAAGAAAATCCCGCAATGACGGAGATGAAGCCTTCTTTTTTGCTGGGCTTGAGATAGCGCGTGGCCACCATCCATTCAAAGCGGGAGGTCAGCATTAAGCGCCTAGCCTTTCTGTGAGCATCCCGACAGCTGTCTCAGGGGACAGTTCCTGTGTTTCGCCTGTCCGGCGGTTTTTCACCTCTAAAAGACCTTGGGCAAGGCCTTTGGGCCCTACGCGCACCTGCCAAGGCAGGCCAACCAGATCCATGGTGGCAAGCTTTGCGCCCACACTTTGGGTTGTGTCGTCCAAAAGGACGCTCACACCGGCCTTTTCAAGCTGGGCGTAAAGATCGGCGCACATGGTGTCACAGGCGGCGTCTCCAACTTTCAGGTTTACAAGGGCAACCTTAAAGGGGGCAACGCTTTCGGGCCAAATGATGCCGCGCTCGTCATGGGAGGCCTCAATGATGGCGCCCACCAAACGCGACACACCTATGCCATAGCTGCCCATATGGGGATGAATGCTTTTGCCGCTGGCGTCCATAATGGTGGCATTCAGCGCTTCGGTGTACTTAGTGCCAAAATAAAAGATGTGTCCTACCTCAATGCCGCGGGCCTGGTTGAGGTTTTCGGCTTTGACAGGGCAGTTATCCGCGTCGTGCATGGTTTCTTCCATGGCGTAGAGGGACATGAGGCGCTCCACATCCACGCTGGATGGATCCTGCATAAGACGATCGAGTTCTTTGTCGTAATAAAGAAGGCTCTCTCCTGTCTTGGCGACAATGTGGAATTCATGGGACAAGTCACCGCCAATGGGGCCAGTGTCCGCGCGCACAGGCACAGCGGTGAGCCCCAAGCGCGCAAAAGTACGCAGGTATGCCACCATCATCTTGTGGTAAGAAGCGCGCGCGCTTGCCTCATCCAAATCAAAGGAGTACGCATCCTTCATATAAAACTCGCGCCCGCGCATCACCCCAAAGCGTGGGCGGATTTCGTCACGGAACTTCCACTGGATCTGGTACCAGATCTGGGGCAGCTCTTTATAGGAGCGCACAAAGCGGCGCGCCAGATCCGTCATCAACTCTTCCGCCGTCGGGGTATAAAGCATGTCCCGGTCGTGGCGGTCCTTGATGCGCAGCATCTCAGCGCCGTACGCGTCAAAGCGCCCACTTTCGCGCCACAGATCAGCCGACTGGATGGTAGGCAGAAGCACCTCATGGGCGCCAATGCGGTTTTGTTCTTCCCGGATGATGCGTGCAATGTTGTTCAGGACAAGATTGCCCAAAGGAAGCCAGCTGTAAATGCCCGCACTCGCCTGGGCCACAAGCCCCGCGCGCAGCATCAACTGGTGAGAAATAATCTGAGCCTCCTGGGGGGCTTCTTTGAGGGTAGGCAGAAAATACTGCGACGCGCGCATGGGTCACACTCCAAATGACAAGGTTATAGTTCCTTATAGCGGCTTGGAGAACGCCTGTCGATAAGAAGGTGCGCGCCGCTTGTCTTAAGAGAGCGGTGTCACCCGAGCCCTTGCGACAATGTGGGCATTTAAATTGACGGAGTATGTTTTTATAAGTAGAATATCAAGAGCATACAAAAAAATAACATCAAGAGGGAGAAAGAAATGTTTAACAAAAAAAGTGTGCGTTTACTGAGTTTGCTTCTGTGTGCTGCAGCTCTGGCCAGTGGCGTGAGCGCGTCTTCTTCTGCACCAAGCGGCTTGCGTCCCCAGCGCGGTGATTGTAAATCACTGACGCTTACCCTTGACGTTTTGGCCCAAGCGCCAGGCATATATTCTGCAACTGTGAAAGGCGACCTGCGATTGAGTCTTGACGCCGTGCGTACAAAGCGTGTTGTTGTGTCGGGGAAATCTTACGATTTTTGGCCCGTTACCGCGATTTCACAGCACGCCGAGGACGTGGGGATGAAAGTTGAGAGTTTTATAGAAGAAAACAAAATCACAGATCTCCCTTTAAAAACCGCACAAGGTGAGCAATGTGAGTTTGTTTATGAGAAAGATGGACGCACGCTTTCTCTCCTCGTCTCTAATGCGGGATAAGCACGCGCGGCATTCTTTGAGCTTTTATAGCCGAACCGTTATAATTTGATAATGCATCACTCGCTGCTCGTGTATACGTATACACGTCGCTTTCCTCGTATCCTGTTATCACATTAAACTGTTCTAGCTATAGGCGCTCTCTTACGTGCGCGCCTAAAAGCTGCCTTTGTGTGTGAGATTTTCATAAAGCATAAAGCTGCCGATCACAAGAAGGAGGACTGCAAAGATACGCCTGGAGAGAGTTTCTTTGACCCGGGAGACTAGGGTTGAGGCAAGGAGAATCCCGACGCTCCCCCCTAGGATAAAATCGCGCACAATGTGCCAGGGCAGGGGCCCCCCGAGGGCGGCTGCGCCTAAGAAGCCCGCAAAGGAGACAAGGGTCACAACGACCAGTGAGGTTCCCACAGCCAAGCGGTAAGGCATGCGAAAGATAAGGGTGAGAAGTGGCACAATCAAAAAGCCGCTGCCCACACCAAAAAAGCCGGATAAAACCCCTACACTCACGCCACCCAGCCCCAAACTTGTGGCGCTGGGTTTGACACCTTCAAGGGATGGGCCCTGGGCGGTTTTGAAAAGGGGAAAGGTCATGTTGAGGGCAATGAAAAGCATTAAAATGCCAAAGAGCGTGAGGTGTATTTCCTGGCTCACATGGCGGGTGAGGTGTAGCACAAGGGGGGAAATCACCATGCCAAAAATGGAAAAACTTATGGCCTGTGACCAGGCAATGTCACCGGACATACCCTGGCGCACGGCGCCCACAAAGGAAAGGGTTGCCACAATCAAAAGGGATAAGGCCAGCGCCGTGTGGAGGGGCAGGCCCAGGCCATAGACAAGAAACGGGATCACCAAAATGGATCCCCCGCTGCCCGTCAGGCCCAAGGCAACGCCCACAAGCCCCCCAAATAGAATGTTTTCAGTGCTCAGCATGGGCTACTTATTCCAAGGGGCTTTAGCCCAAATGCGCGAGAGCGCCCGGTAGGCGCTTGCGTCACACAGCATACATCCAACGCCAATGGCCAAAAGACCCCACAGAAGTTGCGTGATGCCCCCCAGGGAGAATAGCGACAGAATCGTAATGAAAAAGCCCAGAGTCACACGCATTTGTCCGGCGTGTGACATTTTCGAGGCGCGGGCCTTTTCGTGAACCATGGATTGACCGCGGTCCGCGCATGCCCGCAGGCCGCCCTCAACTGCAAACACAGCGTCAAAGCCTCCCTCACGCAATAGTTGGGCCGCCACTGGGGCGCGCTTACCACTTTCGCAAACGATATAGAGAGGCGTTTTATGGGTGACATTGTTATCTTGAAGAAATGTCTTGGCCGTCAGCTTTTCCATGGGGATGTGGATATGGGGCAGGGTGAGGCGCTGCACGGCGTGCTCTTCTTTCGAGCGTACGTCAAGGATGACAGCGTCCTTTGGTAGGGAATAAAGATCCTTTGGATGAAGGGTTTGAGCTTTTTGCATAGTTGAGCCTCCTGATTTTTCTGTTATGGGAAAATCATATCAAATAATCCCGCCCGAAAACCAGAAGGCAAATGCGCATTAGTGCTTTCTTCGTCCCTTTTTTGGCGGCTTTGCAGGGTGTGTACGCTCTTTATGATTTTTGGAGGCAGATTTTAAGGAACGCGTGGGCGTGCGTGCGCTTTTGTCATCGGCCAAAACAAAGGAGAGCGCGCCTTTGAGGGGCATGGCGCCCTCGAGCCTCACCTTGACTTTATCGCCCAGGGCAAAGACGCGCTTGGTGCGCTTGCCCACGACACGGTGGTGCTTGGGATCAAAGGTATAGTAATCGCTTCCCAAATCGCGCAGAGGCAAAATACCGCTCACCCCTTCGTGCTCCAGGGAGATAAAAAGGGCAAAGTCCGTTACACCCGACACAAATCCCGTAAAGACCTCGCCCACACGCTCCATCATGCGCAGGGCCTGATAGCGCTCGAGGGTTTCGCGCTCCGCCATGGCGGCGCGTCTTTCTGTTTGGGACAGATGTTGACCAGTCTCCTCAAAGTCTTTGTTGGTGTAAGAAAAATGAGGCGTTTTATAGGCCTTCATAGTCTGGAGCAGCGCCCGGTGCACCAAGAGATCCGCGTAGCGGCGAATGGGGGAGGTGAAGTGGCAATAGCGTGCAAGGCCAAGACCAAAGTGCCCGATGTTTTGGGGATTATACTCGGCCTGGGCTTGGGTGCGTAGCACCAGCTCATTCACCGCACGCTCCATAGGACTTCCCACCGCGCGTGCTATGAGTTGGTTGAACACCTTCGGGCTCATACGCTGGCCTTTAGCAAGCTCGAGGGGGCTATTTTTCAAGAAGTCCATGAGGGCTTCAACTTTTTCCATGGAAGGCTCATCGTGGATACGGAACATGCACGGCAGGTGCGCCTCGTCCAACGTAATGGCGGCGGCCACATTGGCCAGCACCATGAACTCCTCAATGAGGCGGTGGCTTTCAAAGCGCAGCCTAGGCTCGACACTTTTGACCTCGCCCTTGTCATTGAAAAGGACTTTCTGTTCAGGCAGGTTGATCTCCAGCGCCCCGCGCTTTTCGCGCGCGCCAAGAAGAACCTCATAGGCGCCAAAAAGGGGCGTGATGACCTTGGGGACCAAATCCTTATCCCAGGAGGGCTGGAGGGTGCCGTGGGAGACGGCCTCCTGAACTTGTCTGTATGTGAGGCGCGCCACCGAGCGCATGAGGCCGCGGGTGAAGCGGCTGCTTTTGAGCTTTCCCTGACGGTCAATGGTCATGAAAACCGCCATACAGGCCCGGTCCACCATGGGCTTCAAAGAGCATAACTCATTGGAAAGTGCCTCGGGCAACATGGGGATCACCCGGTCCGGGAAGTACACGGAGTTTCCGCGCTTGTAGGCTTCATCGTCCAGGGGAGAGCTGGCCTCCACATAGGCCGCCACGTCTGCAATGGCCACCACAAGCTTCCACCCATCGGGGTTTGCCGGGTCCGTATCTTTCTCGGCAAAAATCGCGTCGTCAAAGTCCCGGGCGTCCTCGTCATCAATGGTGACCAGGGGCAGGTGCCGCAGATCTTCGCGCACGCCCAGGTCCATGGGCTTGGCGGCGTTTGCTTGGGCCAGAGCCTTGTCAGAAAACGTTTGGGGCAAATCATACTGGGCAATGGCAATGTCGGCGGGGGAAAGACTGCCGCGCTCAAGGGCCCCAAAGACTTTGGTGATGCGGGCCGTAAAGCGGCGTCCGCCTTCTTTGCGCACCTGCGCCTCCACAAAGTCGCCGTTTTGGGCGTTCATGCGCCCGTCGGATGCCACCACATATTCCTGGCGGTCCTTGCGGGAGGCAGGGATAAACAGGCCGCCCTCACCGATGCTTTCAAAAAGACCAAGGCTTAAAGTTTGTGTCTCGTGCTTTAGGATGCGTAGCACCTTGAGAGTACTTGTTTGGCGGGACACAAGGACTTCATCTCCCGCTTCCAAGCGCCCTTTAGGATCTGCAATCCAAAGCTGCTCATCTGCCATATCGTCTTGGGGTTGGGAGGGCACGACCCACACGCCCTTGTCATGGGGGCGCACCACGCGCACCATCATGGTTTTCGGGCCTTGGGTGGCCTCAGCTCGCGCGAAAATCTTACCGCGCCTTTGGAGCTTGCCTTCTTTCTCTAAAGACTTAAGAATGCCGCGCACCTGGGCGCGGGCTTGGCCCTTGAGATGAAAGAGGTGCGCAATTTCGCGCATGGATAAAGGGGAGCCAGCACTCTCCAGGAGGGCCAGTAATTCTTCTGGCGTGGGCAAAGGTGTGTTCAAAGACGTCATTTTAACTCAAATATAAAAACTATGTCTTCTTAGGCGTTCTTTTGGCCGGTGTCGATTTCTTTTTAGGCGTTTCACCTTCTTTTTCTCCTTTTTCGCCTTTTGCGCGCTTTTTTTCTTCGGAAATCACAAAAAGGGCCAGGGCTCTATCCAGATCAACGGTCAACACATTATCGTCCTTGGTCAGCGACGCAAAGGTTGAGCCTCTCTTCACATAGGGGCCAAAGCGCCCCAGAGCTGCCGTAATGGTTTGACCGCTTTCGGGGTCAACGCCCACGGTTCGGGGAAGTGCCCCAAGACTGAGCGCTTGCTCGAGGGTTGCCGCCTCAGGGGAGGCGCCCTTGGGCAAGGACACGCGTTTGGGCTTTGTTTTGCCTTCAGCCTCACCCCACTGGTAATAAAAACCATAAGGGCCTTTGCGGATGGTCACCGCAAGACCCGTTTCGGGATCTTTGCCCAGCTCCTTTGTCTCGAAGGCCCCCTGTGCCTCGCCTTCCTCCATGGCACCAAGGCCGGCCAGGGGCGCGCTGTAGGAACATGCGGGGTAATCGGAGCAGCTCACAAAGCCGCCGTATTTACCAAGGCGTAAGGAAAGCTTGCCCTTCTTACACTGGGGGCAAAGGCGTGGGTCGGATCCGTCGGCGTGGGTGGGGAAAATATACGTCGCAAGGTGCTCTTCCAGCATCAAGAGGACATCAGTGATGCGCAGCTTTTGCGCCTCACTGATGGCGGCGTCGAAGTCTTTCCAGAAGGAGGCCAGCACATCGAGATAGGCCCGCGTGTTTTCAGAGATGTCATCGAGTTTTTCCTCGAGTGCGGCTGTGAAGTCGTACTCCACGTAGGTCCTGAAGTACTGGGTCAAGAACGCCGTCAAAAGGCGACCTAAGGACTCTGGTACAAGATAGCGCTTCTCAAGACGTACGTAACTGCGATCAAGAAGCGTCGACAAGATAGAGGCGTACGTCGAAGGCCTGCCGATGCCCAACTCCTCAAGTTTCTTCACAAGGCTGGCTTCTGAGTAACGGGGCGGTGGCTGGGTGAAATGTTGGTTGGCCAGCATCTCCAGGAGAGACAGCACATCTTTTTCCGTCAAGGGGGGCAAAAGGCGCGTGTTTTCGTCGTCGCCGTCATCTCCTTCATCTTCATCATCGCGTCCCTCAACGTAGAGGGTCAAGAAGCCGTCAAAGGCAATGCTGGAGCCGCTGGCGCGAAATACGAAACGGGTGGACGCACTGGCAATGTCCACGCTGACTTGGTCAAGGAGGGCGCTTTCCATTTGGCACGCCACAAAGCGTTTCCAAATGAGCGTATATAGGGCCAGCTGATCCTTATCAAGAAGGGTGCTGAGTGACTCCGGCGTGCGGGCAACGCCCGTGGGACGGATGGCTTCGTGGGCTTCCTGGGCGCCCTTAGCCTTGGTCTTGTACACCCGTGGGGCTTTGGGCAGATAAGTGGGCGCCCATGTCTTGCCGATATAATCGCGCACTTGGGCCAGCGCCTCGCCGGCGATGTTGACGCTGTCCGTACGCATATAGGTAATCAGACCCACAGTCTCGCCGCCCAGTTGAATACCTTCATAGAGGCGCTGGGCCAGCTGCATGGTCTTCTTGGCTGAAAAGCGCAGTTTGCGCGCGGCTTCTTGCTGAAGCGTTGAGGTGGTAAAGGGAGGCGCTGGATGGCGCTTTGTTTGCTTTTTCTCAACCTTGGAAACGTGATAGGCCTCAAGGCGCGCGGCTTCCACCAGGGCATTGGCATCCTCACCCTTGGTGATGTCAAACTTATCAAGCTTGCGCCCATCCAGGGTCATAAGACGCGCGGGCACTTTCTTTTTCGCGCCCGTTTCAAAGGTTGCGGTGATGCTCCAGTATTCTTGGGCGCGAAAGGCCTCAATCTCGCTCTCTCGGTCGGCAACAAGGCGAAGGGCAACGGACTGCACGCGTCCAGCCGAGCGGCTGCCCGGCAAGCGTCGCCACAAAACGGGAGACAGTGTGAAACCCACGAGATAATCTAGCGCGCGTCTGGCTAGGTAAGCGTCCACAAGGCCTTGATCCAAATCCCGGGGCTGGGTCAGCGCCCCTTGCACGGCTTGCTTGGTGATCTCGTTGAAAACAATGCGTTTGACGGGAATATTCTTAAGGGCTTTTTTCTCCTCAAGGACTTCTTTGATGTGCCAAGAAATGGCCTCTCCCTCGCGGTCAGGGTCGGTCGCCAGGTACAAGGCTTCTGCCCCCTTGAGTGCGGAGGCTATATCGCGCATGTGCTTGACGGAATCCTTGGACACCTCCCAGGTCATGGCGAAGTGATCGTCGGGTTTGACCGAGCCTTCTTTAGGTGGCAAATCCCGCACGTGCCCAAAGCTTGCAAGGACCGTATAGTCGGGTCCTAGGTACTTATGGATGGTCTTTGCTTTGGAGGGGGATTCGACAACAACAACTTTCATGGACGGGTCCTACCGTTTCTCTTTCTTCATCAATATGAGGGGGCTCTATACCCCATCAAGGCGAACACATACTTGGCCTGCCGTCAAGCGGCTCACGCGCCCTGCCAGCTCAAGTTCTAACAATACAAGGGACAAGGTCGCGTTTGAGATGTGACATTCCCTGCGCAATTCGTCAATACAAATCGGCGTTGGACTTAAAAGAGACATGATTTCATCCCGTAAACTGGCAAGCTGTGCGTCTGTTAAAGGTGTTTCTTCCTCAATGGTTGAGTCTTGTCGGGGCGGGTTATGCCGGAAGGATCGCCTGTGCAGGGTATCCAAAACATCCGAAGGTTTTTGCAGGAGAGTCGCCCCATTTTGAATGAGGGCGTTGGTTCCCTGGGCCCTGGGGTCCATGGGAAATCCTGGGACCGCAAAGACGTCACGTCCTTGCTCAAGGGCCAGGCGCGCGGTGATAAGGGACCCTGACTTCAGGGCCGCCTCCACCACTATCACCCCTTGGGACAGGCCTGAGATAATGCGGTTGCGTCGGGGAAAAAGGGACCCCTTGGGCTCAACACCAAAAGGCGTTTCTGTGATCACCAGGCCTTTTTCCATAATCTGCGCAAAAAGGTCCTTGTTTTCTGGGGGGTAAATGGTGTCGATGCCGCCCGCAACGCAGGCGATGGTGCCCGTGTTGAGGCTTCCCTCATGGGCGGCGGTATCAATGCCGCGGGCAAGGCCTGAGACAACGCACACGCCCTCTGAGCCCAGGCCATGGGCCAGAAGCTTTGTGAATTTTTTGGCATTCAGGGAGGCGTTCCTGGCACCCACAATCCCCACACAGGTGCGTTCCATGAGGGCCCCGTTGCCCTTGCAGATGACAATAGGTGGGGGGTCGTAAATGGCCCCAAGGTCCGCCGAGTAGGGTTCTTCTCCAAAAAAAACAAAGGAGGCGCCAAAGGCAAAGGTTTTGGCAATCTCGGTATCAATGACCTTGGCGTCGGCAAGGACCAGGGGGCGTTTGAGCCCTCCGCGCGCCGCGTGGCTATCCAGATGCTGGAGGGCTTCACCGGCGCTGCCATAGGTGCGCAAAAGTGTAAAATAGGTGACGGGACCTACGTTTTCACTGCGCAGTAAACGCAGGCTATCCCAAGCGTCTTGTGAAAGCTGGGACGCGTGATCAGCCGTCTTTGTTTGAAGAAGTGAAATCAATTTTGCCCTCCTGGCCCCGCATAAGGCGCATGATATTTTCATTATGTTTGAACAGAATAAGCGCACATAGCCCCAAAAGCCAGAGGGTAAGGGGGGTGGGTTCTGACAGCGCGTAAGATACAATAGGGGCGAGCGCCAGGGCCGCAATGGCCGATAGGGACGACAGGCGGGTCATGAGAAAGACGAGAAGCCAACACAAGATAGCCGCAACGCCCACAGGCCAGGATAAAACAAGTACGGCGCCGGCCGCGCTGGCCACGCCCTTGCCGCCCTTAAAGGATAGCCAGAGGGGGAAAAGATGCCCCAAAATACCAAGGCTGGCCACCCATAGCACGCTCACCTGTGAGTGGTGAAAATGCTTCGCCAGTGCAATCATCAGGGCGACTTTTCCCGCGTCGCAAATGAGTGTTGCCAGCGCCAATGACTTGCGTCCCGTGCGCATGACGTTGGTGGCCCCAATGTTGCCGGACCCCATTTGGCGCAGGTCCTTGCCTTCAAACAGCTTTGTGAACACAAGGCCAAAGGGAATGGAGCCAAAAAGATAGGCGGCCACACCAAGAAGAAGCATAGGCAAAACCTGGGTGGGCAGGATAAGCCCTAAAAACGCCATCAAATAGGTGGCCAGATAAATCAGGGCAAAGACGGTCAAGGATTTCAAAAAGAAAGGCATGGGATTTAGGCTCCTCGTGTGGCAGCAAAAAGGGCAATGGCGGCGGCGGCCGACACATTGAGGGTTGGGAAGGCGTCGCTTGTGGGCAGGCGCACAGACATGTCACAGGTTTTGGCCACCAATGGGCGAAGACCCTTGCCTTCGGCGCCCAGAACCAGCACCAGAGGGGAGGGCAGGGGCTTTTCGCCAAGGGTCTGCCCGCGCTCATCCAGGCCCGCCACCCAGTATCCTTTTTTCTTGAGATCTTCAAGGGCCCTGGACAGATTCACAACGCTGATGATCTCCACGTGCTCCAGGGCGCCCGAGGCGGTTTTGGCAAGTGTTGGCAGCTGATCCGGGCTGTGGCGGTCCTGCATGACCATATGCTTCACGCCAAAGGCCGCGGCGGAGCGCATGATGGCACCCACATTATGGGGGTCGGTCACTTGATCCAGGGCCAGGATCACGGGGGGAAGGGATTCGGCTGCGTCCAGATCTTCAAGGTGAAGGGTGGGCAAAGAAACGGTCTCAATGGCAACCCCTTGGTGCACGGCGCCAAATCCAAAGATCTCTTCAAAGGCGCGTTTGTCCGCCACCCGCCAGGACACACCTGCGCGCAGGGCACCGTAAGTTTCAAGGTCTGCTTTGGCTGTGACAAGCCCACGCATAATACGGCGCTTGGGATTTAAAAGGGCGCTTTTCACGGCATGGGTGCCGTAAAGCCACACGGTTTTTTGGGACACTGGGGTTTTCCTTGTTGAAGATTTCTTATTTTCCCCTATCTAACACAAAAGAGGAAGAGGTGCATATATTTGCGTATTGTGGACGGCGCGTTTTCTCTGCTAGTCTTTTGAAAAAAGGGAGGTTTGCTATGAAAGAAATCTTCAAAGCAATAGCCTTGTGCGTTTGTTGGAATGCGTCCATTTGGGCGAGCGCGCAAGAAGAAGCTGGTATTCTTGATGCGCAAGAGGGAGCGCCCCCTCGTAGGGCCTCGGTTAGTGCCCAAGAAGAGCCGCAAGACGCAAAGTTGCTTCGACAGTACCTTAAGGGTCAGAAGGCGTTTTGGTCGGCTCCATATATGAAAACTTCTAAAAGTACATCTCTCCTGTACGATTTTTTTCTAAAAGCCTTGGACGCGCCCAAAGATGCAAGGCGCAGCCTTGTGATCGTGGCGAGGGACTCTATGGTGGCCGCAAAGCCCTTTGAGTTTGCGCAGGCAGTGATAAAACTCTCTACCCTTGAGTTATCTGATTGTGAGGGGATCCTCGCAAACAAACATGCAGAGCTCAAAGACTTTGCTCAACGGCAAGCCTATCCCTGGATAAGTGGGCTCATTGCGTCCGTACAAAGAGACTGTGCAGGCGTGATGGGTGCTTATTGCTCCTTTGTGAATACGCACGGCCAAACAGACACCCCAGAAAGGGAGAGTGTTGAGGTGATCACAGCGCTCACCCTTCTCGCGAAAGACGAGCTGAGTTCATTTGCAAGCACCCAGACGCACGCATTCAGTAGCCTGAATATGACAGGAGACCTTATGGAATCCATGAAACACATCACCCCCCAATGGCCAGTGATTTTTAATTTGATCCACGGGCAAGACCTATCGGCGCCTGTGGGGCAGGTTTATGGGGCAGATGAGCAAAAGATGGATTGGCAGTTGGACTAGCAGCGCTCTTTAGGGAGCGCTTGCCTTGACTGTGTGCTCCATACGGTTTTGAAAAAAGGGAGATTTTTATGGGAAAAATATTACAAGTAATGACGCTCTGTGTGTGTTGGGGTGCGTCCCTTTGGGGGAGCGCGAAAGAAGTTGTTTTTACGGAAGAGGAACTAAGCATCGCAGCTCACCTTGCGCGCTTTGATGACAGTCCGCTTCTCAATGACTACACCGACACCATGACGACGTTTTGGCGACCAGACAATTTTCCCCTCAATGAGAGGGAAGAACGTGTGAGTTATTGCCCGGGGGTTTATACAGTATATGCACTTCTGCTTAAAGCGATAGCGCACCCCGCAAACGAGTGGGCCGGCTTTGCGGGGGAGAACATTGGTATTCTGGAAAGTAAGCACCCCATACTTTTTGCCCAAGCCGCCAAGCAAGTGCCAACCTTGGATAAGGGCAAGTTATCGCATTTTTTTAAGCTGGCCAGCGAGCAACTGGAGCGCCTTCGTGCCCAAGAGCCACTCCCTGTGAAGGACGCCATTATCGCGGCAACCCAAAAGGACTTGATAAGTCTCATGCATTTTTATGTAGGATGCCCGGGCGTTGAATCCATACAAAATCTGTTGCTCATGGCAAATGGTGAGATTGTGCACCTGCGCGGGAGCATCTCCCAAAAGACCTTGGACGCGTTAGAGGTGCCCGACGGGCTGGAGAACGCCCTGAAAATCTTTACGCCCAACTGGCCAAATATTTTGATGCGTATTCAACAGGAGGACGTACCAGAAGAAGTTGACCTCAACGCCCAGGCCCAGGAGCTCTTGCGCTCAAGGGCGCTTCTGGAGCAGGGTCAAGAAGCAGTTCAAGTCCTCTCGCAGGCCATCAAAAGGAACCAGGACAACATTGCACACGCCCAAATGTATCTGGCCGTGATCGCACCCACCATCACCCTTCAAGACCCACTTGTGCGTTTGTTTAACCCCGAGGCGCCTTTGGCTTATCCTTTCACGGCCACAAGCGTTTTCTTAACGGCGCTCCAGGTGTACTTTTCAAATGGAGACCCAGCTGTCTTTGTTAGAAAGTTTGAAGAAATTGGGCCTATTTACAAAGGTAATACCGTTGAAGCAAGACTTGGGTACTGGTTCGAGGACGAGGGAGGCGCGCCCGTGAAAGGTGTGCTGCCTATTTATGAAGACTGGCGCACAAAAGTGGGGCCTCTCAAGGCCGAGATGTTTGATAATGAGGCGTTCCTTTTGACCTTGAAGTATTATCTCAGCTGGTGGACAGCGTATACCTTTGCGGACTCGTGCGGGGAGGGTGCGCACTTACCCAGGGAGGCCTTTGCCCTGGCCTATACGGCGTGGGACGAGGTGGACACAAAGGGCACCTACCCGGGATTTTTCCTGACGAGTCAAGACAAGGAGAAACTCGTGCGCATTCCTGTCATGAAGGACAGATGGAACCTGCCAACCGATGTTGCCAAAGGAGACACACTCCACTAAGATGCGAGCATGTTTTCGTACCAGCATATCTATCACGCCGGCTCCTTGGCAGATGTTCACAAGCATGCCCTTTTGGCGGTGCTTCTTGAGTATCTGGCGTCCAAGGAGCCGGCCGTGTCTTACTTCGAGACCCACGCAGGGCGCGGCGTCTATGACCTGAGCGCGCCCGAGGCCAAGAAAACCGGCGAGGCCAAGCTTGGGATTTTAAGCCTTCTTAAAGACCGGGTGCTGCCCAAGGACCATCCATTTATGGGGGCGTTGGCGACTTTTGTGCGTGTCCATGGCCCCAAGATGTATCCCGGGTCGCCCTCCCTTGCCCAGATTCTCTTGCGTCCCGATGACGCTCTCCACTTCATGGAGCTGCACCCCCAGGAATTTGATCACCTGCGTCGTCATTTTGCTCACTCCCACGCCCATGTTTCTAAGCGTGATGGGTACAAAGGCGTGTGGGCGCTGTCACCCCCTACCCCTCGGCGGGGTGTTGTGCTCATTGACCCAAGCTATGAGGACAAGGGGGAGTACGCCCGCACCGTGGACTTTGCAGAGGATCTTGCCACGCGCTGGTGTGAGGCGATTGTTATGGTGTGGTATCCGGTCTTGCGCGCAGGACACGAAGTGGCACTTAAGCAAGCTGTTGCGCGCAGCACACTTCCCTCCAAAACATGGGAGCTTTCATTTCCAGCAAAAGTCACGGGCTATGGTTTGACGGGAACAGGGGTCACGCTTTTTAATGTGCCCAGCGGCGTTGAAGAGAGCTTGAACGCAACCCACGCCCGCCTTGATACGTGGCTTCAGGGTTTATAGCTTCTTAGCCCCCAATGGCGCAGACAAGGGATTGTGAACTTGTGTCGTAGCGTTGGTTGCCCAGGACCACATGGTTTGCGTTTTGGGATGGCAGTGGTTTGGCAAAGAGGTATCCTTGGCCATAGTGGCATAAACTACTTTGCAGCATGATCATTTGCTCAACTGTTTCAATGCCTTCTGCAACAATTCGCAACTCCAAGTCATGGCCGAGTTTAATAATGCTATGCACCATGCGCTCTGATTTTTTATCAATGGTCATGGAGGCCACAAAGCTCTGATCAACTTTAATAATATCAAACGGATACACATGCAGGTGGCTTAGGGATGAGTACCCAGTCCCAAAGTCATCCAGGCTGAGTAAAATCCCCATGTCATGGATTTCCTTCAGGCGCCTCAAGATAAGTGCTTGGCCGCCTACAATCACTGATTCCGTCACCTCGATGCCGATAAAGCGCGCGTTTTTCCCCATCCGTTTGAGGGTTGTCATCATTTTATTGTAGGCCGCGTCATCCATGAGCTGTTTGACGGACACGTTGATGCTGACCTTTGGGCACTCGTCCCCGCGCTTTGAGTGCCAGTGTTTAACTTGCTTGATCACTGTCTCCAGGCACCACTGACCAAGGGCGTTAATGAGCCCCGCTTCTTCTGCCATGGGAATGAAAAGGCCTGGGCTTACAAACCCCATCTGGGGATGGTGCCAGCGCATGAGGGCTTCAAAGGAAGCAACATATCCCGTATCGAGATTGATGATGGGCTGATAGTACATCTCCAGCTCGCCCATCTCGATGGCTTTGCGCAGGTCCGTCTCTAAGCGCATGCGCTGTAAAAGGCGATCGTGCTGGGCGCGGTCAAAGATTTCCACGCGCGCTTTGCCTTGTTGCTTGGCTTCGTACATAGCAAGGTCCGCATTACGCAAAATGGTGTCGGCGCTCATGCGCGTATTGTCAATGAGGGACGCCCCGATACTGGCGGAGAGGTAAATATCATTATTTAAAATGGTGTGGTTTTTATTGAGTGCAGTTAAGATGCGCTGGGTAATCTCGAGGGCCTCATCCATGCTTTCGATTGGGTTGAGGATCATGGTGAATTCGTCACCGCCCAGCCTTGCGATAATGTCCGTCGGGCGCGTGTTGGTGCGCAAAATCTGGGCTACCCGCTTAAGCACCTCGTCTCCGCACGCATGTCCCAGGGTGTCGTTTATTTGCTTAAATCTGTCCAAATCTAGGAAGATAAGGGCCGCTGGCATCTCGCCTAAGCGCTTTTTTGTGGCGATGACTTGCTCTAAGTTGCTGATGAATGACCCGCGGTTATAAAGACCTGTCAGCTCATCAAAATAGGCAGCTTTATAGAGGGAAGCTTCATATTCTTTGCGTTGGGAGATGTCCGTTTGAGACCCCGCCACACGTTTGACTTTCCCATTTTCATCACGTGAGGCAAGGCCATTAATGAGAAACCAGCGCTCATGTCCGCCCTTGCCCCGCAAGCGACATTCCAGTGAAATGCGTGGTGTTTCGTCGTTTAAATGTCGATTGACTTGCTTTTTGACGTAGTCAATATCGTCGGGGTGCACGAGATCAAACCATTCTTGCATGGTGCACATGGTGTGAGCTACACCGTCAATCATTTCCTGGAAACGCGAAGAATAGTAGACGACGTCTTTTTCCACGTCCCAGTCCCAGATGCCGTCGTTGGCCGCCGCCGCCACAAGAAAGTAACGCTCTTGAAGCTTTGCCAGCTCATCGGCGCGCTTCAAGAGATCTTCGTTGACCTCCATGACCTCTTTTGACATGACCTCCATGGTCGTTTCTAGAAAGCGGCGCTCCTCATCGCTCTCTTGATAAGTTGTGTCCACATCTTTGATGAAGGCAACAACGCCCGCGTCTTCTGGCAAGATGTTAATGCGATCGAGTTGGGTTTTGAGAAGCGGATGCTTGATGTCAAAATCTTTTTGTAAAATACCCATGATTACACCTTTTCATAAAAGGTTGTGATGGTCATGGTTTGGTTGTGAAAAGCTGATTCTTTTGACAGTTCATGGGGAGCAATTTCCCCCAGTGAGTAAAATCCAATGCGTGTGTTATCGTTGCCAAGTACTTCGGCGGAGGCCGAAATCTCCTCAGCTACGCGTTGTCCCATGAGGACCTTACGCCCCAGGCAGCTGACAAGAATCGACAAAGATGGTCCCTTGAGGTCTGTGGGCTCTGCCTGCTTGGACGCTTTGGCTGCGCCCTCGACAATGGCGTCAAAGCGGCCCCACATGAGGCGTGCTTTCCACCCCTGTGGGACGTCCCCTGAAAAATGGAGGGTGTGATCCCCTTCAACAATTTGATGGATGGTACGAATGATATAGCGGGCACCTTCCTTATTCTGATCCCAAATCCCGAGGGGGTACTTCAATGCCGAGGCCGGTAAATTTTTCGCATCTTCGCCGAGGTACTGCTTGTAAATATCAAGGGCCGGTTTGCCATCGAGCTCAAGGAGCGCATTGTCATGGGCCTTTGTGATCTGGCGGATAGGGCCAAACTCGCTCCACCCGCCTTCGCAGCCAACTTTTACCTCAAGTGCGTCGCCGTAGAGACCCACGGCCACAATTTGGTGTGATGCCACAGGCGCGTTGCATCCCACACGCGTTTCCACGTAAGGACCACCATCGCAGGCAAATCCGCCCGTGACGGTGACGTGGGTCGGGTCAATGACACTGTTGATACCTTTGAGAAGGGCGCTTCCATTGACAGGGATACCATCACTGAGCAGGAAAATTGCCCTTAGATCTTTATCCTGTGCGAGGTTCTTGGCAAGCGTCACACCACAGTCATAGGACCCTTGTGTGAGCTCAAGGGGATTAAGGTGATTGTGGGTGATGGGACAGATGGTTGTTTTTACGCGCACATGGTCAAACTGGGTGGCCACGTAGACGTAGCTATCGTCCTGTGTGGTGTTGCCCGCAATTTCGCCCCCCGTTGTGGCGCCTGTGATGTGGGCATGGGGGAAGCGTGCCTTGAGTGCAGGAAAGAAGGTGTCTTCCTTTAAATTTTGGAACGAAGAAAAGTAAAGGACCCACTGGGCATTCTCGAGGGGCGTTGTGTTACTGAAACCAGTTTCTGGAGACCAAGATCCTTGCTCAATTTTCATGATAGTGATTCTCTCATGTCGTGATGTCGTCTGGCATGTTCTCAGAAAAAGGTGAACAAAGTATTAAGTTGAGTCTTTTGGTTTGGAAAAAAAATCATTAACGTGCGAGTGGATTTGCTAACTTTTCAAAAGCTTAGCGTTTATAGCGCACAGGAGGGTGCTGCCGGACATGAGAACAGCGCCCAGGGTGGGGGGAAGCAAAAGTCCCCAAGAGATGAAGACGCCAGCGGCCAGTGGTATGGCGATCACATTGTATCCCGTGGCCCACACAAGATTTTGAATCATTTTGGCATATGTGGACTTGGCAAGGCGTATGAGAGAGGTAACCCCGCGTGGATCACTGTGCACAAGGATCACATGGGCGCTTTCCATGGCGACGTCCGTCCCGGCGCCGATGGCAATGCCCACATCTGCACGTGCCAGGGCCGGCGCGTCATTGACGCCGTCCCCCACCATGGCAACCCGCAGATCTGTGCTTTGAAGTTCTTGTATTTTTTCAAGTTTCTGTGAAGGGCGCATCTGTGCGAAGTAGCCGTCCATGTGAAGAGCCTCACTGACGCGTTTGGCGGGGGCGTTTGCGTCCCCTGTGATCATGTAGCACTTGACGCCTAGGGACTGCAGAGTCCTTACGGCTTCCTTTGCCTCTAGGCGAATGTCGTCGGTGAGGGAGACGAGACCCTGAGGCGTATTGTTGATGAGGACGAAAACAAGGGTTTCCCCCTGTGCCGAGAGGGAGGCAACTTTTGCCTCATCAAAGGGATAGCGCGCCCTTTCCACAAATCCTGGTGAGACCACTTTGACGTCTTGTCCACCCACTAATCCTTGTGCGCCTTCACCGGGCAAAAGGCGACAGTCCTGGGCTGTGAAGGGGGCCTTGGCGGCCGCCACGATGCCCTTTGCAAGGGGATGCTGGCTTGCAACTTCAATGGACGCGGCGTAATTGAGAATATCTTGGGGTGAGTACGTGTCATTAAAAGAGATGACTTGGTTCACCACGAAGGATCCTGTGGTGAGGGTGCCTGTTTTATCAAACAAAACAACATCTACGCGGCGCGCGTCCTCAAAGGCCTCCCGGCTGCGCACAAGAATCCCGCGCTTGGTGGCCATCGCTGTGGAGGTAGCCACAACCAGAGGGATAGCAAGGCCCAGGGCGTGGGGGCATGTGATCACCATGACGGTGACGGCGCGCTCCAGGGCGAAGGACCATGAGGTGCCGGCATTCATACCCCAGAAAAAGAAAGTGACCCCTCCAGCAATAAGGGCAACATATGTTAGGAGGCTTGCTGCGCGCGCAGCCAAGGTTTGGGTTTTAGACTTGCTTTCCTGGGCTTCTTGGACGAGCGTCATGACGTGGGATAAAAATGTGTCCCCAGCAAGGTGGTTAAGGCGTATGGTCAGGGCACCGTCCGTGTTGAGGGACCCGCCAAGGACTCTGTCGCCCACTTGCTTGAGAACAGGAACGAGCTCTCCCGTGAGCATTGACTCATCAATGGCGCTTTTTCCCTGGATAATCTCGCCATCGGCTGGCAAGCGCTCGCCCGGTTTAATCAGGCACAGGTCTCCTTTTTGAAGATTCTGGGTGGGCACATCTTCTAGGGTGCCGCTCCCGTCAATTTTGTGGGCGATCTCTGGCATAAGGCGTGTGAGTGCCTCAAGGGCGCGTCCTGCTCCCATGACCGCCCTCATCTCGATCCAGTGCCCAAGGAGCATGATGTCAATGAGACTGGCTAGCTCCCAAAAGAAAAGGGTACCGCGGCGGGTTATGAGGACGCTGACGCTGTAGGCGAAGGAGACCGAAATGGCGATGCCAATGAGGGTCATCATGCCGGGCGCTTTGCGGCCTACTTCTTGGGTCAGTCCCGTCAAGAATGGACGCCCGCCATAGATGAAAAGGGTGCACGCTAGCAAGAAAAGGGCAAGGTCGCTGCCAGGAAATACCAAAAGCGCGTCCTTGCCCAGCATTTCTCCCGCCATGGGAGAGAGAAGGAATATGGGAAGTGACAAGCAAAGGCTTATCCAAAATCTCGTTTTATAATCCTGAATCATCGTCTGGTGATGATCATGATGGGCATGTTCCATAGCATTATTAAATACTTGCGTGAATATGCCCTTTATTGTGTGCGCCCTTTCTTAAAAAACGGTAAAAGAAAAGTAAAAGAGTCGGGAATTATGCTTTCTCCACAAAAGAGGCCACAACTTTCTTAGTGCCAGCTTTTGCAAAATCAATGGTGAGCTTATCGCCCTCCACGCATACCACGTGTCCATACCCGAATTTGATGTGGAAGACCTTTTCGCCCACTTTGTAGGGATTTGATGTGGGCACCACAATATCTTGGGTGTACGACGCTGCTGACCACCCAAGGTGGGTCGTCTTCACGCCACCCACGCGAGCACTCAGGATGTTCTCCTTGGGTAGCTCATCCAGAAAGCGTGAGGGTTGGCTGGATTGCCAGCGCCCGTGGATACAGCGGTTGGCGGCGTGGGTGATAAAGGCACGCACTTTGGCGCGGGTGATGCCCACGTACGCGAGGCGCCTTTCTTCCTCAAGCCCTTCTTGGCCGGTTTCCTTCACGGAGCGGGGGCTGGGGAAAAGCTCTTCCTCCCAGCCGGGCAGAAACACTGTTTCAAACTCAAGGCCCTTGGCGCTGTGCATGGTCATGAGGCTGACACGCTCCCCTTCCGTGGAGGTGTTATTGTCCATGACAAGGCTTACGTGGTCCAAAAACTCAGGCAAGGTTGCAAATTCCGTGAGCGCCCGCACAAGCTCTTTCAGGTTTTCAAGGCGTGCGGGGGCGTCGTCGGACTTATCTTCCTGCCACATACTTGTGTACCCTGACTCATCAAGGACAATGCGCGCAATCTCGTGGGGAGACATGGTTTTGGCTGTCTCACGCCATCGCTCAAAGGCCCGCAAAAGCATCTCAAGGCTCGTGCGGGTTTTACCGCGCAGTTCGTCGGTGTCCAGCAGATCATAACAGGCCTGGGTCAAGGAAATTCCCTGGGCGCGCGCGTGGTGGTGGAGCGTTTGAAGGGTTGTAGCGCCAATGCCGCGCCGCGGCAGGTTAATGATGCGCTCAAAGGCAACGCCGTCCTGGGGGTATGCCACAACGCGTAAGTATGCCAGGGCGTCGCGGATTTCTTGTCGCTCATAAAAGCGCGCGCCGCCCACAACGCGGTAGGGGATACCCAGCGTCATGAAACGGTCTTCAAACTCGCGGGTTTGGAAGCTGGCGCGTACAAGGATGGCGATTTGGGAGAGATTCTCCCCGCGGCTGATGAGGTTTTCAATTTCCGATGCCACAAAGCGGGCTTCTTCTTGGGAGTCCCACACCCCCTGGACGCGCACTTTTTCGCCTCCCGCGTGCTGGGTCCACAAAGTTTTTCCCAAGCGACCCCGGTTGTGGGCGATGAGGGCCGAGGCGGCGCCCAAGATATGGGGTGTTGATCGGTAGTTTTCCTCCAAGCGCACAACCTTGGCGCCGGGAAAATCCTTTTCAAAGCGCAAGATGTTCGACACCTCAGCCCCGCGCCACCCGTAAATGGATTGGTCGTCATCTCCCACACAGCATACATTGCGGTGCCCCATGGCCAAAAGGCGCAGCCACAGGTACTGGGAAACGTTGGTATCTTGATACTCGTCCACCAAGAGATATTTGAAGGTTTCTTGATAGTGGGCCAGCACGTCCGGGGCGCTTTTAAAAAGTTCCAGGACCTTCAGGATCAGATCTCCAAAGTCAAGGGCGTCCAGGGCCTCAAGGCGTTCTTGATAATAACCATAGAGCTGGACTGATGGATCCTCGGGGGTCTTCACGTCACCAGCGCCCACTTTCTCAGGGGTCAGCGCCCTGTCTTTCCAGCGTCCGATATTGGCCAAAACCACACGGGGCGGCCACTTTTTCTCGTCGATGCCTTCGGCGCGCATGAGTTGCTTCATAAGACGCAACTGGTCATCTGTATCAAGAATCGTGAAGCTGGGGCTCAGGTCCAGGCGCTCAGCGTGACGCCTTAGGATGCGTACGCACAAAGAGTGAAAGGTGCCCAGCCACAGCCCTTCAACCTCGCGTCCCAGAAGGTGCGTGAGGCGCTCACGCATCTCGTTGGCAGCCTTGTTCGTAAAGGTGACCGCCAAAATCTCGTGGGGCCTAGCCATGTGGAGGTTTAGTAAATGCGCAATGCGCGTTGTCAGCACACGGGTCTTGCCAGTGCCCGCACCCGCCAAAATCAAAAGGGGTCCCTCCAACGTTTCAACCGCTTCCCGCTGGGGCGCATTCAGGGCGTCGAGGTAGGGGTAAGAGGAGGCGAGCGTCATGGCCAAAGCCTGGGTGGAGGACATTGCGGGTTCCTGTGTGGTATGTTCATGTGACACACACCCTACAGGAGCTGCGATCAGATTGCCAGAGTTGCAAAGTACAATCCCTTCTAACATGCGCCACGCCATGATGGTGATGCTTCTTGCCATGGCGTGCTACGCGTTCCAAGATGCCAGTGTAAAGATGCTACCCAGCCATATACACGTTGTCGAGATCCTTTTCTTTCGTGGGCTTTTTGCGCTTCCCCTCCTTTGGGTGTTGGCCAGGCGCGAAAAGCACGCCCGCCCCTGGACGACGGCCCGTCCCTGGCTCCACGGGGGGCGCGCGCTTTTGTCGGTGATGGCGACCCTTCTATTTATGGCGTCTTTTCGGCTTATGTCCCTGACGGACGCCTACGCCCTTACCTTTTGCGCGCCGCTCCTTGTGGGTGTTTTGGGCGCCTTTTGGCTCAAAGAACCTTTACGGGGAGGCCGCCTTTTAGCCCTATTAGGGGGTGTTGTGGGTGTCTTTTTCGTGTGCGCGCCTGACCTTCAAGATCCTCTTCTTTTGGCCATTCCCCTTGTGGGGGGCGCGTGCCATGCGGTTGCCCAGGTGAGCCTACGTCGTCTCACCCGTGAAGATAGCACGACCCTTGTTATGGCGTGCTTTGTGGGCATGAGTCTTTTGGTGAGCGCGCCCTTTGTTGTTGCCTCTGAGAATGTCTACGACCCTGAAACCCTTTTTCTTTTTGTGGTCATTGGCGCCCTTGGCGGGGCGGCACAAGTCGCCATGACCCTTGCCTTTCGCTGGGGGTCTGTCACGCTTCTGGCGCCGTTGGAGTATGTGTCGCTTTTGTGGGGGCTGGGGCTTGATGGCCTCCTGTGGCACAAAGCGCCAACGCTCTTTGAACTTTTCGGGGTGAGTCTGATTTTGGGCGGATGTTCATGGGCCGCTTATAACGGCATGAAGACACAGGCAGAATTGTCGTAAATACGTAAGGAAATAACAGAAGAACCATTTTGAATCTTGGAGCGGGCGAAGGGATTCGAACCCTCGACCCCAACCTTGGCAAGGTTGTGCTCTACCCCTGAGCTACGCCCGCCCAACAAACAAACGCTGGTTTCGAGGGGGATAATAGCGTGCCTATGTTTTTTTGCAAGGGGGTAAATGCAAAAAAATGCGCATTCGTGCAAAAACGCCCTAGGAAGAAGGGGGTGCTGGCGTGAGAGCGACCTTCAAGATGATGTATAGCGCACACCCTTGCGCGTGCGTTTTAATAAGTGTTTCGCTGTACAAGGTGGATCACATAGCAATCACCACGAGACGCACCTGTGCAAAGGGTATTTGTTCCCTGGACACAAGAAGGAGGCGCAGTTAGAGTGCTCATCAATAGCCCCCTGAAAGGAAAAGAAAAAAATGCAAAAGAATCGACTAGGTACGTTTTTCTATGGACTCGCGCCCCTTTTGATTTTGTGCGCGCATGTGGGGGCGAGTGGGTCGTCGGCCTGTGACGATGAATTAAGGCATTACACGGTCCATGGCTTTGCATCCGGGCACTTCTTTGATCGTCTCCAAGAAGGTAAGGATGAGGTGACAAAAGCCACACTTATGGAGTTGGCTCAGCTAAAGGCGCGCGCGCCGCAGTGGGGCAAGGAAAAAGAAAAGTTAAGAACGACTTATCTCGGCCTTGCCGCCCAAGAAGACAGTGACCTCTCATCACGTATTCTCTATCTGTGCGAAGCGCTTAAAATCGTGTGGACCTGCAACGAGGCTTTGAGACTGGCAGATCTGTGTCATAAGCACGTCCAAGAATTACAAGACCCCAGGGAAAAGGTCAGTGTTGCCCATTACGGCCTTTTCCGCCTGAATGTCGAGCTAAGCGAGCCCGGCTATGATCTTCACCAAAAGTTGGTTGCTGTGCCGCACCTCATTTCCCTTTTAGAGGACTTAAAGGAGGCAACCAAGTCAATGCAGTCCAGCTGCGACATGGCGCTTCCCCCCTTTGGCAACTTCTTCCATGAAGACTGCATCCCCCAGGCGCAAGTGTGCGCGCTCTTGGCCGTCGCTTACGGGGGCAAGATCCTTGCTGGTGAAGATGCAGAAGGTTCCGTTTCACACAGTATATACAACAACAGGCTCGAGGCCATTGATCTTTATAAACAAGGCCTTGAAGGCACCACAACGCCCGCCCAAAGAAAATACTACCACGCACAGATTGTGAACTTGGTTCAAGGGCTTGGAAGAATGCCCGCTCTGTTTGCTGCGGACCGTGACGAGTACCGCGCCTTACAACAAAAGAACGCCCTTGCCCTTGCGCGCATTTACAAGGACGAAGGCAATAAGGCGCAGGCAGATGTCTTGCGGGCTTACCTCGCGTATAAAGCGGCCTTGGCTTACACCTATGCAGAAAAGAAGGAACAAGCCCTTAAGTTCGTTGAAAGTGTGCTGGCCACGCCGCGTGTTGCGTCAGAAAACGGGCTTTTCGTCGATGGTCTCAAGGTGCGTGCTGAACACTTAAAGTTGGAGCTGACGGCTCCAGAGAAGATCCTTGCCTTTGAGTGCGATCACTTAAATGTTTTCTGGAAAGAGTGACTCTTTGTGAGTGCGGTTTAAAAGGCGCAGTGTGGAGGCTTTTCGAAAACCCCTCCACGCTGCCTCTCCCCTCCTAATGAACTTCAAATGACCGCGTCGTGTAGTGAAGGCGAGGCTCCTCCACGGGATCCACGTGGGTGATGGTGACCTTGTGGATTGGCCCTTCTAGGTTCTTGGACCAAAAGGCGAGAAAGCGCATGAGCTCAGGAAAATCGGGTGTGGCGTCAAGCTCCTGCCAAATATAGCTCTGGATCAGGCTGGGGTAATCGGGCATGTGGTAGAGGATCTCGGCGGTGGTGAGTTTGAATTCACGGGGTTTGATGAGGGTATTTTTCATGTCTTTATCTCCTGCAACCCATACACGTTCATTATGTCATAAAAAAATAAAAGAACCGTTAAGATGCATGATCTTGCAAGCACGGCAAAAAGTGAGGTCTGTCTTTTTATTGCATTTCATGGTCGTATGAACTGTGTAATGATAGGGTGGATTTGTTCGCTTTTTGAGAGGGAGAAAAACAATGACACTCAAAACACTCCTTAGTATCGTCTATTTCGCTGCAGGCTTGTGTGTTGCCCCTTCCGTTATGGCTGCTGCGCCTGCGCCCTCTCACTTCCTTGAGGAAAAAGACGTTAAGATTGCGCCAGATTTTGCCCAAAAGCTGTGGGGGCTTTACCACGCCATGCGCGGCAAGTTTGATGAGAATGGAGACACCTATGAATTTAGTGTCATTTTTGATAAGCCCGTCTCTCCCCAGGTTGCGCGCACGATCATTGCCCAACTGAAGCCTGCTTTCTTGGAAAAAGGCGCTACCTTCACCTGGGCAACGGAGGTGGAGATTAAGAGCGTGGATACCATGGGGCATAACCTGTCGACCTCCTTGGACGGAAAGTACTGGCTCCACAAAGAGGGTGACGTCATTTATCTCATCGAGAAGAAAAAGAAATTCAACGTTTATTAAGAGGGCGCGGGACCCTTTCCCCGCGCGTCTCCAGTCCATGCATGCTTGCAACATTTTGCTGTGCCTAGTCAGCGGCGGCCCATCTATATAAGGCGTTCGAGCCCTCTGTGTCTTGAAGAGTGCCGTTTTCCATGTTGCACGCAAGATCCTCAAGAAGGTTGTTATGCCTGTCTTTTCGGATGATGCGCACGGACATGTCCGCGTGGTTCAGGACAATGCGCACATAGTTATCTTCTGTTGTGATGTGGGACAAACCTCCCACGGCATTGAGGATAGGACCATCCCCCTCGCCTGATGTGAGGTCCGCCTGGGGTCTTAAGAGCGCGTCCTTGTTATGGCTGATCTTATGGAAGGCGGAGGAGGCCACCTCAAGAACATGGGGCCCATGATTGTCACCGCCAAATTGCCATAGGCCTGACACACCTACGTGGATGTCTCCCGTCAAAAACACAACGCCGCGCACGTTATTGTCCCGAATGGTTTCCATGAGACGCCTGAGCTGCGCTTTGGACGCACTCCATGCGTCTCCTTGCAGACACAGGGCGGTCGTGGACATGAAGACGGGCTTTAAGCGATTTTCGCGCACGGGATCCAAGAGATACGCTTCCAGTGCGTCAAGTTGCTCTTGGCTGACGGCTTGGGCCTGGGTGGGCAAAAGCTCTGAGCGCAGGTCCATGACAAAGCCGTCCACGTTCCCGTCAATGTGGTACCAGTTATGGGGGGTGGCAGAGCCCTGGGGCCGCTGGTAAAGGTCGTAGGCGCGTTTGCCGGCATCAGCTTGGGCGCGCTTGCGGGCTGGGATTTCTCCGGTAACATCGTTATAACGCTCGTGATCGTCCCATACCTGGTAAAGAGGTGGACCACTTTGAAGGAGGGCCTTGGCGCCCGTGGTTGTGTTGGTCAGATTATAGAGGCTGGCGATCTCTTCAAAGGTCTTTTTCTCTCCAATGCCCCAAATGAGGGGATCGTTATAGACCCAGTCGCCCAGTGTGACAACGGCGTCCGTTGCAAAACCCACCGCCGCGTACTGGGCAATGTCGTCTGCCATGGACTGAAACATGCGTGACCCTTTACCCACCATAAAGGTCATGGGCCCCACCTTCACGAAACGGTTGCAGGATCCAAACACAAAACTGGCCACATCACTTGCAACGGCCGCAGGGGGGGTAATAGGACGATCAGCAATGGTGCCCCAGTTGATTTGAATATCATTTGCGCTGAGAACATTTTCCCACCCTTCAATGCTTACAGGAGGGGCGCCACGCGCATATCCGATTTTCAGCTGATAATTGGCGCTGTGATCAAGGCCCGCAAAAGAGGTGCGCCCAATGCGCAAATCAGCCCTTGGCATCTCAAAAATCTTAATAAGTTCCTGGCCATTTGCGGCACTCGTCAGGCTTGCAACCCCATAACAATCCCTTTTTGTTGGGGCCTTTGCCATGACATGAAAGGTGAAGGTATCCCCCTCTTCGCGTACAAACCCTCGGTGAATGGCGGGCATACTGGCAAGTGGGAGCGCTTGCACTTGTGGAGCGGCTTGCTGCTCTTGGAGCTCAACGATCTCGCTCGACGCGCACGCGTGGACGCTACCCAAAAACACCATAAAAAAACAGAATGTGCGCATATGAAGGCCCCCCTCGTGAGATTCTTCATTTTGGAGCAGGATGGTTGCTAAAGTCCTAATGAGCTTAAGAAATAAATCTGAGGCCTGGTATCTGCGGGTTCACCCCCCAAATTCCAGGCCAATTTAACATGTTATTTTTGATTTTCTTTTGCATCAGCGATGAGTTTGTCCCAATTTTTCATGGTCGATCCGTATTTCATGAATCTTCCGCCTAAATCATCAATGTTGGCAAACCCCTTGTCGGCCCAATCTGTTTTGAGGCGTTCGAGTTCTTCCACATCACCACGATCAAAGGCCTTGCCGAACGCGCTTTGCAGTTGAGGCCACTCATGCTCTTGTGCTGAATGACTTTCTCCCGAACTGCAAAAAGCGTAAGAAGGGGAAAGCAAACAGAGTAATGCAACAAAAAGTATCTTCATTTTTTTTCTTTCTAGATACACCTCAATTGGCGCAGATAAAAATAATCAAAAAAAGCTAATAGAGTTTTAAGATTTTCCAAATCCTCAAAAAATTTCAATTTGAGATGGCGTTAATGCAATATATTTGTCTTTTTGGCATAAGCTGCAGCGTGCTTTTGATTCAAGAAAAAATGATGGATGGGTGCGTCACAACAATCATGAATGCCAAACATTCAACGTGGGGCACTTGCAAGGTCTTTAAGACCCCTTGCCGGGGGCGTCGCTTGCGTAGCGTTCGAATTTATCCGGGACCCCCTTCCAGTCGTCGGCGTCTGGGGGTGGGGTGCCTTTGAGGCGAATGACGGGCCAGGTACGGGACAGGCGGTGATTGATCTCCACCCACTTTTCTGAGCCTTCCACGGTGTCTGCCTGGATGGCATCCACGGGGCACTCGATCTCGCACACCCCGCAATCGATGCATGTGAGAGGATCAATGACCAGCATATTCTCGCCCTCGTGGAAGCAGTCCACGGGGCATACCTCCACACAGTCCATGTATTTACAGCGCACGCATGCGTCTGTGACAACGAAGGTCATGGCACTAGAACCTTAAGAGGGCTGAGCCCCACACAAGTCCTCCCCCGATGGCTTCGTGGAGAATGAGGTCGCCTTCTTTGACGCGGCCTTCTTCCAGGGCGCAGCTCATGGCAAGGGGAATGGAGGCCGCCGATGTGTTGGCGTGCTTGTGTACGGTCGTGATGACCTTGTCCATGGACATGTGGAGTTTTTTTGCCATGCCCTCGATAATACGAATATTGGCCTGGTGAGGGATGAGCCAATCAAGATCCTTGGGGTCTACCTGATAATGGGTTAAGGTCGCGTCCGCCGAGTCCGCAAGCTTGGTCACGGCGTGACGGAAGACCTCACGTCCCTCCATGAACACCTTGCCCGGTGTGCCTGTGGAGGCCACGCCCCCGTCGGTGCACAAAATGTGGCGGTAATTCCCGTCGGACTGCATGTGGATACCGATAATGCCGCGGTCTGTTTCTTGAGCGTCAAAAGCCTTAAGGACAGTCGCGCCCGCGCCGTCGCCAAAGAGCACGCACGTGGAGCGGTCCTGCATATCAAGAAGGCTGGAAAGACGCTCCGCACCGATGACAAGGGCGGTCTTTGCTTGCCCGAGGCGAATGAAGTTGTCCGCCACATTTAAGGCCACAAGATAACCTGCGCACACGGCGGACACATCAAAGGCAAGGCCCTTTGTGTTGCCTAGCATCGCCTGCACCTTTGTGGCGGTAGAGGGGAATGTCAGATCTGGGGTGGTGGTGGCCAGCACGATCAGATCAAGATCTTGTCCGTCGATGCCCGCCATCTTGAGAGCATTTTTGGCTGCGTCAAAGGCCATGTCTGAGGTGAGCTCGCCTTGGGCTGCAAAGTGGCGCTGGTGAATACCTGTGCGCTCAACGATCCACTCATGGGTGGTGTCCACGGTTTTGGAGAGCTCTTCATTTGTGACAACATGTTGAGGCAGATAATGTCCGCAACCCACAATCACAGAGCGGTTAGACAGAGCGTAGGGTGACATGATCATGATTAAATCCTTATGGCTAACGGTTGTCTTAGTTTAAGGTAGACGCGCCCCATTGCAAAGGGCGCTCTTTTTTATTCAAACCCCTGGATGCGGCGCACCTCTTCCAGGATATGGCTATTGAGATCGCGCGATACCATGTTGATGGCAACGCCAAGGGCATTGGCAAAGCCAACTTCGTCCATGCCCCCGTGGCTTTTCACAGCCACACCTTTTAGGCCCAAAAATGGCGCGCCGTTGTGGTGCCTGGGGTCTAGTTGTTGCTTAAAGGCCGTGAGGGCATCCTTGGCCAGAAGCGCGCCGACTTTAAAGCGCAGTTTGCGGGAAAGCTCTTCCTTGAAAACACCCACCAGAAAATGGACAGCGCCTTCCATGGTTTTGAGGGACACATTGCCCGTAAAACCGTCTGTTACCACCACGTCCGTTGTGCCGTGCATGATGTCATCCCCTTCCACATACCCGTGGAAGTTGGCAACAGCTTTTGTGGCCTTAATAATGTCGTAGGCTTCCTTGAGATCTGCGTGTCCTTTAAGCTCCTCAGAGCCAATGTTCAAAAGGCCAACGGAAGGGTTTTGATGTCCCAGAACATGGCGTGAGAACGCCTCACCCATTTGGGCAAACTGGCAGAGTTGTTCAGCTGTGGCCTCCACATTGGCGCCCAGATCGAGCATGACGATGGCGCCCTTGAGGCTTGGCAACGTGCCGGTGATGGCGGGTCTGTCGATGCCCTCAAGGGTCTTGAGGATAATCTTGGACAGGGCCATGTAGGCGCCCGTGTTGCCGCCCGAGACAACGCCCTGGGCCTTTCCATCACGCACAGCTTCAATGGCCAGGCGCATGCTGGAGTTTTTCAGGCCTCTTACGGCGTCGCGTGCGGGCGTGTCATTGGTGACATGCTCGGGAGCGTCAACGACTTGGCATCTATCTTTGAGATGGGGTTTTTTGTCGAGGAAATCCTGGATGATCTCTTGTGGACCAAACAGGAGAAAAGACACATCTTGGAAGGTATCGTGTGTTGATGCCACGCCTTCCAAGGGAACAAGGGGGGCATGATCGCCCCCCAAGATATCAACAGCAATGGTGATGCTCAAAATGCAACCCTTCTTATGTCAGGTTAAGCAGTTGGAGCCTTTTGCAGGACATCGCGTCCCTTGTAGTAGCCGCAGTGGCCACATAGGTGGTGTGGAAGCTTTGCTTCGCCACAGTTATTACATTCACCCGCGCGTACAATCGTCAGACGGTCGTGGGCGCGGCGCATACCCCGGCGTGACGGGGTGGTTTTTCTCTTAGGAACGGCCATAGTACTTCACTTTCTTAAACGTCTATATCATCAACCTTGCACATCTTTACCTAAAAAGAGAGCGTTTGCCAAGAAAAATGCTAAAATGGTTTTGTGAGGGGGGAACTGGTGGTACCCTGCGTGTCACAAAAGTCTTCTATTCAGTAAGGAGAAAACCCATTCAACCCCTCGAGCAGCCCTTTGATTTATTAAGCCCTTTTATAAACGCGTGCAAGCCACGGGAGCGCTGGCGCATGGGGATGGAGTTTGAATCCTTTATTTTTGCTGGTGATTTTTCAAGGCGCGCGACGGCCAAAGAAATTCAATCTCTCCTGGCGCTGTTTCAAAAAACGGAAGGCACCTTTATCAAAGAAGGCGAGGAAGTCATCGGTCTTGACCTGCTAGCGGGCGCTTTGACCCTGGAGCCCGGGGGGCAGTTTGAATTTTCTGCGCCGCCACTTGCGCGTATTGCAGAGGTCGCCACACTTTTTGAGACCTATCAAAGGCGTTTGGTGGGCGCATGCGCGGCGTTGGGGCTTAAAGCCGTATGCATGGGGTATGATCCCGTGACAAGCCTGGAGGAGCGTTTTTGGATGCCCAAGGCGCGCTATAAGGTTATGGCGCCCTATATGCTTAAGAAGGGGACGCTGGGGCAGGAAATGATGACCGGAACTTGCACCACTCAGATCAACCTGGATTACGCCAGTGAGCGTGACATGGTGCAAAAAATGCGTGTGGCCATGGCGCTGCAACCGCTGGCGACCGCGCTTTTTGCAAACTCGCCCCTGGTAAAGGGGGAAGGGACCAAGTACTTGAGTTATCGCCGGCATATCTGGAATCACACGGATCCAGATCGGTGTGGGCTCCTATCCTTTGTTTTTGAGGACAATATGGGGTTTGAGCGTTACGTCAACTACGCCCTGTCGGTGCCCATGTATTTTGTGAAGCGCGGTGGCGCCTATATTAACGTGGCGGGGCGATCGTTTCGGGATTTTTTGGCCGGAAACCTGCCGGAGCTGCCCGGGGAAAAACCCCTCATGCAGGATTGGCTGGATCACCTCACGACTCTTTTTCCTGAGGTGCGCCTCAAAAACGTCCTGGAGCTGCGCGGGGCGGACAGTGCGCCCTTCCCCCAGGTGTGCCAGTTGGCTGCCCTCTGGGTGGGGCTTCTTTATGACGAGGAAACCCTGCAAAGTGCCCATGACATGGTCATGTCCTGGAAAGTGGAGGACATCATGGCAACCCAAGAAACCGTTCCCTTACAAGGTCTCGGGAGCCGCATCGGCAAAGCGACATTACAAGAAATTGCGCGCGACATCTTGCCCATGGCAAGGCGGGGCCTTGCGCGCTTGGGGGAGGAAGAGGCACATTTCTTGTCCCTTGAGGAGATTGCCCGCACGGGGCGCGTGGATGCCCACGCCCTTCTGGATGCGCGGGAGAAAGCACAGAATATGGCCGCCTTTATGAACCAGATTGCCTTGGGCTAGGGCAGCCCCATACTGATGGTGAGAGAGACGCTATGAACAAAGTGCTTATTGATTTGCCCGAACGTATTGAGACGCCGCTTTTGATTTTGAAAGCGCCAAAGGCAGGCTTTGGTCAACACCTTCACCAGGCCATCAGCGATGGTTATGAGAATTATGTCAGGTGGCTAAATTAGCCTGCAAACATGCCAACAGCTCAGATGCTGGAAGAAGAGTGTCGCAGGCACCACGCTGATTTTATCCTGAGAGACTTCATAAGGTACCTTATTATAGAAAAAAGCACCCACGAGGTGGTTGGTCGGTGCGCGCTTCCCTCATTTCAAGCGAATTGGTCCATTCCACAGTTTGGTGTTTCTTATTTTATACGCAAAACAAAAAGGGATCGGGGCTTCGCCACCGAAGCCGTGCGTGCACTGGCCCTTTTGGCCTTTGAGGTGCTCCAGGCCAAGAAGGTTGAGATATACTGCGACGCAGAAAATACCCCTTCGACCAAAATTCCATTAAAGTTAGGGTTTAAGCTTGAGTATAGCCAGAAAGGCGGCTGGCCCAGGAATGACGGCCAGCTTGCTAACCTACAAACCTATGCCCTCTTTTCCCAGGACGACCTTCTCCCCCTGGATCCTTTTCAAAAATAACGTGCACCTTTATTGCGCTTCTCTTGCTACGACCATGCAGCCGAATTTGTTGCTTTTTGAGAATAATCCACCTTGCCTCTTATCTTCGCCAGCTGCGCGAGGAACTTGCTATCAATTGAAGGGTTGTAAAAAAGATCAAGGGTAAGGGTGTCCTGGGTCATCTCGCACAACACCAAAGCACCCTTGGAGTCGATTTTATTATGGGGCAAACCAAGGAAAGTCAGGACTGTGTTGTCTCTAAGGGCAACAGCAAGGGCCGCGGCGCCTTTTGATGTGATGCCATTGTCGCCAATCTTCAAGCTGTGCAGTGACGCATTTCCCACCAAAGCAGGGGCTAAAGCGTCCATGCCCTCATCCCCCAAGTCATTGCCTGCGGCGTTGAGGTGTGTGAGGGTTTTCTTGTTTTGAACAAAATGTCCGATCAAAGCTGCGCTTTCGTGTGTCAGCAAGGTTTGAAAGAGGGCGAGTTTTTTCAAGGGGATGTGGGAAAGTGCGCCCAGCAAGGTCTTAAGACCTTCGTCCCTAAGGGGGTTGAAGCTCAGGTCCAAATTGACCAGTGTGCGATTGTGGCATAATGCGCCGGTAAAAACACCAATTGACTGGGACTCAAACCAGAAGAAATCCAGGCTCAAAGTCTCCCCACGCGTATTTTTGGACAGCGCCACGGCCAAGGGAACAAGGGCCAGTTTGCGCCATTTTGCGTCATGCAAGCTCATTTCGCAGTAAGACGAGGGGTGCTTCAAAGCCGCATGCAAGGTTGTCAGCAGGTCTTCAGGACATGAGCCGTGAGAGACAAGTTCTTGGTCCATACGATAAATGGGCACACGGCTCCCCAGTACAGTGGCCACAGCGTCTGATGTGCGTACGCGCCTAATGAGGGCTTGGGACGCCTGTGAAAATGTGTTGACCCTTTCTTCATCCATGAATTGAAAAGGCAGTTGAGCAGCACACAGGTTAAAAAGGCTCGCCTCATCCAGGTAGGAGAAGATGTGAGAGAGAACGGGTCGTGGCAATTTCTGTACGTAGAGGGTGAAAAGGATCTCTTGACCCGTCATGGGCGCGCTACTCGTCAAATCCCCGAGCTCAATGGTACGTGCTGGGGAAGGGTTGGTGCCTACGGGGCGGGGTGGGCTGTCCTGATCATCGCTGGTATATGCCTGAAATGTCAAAAAGGCGGTCAAAATCGCCACATAAAAGGATCTCAATTTGAGTGCATTCCATGAAAATGTGAGATCGCTTCTATTTGATAATGTTTTTACTGTCAATATATAATTAAATATTAATGGTGCGTGTTGGTTTTGGACGGTTTTATTATGCAAGATGCGAGAATTTAAGATGACTCTTGCGGTTTTTTTAATTGTCGCCCCCTGTCTGGGTTTAAGCGCAACAACTTTTGCCAGCGACCAAGAACTAAGCATTCGATAGGCTTTGCTATATACCTAACGAAAGCTGATGCGCCCGGCAGTCGAGTCCTCGATATGTTGCCGAATTTTGGCGCTCGTCCCGCTGTTCCAACATAGGCTGATGGAGAGGGCCCCACAGCTATTCTCGAAAAGGGCGACGGCGCCGGCATCGGTTATCTGGTTGCTGCTGAGCCTCAAAAAAGTCAGCGTGATGTTGCGTGCAAGGCCAAGCTCCGCAAGGGTGGTGGCGCCTTGACTCGTGATGCAGTTTCCTGACAGCTTCAAGTGCTGCAGCGACGTGTTTTTTACTAACGCCAGGCCAAGGTGAATCATTGCCTCGTCGCCCAAGTTGTTATAGGAAGCATCAAGGGACGTCAGTGTATTGTTTTCCTCTAAGAATTTCCGCAGATATGGGAGGCTTTCTTTGGTGACCCTCACTGCGTGAAGGGACAACTTCGTCAAAGGATGATGAAGGAGCGCGCCCAGAAGTAATAGAAGGCCCGTGTCTCCCAGTGCGTTGTCGTCGAGGCTGAGGGTGCGCAGGTGGCTGTTTTCTTTTATCGCCGCGGTCAGCACAGGGATCGATCGCGCACTGAACCATTCATGGTGAAGCTTGAGGGTGTTCCGGTTTCTCTCTTTGGCCAAAGAAAATGCCAAAGGCAGGAGGGCAGGGCGCCTGTCCTCGTTGTCCGGCAATCTTAAGTTGCAATAGAGGGAAGGGGAAGAAAGGGCCTCTGCCAAGGTCGTTTTGTTTTCTTGTCCAAATGTCGCAAGGCGGGTGCCTCCCCGGGACACAAAATAAACGGGAATTGACCTGGGGTGATAACGAAGGTCCACGGCGTGAGAGATGTGCGTTGACGCACGTATACGCTTGAGGGTTTTCTGCGTGTCCTGGGGAAGGGCGTCCATGTCCTCATCACCCAGACGTTGCAAAGAAAGCTGTGTCTTCCAGAGGTAAAAGAGAGTCCCGTCGTCCAAAAAAAAAGAGATGCGTCATCACACGCCTGGGCAGGGGCTGTGCGTAGAGGGTCAAAAGCATGTCCTGGCCTGAGACCTGGACATGGTTGTCATGGTTGAAGGGTGCTTTCGTGATGGGGGTGCTGACGCTTTGAGGAGCTGGCTCTAAGATGTCACTTGAGAAAGATTTCACTGAAAAAAACAGACCAGGATCGCAAGATAAATCGATGTCATTTCAAGAGTTTTATGGTTATTTTCAATGAAAGCACTCTATGAGATGGTATGAATTTTGTCAATAAGTCTTGTTTTTGTACTGCGTTTTGTTTATTGAAGTGTAGATCAATGAAAATACAAATGTTGGTAAATCTAAACCATGTACTCCCGCATCATAGCTGCGCTGGTGTCTTTGCACCGTTTTCTCGCACCGTTCGTTTTATTAAGTGCCTCGGTTTTCGCCACCCATGAAGAATGCGAAATACACCTGATGCGCGGGTATATTGACGTGCAAATGAGCTTTCGCATGAATCCTGATCAGCTGTCCCCAAATGAGTCGCGTGCCTACCGCCTTGACGCGCTGACACATCTGTGCGCCGACAAGCCCCTGGGTGGGTTTCATACTGATCTTGAGGGTTGGAGCCCCCAGGAAGAGGAGGCGTTGATCCTGGGCCTGACGGCCCATTTGCGCCGGGAGGGGTCAAGGCATGGGTTTTGCTCCCTTGGTGTGAGTGCTCAAACCCTTGAGACGCTTCTCAAGCACGAGGACTTTGCCAAGGCGCTCAAAAAAGCACCTGCCTTGAGGCTGCGCTTTTACGGCACCCGGGCCTATAAGTCTTGGGAAGATTTGTGCCGTCTAGAGGATGTTGTGTCCCTTGATTTTTCCTATGCGCTGCCACTTTACATAACCTGTGACTATCCCTACGTGTTGGCGCGTTGGCCACGCTTACATACCTTGTGTGTGCGCGGCTTCTTTGACAAGGAAACGTCACTTTTGTGCTTTGCGGCCTATTTGAAAAAAGCCCAAGGTCTGCGCACACTCATTATCTGGGATATTTTCCAGTGGTGTGACGACTATGGCACTGCCCTAAGCGACGCATTCATGGGCAGCACGTCCCTACAACATCTACAGCTTCACTCCACGTTGCCCGCGATCCAGAGCAGGTTAGACCCGTTGTGTGATGCTGTGAATACCCGCACGCAGTCCTTATAAAAGGGCTTTGCCCTGGAGGAGGGTGGGCGTGCTCTTTGACACCGTTAAATCCCCGTAAGGTACTTGCCGCATTGTCGAATTTGGTTGACATGGGTGCTGCGTCTGGACATTGTCTCATTTTGTTCTATGGCCCGTGTACGCTATGAAATACGCATTTTTAATCTCATTTTTTCTCGTCCTTCCATGCGAGGCGTTTGCCAGTGCTCTCCCCATGGCGTGCGGTGACGACCCGGTGGAGGATGTTGTGTCCGTTGGTCTTGCAAGGGCCCTTGTCGGTCACAACCGCGTGGATGTGTGCGTGGGCGCTGACCCCATGAAGCTGGCCGAGCGTTCTTTCTGCCGGCACGCTCATTTGGCCTGCAACGCATGGGACGAGCAACGCAAGCACCCGGGGGAGCTGCATGCGCACATGGCGTCACTGCTGTCAACCCATGCGCATTTGGAATGCGTGGGTCTTTCCTTTCGGATGCCCCCAGGGACCCATCACGTTTACGCTGCTGCCTTGGCAAAGAAACTGACAGGCATTGCCGGCACGTCAATGGTGAGGGCACTGGGTCTCGATATCCATGATTTTACAAAGTTGCTGAAGGACCCTGGATTTTATGAGGCGTTTCGTGGATCCGCCTCCCTTAACGCCATCAGACTTTATAACGTGCACACCCGCGTGGATGAGGACAAAGTATGTTCCCTTTTGGAGATTGTTTCATGTATGCCTGGCGTTAGCAGCCTCGGGCTTTATGATGTTCCTTTATCCCAGGGCGGCATTGAAAAATTGCAACTGACCCCCCGTATGGTACAGGCCCTTTCTCGGTGCAAAGTGGACACGTTAATCTTTGACACATTGGATGTGCGTGGGTCAGGCGAGGCCTTTTGCGATTATCTGACAAAAGCCGGCCATCCCCGAGACATTTGGGTGCGCACAGATATGTACTGTGATGCCCGAAGCCACGGGCGCATCAACCTGGCCATGAAGGGTCAAGATAGAGCTGCCCTTCACATAAAACGCGCGTTTTACGTGCAATATCCCCTTGGCGACCCTTACGCGCGCAATTAGCTAGGTCGACGTTTCAAGGATCACAAAATGCCCTTGACGCACCTTGTCTTTCTTTCCATGGTGATCTTGTCCCCGTGCCAGGCAAGCGCCGATGAAGTAGAAGCGACCCCCTGTGATTTCGCCCAGGGCCTTGCGGCGGCGCACATACGCTATGACTCTCGGGAGGTGGATTTTAGTCAAAGGGATTTCAAAGCGGTCATGGAGCATCTTAATGAGGATGCCCGGAGCCGTTTCCCAGGCGATATAGAGATGCAAAGGGCGCACCTAGGTGCCTTTGAAGGGATTTTGGCCCGCCGCGTCCAAGATCATCCGTGTTTAGAAAGTCTCAACCTTGGTGTGATGTGTGATGAAAAGCGCCTCAAACCTGCGCTCGTCCACCATTTGCGGGGCACGAAAGCGCCTACGGGTCTTAAAGAGCTTGGTTTGGATATTGAGGTCTTTGCAGTGCTCTTGCAGCACGCTGATTTTCTTGAGGCTTTTCAAAAGTGTTACACATTAAGGTCCCTGAACCTTTACCACATCCTCGCCTCCACCAACGAAGGCCAGGTTTGCCGCGCGCTCAAAATCCTCAAAACAGCTCCCCAGGTGCGTAACCTAGGGCTCTATGATTTGTCACAGGACCCAGAGTTTTCCGTCAAAATGCGCCTGACACCAGACATGGTGAAGTGCTTGAACCAGCGGGGCTTTGAAACGCTCACGCTGTCGCACTTGGATATTACTGAGTGTGGGGAGTCTTTTTGTGAATATTTCCTGGGCAGACTCCGCCCACGGTTTTTGAGAATAGTAGGCAACGTCTATTGTCGAAGCAAGGACACGCCTGTCCTGTGTCAAAGCCTTGAGGCGCCCCACGGTGTTTCCATCACACTTGGAGGGCAGTTTTTTGTCTGTATTCAAGGCAGGGGCGCACATGCCGCTACGGTGGAACTACGCGGGCTTTAAGGAAGGCTTTTCTTTACATGGGCGCCCTGGCACGCTAAGACTATTCCATGGATTTTTGTTCCAGGAAAAGTAAGGCGAAGAAGGCATGAAAACGGTACTGGTGACGGGATGTGCGGGATTTATTGGATTCCATACGGCGCGGGCGCTTCTTGAGGCAGGGCACCGCGTGGTGGGCATTGATTGCCTCAATGAATACTATGATGTCACCTTGAAAAGGGCGCGCCTTAGGCAGCTTGATCCCCATCCAAATTTTACCTTCAGCCAGCTTGATCTGTCGGACCGCGTGCAAACGGCGGCCTTTTTTAAGGACAATGCCCACATCACCCACGTGATTCATCTGGCGGCCCAGCCGGGCGTGAGATATTCCTTGGAAAACCCCCTGGTGTACGGCGACAGCAACCTTATGGGTTATCTGACCCTGCTGGAGGGCGTGCGCTCCCTTAAAGGTCTCCAGCACTTTATCTACGCCAGTTCTTCGTCCGTCTATGGCAACAATGAAAAGCAGCCCTTTGAGGTATCGGACCGCGTGGACAGGCCCATTTCCCTGTACGCCGCCACCAAGCGTGCCAATGAACTTATGGCCATTTCCTATGCTCATCTCTTCCAGATCCCCACAACGGGTCTGCGCTATTTCACGGTGTATGGCCCCTGGGGGCGCCCCGATATGGCCGTCTTTTTGTTTACCCGTGCCATGCTGGCGGGCGAGGAGATTAAGGTTTTTAACCACGGTCGCATGCGCCGTAATTATAGCTTTGTGGGTGATATTGTGGCCGGAACGCTCGCGGCCCTTGACCACGCGCCGGGCGTGGAGCAAGCTTTCCACCGCCTCTATAACTTAGGCAACGACCGCTCAGACAGCCTCATGGACTTTATCCACACCCTCGAGCGTGTTTTGGGCGTCACGGCGCGCTTAAAGTACGAGCCGCTCCAGCCAGGAGATGTGGTGGAGACCGTTGCAGACATAAGTGATGCGCGCCGTGAGCTGGGATATGACCCAAAAACATCCATTGAGGAAGGTCTTGCCCAGTTTGCCGCTTGGTATAAAACCTACTACGGGCATGATGCCAGTGCGCAGGCGGCATCATAAAGTGGCGGCGTGCGCTATTTTATGCTTGAGAATTAATCTGGGCGTGCCCATATAAGGTCAAGGACGTAAACATGACAAATTGGCGTGAAATGCTCAAACAAAAACCCGTGAAGCTCCCCTTGGTTCTGCCAGAGGAGATCCTTCTTCTTGAAATGGATAGCGTGATTCTTTTGCCAAAAGGGCAGCTTCCCTTGCAGCTGACACCGCGCCAGACGCCTATTTTCTATCAGGCCCTTGGCGCAGACCGTTTGGTGGGCGTTGTGCAGGTGGCCAAAGAGGACGAGAACAACCAGGTTCTGTTTAAAACAGGATGCTTGGGGCGTATTGTGGCTTTTAGCGAAAACGAGGACGCAGAGCCCTTTGTGATCGTGGTGGGTCTTGCAAGGTTTGAAATCCTTGAGGAAAAGACAGGACCTTACGGCACCAAGCACGCCAAGGTCTGTTACAAGCCCTACGCCTATGATGCCTTTGAAGCGGACGAGACTTTGGTTGAGAACCGCGATCATTTTCTAAGCACCGTACGCACCTATTGCCAAAGCTTGGATGTGCATCCAAACTGGGATGAGGTGCTCAAGAGTGGTGACGAGACTTTGGTGACGGCACTGACCATGATGTGTCCCTTTGAGGCCCACGAAAAGCAAGCGCTTTTGGAGACCACAACCCTTCAGGACCGTGCCCGCGTCCTGGCGGCGCTCATGGAGCTTGCGTGCCTCAAGAAGGAAACGCCCCTTGGCGGATTTATGAACTAGAAAGAGAGCAAAGTGACCACACCCGTTGACCCAAAGCTTCTTGAGATCCTTGTGTGCCCCATAACACGTGGGGTTTTGCGCTATGACGCTAAGGCCCAAGAACTGATCAGTGAGAGTGCGCGCCTTGCCTATCCCATTCGTGACGGGATCCCTATTTTGCTGCCCGATGAGGCAAGGCCTCTTGATGAAGATGAAAAAGTAAAGAAGTAGACTATGGCTGTTTTAAAAATTCTCGCTGTTCCAGATAAGCGCTTGCGCACCAAGGCCCTGCCCGTCGAAAAAGTGGACGGGCGCATTCAAGATTTGATGGGTGATCTCCTGGATACCATGAAATGGGAAGACCAAGGCATTGGCTTGGCTGCCAACCAAATTGGGGTTCTTGAGCGGGTGCTTGCCATTGATGTGGGCCCTGAATACCAAAAGGCACCGCTTCTTATGGCAAACCCTGAGATCATTTTTGCAAGCCAGGATGAGCAGCATTTTCAAGAAGGATGCTTGTCCGTACCCGAGCAGTACGAAGATGTGTGGCGTCCCAAGGAGGTACGTGTGCGTTACCTAGACGAGCACAACAAGTCCCAAGAAATCACAGCGACGGGCCTCTTGGCGGCGTGTGTGCAGCACGAGATTGATCACTTGAACGGCATTCTTTACGTGGACCATCTCAGTGCCCTGCGCCGTAAGCTGACCCTTACCCGTGCTATGCGTGCGGCGGAAGCGCTACGACGTAAATAACTTTATCAAGCACCAGGAGGGGCCTCAATGAGACTAGTTTTTATGGGGACGCCCTCTTTTAGTGTGCCTGCACTTCATGCCCTTAAGGAGGCTGGACACGATATCGTTGGGGTGTTTTGCCAGCCCCCACGTCCCGCAAACCGCGGCCATAAGCTGCAGCCTAGTCCCGTTGAGGAAGCCGCGCGTGGGCTTGGGATTCCTGTCTATACACCAAAGACCCTGCGCACGCCTGAAGCTGAGGAGACCCTTCGCGCGCTCTCGCCCGATGTGGCGGTTGTGGTGGCATATGGCCTCATCCTTCCCCAGGCGATTTTAGACATTCCCGTGCACGGCTGCTTGAATATCCACGGCTCACTTCTGCCCAGGTGGCGGGGCGCGGCGCCCATTCACCGGGCAATTCTTGCGGGAGACACCTACACAGGCATCACCACCATGCGCATGGACGCGGGCCTAGATACGGGCCCCATGCTGCTCATGGAAGAGGTGCCCATTTTGCCAACCTCCACAACGCCACACCTCCACGACATCTTAAGTGATTTGGGGGCGCGCCTGATTGTGGAAACCCTTGTACGTCTTCAGGCAGGCACCCTCAAGGACATCGCTCAGCCTGAAGAAGGCGTCACCTACGCCTCTAAAGTCACGCGCGAGGAAGGGCTTCTTGATTGGCGCCGCCCTGCTTTTGAGCTTGAAAGGCAAGTGCGTGCCCTCACCCCTTGGCCCGGCACGTTTTTTGCCCATGGGGGGGAGATGATCAAGGTGCTGGAGGCTAAGGCCCTGCCCCTTGCAGAAGAAGCTACACCAGGCCTTGTGCTCACCTGTGATCTTGTCATCGCATGTGGGGAAGGGGCCTTTGTGCCTTTGAAACTCCAACGCCCCGGGCGTGCGCCCATGGCCTTGAAGGACTTCCTAAACGGATTGGCGATCCCCCAGGGGACACAGCTTGAGCTTCCCCATGCCGCGCTATAAGCTGCTCCTTGAATATGATGGCACGACCCTAGTTGGCTGGCAGCGCCAGGCGGAAGGTGTGTCCGTGCAGTCCCTTCTTGAAGACGCATTTGAAAAACTCGAGGAGAGGGGCGCCTTTGTGCAGGGCGCTGGTCGCACAGACGCTGGCGTCCACGCAACAGGGCAGGTGGGCCATGTGGATCTGGCAAAAGATTGGGACCCCTGGCGCCTGTGTGGGGGCCTTAACGCCCACCTGAAGCACGCGCCCGTGAGTGTCCTTGACGCGCGACGCGTGGACGAGGATTTTCACGCGCGCTTTAGCGCCACGTCGCGCAGCTACATGTACCGTCTTGTGGTGAGAAACGCCCCCCTTGTGCTGGATGCCCATCGCGCTTGGCGCCTGCCACCACCCTTTGACGTTGATTTAATGCAAGAGGCCGCCCAAGTCTTGCTCGGTACCCATGATTTCACCTCGTTTCGCGCGAGCGAATGCCAAGCAACCTCCCCTGTGCGCACCCTTGATCGCCTGGATATTACAGAAGAGAATGGGGATGTGCGTTTCTTTATTGAAGCGCGTTCATTCCTCCATCACCAAGTGCGCAATTTTGTGGGCACGCTCCAGCTTGTGGCAAGGGGGCGCATGACGGTTGCGCAGTTTACAGATGTCCTTGAGGCCAAAGATCGCCGCAGGGCTGGTCCCACAGCCCCAGCCTGCGGCCTGACGCTCACAGGTGTCGGTTACTAAGATTTGTGCATTCTAGATATTTCTCACCCAAGCGGCGCCGTGGCTGAGGGCAGTGAGGTCTCGTCCGGGTTCACTTTGATGTTTTGGGATGGAGGCGTATTTTCCATCAGGTCATAGACGACAACCCTTTTTTCTTCTTTGTTGACCAGAAAGCCGTCCACAAGAAATGGTTCCGTGTCCATCCAATAATCCTCTAAGGTTTCAAAGATACTCTGGCGTAGCTTGTTGCTGATACGGGTGGAGCAACTCAACTGAAAAAGAAGCTTCATATAGTCTTTGCGCTTAAAGACATGGCCATCTGACTGGAAGTCTGGGCTGTCCCAGATTTTCAAGAGCACGATCAGGCTCAGAGCTTTGGGCACGTAAGCGTTGTCTGGCAGCTGCGCGTGGACTGCCAGGAGAAGGGCAGTCTTCGATGTGGGCGCGCTGTTGAGGAGAACGGTGTCTCCTTCTGCTTGCTTCACAAGGGCAAGAGAGCCTCTCGTTGTGAGGTGATGATTTGAACACTGCTGTCCTATGGCAATGACCTCGTGCGTGCATGCGAGCCTCGTGATCCACTGGGGTCCCAAGAAAACGGGAAAGGAGATGTAAGGGTTATTGACCATGCGCAGCAGGGTTTCGCCCTGTAGAACCAAGAGCTTGCTTTGAAAACACGCATCGGTGTCCCATGTGCTCAGGGCGTTTTGGACGTGATGGTAGATGTTCAAGAACTTTCTTGAGGCGTCGGGGCTGCGCCGTCCAATTTTACTCAGTGCCATATACCACTTGTCGAGTTGGGTCGCTTCTGCCTTAGAGACGGCAGGAATATCCCTAATGAGGTCGAGTCCGTAATCCCAGGGTGAGCTACCTCTGGGTTGATTGTGCCAATCCAGACTGGCGTTCGGGTCTTCCAAGGGCGAAGAGGCGCGCGCGCACTGCCCATGAGTCAACATGAGGAGGCAAAATAGAATGGAGTAAACAATACCCATAGGCCTAAAATTTTCCGTCTAAACCGTCATTATCTCTAGCGTGATCTCTTTGCTTTGAAAAGCTTAAAGTGCACATGATAGGAGGGCTGTCGCGTCTTGTTGGGTTGACTAATGCGGGTGAGTGACGTGTGCGCGCTCTTGTGCCTTTACGTGCAGCTGTGGCGTTATGTCATTTTCGTCTGACTGGTGCGCAGTCGCCGAAATATGTTTTTTTTCAAAGAGGGTGCTGTAAACAACAAGCCACATGGCTTTTATGGCGAAGAGGTCAATGTTGCGTATGTCTGCGTTAAACGGGCGCGTGTCCAACCAGAGATCTTGGAGGTCATGATAGATTTGCGCTTGAAGTCTAAGGGAGAAATGCCTGGCCAGGGTAAGGCGGTAAAGGGTCTCAACACAGTCTTGACGTGTGAAAGGACGCCCGTCTAGGTGAAGAGGCGCCTCGGGCCAGGTCTTTAACAGGGAAAGGAGGGTCTTTGCTTTTTGAACCTTATGCCTGGAGGAAAAAAGGGCGTACGCCTCCAAAAGGAGCGCTCCTTTTGATACAATTTTTCCTCCCATAAAAACACTTGGTCCTTGGGTGTGATCCGTAAGGCTAATGAGCGCGTTGGCTTTCAGGGTTAGGTCGCCGGTTTTCTCGGCCAATGAACACGCAAACTAGGCACAGTAAACTTTGTCGCAGGGTGTTGGCCCCAGTTTGATTGGAAAAGAGATATGGGGCTCTGCCAGCATGCGTAACAGCGTGCTTGTTGCGAGGCGCCGGTAAGCATTACGGTACTTTGGGATGTGGCTGACCAGATCCGCATTTGTCGCGGCACGTGCGTAGAGTGAGGTCAGTATTTCCTGGGCCTTGGGGGCTCCCTCCTTCAGGTTTTGCAGCGTTTGTGTGCACAAGTGCAGGTCTTTCATAATGGTGACGGAGCGAGGTGAGTCCACTTTTTTCTCTTGGATCTGCGTGAGATCCAAGAGGGGGACGCACGCGGGCCTAGGTGGAGGGGGTCTCTTAAGCTGATCGCCGCGCGTGACAACATAGTCTTCCTCACTTGCAAAGGCGGGGGCCAAAGCGGCAGCGGTACAACACCAGACGCATAAAAGTGCATGAAGAATCTTGGACATGATCGTTCTTCTTATTTGCCCACATAATGCTATAGCTAAACACCTCTTAAACGGCCGCGTAACCGTATTTCAAATGGTCTCACTTATAAGGGTAGGGTAGCTGTGCTTGAGCCCGCACGGGGAAGCCAAACTCATTCACGCAGCAATGTGTGTAATTTCTTTGACGCGGGCACCTCCGTCGTTGGCGCGCCCTGGTTATGAAGTTAAACTGCTTTGGCAGTGGTTTCCAGCGGGAGGGGGCTTACGTGCACGCTCTCGGGGCCTCTTTGTGCTTGCAATCTACGGGACAAGATTTGCCCGGCGACTGTGTCCAGGGTATTCTTTTTCACAATATAGCCATCCACTGTAAAAGCATACGTGTTGCGCCAGTGGTCTTTCAAAGTGTTGTAGGCGCGCAGGCGTAAATTTAATGGCGTATGCTGACCAAGGGTTTCATGAAAAAGCATTTGAACATAGGTTTGGCGATAAAAAATCTGATTATTCAAAACAATATCACCGCCCGTCCAGTATTCCAATAACGCGATAAGTGTAAGGATTTTTTGTCCGTGGTTGGCTTGGGACAAAAGCAAATAAGATGATAATAGCAGTGCGCTTTTGGTCATGGCAGCGCCACCCTTACACAGGACAAAGTCCTCAGGTGTGTGTTTTACAAGGGCCAAATATCCTTTCAATGAGAGAGTGTGGTTGGCGCAGTAGCGCCCAAGGGCAATAACCTTGGCCGCGCAGTCCTTCCTCGAGCGAGGCTCTCCCTCCAAATAGAGAGGAAATGAGATGCGTCTGTTATTAGCCAGGCGCAACAGGGTTTCACCCTCAAGGGTGACAAGGGCCATATGTGTCACTTTTTGGGGCTCCCAGATGGTGGACGCTTCTTTGACGTCCCGGTAGATGCGCAGCAGTTTGCTCCTTGCGAACTGGTCACACCATTCTGTATCTCTGAGCTCCTGCGCCCACCTTGTGATTTGGGAGGCGCGCCACTCTTGTCGGATGGACAGCAGGTCTTGGCGCAGGTCAAGCCCAAAGTCAAAAGGGGAGGTGGGCACAGGCATGTATAGGACGCCTGACACCTGCGTCTCTTGCGGATCTATCGCATCCGAGGCTAAGCATAATGGTCCAACCGCCAGAAATGAAAAGAAAATCAGGCTCAAAAATTGCATAAGGAGGTGCTTTCCGGGGATAAATTCTCTTGCAAAACTGGCGTAACACAGGCCATGGGAGACTCTCAAAACGATTCTTTTTGGGCCACGGGGTGAGGCGCCAAGCGTTCCTGGGAGGTGGGCGGCAGCCCCTTTGCCTTGGACATAAATGTGGGGAGCGGCAGCATGGAGGGCTCTGGGGGAGCCACGGGGCCTGGGTCGAGGAAGGGCAGGCGCGGTGTTATATCTGGGGAAATGGGATCATCACATGCGCGCTCAGCGCGCAGCGCCTTAAGGCTGTGGGCCAGGGCGTACCCTTTCTTCCTCAAAACGTTTCTATCTATGACGCGGCCAGCGACACGGAACCCAGGGGTTTGGCCCCAGTGTTTGCCCAGGTCCCTGTAAACACGGATTTTAAGATCTAAAGGAAAGTGCTTGGCAAGTGTGAGACGATAAAGGGTTTCGACACAGTCTTGTCGTGTGAAAAGGTGGCCTTCCAGGTGAAGGGGTTCATGGGGCCAATCTTTTAAAAGGGAAAGAAGCACCTTTGCCTTGGCCGCCTTTTTATGGGACGGAAAAAGCGTATACGCCTCCATGAGGAGGGCGCCTTTTGAAGCCAGGGCACCTCCCAAATAGAGGTCCTCTTTTGGCATGTTTTTCACCAAAATGATGCGTGCTTGCGCCTGGAGTTCAGGCTCAGCAGTCAACTCAGCCAGGGGGTAGGCCAAATAAGTACAGTAAATTCTGTCGCAAGGGGTGTGATGGAGCACGATGGGAAAGTGGGTGTCGGGCTCGCGCAGAATGCGCAGCATTGTGCGCGCTGCGATGCGCACATAGTCATCCCTATTTTTGCGCCCCATCCCTTTTACAGCGCGCTCATAAAGGGGTGCCAAGATTTCCATAGTGCGGGGGTCTTGCCACTTGAGATTTGACAGAATTTCTTCGCACTCTTGAGCGTCTTTCAAAAGGGCCGTAGCGCGTGAAGAGCGCACACTTGGCTTTGTGAGAGGACTCAGATCAAGGGACGGAACAATATCTGGCCTTGGGGGAGCCTTTCTTCTGGGCTGACCTCCCCACGTAAGGTCATACTTTTCGGTACTTGCAAAGACGGGGACAATCGCGGCAGCGGCGCAAAACCATAAGCAAAAAAACGCGTGAAGAACCTGAGGCATGACTATTCTTCTTGTTTATCTAACTGTCATGCTAAATTGTTCCTGCCCTTTTGGCAAGATGTGTGCTGAATTGAAGTGAAAACGCTAAGTACTTCTGGAGGATAATCTTTGCAACACCTTGACCACTGCGTGGGCAAAATGCGCAAAGTGAGCGTTGGCCAAGTTCAAAATGATTCGCTGTTATGTCCCTGGTGCTGCTGTGTGCGTCCCCCCGAGGCGGGCGGCAGTTCCATTGCCTTGGCCCTAAATGAGGGGATTGGCAGCGCGGCTGGTTCTGGGGAGGGCACCGAACCTATGCCGGGGGAAGGCAGGCGTGGTGTAATATCCTGGGAAAGAGGCGTGTCGGGTAATCGCACAGGGCGCCGCGCTTCTAGTTTGTGGGCCAGGGCGTACCCTTTCTTCCTCAAAACGTTTCTATCTATGACGCGGCCAGCGACACAAAACCCACGGGTTTGACCCCAGTGTTTGCCAAGATCCCTGTAAATACGCGCTTTCAGATCTAAAGGAAAATGCCTGCCCTGTGTCAAACTGTAAAGCGCTTCGACGCAGTCTTGTCGTGTGAAAAGGTGGCCTTCCAGGTGAAGGGGTTCACGGGGCCAATCCTTTAAAAGGGATAGCAGCGCCTTTGCCTTAGCGGGCTTTTTGTGGGAGGGAAAAAGTGCGTAGGCCTCCATGAGGAGGGTTCCTTTTGAAACGATGCGCTCCCGGAGTATCACATCACGGGCATGGGTTTTGGCCACGAGCATCGTACGCGCCTGTGCGCGAAGCTCAAAGGAACCTGTTGCTTCGGCGAGTTGATAAGCCTGGGACGCGCAGCAACTTTCGGTGCGCTCCATGGCATTGAGGGTAATGGGAAATGTGACATGTGGTTCCGATAGAAGCCGCAATAACGTCTGGGTTGCTAAGCGTTTATAAAGGCTTTGATATCTTTTAAGTTCTCGTGTTTCACCTACCATGCGTGCCACGTGCTCATAAAGAGGTTTTAGGATTTCCAAGGCGTTGGGGTCTTGCCAGTTAAGGTCCTCTAAGACGCCCTTGCACGCACGCACATTGTCTAAAAGGCGCATGGTGCGCGCAGAGTCGACACTGCGCTTGATGAGTGTGTCCAGAGGAAGGGGGGGCACATCGTCGGGCCTTACGTGCACTTGCTTTGAACGGACGCGGCCCCACACAGTGTCATATTCGTCAGCGCTGGCAAAAGCGGGGGAAAATGCGGCGGCCGCACAAAACCATAGGCAAAAAAATACGTGAAAAATCTGGGACATGATCGGCCTTCTTGTTTACCCACTTATGATGCTAAAACGCGCCTGACCCTTTGGCAAGATGGGTGTAAAAAATTTTATTAAAATCCGAAATACTTCAAGGGCATGAGTTTTGAAGCGCCCTCTGGGTCACGCAGGCAAGAAAGGTGTTGCGGGCCTTGGCGTGGCTCAAAATGGGTGATCAGGGCAGTCATGTCTTCTCTTGTCAGACTCACACGGCCATCAACATCAAAGGGCATGGACCAGTCCCGTGCGGCCAAGAGATGCTTGCACACACGCACAAACAATGGGGTGTGTCCCTTTTGGAAGGCTGCCGTGAGGGCGTTTTGCTGACACATGGTTTGTGTGAGGGGCTTGCCTTGAAAATCTTTGAGCCCCACGTCGCTTTGATCCCCGGGCCACGCCTCCAGAAGCGTTACGTAAAAGATGGCAAGATCTGGCAGAGGATCCCGGCCAATGAGGTCTTGGCCGGCTAGCACGCAAAGATCAAGGGCGCTGCGGGGGGCGCCTTGCCAGGTGAAAGGGCCCGTATGTGCCGCGTGGTTTGCAAGGTGCACAAAAAGATGCCCCCGCGAAATGAGTATCGCTTCTTTTGTATCGTCATGCCACCACATGTTCTTAAAAAAAATCAGATCTTCACTGAGGTGGGCAATTTTTTGCACGTAATCTTGGGGGGTATCTCCCTCCATGGCGCAGCGCTCATGAAGGGGTCTAAGACGCGGCCCATGGAGCCAGGGGCTTGCAAAGGATGGGGTTGTTGTCAGGCACAAAGTTGCAAGAAATATGCGCCTCAGCACGGGTGCTTCACCCGTTGCGCGCCAGAAGGGCGACCATGTCATCCAGGGACAGCCCGTGGGTGGGTTTAAGGCTGACCTCCTGGAACAGTTCCTGAGATTTTTCCTTGGCGGTGATGGTGAGAAGCCCGTCTACATCCATGGTAAAGCGCACCTGGAGGCGCACCATGCCCGCAGGCACAAGGGGCAGACCCGACACCTCAAAGCGTGTGAGGGTGCGGCAGTCTTTGGCATTTTGCGCTTCACCCTGGACCACGTGGATCAGGATCGCCGACTGTCCGTCCTGGAAGGTTGTGAAGCTTTGGGTTTTGGAGATGGGCAGGGGGCTGTTGCGCGGCAGGAGAACTTCCACGCCGCCTCCCATGGTCTCAAGGCCAAGGGATAAGGCCAGCACGTCCATAAGAAGGGGACCTGTGCCACCGGACAAGGCGTGCGCCTGAAGCGCTGCGCCCCACGCCACCACATGGTCGGGATCCATATCCGCCAAGACTGGCGCTGGACTGCGCGCTTCTAAGCTTTTGCCAATGAGGGGTGTGCGGGTGGCGCCTCCCACAAGGATAATGCCTTGAAGGGCGCTGGCCTCCACGTGGGCCTCCGAAAGGACATGCTCCACAAGATTTAGGGTGTGTTCAACATGGGGGGCAATGAGTGCTTCCAGCTGGTCACGCGTAAGAGTCTGGGCGCCATAAGAGACGTGCGTTTCCTGTGACAAGGCTTCGCGCAGGGCGCGCATGCGGCGCATGCAGTTTTTCTGAAGGGGCACGTCCATATCCCCAAAACCAGGCTCAAGGTGTGCGGCCAGAAGGGCGTCAAAGGTGTCTCCTCCAAGATTCGTGTCGCCGGCCGTGCCGATGACTTGGAAGACCTCTGCCTCCAAACGCAAAAGAGAGACGTCAAAGGTGCCCCCTCCCAGGTCATAGACAAGGTAAAGGCCCTGGGCACTTTTTTCGAGGCCATAGGCAAGGGCGGCGGCCGTGGGCTCGCTCACGAGGCGCAAGACTTCAAGCCCTGCAAGCTGCGCCGCTTGACGCGTGGCGCTGCGTGCGGCTTCTGAGAAGTAGGCGGGGACCGTGATGACCGCCCGGGAAACATCATGCCCGAGGGCTTCTTCGGCGCGCCTTTTCAAGCACGCGAGAATCTTGGCGGAGGCATAGAGGGCGTCTTTATTTTCCTCAGGGTGCTTTGCATCCCCCATGAAACGCTTGAAAGAGGTCAGGAGAGCAGCTGGGTTCTGGGCGCCTTTTTCAAGGGCTTCGTGACCTGTTAAAACGTGTCCGTCTTGCGTGTAAACTGCCGACGGCATAAGTACACGTCCATGGGTGAGTGTGAGCGTCACAGGTTTGCCATCTTTGACCATGGCCACTAAGCTGTGGGTTGTGCCAAGGTCAATGCCAATGGCGACTTTATGGGGTGATGTTGTTTCGTTTATGCTTTGACCTGGCTCAAGCAGTTGCAGCAGCATGGGCATGTTCCTCAAGGCGTTTGAAAACGAGATAGTGTCCAAGATGACGGGCAAAGGCGTCTTTCTCTTGCGCATGAAAAGCTTGCTCTAAAAAGTCTTCCATTTCACACAAGCGGTTTCTCAGGAGCGGCATGAGGGCGCGTGGATCTTCTTCAATCTCCTCTTGTAGCAGCATGCTTTCGGCGAGAAAGGCCGCTTCCATGGGGGGCAGCTCTCCTGTGTGCCCAAGGTACGCTAGAAGACAGTGTGCCCGTTTGATGGGGTCTTTGAGATCCGCAAAGGCTTGGGTCAAGGCGCAGGCTTTTTCCTCAGCCTCTCGCCTGAGGGCCTCACTGTGCCCTGCGAAGCGATCTGGATGGCACAAGCAGAGTGCTTGGCGCAAATGGGTGTCCAGGGTCGCGCGCTCAAGAAAGAAGCCAGGTGCAATACCTAAAAGGGCGAAGGGGTCAGACACGGAAGGACTCTCCGCATCCGCAACGTCCCTTCTCGTTGGGGTTTTTGAAAAGAAAGCCCGACTCAAGCTCGCCCTCCACAAAGTCCATCTGGGTGCCTACCACAAAAAGAACGGCCTTGGGGTCAATGTAAATGGTGACGTCACCGTCCTGCACACACTCATCTCCCGCAACGGGCTCGTCCACAAATTCAAGGGTATAGGCAAGACCGTTACACCCCTTTGTGCGCACGCCCACACGAATGCCGGCGCTTTCCTTGCCACGACTGGCCAAAAGAAGCTTCACGCGGTCTCTTGCCGCGTCTGTTAGGGTGAACAGGCTTTTCTTAGGCGCGTCCATGGAATTTAGCCAGCCTTGCTTAGGTGAGCGTTTTTGTTTTGATAGTCCTCAATGGCGGCGCGAATGGCGTCTTCCGCCAGGACTGAGCAGTGGAGCTTCACGGGCGGCAGTGCAAGACTTGCCGCAATATCCACGTTCTTGATTTGGAGCGCCTCGTCGAGGGTTTTGCCCTTCACCATTTCCGTTGCAAGGGAGCTTGAAGCAATGGCAGAGCCGCATCCAAAGGTCTTGAACTTCACGTCCTCAATGATACCTTCATCGCTGACTTGAATTTGCAGTTTCATGACGTCACCGCACGCAGGCGCGCCCACAAGGCCAGTGCCTACCCGTGCATCATTTTTATCAAGGGCGCCCACATTGCGAGGGTTCTCGTAGTGATCAACGACTTTCTTGCTGTAATCCATGTTTTTCTTCCTTCGGTTGCGCCGCGCGTTTTAGTGTGCGTTCCACTCAATGGTTTTTAAATCGATACCCTCTTGCACCATTTCCCAAAGGGGGCTCATCTCACGCAGTTTAAGGACCGTTTGTGCAATACGCTGCGCCGCGTAGTCAACCTCTTCTTCGGTTGTAAATCGTCCCAGCCCTATACGCAAGGAGGTATGAATCAGACCGTCGTCCACACCAAGGGCGCGCAGCACATAAGACGGCTCCAAAGAATCTGACGTGCAGGCAGATCCTGAGGACAGCGCCAAGTCTTTAATGCCCATCATCAGGCCTTCGCCCTCAACGTAGGCAAAGCTGATATTCAGGTTGCCTGGCACGCGGGCATTTAAGTCGCCGTTCAGGACCGCGTCGGGGACATGGGCACGTACGCGCTCAAGGAACCGGTCACGAAGGGTTAGAAGTCGCGCATTTTCCGCGGGCATTTCTTGGATCGCAATGTGGCACGCATGTCCAAAACCCACACACAAGAAGGGCGCCAAGGTGCCGGAACGCATGCCGCGTTCTTGTCCGCCTCCGTCCATGAGGGGCATAAGGCGCACCCGGGGCTTGCGGCGCACATAAAGGGCACCCACGCCCTTAGGACCATAGATCTTGTGGGAAGAAAGACTCATGAGGTCAATGTTCATCTCGTCCACATCCAAGGGGATTTTGCCCAGGGCTTGGGCACAGTCCGTATGGAAGAACACACCTCTTTGACGGCACAGCGCGCCAATTTCTTTGAGTGGTTGAATGACGCCAATCTCGTTGTTCACGCCCATGACACTGACAAGGGCTGTGGCGGGCGTGATGGCCGCCTCTAAATCCTCAAGGCGAATGAGACCCTTCTCGTCAACATGCAGATAGGTGACGGTAAATCCCTCTCTCTCAAGGCGCCTAGCGCTGTTGAGCACGCACTTGTGTTCCGTTTGAACGGTAATGAAGTGGGTTTTGCCAATGTCTTTGTAAAAGCCCATGACACCCTTAATGGCGAGATTGTTGGCCTCGGTTGCGCCAGACGTGAAGACGATTTCCTTAGGACCTGCGCCAATGGCGGCTGCAACCTGTGCGCGCGCCTCCTCAACGGCGGCAAGGGCCCGCCATCCATAACCATGGGTGCTGGAGTGGGGGTTTCCAAACTCCTGCGTCAAGTAAGGCATCATGGCGTCCACAACACGCCCGTCACAGGGGGTTGTGGCTTGATAATCAAGATAGATGGGGCGATCAGCACCTTGGGCAATTTGGCAGGTCATGACACTCTCTTATTGTTTTGGACACGCCCATAAAGGGTGCGCCACACCGTAATAAAGGACTCTATAACATGAATTGGTGTATGTGGGGATAAACTTATGCGAATACTTTCTTGAGCTGCTTGTACAAAGCCCATGGCCGTGAGCACAGAAGAGGCTTGGATCCGTCCTGAGCCGCACGCACTTCCGGCGCTGACGCCAAAGCCCTCCACATCAAAAAAGATGACTTGCTCCTGTGCGTTGACCCCAGGCATGTGCACGCAAGTCGTGTTGGGAAGGCGTGGATTTTGATCCCCTATGATCTGGGCGCCTTGGGCCTTCAAGAGACTCTCAAGTAAGTCGCGGGCGGTTCTTGCGTCCTCCCAGTCTTGGGAGAGCGCCTCTTCTAGCGCCACCGCGAAGGCAACGGCACCGGGTGTGTTTTGGGTGCCTGATCTGGCGAAATACTCTTGTCCGCCCCCATAAAGCATGGGGGTGAGGGTGAGCGCGCCCTTGATCATCAACGCACCAACCCCCGCAGGTCCACCAACTTTGGGGGAAGAAAGGCTCAAAAGATCTGCGTCCAGCGTGTCCATGGACACAGCCATGCGCCCAATGGCTTGGACTGCGTCAAAATGCATGAGGCCGCCAAAGGCACGCACGCATGCTAGGAGTTGATCTGCGTGCTCAATGACGCCGGTTTCGTGGCTTGCAAGGGGGGCGCTCACCAGAAAAGGTGTGTCGCTTGCAACGATCATGGAAACCAATGCCTCAAGGTTGACACGCCCATTTCCATCCACAGGAACGGGCGTGACATGTGGCAGGGTCGCACAAGATGGATGGGACGCACTTGAGACAAAGACCCGTTTTGCCCCAGTGCCAGTCAGGGCAAGGTTATTGGCCTCTGTCCCGCCGCTGACAAAGATCAGACGATGTTTGTCAGCCCCAAGGTGATGGAGGATTTTGCGCCGGGCCTCTTCCAGGGCATTTTTCTGAACTTTTCCCCAATGGTGAATGGAGGAGGGATTGCCAACAAGATCCATAGCCTCAACAAGCGCCTGCTTTGCGCGGGGCGTCATAGGTGCGGTTGCATTGTAATCAAGATAGTGGATTTGTCTCGTCATGTGTGCATGTCCCTTGACTGCACGCTTGCATGGACACGCCCCTTACTTAAATCGTCTAACGTGTGAAGATGCAAATAATGGCGCACATGGTTGTCAAGACCTTGCCACAAATCGTGGGTGAGGCACTTGGCCCCTGGGTTGAGACATCCCTTGCGTGTGGAACAAGCCGTGAAGGTTAGTCCTTCTTCGACCGCACAAATGATATCCTCGATACGGATGGATTGCCTTTCCTTTGCCAGGCGATATCCGCCTTGGGGGCCTCTTGTGCTTTCAACAAGACCCGCCCGGCGCAGTTTTACAAAGAGTTGCTCCAAATATGCCAGAGGTAAATTCTGTCTATGGGCAATATCTGAAAGGGTCACAAGTCGTCCTTCTGGTTGTCCTGAAAGATCAACCATGGCTGTTACTGCATAACGTCCTTTGACTCCTAGTCTCATTACACACACTTCCTTTCGCGCGCACTAATAATACTATATTTTCCGACTGAAAAAGTCAACTTTCCTTTCGCGCATTTATTATGCCACGGCTTTCATTTACAGAACATCTTGAAAAAAAGCATAAGGCTGTATATACCCAAAGGTGTATTTGTTAAAAGGCTTGGGATGCGTGGTGTGGGAGCAGCAACCTCAAGGAGCTAGGCTTTGACACTCAAACGGGCAAGGAGAAAATGTCCATGGAGCTAGACTACGACCGTATGGTACAAAAGGCCTTGATGCAGGTGGTGCGCGAATCCCTTGTGCAGACTGCTGAAAAGGGACTTATGGGATCCCATCACTTTTACATTACTTTTCAAACAAATAGGCCAGACGTGGTGATGCCTGCGTCTTTGCGCGAAAAGTATCCCGAGGAAATGACCATTGTCCTGCAGCATCAGTTTTGGGATCTCAAGGTCACAGCAAACAACTTTAGTGTGACGCTCAGTTTTGACGATAAGCACGAGGTTTTAACTATCCCCTTTGGCGCGGTGATCAACTTCCTTGATCCTTCGGTGAAATTTGGTTTGCAATTTGAGCCAGTGGCGCCGGCGCCTGCGTCGGACAATGGTGGGACCGCGCCCAAGGGCGAGGGGAAAGGCAAAAAGACCCCTAGTAAGGTTGTGGCCCTGGATACTTTCCGTAAGAAATAACCCCTTGCAAGGCATTGGATGAAAGGGCGACGCAGAGCGTTGCCCTTTTTTATGTCTCGCAAAAAGTTATAAGCCCATCGTCACATTGAGATTTTCTACCTTTACGACAGATGCGGGTCGCCGGCGGCTATGAGAGTGCTGGCGCCAAGAGACTCCCTCGGCTTGCGGGTTTCCTTGGCAGTTATGGTGTGTGCCCCACGCCCAAGAAACGGCCTTATGCGGCAAGCGTTGCGCGCCCTCTACCCATGAATGCCGGGGTGCATGTCTTGCTCGTCCAAGTTTAGGCTGTAAATAAAAGCATCGGACATTTCGTCAATTTCTGTGGTGAAGTTGTGTTCTTCCATGGCCTTTTCCTCCCCAAAGAGTGATTTGATAAAAGCGATCATGGCGACGGGCCTCCCTGCTTTGTGTCACCGTTATCAGTCTAAACCCCTTGATGCGGCATAGAAAAATTAAATCCCTCTAAATTGGGTATAAGCCAAGCTTATATTAAATTTTGCTTTGTTTGTCCTTCAGGATGACGTACTCTTTTTTCATAAAAGGATAAAAAGACAGGGACTAAGATGGAGGTAGCCTTTTGGGGTGTGCGAGGATCCATTCCGTGCTGTGGACCGGACCATAGCCGGGTGGGCGGCAATACAAGTTGTGTGAGCGCACGCTTTGGGGACTCACTTGTTATTTTTGATGCTGGCACCGGGATGCGCGACTTGGGCGTCGCCATGAAAGATATGCCCATTTGCTTGCAGGAGATTCATCTTTTTCTCTCCCACGTCCACTATGATCATATTATCGGCTTTCCTTTTTTTTCTCCTATTTGGGAGCCAGACGTAACGCTACATATTTATGCGACAATGCTAGAGCCGCGTGGGGGTGTCGCTCATTTTTTTGATAATGTGCTTTTCAATCATCCCCTTTTTCCTGTGAGTTTGTCGCAACTGCGTGCAAAGATCATCTTCCATGACATCAAAAACGGCCAAGAGATCGTGATCGGTGAGACAGGGCGCATTGTCCCCTTTACTTTGAATCACCCAGGGGGCGCAAGTGGTTACCGCTTAGAGGCCGGTGGCAAAAGCGTGTGTTATGTCAGTGATACGGAACACACGGAGGGTGAGGGCCTTGATCCCATTATTTTACAACACATCAAAGAGACGGATCTCATGATTTATGATGCCTGCTATACGGAGAAGGAGTATCAAAATCACAAGGGATGGGGGCACTCAACGTGGGAGGAGGGTGTGAGGCTGAGTCTTGCGTCGGGCGCAAAGCGTATGGCGATTTACCACCACGATCCTTCCCACACCGATGGGATGCTTGAGGACCTTGAACAAGAGGCAAAACGTGCATTTTCAGGAGCTTTTGTGGCGCGCCAAGGTGCGTGCATCATGCTTTGATGGACATAAAGTGGCTCTTTTTTTGACCACACCAAGAGAATCTTAAGTTTTCCTTGCGTTATGAAGCGGAATGGTTAGGATATGTGTGAGGTTTATTTCAGGAAGTAGAAAGGATTCATCCATGACCTCCTCCGTATTGCGAGGCCTATTGTTAGCAGGTTTACTCACGGCAGTTTCTCCGCTTGCCATGGCTGATGCGAAGACTGTTGTTGCCAAAATTAATGGTGAGAACATTACGAACGCAGATGTGAAAGAAGTTGAGAAGGCTTTGCCTCCCCAGCTTATTGCACAAGCAAAGGATAAGAAGAAGCTTTTCGAAGGTCTACGTGACCAGCTGATCGTTGTGCGCCTTTTGGTGCAGGAAGCCAAAAAAGCCAATCTTGAAAAGGATCCAGAGGTTCAAAAGCAACTGGAGCGCATGAAAGAAGGTCTTTTGTTCCAAGCGTACCTGTCAAAGGAAATTGCGCCAAAGATCACAGAAGCGGCTTTGAAGGTTGCCTATGATGATTACGTCAAGACCTTTCCAAAGGATCTGAAAGAGACACGTGCACGTCACATCCTTGTGAAGGATGAGGCAACTGCCAAGGATCTTATCAAGCGCATTAAGGGCGGCGCTGACTTCTTGAAGCTTGCAAGGGAAAACTCCCTGGATCCAAACTCAGCCAAAGAAGGCGGTGATTTGGGTTACTTCACACCAGAAGGCATGTTGCCCGCGTTTTCTGATGCTGTGAATAAGCTCAAGCCCGGTGAGGTTTCTTCCGAGCCTGTGAAGACAGACTTTGGTTACCACATCATCCGTGTTGAGGACCGCCGCAGCATGCGTCCAAAGTCCTTTGAAGAGATGAAGCCAGAGCTTGCTGGTCGCTTGCAAGAAGAGGCAGCAAAGGCTCTTATTGACCGCGTGAAGAATGCAGCAAAGGTTGAACTGTTCGACGAGAATGGTAAGCCTGAGGCTGCTCCCGCAGCAGCGCCAGCGGCTGCTCCTGCGGCACCAGCTGCAACGCCTGCAGCGGCTGCTCCTGCGACACCAGCTGCGGCGCGCTAATAGACACGTACAAGACTATCCTGTTCTTGTATAGAAAAGGCCGGCTTTTGCCGGCCTTTTTCCTTTTATGGCACCCAAAAGTGTTTGGGGGTGCCGTGGGCGTTGAGGAGGAGCTCCGTGAGAGCCCACACGAGGGCGTCCATACGATCGGGAGAGCTGCTTCCCGGCGTGAAGGATGTCAGTTGCGCTTCTAGCTTTTTTAAATCTCGTCCTATGTGTTTGACGCGTCCCTGGGCATAAAGGGCAGCAATGGGCTCGGCGCGGGTGAGCTTACTGCGCGTTGCGCGCACCGCTCGAAAGGGAACAAGCGGGTCAATACTTTTGATCATATGGGCCACAAGGTCGCCGCCCTGGTTCACCTCCGCAATGATGCTGTCGGCCTGATGGTCGTGGTAGAGAGCGACCGCCTTTTGGCTCCACTGGGCAGGGGTCATGCGTCCGCTATGGTCCGCCAGGATATAGGCGCAACCTTTCGCGTCTTTGCCGGCTATAATGAGGCCGGTTTCATCACTTTTTGCGTGGCTTGTGACAGCTGGGTCAATGGCAATGATCAGGCGTACAAGGGGTGGGGCGCTGTCTTGGCGCGCACCATCAAGCATCCTGGGTGTCCACAAAGCGTCTTTGATGTCCTCCACCATCTCCCCATAAAGCTCCTGTGCGCCAAGACGCGTGTGCCCATAGCGCGCTTCTATGGCTTCTAGAAAGGAGGGTGCTAGGTTCATCGCATTATCAAAGGTTGTGCCGCGGGTGATCACAACGTCCTGTCCTTCACGTGCCATGAGTTTTTTTAAAAAAGGGCAGGGGCGCGGGGTGGTTGTGACAATAACCCGGGGCGCTTCTCCCTTGCGCAGCGCAAACATCAGTTGGTCCCACAAGCTTTCTGGATCTGGAAACTTTGCCAGCTCATCCACCCAGGCAGCGTCAAACTGGGGGCCGCGCAGGTCGTCTGGACGCAGGGCGCTAAAGAGCTGGGCGCGCGCCCCATTTTTCCATTTCAAAATGCCCTGGGTGGAGACGAAAGTTGGACGTTCGCGGTCTGGGTAGGTGGACAAAAGGCCGCTCTCCCCCTCCACCATGACCCGCTTGGCGTCCATATGGTGATGCCCCACAAGGGCGATTCGCCGCGCCGTTTTTGAGGCAATCCACGCGCGGATGGTTTCAGCGCCTGTACGTGTTTTGCCAAAGCCGCGTCCAGCCAGGATCAGCCAAACGCGCCAATCACCAAGGGGAGGAATTTGGTTTGGGCGTGCGCGCGCTGTCCAGTCAAAGGTGGCAGCCAAGCGTGATCTTGTTTCTTTTTCTTTAAGAATATTTGACGCAACTTGTTCCAGTAAGTCATTTTTCTTCACGTGAATCTCCTCAGGAATATAGCATGAAATAAAAATGACAATAAATCCTTCAAAAATACAAAAAAATAGAAAAAATATTTGGCAAAAAAGTGTTGAATCAAAGTAGTATTCCCCCTATATAGAGTCATATAAGGTGTTTTCATTTGATCGGGTCTTTTTTAACATGTTGAAAATGATTAGTTTTCTGTCCCTGAGTGTCTTTTTTGCCGTGGGCGGGACCTCCTACGCGTCCCTTTCTGACGATGAAGGTAGTGATCAGTCATTTGAAACACACAATTCCCTGCCGCGCCCGAAGCGTCCCTTGCTACGCGGAGATGAAAACAACAAAAACATAGGAAACAAGCTGATTAGGATTCAGGGGCAAACAGATGTTCATCATGGTTCAAAGAAGGTGCTTCGCACGCCTACCGGTGCGCACAGCTCACGTTCACGCGATAACGCATTTACACCTTCCACAAGCCAAAATATGCGCAAATTCGGTGTCAGTCCTCGAAGGTTGACCTACGCGACCGAACAAGCACTTCTCACACCTACAAAACGCAATGCTGACGCGCCACACGTCCCAGCCATCAGAAGTCAGGGTGTGCGCGAGCGTATCGCATCATATGAGGTGATTCCCTTTGATCTATTTATGGCGGCAACAAAGGACGCAATATGGACACGCTCCCTAATCCCCGCCCATCTGCCAATTTCTGGTAAGGACGCGCCCCTTGTAGATCTTCATGCCAGCGTTTCACATCCCGAAGAATCCTTTGAAACACTTGAGGAAACCCTCGCAAGGCGGGTGCGTCAGCGAGCACTCCTGGCGCGCGTGCGTCACGAACGCAGCCTTTCCATTGCCAGCCAATCCCAGAGCGAAGAGTCCTCCCTTGCGCTGGAGGAACGCACAGTGCGCGAGTTTACCGATTATCTGAGCTTGCGCCGTGCGCAAGTGGACTCCCTTGGGCGCATGCGCCGGGCAGAGCTGGAAGAAGTATTTACGAGTGTTTTTCAGTCGACTTATATGTCCTTTGACCATGAGGGATACACCGTTTGGTATAACCCGGCTCTTTTGAATTTGGACGCTGAGATTGAGGGCGAGACGAACCTGGAGCGTCTTGAGTGCGGACGCTGTCCCATTGGGAGTGATGGCGAGTCCATGAACCTCCACCATGTGACGCACTATGACGCATGGACCCACAACACCACGAGCTATCTTGTGCTCCTTCACCACACAACACACCTTGAGACGTTTCACGGGGACTTACACTTTGAATCCAGCGAGTACTACCTTCCCCGCACGCCCGTAGACCGTAACCTTTTTAACAGCGCGCGTCCCCTTATCCTAGAGGCCCTTTGGAAGATTTTACCTCCGCAAGATATCTTTCAAGATATTCTGTAAAGGTTTCTTCCTCACGTGCTTGGTGCGAAGCCTTGTTGTGGGGATCATGGGCATGGCCTTGGGTCCCACAAGGGCCACGCCCATGGGGAAAAAAGTCAACCATGGTGCCTTTTTCTAAATCAAGGCATACCTTTCCATCTGAGTCGGCTATTTCGCAAATAGGGAAGAGTTTTTCCCCGAGGAGTGCATGGGTCTTAATATAAGTCCAAAGCACAGGACGCTTCACGTTTACAAAATCCCAGTACCACCACTTAAGCGTATTACACGTGAGGAAAAAGTGCCTCAAATCTTGGTGGTCTGGCACGCCTAACTCATCAAGATTACCTGTCGTGACGGGCGCTGCGCGCGTGCGACCAAATTTCTCACCGAGGGCTTTACAGATGCTTTCTAGTTCTTGTGAGACAGTCGCAGGGCTGACCGCCTGAATGGCGTTTTGCTCCTCGTCGCTGGATGAGGCAAAGCCGTTGAGGCCAAGGAAAATGAGAGGAAGATACTTAATTTGCATTTATCTAAAATTTTAACAATAAGACACAAACGCAGCATGCGCGTGAACCTCATGATTTGCAAGGAAAAAATTTAAAGGCTCTAGAGGGCGCGTTTACGGGTGTGCCTGCGCGCCCTCTAGAAGGGGTTATTCGACAGTGACAGATTTGGCCAAATTGCGGGGCTGGTCAACGTCTGCGCCCTTCTCCAAACCTGTCTCATAGGACAAGATCTGGAGTGGCAGGGCGTACACGAGGGGTGCTGTCAAAAACGTTGTGTTTGGCAATGCGAAGGTCGTCATATGGTGTGACTCGGGTGCGCGGGCGCCAAGCTTAGCCTTGGTGATGCCTTCTTGATCTGAGAAAAGCACAATGCGCGCGCCTCTGGCCAACGCCTCTTGCATGTTGGCGTGGGTTTTGTCAAAAAGCTCATCATGGGGCGCGATGGTGATCACGGGCACATGCTCGTCCAGAAGGGCGATGGGGCCGTGCTTGAGTTCACCTGCGGCGTACCCTTCGGCGTGAATGTAGGAGATTTCCTTGAGCTTGAGGGCGCCTTCCATGGCCAAGGCGTAGGAGGTGCCACGGCCAATGTAGATAATGTCCCGTGACGCAGAAAGTGTACGCGCCATCTCTCGCAAAGAGTCACGCCTGGCAAGAATCTCCTCGAGTGCCGCGGGGACCTGCTTTAAGTCCTCCAGGTGGGTGCTCGCTGCCTGTGCGTCAAGGGCGCCGCGTGCCTTTGCAATCTTAAGAGTCAAAAGGGCGAGCGTGCCCAGCATGGCCATAAAGGCCTTTGTGGAGGCAACCCCGATCTCAGGGCCTGCATAAAGGGGAAGAACCTTATGGGCGGCTCTGGCCATGGAGCTACTTTCCACATTGAGAAGAGCCATGGTGTACTGGCCTTTATGCTTCGCGTATTCAAGGGCAGCCAGGGTATCGGCTGTCTCACCTGACTGCGAGATGAAAAGGGCAGCTCCTCCTTCTGCCATGGGCGGCTGGCGATAGCGGAACTCTGATGCGATATCCAGCTCAACGCTTAAATCCGCGTAGCGCTCAAGCCAGTGCTTTGCAACCATTCCGGCAAAATAAGATGTGCCGCACGCAACAAGCGTCAAGCGCGGAATCTTGGCCCAATCAACGTCACACTCAAGGAGGGTTGTGTCCTCCGTGTAACGCTGCAAAATATGGCGCAACACATCGCTTTGTTCGCTCATTTCTTTGAGCATATAGTGGGGATAACCGGCCTTGCTCATGAGGTCTGGTGTCAGATTTGACTGAATTTCTTCGCGCACAACTGGCGTGAGAGATGCATCATAAATGGTGGCGCCGCTGGGGGTGAGAACAACAAGATCCCCGTCCTCTAGAAACGTAATTTGCTGGGTAAAAGCCGCCAAGGAAATGGCGTCAGACCCCAAAAACATCTCGCCTTCCCCGCGCCCTAAGGCAAAAGGAGACGCGCGGCGCACGCCGACCAGTGTGCCGGGTTCACGCGCGCTCATCACCGCCAAAGAGAAGGCGCCAACGAGACGCTTTGAGGCCTTGTGGACAGCTTCCAAAAGACTGACGTTTTCCTTGTAGTAGTGTTCAATGAGGTGCACAGCTACTTCCGTGTCCGTGTCGCTCTCAAAGGTAAAACCTGCCATCTCAAGTTCTTGGCGCAGCTGACCATGGTTCTCGATGACGCCGTTGTGCACGAGGGTCACGTCTTCGCTGGTGTGGGGATGGGCGTTAATGTCCGTGGGGGCGCCGTGGGTGGCCCAGCGCGTGTGGGCAATACCGATGACGCCTGTGTCAAGGCACGCGTCTTTGGCCATTAGAGACTCAAGATTTGCGATCTTGCCCGAGGCGCGCAAGCGGTGGGTGTGTTCTTTTTCCAGAACAGCAATGCCTGCCGAGTCATAGCCTCTGTATTCGAGAAGCTTAAGACCTTTTAACAGACGACCTGCCACAGGGGAGGCGCTGGTGATACCAAGAATACCGCACATGGATTAACATACTCCTTTAGTAAAAAATAAGAGGGTCATGGGCGTTTAAGACGCCTTTTTAGCTTTTTGCCGCGACATGAGGCGCGTTGCCCCGTCTGGAATTTCCTTCAAGGGCGCTCGCGACAAGGTGAGGGAGGCAGCGGGCGCGTCCTTTGTCAGCACGGTGCCCGCACCAATATAGGCGCCTTGGCCGATGGTAACTGGCGCAATGAGGGTACTGTTTGAGCCCACAAAAACACCGTCCTCGAGGGTGGTTTTGTGCTTATTGACGCCGTCATAATTGCAGGTGATGGTGCCCGCACCAATATTGCAAGCCTGCCCCACATCGGCGTCCCCTAGATAGGTGAGGTGAGAAACTTTCGTGCCCTTGCCAAGGTGTGTGTTTTTTAGCTCTACAAAATTACCGACTTTGGCGTCTTCCCCAACGTGAGTGCCAGGACGAAGACGTGCAAAGGGGCCAACGGTTGCGCCTTTGGCGATGTGGGTGTGCTCTATGTGGGAGAAACTCAAAATGGTTGCGCCTTCCTCTACCGTCACGCCCTTGCCAAAAAAGAGGTGCGGGTGGAGGGTCACATCTTGGCCAAAGACTGTATCCATGGACAGATAAACAGACATTTGGTCAAGGAAAGTGACCCCGTTTTCCATGGCTTTTGTTTTAAGCTGTGTCTGTAAAATGCTTTCTGAAAGCGCCAAATCTGCCCGTGTGTTGATACCCATGACCTCGAGGGGAGAGGCTGTGCGGTAGCCCACATGCATGCCGCTTTCCCGCGCAAGCTCCACAAGGTCCGTTAGGTAATACTCTTTTGTCAGGGCGTTGGGTGTGACGCGGGGCAGAAGCTCCCTTAAATCGCGCATGCGCACCGCCATAAGGCCTGCATTACACAGTGCCACATCTTGCTCATCTTTGGTCGCGTTTTTCATCTCAACGATGCGCGCAACGTGGCATCCGTCTTCTTCCAAAATCACGCGCCCATAGTGGGGGTGCCGGGGCGCTTCCAGCGCCAGCGCGCACACGGCTTGGGTTTCGTTGCCTTGAAAGGAATCCACAAGAGCCTGGAGCGTTGGGGCTGTGATAAGAGGGGTGTCTGCAAAGAGAATGAGCACAATGCCGTCTGTGTCTGCCCAAGCGTCTTTGGCGCAAAGAAGGGCGTGGGCTGTACCCAAGGGCTCCTCCTGATAGGCAAGGGTGAGATCCTGGAACTTCGCTTTAAGGGCAAGGGCGTGGGAGCGTGCGTTTGGGGAAAAAACACCTGTGACTTGGTGCGCACCCACGTTATGGGCAAGGGTGAGGGCATGCTCAATTAAGGGGACACCACACAAGGGGTGGAAAACTTTTGGTAAATGAGAGCGCATGCGCGTGCCTTGGCCAGCTGCCAAAATGACCACATGGATGGGAAGGGAAGACGACATGCTCGCTCTCTCACATAAAAATTCAAGAATTCATGGGACAAAGTGCCACAAGAAGCTCGGTTGTGCCAATGGCTTTTTTATAACGAAAAATTACGTGCTTTGCTTGCTCGTTGTATGGGAAGCGTTATATAAAGAGAGTGTGTATAACTTTAATAAAAGAAAGACCGACTGTGGCCGAAGAAAAAAAGAAGGAAACGTTGGGTGAACAAATACGCTCGCTACTAGGAGCGCTTTTGGTGGTTTTGGGAATCCATACCTTTTTGTTTAAGCCCTATGTGATTCCATCGGACTCCATGAAGGACGGTCTCCTCATTGGTGACTTTTTGTTTGTGTCCAAGTTTACCTATGGATACAGCCGGTACTCTTTGCCCTTTGCGCCGCCGCTTTTTGAGGGGCGTATCTTTGGACGCTTCCCAAAAAGGGGTGAGGTGGCTGTGTTTACGCCTCCTAACCAGCAAGATGAGGTGTGGATTAAGCGCGTCATTGGTCTGCCAGGGGACCGCATTCAAATGAGAGACGGTGTCTTGTTTATTAATGGAAACGCATGCCGCATGAAGCGCATTGAGGACTTTAAGGACCATCTGCGTTTAGAAGGGGCCATGCGTGAGGAAAACCGGGTCTTTAGTGAGGCGGGTTGGGACGTGCCACGCTATGAGGAAACCTTGCCTGGAGGCGTCACCCATACAATCTTGAAGAGCGATGCCTTTGGTCAAGGGCGCCTCGACAATACCGAAGAATTCCTCGTTCCCGAAGGGCACTACTTCATGATGGGCGACAACCGCGACCATTCGGGGGACAGCCGTCTTTATTCCGTTGGGTTTATCCCCTATGAGAACTTGGTTGGGCGGGCAGAGGTGATTTTCTTTTCCACGACCGCCAGGTGGTGGGAGGTTTGGAAGTGGCCCCTTGCCATCCGTTATGGGCGCTTACTGAACTTGATCCATTAATTTGCGGGGGGCGGGGTTTTCCCCGCCTCACCCATGGCCTTTGCCAATAAATCCACGTTGTGTGTCATGAGTTTGACATAGGTGTCACAGCACGCGCCTTTCTCGGACAGGGCGTCTGAATAAAGGGTGTCTCCCATGCGCGCCCCTGTTTCCTGGGCAATCTGGGCAATCAACTTAGGACTTGCCATATTTTCCACAAAGAGTGTCTTCACCTTGAGGGTGCGAATCTGATCAATGAGGGCCGCCACGTCCCAGGCACTGGCCTCGGCCTGGGTGTTAATGCCCTGGGGGGCCAGCACGCGCACGTTATAGGTTTTTGCAAAATATGAAAAGGCGTCGTGGGCGGTGATCACAACCCGCGCGGCGTCTGGTATGGCCTTGAAGCGCGTGTGGATCCACTGGTCAAGGGCGCCAAGGCGCGTGTCGTAGGCTTTGCTGCGCTCTTGAAACACGTTGCACTTAAGGGGTGCTTTGGCACACAGGGCCTCTTCAATATTTTTCACATAAAGGCGCGCGTGAGGGACGCTGAGCCAAGCGTGTGGATCCTGCATGGGCTTGCCGTCCTGCGTCAGTGTGCGCGGGTTAATGCCGCGCGAGGCCGTGACAACAACGCCCCGGTAGTTGCTTGCCTCCACAAGGCGTGGGAGCCACGTCTCAAAATCCAACCCATTTATGAAGAGCATGTCCGCTTGGACGAGAAGCTTGCCCGTTTGCGGTGTAGGTTCAAACACATGGGCATCGGCGTTGGGGCCGACAATGGTGGTCACATCGACGCCCTCACCTCCCACTTCTTTGATCAGATCCCCGAGGATACTAAAACTGGCAACAACCTTTAATGGCACTTCTGCGCTGAAAACAGCAGTGCTCATAAGGGATGCACATAAAAGGGTGGCGTAGGCTTTCTTCATGGCGCAGATCTTCTGTCTCTGAGTATGCTTTGGTTGCCAAAAAGAAGGGAGGCGAGATAGAAGACACCGGCCACCAAGATAATACTGGGACCCGAGGGCAGACGGTAATGATAGGATAAAACAAGCCCCATGTAGGCACTGATGAAGGCAATGAGGCTTGCCAGGGTGCACATGGACCAGATGTGCTTTGCCCAAAACTTGGCCGATACCGCCGGCAGCATCACAAGTCCCAGGGCCATGAGGATGCCAAGGCCTTGGAAGGCGGCCACCATGTTGAGGACCACAAGACCCATGAAAGCGGCGTGATAGTACCCGCCCTTGGCGCCAAGCCCCTTCATAAAGGTAGGGTCAAAACACTCCATGATCAGGGGGCGATAGATGATCGCGAGTGTGAGGAGGGTAAAGGTTGTGATGCCCGCAATAAGCAAAAGAGACTCGCTTGTCACACTTAAAATGGTGCCAAAGAGAATATGGGTGAGGTCAAGATTACTGCCCTTCACGGAAATGATGACGGTGCCAAGGGCCAGGGCAATGAGGTAAAAACCCACAAAGCTCGCGTCTTCTTGCAGGCCCGTGCGCCGTGTGACAAAGGTTGCGATGAAGGCAACAAAAAGGCCTGCCAAAAAACCCCCGATGCCCATGATGGGGAGGGATAGTCCTGCAATAAGATAGCCAACGGCCACGCCTGGCATGATGGAGTGGGACAAAGCGTCCCCCATAAGACTCATGCGGCGCAAGACGAGTAAAAGCCCCACAGGCGCGCACCCCATGGACAGGGCAACGCACGCAACAAGGGCTTTCTTGAGAAAGGCATAGGTCACAAAAGGCTCAATGAAATAGCTGTACACGCTTAAGTCCTTTTTCTTTTGTTACAGGGCTCTTTCTCACAAAACTGCGTATTGGCCCTATGGAGTGCGTCCAGGGTGAGGACGTCTTGGGTTGGGCCCCAGGCAACCGCTTCCCTCGCCAAAATCAAGGTGTGGGAAAAATGGGTGCGCACAAGGTCCATGTCGTGGGAGACAACGAGCAGGGTGCGCCCCTGGGCCTGCCAATTGGTGATTTGCGCCATCAAATCTTGGGTTGTGTGGGCGTCCACAGCCGCAAAAGGCTCGTCCAACAGAATAATAGGGGCGTTTTGCACACTCAGGCGTGCAAAGAGAACTTTTTGGAACTGGCCACCAGACAGTGTGTGAAGAAACCGGTGGGCGCTTCTGGGTAGATTCACGCTCCCCAGGGCCGCCTCAATGAGGTCCTTGGCACCATAGGTCAAGTCTTGGTAAAAGCCACCCTTGTGGCAAAGGCCCATGCTGACCACATCACCCACGCACAAAGGAAAGGTGCGGTCGACGGGTGAGTGCTGGGGAAGATACGCGATGTCCTTGGGGGTTGCATCTTCTAAAGTGAGACGCCCCTCATAAGGTACCTGACCCATGATGGCTTTAAGAAGAGTGCTTTTACCACCACCGTTTGGGCCAACGATGGCCGTCAAGGTGCCACTTTGAAATGTGCCGGAAAGGGCATTTAACGCGCAGCGCTCACCATAAAAGACACTTAAGTCATCAAGGTGGAGCGAGCATGGCTTAAGGGGTGCTAAATCCGACTCAGTCAAAGGGCCCACCACACGCAAAGCCACAAAAATGTCAAAGGGATCAAACTTGCCCCGACACGCTTCGACCAGCTCCATAACAAGGGGGACATGTCATTCTCATCATAAAAAAACTTCATCCCACACTATGACAAGCTCGCCGTGAAACTGTCAATAAGGGCCCTAAGAAAAAGGATCTTTGAAACGCTTTAAAGGGAGGAAAGGAGTGGCGGGAGTGACGGGACTCGAACCCGCGACCTCCGGCGTGACAGGCCGGCGCTCTAACCAACTGAGCTACACCCCCTTGCAAAGCAAAGGTATGCTCTGAACTAACCCATAATGGGCAGGGCTGTCAAGGCCTTGTTTGCGCCAATTTAAAAAAAACGTGTTTTTTTTGTCGCAGACACCAAGATCCCTTTGAAAGCGATATGTTTCATTGCGTGGGGCTTTTTTTTCGTGGTACGATCCTATACAAAATAAAACAATGGGGAGGGCACGTTGGGTGGCTCTGAAGGCAGATATATGGGAAGGGCTTGTCAGGCGCCACGCCTTGAACGCAGCCCTCAAGCAAGAAAAACAATCTTGTGCGCAGGGGCAGGTGGACGCCTCGCGTGCCCCGTCACAGACGCCTCAAAGCTTACTCCAGCAAGATCTCAATCAGACACACCTCAAAAATCAACAACATTTGGCGCCGCCTGGCCCGGGAAAGCGTCCTGTGAGTAAGCTCAAACTCTTCTTCCTTTTCCTTTTATTTCTTTTGGCGGGTTTCCTCTTTTTTGTGGGCGGCTTTTTGACGTGCTACACACTTTATCCGCCTGCGCCGATTTTCGCGGCACAAGATGTGGCAAATCCCCAGTCTCCTGCGCCAGAGGCCAGTGCCTCGCGGGGCGCTTCTCTCAATTCTTCCAACTCCTATGCAAGGCGCCAGTTGATTGGGCGCGGGCAAGGGGCAGGCACACTGGCGGATCAAACACAGCGTCAGGCTGCACGTATTGCCAATAACCAAGCCAGGATGGCTGCCAGTCAAGCTGTGGGACGCGTGGCTCAGGGGATACAGTCGGCGCTGGGTCCTTATGTTGGCAGCTTTGTGTCGCCCCTTGTGTCAGGTGTTGGAAATACAACCATTAATAGTACGCTTCCTGCCTCTGGACAGCCCCTGTGGTCTTCTCAAGGGGGCGCCCAGAAAGGCGCGCCAGCCGGTGCCCAGGCTCAACCTCAGGTTCAGGTGCCCCAAGCGTCCCTCAACCGGTTTACACTTGTCGTGCAAGAATACAGTATGAGCCAAGACGCTTTGGCCGCCAGTGACACGTTGCGCGCCCAGGGGTTTGAAGGATATGTGATGGAGGAGCAGCGAGGAAAAGGTGATGTTGTCTATGTGGTGAAGGCGGGGCAATTTGCTTCGTACCAAGAAGCCAGGCAGGCGGCAGCTCTGTTGGGTAGGCTTTGGCAGCGCCCCATTCGTGTGGCTGTTGCTGACCAAAATAATGAATAAGGGTGGTGAAAAATCATGCGGGGTTTGATGCAAAGATACGCTGGGGTTTGGATGGCATGCCTGGGTCTTGTTCTTTCGGGATGCCAGGGGCTCAAGCTTTTTGAGAAAGACACGGAAAAGAATCCGAGTGTGTGTCTTGAGTTTGTGGATATTTCCCTCGACAGTGACGCCAACCAGGATTCAGCAATCTCAGTTGATGTTCTTGTGGTTTACAAAGATGAGTTGATGAAGGCCCTCATGAAGATGAAGGCTGCAGATTATTTCGCCTCACGTATCCAGATTCTACGTGACTATCCAGACATGGTGGATATGTGGCACTGGGAGCTGACCCCAGGTCAAGTGGTGCGAGACTATCCCATTACCCAGCGTTCTGATGCGCCTGTGGGGGCCGTGATCTTTGCAGATTATTTTGCCCCCGGTGATCACCGCATTCGCTTTGCAAGTGAAGGGCACGCCCATGTGCGCATGAAAAAATTCGACTTTTGTGTGTTGGAGCAAGGGTGCAGCGGGGATTTGAGTAATCAAAGTATTGCCTCTCGTCAGGATAAAGAAGACGCCAAAGAAAGTGCCATGAAAGGCGCTTTGCCTAAGAGTGCGCAGGGCAGTAGCAATCCAGCTCAGGAGCTTAAAAAAGAAGTCTCCAGTGTGAAAAGTGAGATTTCGAGCTTGAAGCAGCTGTTGAAGTAGTGTGTGAGGAGGAAAGAATGTCCAAGTACCGTATTATCCCGGCTGTTCAGTGGCATGAGGGCATGCTTCTCATGCCGGAGCACTTTCAGCAACATGGCCGGCGTACCGAGCAGTTGCTCCATTTCCATATGAGCCACGCCACGCCCTTTTATTGGGGGGTGGAGACTTACAAGTTGGACGCGGCGAAACTTGTTTCGGGTATTGTCTCCTTTACCTCACTCAGCGCCGTCATGCCCGATGGCACCGTCGTCATCCTAGGAGAGCAAGAAGGCGCCCCCCTTGAGATTGATGTCACGTCCTATATGAAGCAAGAAAATGCCACAAGCGTGACAGTGTACTTGGCCATACCCACCTACCGTCCTGGCGCGGCCAACGTTGACAACGACTTGCCACGGTACGTTTCCCGCGATAGCGAAGAAGTGGTGGACGAAAATACGGGCGAGGGGCGCATGCGCTTTGCGACACTGCGTCCCAATCTCTTGCTGCTGGCGGGTGAGGAGCCATCGGGGCAATACGTGAGTTTTCCCGTTCTCCAGATTGATTTGACAGGGAATTCCTATTCCCTGGCCAGTGATTTCACGCCTGCGTCTTTGCTTGTGACCATAGATCATCCCTTGGGTAAGCTCTGCATGGAGCTGGCCCAGCGTATGCGCCAGAAGATATCCTTTTTGTCAGACCGCCTCAGCGATAAGACAGGCGGCGGTGATGTTTTGTCCTCAGAGGCCGAGGACGCTGTGAAGGCGCTATCGCGAGGGCTTTTGTCCTTTGAGGCGATTTTACGCGCTGGTGCGTCCCATCCCTTTGCCCTTTACCTGAAGCTGTGTGATTTGGCTGGTAACCTAACGGAGCTTCATCCAGGGCAAATGCCGCCTAGTTTCGGAGCCTACGCCCATAACAATTTGATGCCCTCCTTTTTGGAGGTGACAAAGTTTGTTGGCACGATGCTCGACCAGATTCAAGAAGGCTATACAACGGTGCCCATGATTCTGTCCCAACGCATTTTCAAGCTGCCTTTGCGTCAATCCTGGATGCAAGAGCGCCTTGTTTTTGGGGCCAAGGCGTCTTCAACCATGGATGAGAAGGCTGTAGCCCAGTGGTTGAGTGCTGCCGTCATTGCCACGGACCGTTTTGTGGGAGAGGTACGAGACAAGCGCATTTTGGGCGCTGTGCGTGTTGTTGTGGAGTCTGACGAGGATCTGGGTTTGCTTCCTGCAAGGGGCGTTGTGCTCTTTAGTGTGACCTATGACCGCTCATTTATCGATGCCACAGAAACCCTGCAAATCTTTAATGTGGCGGATACAGATCAAAACCGCCCACAAGAAATTGTGATGTACGTACCAAAGCGCACAAGGAATACATATTTTTAGAAAAAATTAAGAAAAATATGATTAGAATTTAAAACATTTTGCAAAATGAATGCGCCGTTGGAGCGCCAGGAGGTATAAGGGAATGTCACAAGGGCTCGAATTAAGGCGCGTAGGGGACAGAGATAGCTCCTTTGTGCTACGCGATTTTGAAGAGTTTTATGAAGAACTTGTGCGCCAAAAAGAGCGCGTGATCACGGGCACTTGGCTCCTGCATGAAACCTCCTCAGGCGGAACGGACGTCACGGGCGCCGTTGATACGACCATTGCCTCAAGTGCGGGCGCAATTCTTGATAAGCTCTACCAACTTCTGGATCGCCAGGCCGTTGAGGCCAGCCGCATGGGGGGAGAGTTCGCCAGCGCGTACTACCGCGAGGCCCAGTTCGTCATGGGCGCCCTTGCCGATGAGGTGTTTTTGAATCTGCACTGGGATGGGCGCAAGTACTGGGAGGATAACCTTCTGGAATCTCGTCTTTTTGGCACCCATGACGCGGGTGATCTCTTCTTTAAGCGCCTTGAGGCTTTCCTTGCCGAGCGCGACCCCACACGCAAGGACTTGGCTGAGGTTTATTTACTTGCCTTGGGCCTTGGATTTGAAGGGAAATTTCGCAATCTCAACGACGATGGCAGACTCACTGAGTGGCGCCGTCAGCTCTACGTTTTCATAAACCACCGTGAACCAACGCTTTTGTCTGGCCAAGATCGGCTTTTTCCCGACGCCTATGCCCACACACTTTCATCGGGTAAGGGTGAAAAAATGCAAGATAAGCACCTCTGGTACACAAGCATTGGTGTGGCTTTCTTCGTGCTGCTTGTCTTTTCTCACATCATGTGGGACCGGGCAACATCGGATTTAACGACCGTTTCAAAGCGCATTGACGCTTTGGCTAAGAAATAGGAGGAGGCAAGGTGCTCGCACAGGTTCTTCAGGGGTATCAACCATATTTACCCTTCTTCTTAATTGGTTCCATTGCCCTTGCGGTCATTGCGGTATTTCTTTTAATGGTCATGGGACGCAAGGCCGTTGACCAGGCGCGCAAACGCCAAGCGCTGTCGCGCTCGCCAGATCCAAAGCCAAGCTTTGCCCAGCGCCTTTCTGGCGTGGGCACCAGGTGGCAGCGTTTTAAGGCCTGGGTGAAGGGTTTGTTTTCCCGGTGGGGATGGAATCCCACGGACGACTGTGCCATGTCGTTTCGCCAGACGCTAAGCATCCTGAAGACTTATCTTCCCGGGCGTCATCCTGAGTACGCCCTTCCTTGGTTTATGCTCGTCGGGTCAGAAAAATCAGGCAAAAGCGAAATTTTGACGGATGTTGATTTAGAGCTCCCCCTTGGCAAACCAACCTACAGTGTCGACTCTGAAATTTCCGGTGTGAGCTGGACATTTTTTGATAGGGGTGTCGTCCTTGAAGTGAACGGCGAGTCATTCCTTGATGACGACAAGGCCACAAGTGATGATGCGACGTGGACACGCCTTTTACGTTTACTGAACCGCTTTCGCGCACGCAGGCCCCTTGACGGCCTTGTGATCACCATTCCAGCTGGCGAGCTTTACGGGTCTTCACGTCTGGGTGAGGCTGAAATTCTAGAGCGTGCGCGCCACATGTACACGAAGCTATGGAAGATGCAGGCCATTCTTGGGATGCGCCTGCCTGTCTATATCCTTGTGACGAAGTGCGACCTTATTCCTGGCTTTAAGAGTTTTGCAACAGAAGTGCCGGCCGAGTCCCAGGGCGATATATTTGGGTGGTCTTCTCCCTACGCCATGGATGCAACCTACAATACGGGCTGGGTGGATGACATCTTTGATCATTTACACCGCAGCATCAACCGTCTGCGCGCCGGCATATTTGCCCAGGGACACGCGCGCCGGGAGCGGGACGGTATTCTCCTTTTCCCCCTTGAATTTATGACACTGCGCGACAGCGTGGGGTCATATCTCAATGGCATTTTCAGGGAGAGTGCATACCACGAGAGCTTCTTCTTAAGGGGAATCTATTTCTCAGGCAAAGCTGTGACCCAGGACGGGGTGGCGCTGACGGCCAGAGGTGTACTTGAGGACACTCAAGTGCGTGCCCAAGGCCTTGATGAAAAACAGGCACGAAAAGAGCACGGTATCTTTTTGCGCGATCTGTTTGATAAAAAAATCTTCCAAGAAGGCGCCCTTGCAAAGCCTGTTCGGCGCGTTCTGATTTCTACAAGTCGTCTTTTGAATTTCTCGAAAGCAGCGGCTGCCCTCGTGTGTGCTGGGTGGCTTTTTGGTATTTTCCAAAACTACAAGGATTTGGAGGTTGGCAATCAGACGCTTATGCCCAGCTTAAAGCGCATTAATAGTGCCATGGAAGGAATCGAGCAGCAGGGCGGCTACAGCGATACCCAGCAGTTCCGTGACTTTTTGAATCAGCAGGCTTCGTCCATATTGGATGGTTTTGCGAATTTAAGCCCCGTGAGCAGCTTCTCTTTCTTTATGCCATCTTCTTGGTTCAGTCCGCTGGATGACCGCATTCAGAATTCCTTTGCCATTGCCTATGATCACGTGATTTTGCCGTCCTTCTATTCCGCGCTTTTAAAGCGTATTGAGCATACCGTTTCCGTTGGTCAAATCGAGTATAAGAACGATTTGCGCAAGCCCTTTATTAATCCTGTGCAGTCGCCTTCCTATGGTCTGTTGTCCGACTATGTGCGCGACATTACAGACATTGAAAAGTATGTGGCGATCTTTAACGATTTGGACGTCAGCAGTAACATCCAAGACATAGGACGCTTGGTGAAATACCTCTTTGGTCAAGATTTGCCAAAGGGCTTTTTCTCCCACAGTCAGTACTATGAAGGTGCACTCTCACGGATCGTGGACCGCAATATCGATCTTTCCCAGTTCCGCGTTTTGGCGGGACAAAAGATGGGTGTGCTTTTCAAGAACTTTATCGATAGCGCTTTTGATGTGCATAAGAACTTCCCTCTTTTTGAGAAGGTTCAAAATGACATTGATCACTGGACCCATACGGGGGCACTGTCCCATATGCACGCCATGGATTTGCGCAAGCTGACACAAAATACGGTGGCCGTTGCGGATATTATTTCCAGCGGCGACTTGTCTTGGATTGACCACACCAGTTTTGAGCCCAGTGTGTCTTATGCTCAGATGCTGCAGGACATCACAGCCTCTCACCTCTTGGGCGGGGATCTTGCAAAAGAGATGACACGTCTTGCGGACGCTGCTTTCTCGAAATTCAAGCTGACCTTAAGCGATCTTAAGACACGGGTGACAGGTCCTTTCTTTACCATCGTCGACAATCACCTGGTGGGTGAGCCGTCCGAAGGACTCATCCGGGTTATTGACGCGTTAAGTGAATTTTTGGCTGAGAAGTTCATGGAGCCGATCAACAGCCAGAACCTGGTGACAAAGCTTGAGCCAGGTAAACTCCTCTTCTGGGATGAGACGGCGCTCATTCAAGCCGAAGACGTGGTGGACGCCTACAATGAGTTTATCGCGACGCGTTTGCCCAGCACCCTGGAAGGTCTTCAAAATCTCTTCCGCATTGTGGGACGCAACGGGACGCGTGACCGCGTGACGGCGCTTGTGGCCCAGGCACAAACCTTCCAGCAGCAGCCGGCGGAACTTGTCGGCTTTAGTTCGCGTGAAATCCTGCAATCTCAGGTACAAAACGTGGCTGCGGCAACACCTCACTTTACGAAGCTTTTGGGGATGTTTGAGGCCAGCGCCTATGTTGAGGGCAGTGTGGCCCTGCGTGAGCTTTTGGTCAAACAGAACTACGGCATTTTGGAGCGCATTGAAAAGCTTTTGGAGGCCGACAATCTTTACAATGGCCGTGATGAAGCGTTTGAGTGGTGGGATGGAAGCCCCATGGTGGGCATCAAGGCTTTTGGTGTGCACGGTATTGGCGACATGCGTACCTACTTGACCGCCCAGCGCTTCCAGATAGCTTACCTTGCAAAGGACATGGCTGAGCCTATCTTAACTTTGCTCAGTCTTGGATACTTGGAAGATGTCCCTTACGATTTGCCCCTTGCTACACGCTGGAGCAAAATTGCGAGCGTTCTTACGGACTATGATAAGCAGTCCCCTGGAAACTCTTTGAAGCTTCTGGAACAGTTCCTGACATACGACATCAATGAGCTTTCCATTGAGAATTGTGACTTGGGTGACTTTGACGGATTTGACGCGGACGGTGACTACTTCTTGGAGGTGCGTAACCGTTACGCGGTGACCCTCATGAATCGGTGTGAGGCACTTCGCGGACATAGGGCCGTGGAGCGCTACAACCGGGCGGCTTCCTTCTTCAACATCAACCTTGCAGGGCGTTTCCCCTTCACGAAAGATGCGGGACGTAGCACAACCTTTGAAGCTGATCCGGCCGATGTTGAGACCTTCTTCCAGATTTATGACAGTCTGAACAAGAAGGATCGTCAGATTATTCTGGAGACATCACGCCTGGCCGGCGCTCAAGATTCTTTGACGGAGTTCATGAACAAGGTGGATAGCGTCAGGCCTCTCATGCTTGCCTCCCTTGATCGCGGCATGAAGGATCAAGTGCCCCATATTGACATCGATGTTTCTTTCCGTACCAACAGGGATGAGGAAATCGGTGGTGATAAGATCATTGACTGGTCCATGGATTTTGGTACGAACCAGATCGACTTTAGGGGGCGCGACGCGTCCGGTCGCTGGCAAGTGGGCGCGCCTGTGGATGTGTCCCTTAAGTGGGCCGTTGACTCCGACAGTGTGCCCGTTGCAGATCCCCGCAACCCGGCATTGGAAGTCGTGGGCACAAAGGCGCTCTTTTCATACCGAGGCAGGTGGAGTCTGATTCGTCTGCTGCGCGAGCACGCTACAGATCAAAGTGTGATGGACCGCTCCAAAAATCCTGACCCACAGGTGCTCCAGTTCCTGGTGCCCACGGCCTATAACAAGTCGTGTTACCAGGGCGAGCCGCCTTTGGCCATGGATCGTAAGAGCCAGAGTGCACGTGTGTACTGCCAGATTGATATGCATATCCCCATCACGGCAGAGCCTGATGCGGCGACGGGCATTTCTTTGAAGGAAGTCAGGCATTTGGGCGCACCGCGATTCCCCTATGAGGCACCGGTTGTGGACGCCGTGCCAAGTAAACGCTTGCGCCGCAACTAGGAGGTTATGATGGGACCATTCCAGTTAAGTGATGAAGAGTGGGGCAAACTTATTGCCCCCTTGCCAGGGAAAACGCCAAGTGGCGCGTTTCTCCTGTATGATCAGGTTTATGATGACATCAAGCAGGCCCGTACCCAGGAAGATGACACACTTCCCCAAGGTATTTGGCAGCGAGATCTCAAGAAAGCAGATTGGCACAAGGTCGTGTCTTTGTGTCAGGAGGCGCTTTCAACGCGTACCAAGGATCTGCAAATCGCCGCTTGGCTGGCGGAAGGGTGGTTCATGCTCCATGGGATTGCGGGTCTTGTTAAGGGTCTAGAGCTTAGCCGCGCACTGACTGAGCATTTCTGGGATACGGTTCATCCCATGCAGCGCGCAGACGATCCAGAGTATCGTCTATCCGCCTATACATGGATGAATGAAAAACTTGAAGAGCGCATTCATTTTGTCACACTCACGAAACCTGCTGATTTATCTTCAGCGCCTTTAAACTACGCAGACTATTTGCAGGCGCAGCAAAATGATGTACTGGCAAGGCGTGATCCAAGGCTTTCCAAGGAGCAGGAAAAAGAGGGTGCTGTGACCCTTGCGCTTTATAAGCGTTCCCAGACCCTGACGCCGTCTTCTTTTTATCATGACGCCCATGCCAATCTTGAAGCATGTCAAAAGGTTGTGAAAGAGCTTGAGCTTTTCCTCATGGAGAAGACAAAGGGGGCAGGGGGAAGTCTTGCACGTCTTCGTGCAACCTTAGGGGCCCTTGATCAACTGTGCACAAATGCTCTGGCGGATCGTCATGAGCTTGCCACAACCCAGGAGACATCCGTGAGCCAAGATCTTGACGCCGCCGCTAATGCGTCTGCAAAAAAAGCCGTGAGCGCTATGGGTCCCATCAAGACAAGGGAAGAGGCCTATCAGCGCCTGGCAGAGGCCGCTGATTTTCTGGCACGCCTTGAGCCCCACAGTCCCACACCTCTTCTTGTGCGGCGCGCCATTACCTGGGGCAATATGCCACTTGTAGATTTGCTCCATGAAATCGTGGCTGATCCCAATGATTACCGCCAGATTTTACAGCTTTTGGGAGTTGCCCGTAAGGACGCTTAAGTGTGGGGAAGGTGCGTTTATAGCCGAACCATTATAATGTGATAATGCGTCACTCGCCGCTCGTGTATACGTATACACGTCGCTTTCCTCGTATCCTGTTATCACATTAAACTGTTCTAGCTATAGAGCGCCCCTTCTGTCAAAAAGTGAGCACGTCAGGGTGTTATGCGCCAACGTGGCATACGCACAAGCTTCACTTGCCGCGATAAGCGTTTTCTTTGTAAGCAAATTGAAATTGTATTCGTGACAAATCCCTAAAGCGCCCGGAATAGGTGAGGGATCGCCTCACCCATCCTATTCCTCTACCTACGATCTGACGAAGGCCAAGAGATCTGCGTTGAGGGTATCGGCATTCACGGTGAGCATGCCGTGGGGAAAACCGGGATAAGTTTTAAGTGTGCCGTTCTTAAGGAGCTTAATGGCTTTGAGTGCCGCGTCATGATAGGGCACAATTTGGTCGTCTTCTCCGTGAAGGACAAGGGTTGGCACAGTGATGTCCTTTAAATCCTGTGTTTGATCCGTTTCTGAGAACGCTTTGATCCCTTCGTAATGAGCCTTAGCGCTTCCCATCATGCCTTGGCGCCACCAGTTACGAATCACGCCTTCAAAAACCTGTGCGCCTTCGCGGTTAAAGCCGTAAAAGGGCCCCGCCGGCACGTCAAGGAAAAATTGCGCGCGGTTAGCCATGAGCGCTGCGCGAAAACCGTCAAAGACTTCCAAAGGCAACCCTTCTGGGTTACTGGCGGTCTTTAGCATCAAGGGTGTGACGGCGCTCACAAGGACAGCCTTGGCCGTGCGCCCAGAAGGCTCACCATGCTTGGCCACATAACGCGCAACTTCCCCGCCACCCGTTGAGTGACCGATGTGTACTGCGTTTTTAAGATCAAGAGCCGTAACCACTGCAAAGGCGTCAGCGGCATAGTGATCCATATCATGGCCATGGGAGACTTGCGCTGAGCGCCCATGCCCACGACGATCGTGGGCAATGACGCGGTAACCGTTTTGCAAAAAGAACAGCATCTGCGCGTCCCAATCGTCGCCAGACAAGGGCCAGCCATGGTGGAACATGATGGGCTGCGCGTTTTTGTCACCCCAGTCTTTATAGAAGATTTCAACGCCATCGCTTGTTGTCACAGTTCCCATCATATCCTCCCGTGTTTTTGATAAAGGCCAAACCCCTTTGATTCATACCCATGCATTATCAGTATATTCTTTGAAATCAAGGGGGGCAGCTGAGCAAAAATAAGGCGTGCTCTATGCCGCACAGGCTCGATTATATTACCTTTAGGCAATACATATAGTGTAAGCGCGATGGGCTCACTTCTCAATGCGCTTTGTGAGTCGCGCTCTCTAGGTAAACCACCGGGCGATTTTCTCGCGCAGCCACACCACCCAGGGGGCGTTATACCCAAAGTGGGATATCTTGTGAAAACCAACACCCTCCGGTAGGCAGGAGCGCCAAGCTGTGTCAGGCTTGCGGTACACATTTGTCAGGATGCCCCGGATATCGTCCCCTGTGATGAACGTGAGGCCGTCTGGATAAAGGCTTGCTGCCACAAACAGAGAGTCTTGCTCTGGTCCATAGCGACCATTGAAAGAGGGTAGCTGCCGCTCGGGTTTGAAGGTTGAGCGCATCAGCACCGCCTCGTCTTTGCTGATTTCTAACCACTCTTTTATAAAAGCCCTGGCGCGAGGTGTGTTTTTGGCAATGACAATTTGGGTGTTGAAGGACGTTTTTTCCAGCATCTCTGGCTTGTTTAGGTTGTACTTCTCGAGAATTTCAAAGGTGATGTTATCGGCTGCGGTTTCCTTGAAATTCTTACTGGGGTTTGCGTGGTGAAACAGGATCACGTCGTGTGCTGCCAGGCGCTCAAGGAGTGGATCGATATGTTTGATCACCGCGTAAGCGCCGTCCAGGTATACGACTACTGCGTTCTCAGGCGCCCTTTCCAATGTTTTGTGAATAATGTAAGGCTTCCACAGCCACATGCCGGCGCCTGATTTCGTGTCGAGGATTGCCTTGTTATCTTGGTAAAAGGCAGGGTCAAGATGAGCCCGGCGCCAAAGGATAAACTGATCAAAGCCCTTATTGAGCGCCGTGTGCGTGAGACCCATCTGGTTTTTAAAATAAATGGGCGGGCCATCTGCATAGGAGATGAGATAGACAAAAGGTTTACCTTGTGGGGTTTGGCCCTCATCCATACGGGTGAAGCAAGGCGTCTGTAAGGACGCGTCACCCTTGTAAAGAAGTGTGATGTGTTCTCCTACGAGAAACAGACCATAGGTCAGGGCAAGGGCGCCAATACTTTTAAGAATCCTGTTAATCATTTTTACTCCAGACAAAAGCGTGTGTTTTATGTTGGCCGTTACGCGCCCGACAAGTTTTGGGTCAGGGCGCTTGCAAAAAGAGGTGGCACCTCTTGCATGGGATAATGGCCGCTGCCTTCCAAATCAATAAAGCGGGCGCGGGGGAACCAGGTGCCTATGGTGGACTCCATATCCTTTTTCTTGTGTCCGTCAACGTCTTGAGATCCTGTGAGAATGGTCAGAGGCGTTTCGCAGCCCGCCACTTCTTCCACAATGTTACTCTTCACAAACATGTGAAGATACCCAAGGCGCGCCTCGGGCGTTGAGCAGGACCACCAGGTGTTCACCTTATGATCCACAAAGGCAGGTGCGTAGCGCTGGGACGTCATGAAGCCCGCAATCATGCGCGCGGCGTTTTGGTCATGGACGCAAGCGCCTTCAAAAAAAGGAAGGTTGTCCATCATGCCAGGGGTCCCACAGGCGGGCGTGGGGGTTGTGGCCATCACACTCAAGAGGCGACCCGTGAGCCTTTTTGCGGCAAGTTGCGCCACAAGGCCCGTCATGGAATGGGTCACCAGGTGAAAGCGCTCCAGTTGCAAATGCTCGACCAAAGCCAAGACATCACCATAAATTTCTTCAGCCGTATAGGCACCCGTCAAGTGCTTGCTCAGGCCGTATCCGCGCACGTCAATAAAATAATAGGTAAACTCTGGCGGCAAATAGGGTTTGATGGTCTCATAGCTTCTTGTGTCACAGAACCAATCATGGAGCATCACAACAGCGCTGTCGCCTCCTTGCCACGTATGGTATCCAAGCATGATCTGACCTCTTTTTGTTTCATTAACCAGCCCCATCATACAATTGCGTGTCGTCCAAGGGCAAGAAAGGATATTACCATGATGTTTTGGCACACTTTTTTTCTTTTTCATCTGGTCGTGTCGTTTGTGATGGCATCATCATGGGCAAGTACGCAGAACCTGCTCTTTGAGGACGAGGAATGGCGTCTCACCCAGGTTGTCAGCGATGCGAGAATCGTTGAGGCGTACGCTTTGTCTCGTTTACGGTTTATTGAGGTTAAAAAGACGAGCTCACCCATCAGCCTCTTTGTGGGGGATTATGGAGAGGGGCGCAAAGGGATCAAACTTCAGCTCTCAGGTTTGGAGAGTCACTTTAAATATGCGCTCGCACGCAAAGGTGTCCCCTTTCATTTCTTTGAACACTTAAAAATTTATACGGTGCCCCAAGAGCCGAACTTGATGCAAACCGAGAGCCTGGTGCAGGGGACGTGGCCTTTATTCTGGCAAGCGTGCACAGAGGCAGAAATCCTGCCAAGTGGTTTGAGAAAATACTTGGAATGTCTCTTTTCTGCACAGCAATGGGGTTGCGGGGCAATGCCTAGTAACACCTTGAGAAAACACAAGAGCTTTTAGGGGGCTGTGGTTTCTTGGGGCTGGGAGGAACTGGTAGGCTCTGTGTGTGGGGACGGCGCCTGTCCACCACTGCCACCGCACCGTCCCTTAAACCAAACCCGAAACTTCTCGCAGGTCGCAATTTTTGCGTCGTCATCTTTTGCCTGGCGCAGGCACTCCTCATACCGGTGCTGGATACGTTCTTTGCAATCCTGGGCGTCTTCTTTGGCGGGGGGGGCACGGTCTTGTGCCCCGGGTCCCGTGCCCGTGAGGGGGCGCTTTAAGCTTCCAGGGCGCAGTTTGCGCCCATATGCTTCAATGGGTGACATGGGTGGCGGGCCTTTGGGGTTTTTCATCTCAGGGGCGTGCGGGGCTGGCAAGACAGGGGCTGGGGCGGTTGGTAAGGGCTGCGCAGCCTGAGGGGGCGGCGCACTTTTTTGCGCGTCTTTTTTGTCCCCGCATCCGCACATGAGTGTGCAGGCCAGTAAAGCGCCCATAAGAGATGTGTTACGCCACATCTTTGCCTTGCCCGCGAACACCTAGGACGCGCTCAATGAAGGGTTCGATCTGTTTGTTCACAAAAGCGCCTTGCTCAAGACAGGCAACGTACCCACCATCAGGAATAGAAATATAGCTTGCGCCAGGCGTGATGGCGGCCATTTCTTTGCTTTCGTGCATGGGGCGGGGGACATCATCCTCTCCCGACAAATAAAGTGTTGGCACTTTGATTTCCTTGAGTTCCTCCAAGAAAGAAGGGCGACCATAGACACCTCTGCCCACAGCAGTGACGGTGGGCACACGCAGGAACGGAATACTAGCCAAGCGCCTTTCAAAATCAGTGACCAAATCTGGTTGGGTTGTATAGGTCGTGGCGCTGAAAAAATAGCGCGCAATCATCTGAACGAACTCAGGCGCAAAAAACTCTGACTCTTCCACGGCCGCGATCATGGGAAAATACTCTTGCTTCTTCTCCTCACTCTCAGCACCAAGGTAGGAGTCAAAAATGAGCATACCTTTAAAGAACTCAGGGTGTTGGTGAGCAAGGCGCATACCAATCATGCCCCCTAAGGAAAGCCCCGCAAAGATGCAAGATTCTATGCCGAGTGTTTGCAAAAACGCCCACACGTCCTGTGTGATGACCTCAATGGGGATCTCGCGCTCTGTGCGTGTATCGCTTTCACCATGTCCCCAAAGGTCTAAGGCAATGCAGCGGTAGCGTTTTGAGAAATAGGTGATCTGGCGGTCCCATACGTGGGAATCCCACAAGAAGCTGTGAACGAAGACAAGGGGGTAGCCGGATCCGTACTCATGGTAAGACATATTTGCATCGCGAATTGTGACGTGTGCCACTGCCATCCCCTTTATGATTAAATTATGGTTAATGGTGAAAGTGTAGAAAGATTTTTTAGGCGTGTCCAGTGTCTAAGGAAAGAAGTTCCGGATGTATGCCGAGCCTTTCAAAGGCCTCCTGCCACCGACTTTGCGCAGGCACGTCAAAAAGAAGGCCCATGTCTGGTTGGGGCAGAACAATCCACACGTTTTGTTGAATTTCGTTCTCAAGCTGGCCCGCCATCCAGCCAGCATATCCAAGAATGCACAGTGTTTTTTCAGGGCCCGTTCCCTCCGCCATGGCCATCAGAATCTCAAGGGTTGCTGACAAATAGATCTCGTTTGAGATGGCCAGTGTGCCATTTCTTGTGAAGTCTCCTGAATGCAGGACAAAGCCGCGTCCCATTTCTATGGGGCCACCGATATAGACGCTTTGCTGCGTAAGGTCTACGGCAATGGGGGCGATATTAAGTTGTTCTAAAAGGTCGTGGACAGCGTGGGACTCGAGGGGTTTATTAATGACAAGACCCATGGCGCCGTTTTCATCGTGGCCACACACATAAATAACACTTTGGGAAAAACGTGTGTCAGACATATTGGGCATGGCAACCAGCAAGGCTCCCGTTAGATTATCTTGGAGCATGAACTGTGTGTGACCTCCCCTTGGTTTTTACGCGCTGTGTCTGTAGACTAGGGCAACGTCCCCGATGTCAGAAAGCACAAAAGATGCGCACCTTTTTTCAATATATGTTGATTACTTTAGCAGTTCTTGGCCTTGCTCCACAAGGCGCATCAACCACAAGCGCACCAGTTGAGGTGTCCCTTGTGAGTGCTGTCACGGCAACGGGCGCCCAAGGGACGCTGCTTTTGGGGGTCAAGTTCACTGTGCCTAGGGGGTGGAAAATTTATGCCCCGTCCCCGTCGGGTGAGGATCCTTTGGGGCGTGCCCCTACATTTGCGTGGCGTGTGAGCCCCCTCATGCCAGACCCCCATGTGTTTTGGCCAAAGGCTGCAACCTTTGAGGATCCCATGGAGACGGCGCATGGGTACGATAAGGATGTTATTTTGCCCGTCACCCTTGACCCTCATGTGCCAGGTGAGCCTTTAAACGTACATGTTGAGGTGACTTATCTTGCCTGTGCACAGACCTGCGTTCCCTTGTCCAAAAAGTTGTCCCTCTTTCTGCCCGCTGGCCCCGCCAAAGCCACGGGCGACGCGCAGGATATTTTGGACTTCCAAACGGGTAAACGTGATGTGAGCACGTCCGTTGATGCGAGCCGGTATCAGCTTCTTCTTATGATGCTCTTTGCTTTTGTGGGGGGGCTTATCCTCAATGTCATGCCCTGTGTTTTACCCGTTCTGTCCCTCAAAATGCGACACTTCATCAAGCTGAAGCCGGACGAAACCCATTACCGCCAGAGTCTCATGTTCAGCTGGACTGGTATCATGGTGTCCTTTTGGACGTTGGCGATTGTGGCCATTGTGCTCAAAAGAGGAGGCGAGAGTGTCGGGTGGGGGCTTCATTTTCAATCGTCTTCTTTTTTAGCATTCATGAGTCTTTTATTGGTCTTGTTTGCAAGGGGCCTTTGGTGGGAGGACAGTTTTGCCCTTCCTCCGACCTTGCAGGGTCTTGTGTCAAAGGTCCTTGGTGCGAAACGAGAAAAACACGCGCTTTTCTACGAGCACTTTTTTTCTGGTATTTTTGCAACGCTTTTGGCCACCCCCTGCACAGCGCCGTTTCTGGGGACGGCACTCGGGTACGCCCTTTCTCAGGGGCCCTTTGAAATCATGCTTCTTTTTAGCGTTATGGGTTTTGGATTTGCGCTGCCTTACCTTCTGTTGCTCAAGATTCCTCCCCAAAAGGTGCCGCTGCCCAAGTCAGGGCCGTGGATGGTGATGCTTTCCCGGGTCCTTGCTATAGTGCTGTTGATTACCGCTCTTTGGTTGATGTGGGTATTTTCCCATCAAGAGGGTGCCCTCAAGGCGTGTCTTGTGGCCCTGGGGCTTTTGGTTGGTATTTTATTTCTGTACCGCAAGGCACGCGCACTTGCCCATGCCGGTAAGGGATTGATCGTTGTGACCCTTCTTGCGAGTATTTTTTGGCAGGGGCATGGTGAAGGATATGCCACGAGCGACGCGTTCTGGACGCCCTTTGAGGAGGCCAAAATTGCAGGCGCTGTTGCGGCAGGCCAAGTTGTCTTTGTCGATGTCACAGCGTCATGGTGTGCCACGTGCCAAGTGAATAAGCTGGCTGTCATGGGCATGGATGAAATAACGCGTGCCTTTAAGGAGAGGGATGTCCTTGCGTTGCGTGCGGACTGGACTCAGAAGAATCCCGCCATCACAAAGTATTTGGCTCACTTTGGGCGGGCGGGCATTCCCTTTAACGTGGTCTATGGCCCCAAGGCGCCCCAGGGCATTGTCCTTCCTGAGATACTCACAAAAGACGCTGTCCTGGAGGCGCTTAAAAAAGCAAAGGGGGACTAGTTATCCCCTTCGTCGCTCTTCTCGTCTTCTGGTGCAGGGCTCTTTTGATCTTTTTCCCAGGGCGCATTCTCGCCGTCCTTAAGGCGTGTCCACTCTTGGGTTTTTCCAAAGACAGGAAGGCCCACATAGCCGCGCACGTGAAGCACGGGAGGATTGCCGTTTTCGAGGGACATATTGCAGCTGTAGGTTTTACCTTCAACGGAGTTATAAATCTCGCCGCCTGCCCAAGAAGCATCTCCGTCTGAGATAAAGCCTGTCAAGATCTCAAGGCCCATGATGGGGCGGGACTTGAGAGAGGCGTCAGGGTTCTCATGGTCAACTTTTGGTTTACCGTTTTCTGTGGGGGCTTGGAGGCTGACGATCTTGCCGCACAGCGCCTCTTTGTTACTTGCGCAGTTATAAATTTCAACCACCGCGTCCCGGCCATCGTCCTTGTGGGTCAGCCAGCGGCCCTTCACCAGCTCAGAGGGTGTGCTTTGCGAAAATGCCACACTGCTTAAGAAAACGGAACCAAGAAAAAGAGAAGATAAGAGTGATTTTTTCATTGCCTATTCCTTTTATTTATTGCTTTTCTCATTAAGAAAGAAGTCCTATTCAAGTGAATTTGATCTTCATCCTTCCATAAGACTACCAAGAAAAAATCCTTTTCAAAAGAATTTTAGTTGCTTTTTATGTAAATTATTTCTTAACTCTATGGTGTAAACAGCTGAGACCCTAGGCGCTTTAACCTTAAGGTGCCAAAAAATAAAGGGACAGCGTGGTCAACATAAGGAGTTAACATATGAGGCACTTTAATTGGCGCTATGCGTCTGTTTTTGCGAGCGTAGGCGCGTTCGTTCTTTCGGTAGGTCAGGCAGATGCTGCGCGCTTCCAATTGCGTGAGACAAATGCAAGCAGCCTGGGTTACGCCATGGCGGGTGTTGGTGCGGAAAAGGGCGACATCGCTTCCCAGTTCAACAACCCTGCACTGATGACAACTGTAGATAAGACTGGTGTGGCTGGCTCACTTGTGATGATTGCGCCAAACTTGAAGTATGATGTTTCCAGCGCAACCTACTCCACTGGCGCCGCTTTTACTGGTGGCAATGACGGGGATAACGCAACGCCTGTTGCCCTTATACCTGCAGCTTACATGATGTGGGCTGTGAACGATAAGATGCGTTTGGGTCTTGCGGTGACATCCCCTTGGGGCCTGATGACCGACTACAATAACAAGTGGACAGGTAGTTTCTTTGCCACACGCTCCAAGCTTGAAAGTGTGGATGTGAATCCAAACGTTGCGTTCAAGTTTAACGACAAGCTCTCCGTTGGTGCCGGCTTCTCCGTTCAGTACGTGAAGGCTGATTTGTCGTCAGCTCTTTCTCCAAGGCTTGCCGCCATTGCCTCGGCTCCCTCAGAGATCAACCTTCAAGGTAAGAGCACTGGTTTTGGCTTCAACTTAGGTCTTTTGTTTACGCCGTGGTCCCACACACGCTTTGGTCTTGCGTACCGCTCCGCCGTACGCCATAAGCTCAAGGGAAATATGCGTATCTCCAACAGATCCAATGCCGTATCAACCCTTGGCGATTTGGCCACATTTGGTGCCGTTGGTCCTGTGAACTTGACGCAGTTCAACGCGCTTCCAATTTATGCGCCAGATGGCACCTCAATCCGCGCACCTTTAACGCTGCCTGAGACAGCTGCTTTCAGCGTCCAGCACGACTTTAACAGCAAGTGGACAGGTCGCCTGGGCGTTGAATGGACCAGGTGGAAGCAACTTGAGTCTTTGAATGTTGATGTAGACTGGAATCCAAACTATGCCGGATCCGTGGCGCCTGGCGTTGCGGCCCTTGCACGGAGTGCACAAGCTCTTGCACAAACCAGTATTACGGAGCCCTTGCCTGCACGCAACACATGGTTCTACTCCTTGGGTGCGAGTTACCAGTACTCAGACCAAACAACTTTGAAGTTTGGTATTGCCCACGACCAAAACGCCCAAAAGGAAAGCTCTGTGCGTTTGCCTGATAACAACCGTATCTGGTTCTCCTTCGGTGTGGATCAAAAGTTCACAGACAACCTGACAGCGTCCCTAGATTACACCTTCATTAAGGTGCAAAACACGGATGTTGATATGAGGCGTGATGTGTCTGCAGCTACGGCTGGCCTAACCGCGGCGCGGGCGCAGCTTGGTGCTGCTGGTGGTGCGATCGCGAACATCGCACAGCTTTCCTCTCAAACCTTTAAGGCACGTGCAAAGTCCTACGTGAACTTGCTCGGTGTGAAGGTTCAATACAAGTTCTAAGACTTGTTTGAATTACCTTTTAAAAGGGGGCCTTCGGGCCCCTTTTTTTATGTCCTGAGAAATGATGAGAAAGAAACGAGTGAGCGTGCGTCTTATAGAATGTGTGCGTTTAGAAGGTGCGCGTTAGGTGCGGGGAGCGCGCATAAACTGCTTAAGACGTGTCAAGAGATCCCGCGAAATCTCACTTGGTGCGTTGTCAGGCGCCTCCATCCACGCAAAGATTTCAGGGTCATCGTGGACAAGGAGGGCCGCAAAGCTTGAGAGCTCGGCGCTCGAAAGGCGAGCCGCCTGGGCAAGGGCAAACCCTCCAAGAACCGTGTCGGCCTCCTTAGAGCTGCGGTACTTGGCGCGGTAAAGAACGGCTTTGAGTATTGTGTCAGGTGCGGTCATGGGGATCCTTATGGATGACAATGGGTAGGGCATGCACGTCAACTTTATCAGTGGTCTCGGTTGTGCAAGCGCCCTGTTCGGATACTGGTGTGTCCTTTATGACAGCGGGGGCACTTTGACCCACACGCAAATGTTCTTTGTCAGGTTGAGGGGAGGCGAAGCAATCCACTTGCGCCAAACTCTTGTAACAATAAAGGTTCTCGGCCGTTGGGGTATAGGTGGGTGAGATGTTTGGACCAGCTTCACCTTCATTGGCCCATCCTTTCCCAACAATATAGTCTGCGTTATGGAAGGGGTTATGTTGGCACGCGCCCAGCAAGAGATTTGCTGCGATAGCTGTCACACGTAAGATATTGTGGCCCATGAAACTAACTCACCTATTGATTTGCTCACTTTAAAGAATACGGGGAAATGCAAAAAAACAAAAGGTCTGATGCGGCAGGCACCAGACCTTTTGCATTATGTGCGCTTAGATGTTATTGCGAGCCAGCAAGCACGCGAGGGGTCAGCTTTGTGCGCCTGTCTGCGCCGTGGCCTTTCCAGTCGCTATAAAGCACACGGATGCCCTTAGGTGTTTCTTTTGTGTAGTTGTAAAAGTTGGCGATTTCACGGGCCCGCTCATAGGACTTGTAGAACTTCCACTCGTCCTCAGGGGAACCTGAGAGAGATCCAAGGAGGTTGGAGCCACCTATCAACACATGGCGCAGGACAAAGTCAACAAAGGTAAGATCTTTACGTGAGTTACGCATCATGTCCCGTGTAATAAGCCCTGTTTGGGTGCGTCCCTTTCCGCCCCGGCAGTGATGGATCACGTACTTATGGGGACACTGGCCGTCGTATGCAATGCGCAAAAAGTCCGCGTCCTCATCGTCCATGGCACTGTGGTCTGTGATGGGTACACGTCCATAGCCAACACCCAGTCTATGGGCAAGATCCTGCTCGCTAATGGCTTCCTCGACTCGGAATGTGGCGTTATCGCCCGAGGTGATGCATCCTTCTGACTTTCCTGTAATGTGCGTCAAGGTGACGTCGCTATGGCGCTGGATTGAACGCACAAGCTTGCCTTCTGTCTTTTCCACAATGAAGTTACTTTGGCCGCGACTGTAAGCATCTGCAGGCGCATACAGGCTCATGGGAAGGAATGAAGGACTGGTGTCAAAAATCATGGCGTGCTTCTTGAAACCTTTTGTTCGGTACCCCTTGATATGCAGGTGAGGCTCTTCCCGGTGGTCAACGATGGTGATACTGGTTGTGACAACGCCCTTTTCACGTAGGCGCTTGACTTTCGCAAGTGCTTCTTCTTGTGAACGTCCACCTTCCATGAGCGCTTGAGATTTTACAAAATCATCACGGTTTATGATGAAGCCAATGACATTTTTAAGCTGCTCCTGGCTGAATTGGCCGCAACCCACAGCTTTACATTCGCTCAGGCCATCCCGTGAGGGAAGAAGCATTTCCTTTGGGAGGGTCGCACGCCTTTCTGCAGGAAGTGTGGACCAAGTTTGCTGAGCTTCTTCCTGGGAGATGAGATCCATGGATAGTAATTTTCCCTTGAGCTGATCAAACATCACATCGATAGCCGGTCGTCCCACACGGTCACTTTCCGAGAGCTCTTCTGCCGGAAGTCTCTTTTGTAACAGTGCTGGGTCGATCATGCGCATGCTCCCATCATAGAAGCTCTCAAGGCGATCTGCCCGGTAATCTTCCCATGTGGCACGAAGTGATTTGGGAAGTTCCTCTGGGTCAAAGCCGGCTGTGTCGACAACAGGGACCGCTGAGAGCACATTGGGCAGCATGATCCCCACAGACTCTGATGCAAGTGAGGGGCGCCTTATGGACGCGCTTGCGTGGGCTTCATTTTCATTTGCCAATAAAAATACGCAAAACGAAGTAAATAAAGTTTTATTAAAATATTTCATTGTTTCTCTCTCCCTTGTGTTTTCATTTGTATCAAACACGAGCAAAATTAACGGAGGCATAACAAAACATTTTTATTTGGCAAAAAAGGAATTAAATTAGTTAATATGATTTTATTCAATCGGTTGATTTTTACGAACAAACTGTCAAAAAAATAAAAGTGATCAATGTGAAAATGTTGTCTGTAGCGCCGCCCTTGACAAGGTGCGGCGTCTTTGAGAACAATACGACGTATGCGGTTAAGGAGTTCCCATGGACTGGGACAAGCTGAAGGTATTTTATAGCGTTGCGCAGGTGGGAAGCTTCACGAAGGCAGCGGAGCAACTCAACCTGAGCCAGTCGGCCATCAGTCGGCAAATTGGTGGGCTTGAAGACACCTTAGGGACGCCTCTTTTTTATCGCCATGCCCGCGGCCTTATTATGACGGAGCAAGGGGATCTTCTGTACGAGACAGTGCGCGAGGTCTTTTTAAGGCTTGCTTTGACCGAGGCCATGATCAACGAAAGCAAGGGTGCTCCCCAGGGACCTTTGAAGGTGACGACGTCCGTGGCCTTTGGTTCTTTGTGGTTAGTCCCTCGCCTTGCGCCGTTTCTTGATCTTTATCCCAATATTTCCTTGAAGCTCATATTAAATGATGAGCCGCCCGATCTTCAAAACCGTGAGGCTGATATTGCGCTCACCCAGGAGCCACCCCAGCAGCATGGTCTTTTGACGGTGCCACTGCCGCCTTACCGTCTGCGTGTTTATGGATCGCGCATGTATCTTCAAAAATATGGCACGCCTGTGCGTCCGGAGGATCTTGACCGCCATAAGCTCATCGTCTTTGGGGACGACAGGCCCCATATGAATATGAAGGTCAACTGGATTTTGCATGTGGGTGCCAAAAGGGGGCAAAGTCGCAAGCCTTATCTTATCATCAACAATGCCCAGGGCATTATGAACGCTGTGAAGGCGGGCCTTGGTCTTGCTGCTATGCACCGTTATATTATTGGGCAGGATCATGACTTGGTGGAAGTCTTGCCGGATTTGCCGGGCGCCACTATGCAGCGTTATATTGTCTTTCCAGAGCAACTTGCCCACTCAAAACGCGTGCGGGTATTTCGTGAGTTTGTAGAGAAACTCGCCCACGATGAGCAAGACACCCTCTAACTGAGGGCGGCTTCAAGCAAGTTGTCCAACATCTCACGAAGTTCGTTGTCAGGCATGAAGAAAAGCTCCGTGGGGAAGCGGTCGAGATAGGCGCATTGGCCGTTTGAGGTTGCGCCGACAATGGCGCCATGTTCATCAACGGTGAGGCGCTCAAGCCCAGAGAGGCTTTGTTTGGGTGGGGATGCCTCATGGGCCTGAATTCTGCGTGCGCGTGAAGCCTGCGACTCATTATCAAGGTCTGCCTGTGTTGCTAGACTCGAAGAAATACCTAAACAGATACCGATGACCGCATATACTTTTTTCCCCATGACAGTGTCCTTTTGCGTTCAAGATCAAGGCATTATCACTTCACAGTCCTTAACAAATGGTAAAATGTGCTGTGGCGACAAGAAAAATTTTACATAAGTTCTATAAAAAATGCATGCAAAGCCTCCAGGTCCTCAGGCAGGGGTACCTCAAAGGAAAGGGCTTTGTCCGTACGGGGATGGCGCAGCTTCAGGCGGTAGGCGTGGAGTGCTGGGCGCTCGGGCGAGAGGAGGGCCTCAATGTCGGCCCGCAGGATGGGGGAGACGCGCTTAGGCACGCTGCCATAGAGGGGGTCTCCCAGAAGAGGCGCGTTGATGTGGGTCATATGCACGCGGATTTGGTGGGTGCGCCCTGTTTGAAGGCGGCACTTCACAAGGCTTGCGTCCCGGCCAAACATTTCAACGGTTTTATAGTGGGTGATGGCTTCTTTCCCGCCATGGGGGCGCACAGCCATTTTTTGGCGGTTATGGGGGCTGCGTCCAATGGGTTTGTCCACGCTCCCCTCCAATGGGTTCGGGGCGCCCCACACAAAGGCAAGATATTCACGTGATAGGGTGCGGTCGGCGAATTGGCTGGTCAGACCCTGGTGGGCGTGATCGTTTTTGGCCACGACCATGAGGCCGCTCGTGCCCTTATCAAGGCGGTGCACAATGCCGGGGCGCCCTACGCCTCCAATGCCGGACAAAGAATCCCCACAGTGGGCAATAAGCCCATTCACAAGGGTCATGTCCGCGTTGCCAGCACCGGGGTGAACCACAAGACCGGCGGGCTTATTGATCACAAGAATGTCGCTGTCTTCATAAAGAATTTCAAGATCCATCTCCTGGCCCTCAAGGGAGGGGGCGGCAACAGCTGGTACAAAGACCGTAAAGCATTGGCCGACTTGCACTTTCAAAGAGGGGGTGGTTGTGGGCTTATCCTTTAGGGTCACATGCCCTTCTTCTATGAGGGCCTTCAGGCGCGTACGCGACATCTCAGGGAAGGCGCCGCTTAAATACGCGTCAAGGCGCTTTCCTTGTTCGTGTTCTTCAACGGTGAAGTGATGGGTGCTGGTCATGGATGGTTCCCAAATGAGAGAAGGGGCCCGGGGCCCCTTCTGTGTATACGTCAGTCAAAAGATGTCTTTACGACTTTTTCTTGGCTTTGTCAGCTGTTTTCTTATCTTCTTTTTCCGCGTCGTCTTCCTCAAGGGAGAGGGTCAGATAACGTGGGCTGCCTTGCCTGTTCACAAGCACAAGAAGCTGCTTGCGCTTTTCTTTCTTTGCGGTGTCGACGAACTTTTGGAGATCGTCGCTGGACTTTGGCTTAATCTTTTGGCGTTCGCTTGTCAGCTCAACCAAAACGTCTCCTGGACGCAGGCCCTTATCGGCTGCCTCGGAGCGTGGGTCAAGATTTGCAATCACAAGGCCAGTGATGCCTTCATCTTCAACACCAAAGCGCTTGCGCTGCTCTAGGGTCAGAGGCTTAAGAGACATGCCTAAAATTTGAGGGCCACTTGGGGTGGGCTTGGCATCCTCATCCTCGTCCTCGTTGTCGCCCAAAAGGCCATCGCTTTCGGCTTGCTCAAACTCACCCACCTTAAGGGTTAGGGTCACTTCTTTGCCGTCACGCCACACAATAAGCGGCGCGTCCTGACCAATGGGGGCCTCGCCCACCATGCGCGGGAGCATGCGTGACTCCTTAATGTCATGGCCATTGAATTTCAAGATGACGTCACCGGTCATGACACCTGCTTTGGCCGAGGGGCTTTTGGGTGAGACTTCTCCAACCAGCGCACCCCATGGTTTCTTCAGGCCCAGGCTTGCAGCAATTTCAGGTGTGACCATTTGAATGCGTACGCCCAGCCATCCGCGCTTGGTCTTACCGAACTCACGCAGCTGCGCAATGACTTGCTTAGCCAAGTCAGAGGGGATACCAAACCCAATGCCAATATTTCCGCCGTTGGGCGAGAAGATGGCTGTGCTGATGCCAATGACTTCGCCGTTTGTGTTGAACATGGGACCGCCGGAGTTACCCATGTTGATGGAGGCGTCCGTTTGAATGTAGCCGTCAACATAGTCCGCAAAGCGCCCATCGCGGCTTGTGGGGCGCGCACCAATGTCGCGTCCAGTGGAGGAGATAATACCGATGGTCACGGTGCTGCTTAGGCCAAAGGGGTTGCCAATGGCGATGAGCCATTGCCCTACGTCAGCCTTGGTAGAGTCGCCCCAAGAAACCGTTGTGAGTTTTTTTTCACAGGTGAACTTCAAAAGAGCAAGGTCTGTCCTGGGGTCGCGGCCCACAATTTCTGCTTTGAAGTCGTCACCGTCATGGAGAGTGACCTTGATCTCGTCGGCGTCGGCAACCACGTGGTTACAGGTCACCACATAAGCCGTTTTTCCGTCTTGGGAGATCAAAAAACCAGACCCCAAAGAGGATCCCTTACGTGGACGTCCGCCGCCCCCTTGCTGCTCCTCTAGAAACTGGCGAAAGAGCTCCTCAAGGGGAGAGCCTCCCATGCCAGGCACGCGCTTGTCAGCTGTAAGCTCAACGGTTGTGGAAATGTTCACAACGGCCGGCAAGAGGGGCTTGACGGTGGAGGAAAAATCCTGGGGCGCGCCAGCATAAACCTGGGTGTTCACGGCCATATCGGCGGCAAAGATGCTCAGCGCAACAAGGGCCGCGCTGCGCCACTTCTGGAAGGGTTGTTTTTTCATAGGGTAGGCTCCTTAAAAGCTTGCTTTATTGGTTTTCAAAAAACTTGAAGAAGGGAGAATCCTTCGTCAAAACCATGGTCGTATCTTCGGGTCGCAGGGACGCACGGTACGCTTCTAAGGTCCGCCATATTTCAAAAAAGGCGGGATCTTTTTGGAAGGCGTCTGCGTAAATTTGAGAGGCTTCTGCCTCACCCTGGCCACGTACGATTTCGCTTTGCTTGCGGGCGTCCGCGAGGATTTCAACACGCTGACGATCGGCGGAGGCGCGTACTTTTTGCGCCATCTCATCACCTTCGGCGCGGAACTGCTTGGCCTCTTGGCGGCGCTCTGTTTCCATACGTTTGAAAATGGCTTCTGAGTTTTCGCCCGGCAAATCCGCACGAATAATGCGCACGTCCACGACCTGTACACCAAAGGTGCTAGCAGCTTTCACCACATCCTTTTGGATGGCGTCCATAATGGCTGCACGGTTCTGAGACAAAAGGTCAGCCAAGGGCACCCGGCCAATGACCCGGCGCATGCTTGCATCGACGATGGAGCTCATGCGGTTTTCCGCATTTCCTTTATTTTGCACCTTCTTGAAGAAAAGAAGGGGGTCCTTGATGAGGTAACGTGTGTACATATCCACAGCCAGGCGTTTTTGATCGCCGGCTGTGACCTCAATGACGGGAATGCGGTAGTTTAAAAGACGCGCGTCATAGGTGATGACAGTCTGAATGAAGGGGATCTTGACCTTCAGGCCTGGAGCCTCATGGACGGCGACAAGCTCACCAAACTGCAACACAATGGCTTGGGTGCCTTGCTGTACCGTAAAAAAGATCTGGGACAGAAGGAACAAGAGTCCGGCAGCAAGCCCTACAAGGGGAAAAAGACGATTCTGGGTCATGATTTTGCCTTTGAAAGGAGTTGTGGGGCGGGCTCAGGCTCGGGGGCGGGCGTCTCGACAGGTTTCAAGGACGGGAGCGGTAGATAAGGTAGGACACTCTGGGCGCCGCCAGTTTTGCCGTCCACAATCACCTTATTCACGCCGGTCATGACCGTTTGCGTTGCCTCAATGAGGAGCCGCTTGCGGGTGATTTCCGGGGCCTGCTGATACTTGGCCAGGACCGAGAGGAAGCGCGATGATTCACCAAGCGCGTTATCCACCACGGCTTTTTTATAGGCTTCGGCGCCCTGAATAACTTGCGCCGCCTCACCCCTGGCCACAGGGATGACGCCGTTGCTATAGGCTTTGGCCTCGTTGATCTTACTCTCGTGGTCCGCGCGCGCCCTTTGGACGTCGCGGAAGGCGTCGATTACCTGGGTTGGAGCGTCCACGCTGCGCAACTGGATGCGCTGGATTTGAATGCCCGAGTGATAGTTATCAAGCATCTTTTGAAGAAGCGCTTGGGCTTTATCGGTGATCTCACCGCGTCCCTTTGTGAGGGCAAAAGCGAAGGTGTTTTGGGCCACGATCTCACGCACAGCGCTTTCAGCCGCGTCCTTCACCGCCTCTTTTGGGTCGTCAATGCGGAATAAAAAGGCCCCCAGGTCTTTAATAAACCAGTGGACGGTGAATTCAATGGAGACAATATTTTCGTCCCCCGTCAGCATCAGATTGATGCTGTTGTTGGCCTTCAAAGCATAGTCGTACTTGACCTGAACGCCGCTGTCTGTGCGGTTAAGCTCTTCAACGCGTTCAACAATAACACGCTCAACGGGGTAGGGGAGGTGGTAGTTGATACCAGGATGTGTTGTGGCAACCCACTTTCCAAAGCGCAGGACAGCCGCTTGTTGACCTTCCTGAACGGAATAAATGCCAGACGCGAGCCAAAGGGCAACAGCTGCGCCTAGTCCAAAAAGGAATAGACGCGGCGTTCCGCGCGGGCCTTGGGGGGCGCCGCCACCTGGAAACATGCGCTTCAGGTTGTCTTGGCCTTTTTTAAGAAAATCTTCAAAATCAGGACCTTGAGGTCCTCCTCCGCCACGATTGCCGCCGCGATTACCACCACCTTGAGGTTTGCCCCAAGGGCCACCATTTTGATCGTTCCAGGACACGAAAACTCCTTGATCCGAGACTAAATTACCCTGCATATCTATTCTTTATATGCTATACACATGGCACGTGCAACGCGCTTTTCATAAATAAAGGATTCCCTGTTGACGCGTTTTGAGAAAATCAATCTACCCGGCGTGAGAAAAATTCTGGCCGTGGGGTCGGGAAAAGGGGGCGTGGGTAAGTCAACGGTCGCCTATACCCTTGCACAACTCCTTGCCAAGAAAGGCCTGAAAATTGGCCTTCTTGACGCGGACCTCCATGGTCCTTCGTTACCCTCCTTAAGTGGCGTGAGCGCCCCCCATGTGATGGCGCCTGAAAAGAAGATTATGCCCCACATAATCCATGGGGTTGCGTGTGTGTCCATGGGATTTTTAGTGCCCGAGGCTGGTGCCATCGTGTGGCGTGGCCCCATGGTGCAGTCGGCCCTGCGTCAGCTTCTGGCCGACACCCAGTGGGGGGAGCTGGACTGTCTTGTGGTGGATTTGCCCCCTGGCACGTCCGATGTCCATCTGACCCTCGTTCAGCGCACGACCCTTGACGGCGTCATCCTTGTGGCAACACCTGGCGAAGTTGCCCTGGCGGACGTGCGCCGCACCCTCGATTTTTTTGACAAGACCCACACCCCTGTGGTGGGGCTCGTGGAAAACATGGGCGTTTTTGTGTGCGGCGGGTGCCAGAAAGAAACACGCCTTTTTGGTCAGGAAGCTCTTGCAAAAGAGGCAGATGAGCGAGGCGTGACTTTGCTGGCGAGCCTGCCCCTTGATCCAGGCCTCACCCAAGGACGCGTGCTTTCCTTTGAGAAAAATACGCTGATAGGGGAGGCAACGCGCGCCGCCTACCATACCCTTGCTGACCACGCCCATGCTTGGGTGATACAGGAGGTGCCGCGATGAAAGTGCGACTACACATCGAAGATTCTTTATTCGAAGGCGCAAAGATCACACCCGCGCAAGAGGCCGCTCACTATCTGCAGCACGTCATGCGTATGAAGACCGGGGACCGTCTGCGCCTTTTTAACGCACACAGTGGCGAGTACGAGGCGCAGCTTACCCAAATCCATAAGAAAGGCGTGGTGCTCGAGGTGAAGGGCCTTTTGCGGGAGCCACAGCCGCGTTCTTTCCTTGGTCTTGCCTTTGCCCCCATCAAGCCTGGCCCTTTGTCCTTTCTGCTTGAAAAGGCAACGGAGCTTGGGGTGACGGATCTTTATCCGGTTCTCACGCGCTACACCAGTGTGCGCCACTTTAATGAGGTGCGCGCCGCCGCAACGGTGCGTGAAGCGGCGGAGCAGTGTGAGCGTCTTGACGTGCCGCGCGTGCATCCGCTCCAAGACCTAGGGGCCTTCATGGGTGGTTTGGATGAAAAGAGCGTTGTCTTTGCTTGCATTGAACGCGCCCAGGAAGCGCTTTTGTGGGGGGCGCTTCCCCACCAAGGGGGCGCCAATCCCCTTGTGCTTGTGGGGCCAGAAGGGGGTTTTGAGACGGGGGAGTTGATCTTTTTAAGGGCCCACGCCCAGGTGCGCCCCGTGAGCCTTGGTCCCCTCGTGCTGCGCGCAGAAACGGCCGCCCTTGCGGCGTTAGCTCTCTTTCACGCAGCTCCAATGGAACCCTCGCAGTCTTAGGCGTTAGGGTCGGTATGCTCCTGAAAGGATATTGTCCTGCACGCGCCGTAAAGCTTTTTGCCTGGGGTGGGCCTTGCTACAGGAATATGCTCAGGATTTTCCTCAAAGAAACGCTGGGTGGCCTGTGTGCGCTCACGCAAAGTCTCGGGATGAGGGGAAAGTGGCGTGTCCGTATTTTTCTTTGCCATGGCAGCAATCTTGGCGTCCAGCAGGTCTGATTCCCTTTTGAGGGCTAAGATATCCATGCGCCGCGCGTCTTGCGAGGCCACATACCCTGCCATAGGCGCTATGCTGATCTCACCTTGTTCTTCTTCGTCTGAGCTCCAAGATCCGTCCTCATCAGAGTCCGACGACCAACCCTCATTGAGCGCGTACGCTATACGTGCGTCGGATTCCTCATTGGCTTTTTTTCTTTTGAGGAAAGACGCAGCCCCGGCCCAAAGCGCACTCACATCACCCGTTGCGCGTGAAGGGCGTATGGCAGGTGATTTGCGCAGCCCTAGGGAGGGGTTGCTAAACATGGGAGAAGGGTAAAGTTCAGCCTTTGCTGCATCAAAGGCTGCTTGAATTTGCGAAGGCGTGGCACCCACATTGCGCGCGTATTTTTGCGGAGCAGACGCACTCGCCATAGCGCAAGAAAAGGAAAGGAGGCTTAGAAAAGTTGAGAAGAGAATTTTTTGCATGTGTCTACCTGATGTGAAGAATTCAATATTCTTTATATAATTTCGCCCATCTCTTTTGTCAAATTTATGTTTTTGTTTGTTATGTGAAGAGGTGCACCTGGAAAGACCTTGTTCGTTCATGCGCATGGCGTTCTTAGCTGGCAATAAAAACGCGCGATACTAAGCGCATACAAGGGTTTTGCGAGGTATAGCCGAACCATTATAATTTGATAATGCGCGTCTGGCCGCTCGTGTATACTTATACACGTCGCTTTCCTCGTATCCTGTTATCACATTAAACTGTTCTAGCTATATTTGACTTTTAGGACGCCGATCGATTAGGGGACAGATGACGCCGCGCCACTAGATGAGGAGATGAATTTGTGGGTGGCGGGCATAGATGTTTGAGGAGGAGGCTCCCCTATTATGTGCATGTCTTTATCTACAGATGCCATGGAAGAGATTTTTGATCCCAAGAGAGTCGATTGATTTTTAAACGCTTGAATGTCTGCCTGACGCACGGCTTTGTTCCTTAAATCCTGCATGGTTGGCTTCCTTAAGGGTGTGGGAGGCGACTCTGCATCTGACTCCGAGCTTGATGTGGACCTTTCTTCAACATCGGATCCTGAACTTGACGTGTATGGGTCATCATCTGAGTCAGAGCCAGATGACCAACTCCCTTCGGAATCAGAAGACGAGTCTGAGTCCATGGTCCAGTACGCATCATCAACGCTCTGGTAGGACAAAAACGAAAGTAATTTGAAGCTGGGTTCGTCCGGTGACGTGCGATGTGGTGCTAAGGGCTCAGCGCACCCCTCTTTCCCTGTGAAATTTTGGAGTACGTGCAAGGGGGCAGAGTACGCTTTGGGCGCAAGCAGTGTAGGGGGGTACAAAAGGGCCCTTGCCGCCGCTACGACGCGCTGATGCTCTTCATGTGTGACAATTTCGTATCGGCTATGTCGTGGTGGGGCGTACTCATCTTGTGAGCCAGGGCATTTATCACCAAAACATGCCTGAACAGATGAGCAAAAAAAAGCAAATAGTAGGTTCAAAGATAAGTTTTTTATCATTTGTTTGCCTAATGTTTTTTAAGTGTACCTCCTTTTTTATTAGATTTCTTATTTCTGTGTTTGTCAAATTTATAAGTCTGCCGTGGTGTTATGCTAGATCTTTATCTTTCTTCATCAGGGGGATACCCAGAATGGCAATGAGGCTGATGAGGCACAGATATAGCGCGGGACTCGCGAGGCTTCCTGAAAATTGAAAGATGAGCGATGCAATGGGTGGGGTTGCACCACCAAGCGCCTCGCCTAAGGGAACACTAAAACCCATGGCGCTATAACGGTTTCTGGGGGGAAACTGGGCTGTGAGGAAGGAGACGGTGGGGGCGGCAAATCCGGCTGAAATGGCAGCTAGGGTCGCCAGTGCAAAAAAGAGTGTTAGGATCGACTCGGCTGTACTGGCAAGTATAAAGAAGGGGTAAGAAATGAGGGCGAGGGCGATCGCTGACCAGACCATCAAGCGGCGCGGGCCAAAGTGATCCGTGAGAAGTCCCGCCAAGGGCATGCTCATGAAGATGGAGGCCATGAGGGACGAGCTTAAGAGAAGCTTTTCGGAGATGGTGAGCGTAATATGCGGATGGGGCATGAAGTTCACCATCCAGACAATAATCATGCAGTAGTGTGCCACCGCACCTGCTGCAATGAGCGCGCTGCCAAGAATGACACGTTTTTGGGTTTTGAGTGTTTCAATGAGGGGGTACTTGTAAAGTGATTGTGTCGCCTGCAGCTCTTCAAAATCTTTGGTTTCTGACAATTGTTGACGCAGCGTAAAAGCAATGAGCCCCAAAACACCTCCCACAATAAAGGGCACACGCCATCCCCACCCAGGCATGCCCTCTTGCATGAAGTAGGCGCCCACAAGGGCGCCGGTAAAGCCACCCAAAAGGCTGGATGTGGGAACAAGGGCGCACAAAAAACCACGTTTACTGGGGGCGCTGTGCTCACTGATAAAGACAGCCACACCGGGGTATTCGCCCCCTGTGCAAAGGCCTTGCAGGAAGCGACAGGTCAGAACCAGTATGGGCGCAAGGGTGCCGATTTGGGCGTAGGAGGGCATGAGCCCAATGGCAAAGGTCGGGACGGTGACAAGAAGCACCGCCAGGGTTAGGGCCATTTTGCGCCCAAATCGGTCGCCTAAAAAGCCAAAGACCATCCCGCCAAAGGGGCGGGCGAGATAGGTAATGGAAAAAGCGCCAAGGGTTAGAAGCGTTGAGACAAATTCGCTTTGTGTGGGAAAAAAAACGGGGGCCAGAAAACTTGCAAGAACCCCATAGAGCGTGACGTCATAGTACTCAAGAAAATTTCCAGAAAGTGCGCCAGCAAAGTTTCGAATAGGGTGTTTCATAAAAAGCCTCCTTATTCTCCTATTTTCAGCTCCTTTACACGGTCTTGAAGCACTTTGTAAAGGGCATTGATGCGCGCATCCTCTCCCGCATCCTTGAGATAAGTATAATAAAAGTCGATAGTTGGACCTTCGATGTCCGGCAGCACGCGTACAACCTTGGTGTTATTAAGGCCAATGGCTTCCTTGGACAAAGACATGATGCCAAGGCCCATTTCGGCGGCGCGCTGCAAGGCGTGGGAGGAGTTCACCCGAAAATGGGCGCGCCTTTTGTTGGGCGCAAGCCCCAGGTGCCAGTTTACACCTGTGTAGGGCTGGGCGATATCTTCAGGATAAGAAAGCAAAATGTGATTCTCAAGGTCAGAGGCAACCTTGGGCGTGCCGTTACGCGCCAAGTATTCTTCGCTTGCAAAAAGCTGAATGTGAAAGCGGATAAGATGTTTTTGTTCCAAGTGTGGCGCATTGGGCGCGTAAGCCCGAATGGCCACGTCGCTTTCCCGGGTAATCAGGTCAAGGGGTTTGTCATCGGCCAGAAGCGTGAGGTCAATGTCAGGGTAGGCCTCCATAAAATGTGGCAAAACAAGGACAATAAGCTGGGAGGCAAGGGCGTGGGTTGTGGAGACGCGCAGGTGGCCCCGGGCGTGGTCTGTGTCGTGAAGAGCTTGCTTAAGACTTTCAACATCGGCAATGATCTTTTGTGCTTTTTCGTAGAGAAGCTCGCCGTTGGGGGTCAGCACAATACCGTGCTTGCCCGCCACATAAAGCTGGGTTCCAAGCTCCCTTTGAAAGCGCTTTAGGCGATCACTGATGGCTGGCTGGGTTTTACCTAAGATATAGGTCGCGCTCGTTATTTGTTTTTCCCGTGCCACAACATAAAAGATCTTAAGTGCATCTAAATCCATCTAATTCCTTTAAAAAAGCAAGACAATATATGACACGTTATCTATCACACAAAACAAACCCATTGACAAATCTTTTTTAGACCCTTATATGAATCTATGTATAAGTGTTTGCTTTTGCCATTTTGGAAAAGCCTTATACATAAAATTAAGAAGGCACTCGAGATCAAAAAAGTGCACGCAGGGCGTTTTTTGGGATACAAATCAAGGAAATAAGTTATGTTGAAGATTTACAGTGGCACTGAAAAAGATCATTTTCTGCTGGACGCTCTTGGGGCGCCGAGTGTTTTGGCGCCTGCAAAGACTCAGACGACGTCCTATGATCACAAAGACTCCATCTATGTCCTTTTTCAAGATGACGAAACGGGCGCGCGCATTCGCCTGCGCCTCAATCCCATGACCTCACCTAACCAGGTGCGCGATATGCTTCAATACCGTGTCAGCGCCTACGAAAAGCCCTATATTTGGGAGTGCAGCGCGCTATCCTTTGGGGATGAGCGCATTGAGCCAACCCCCGCCCTTTACAAGAAACTCATGGAAGCGCTCTCTGAGGTGCGCGCGCGTCACCACATGGGAACACTTCTTTTCCTGACTAAGACAAGCCGTATTGCGGGCATGAAGGGTATCGGGAAATTCCCATTTCTGACGATTCTGCCTGTGGACAAAAAGGGCGAGCTGTCCCTCGCCCTTCTGCCCGGCGCGTATCATCACTAGTCGAGGATGTCGGCCAAGGATACTGCGCGCCCAATTGTGAGAGACACTTTTGGCAAGCCTTCCACAAGAAGTCCGCGCGTTGTGAGGGTGCCAAAATCCATGTAACCAGAAATCCAAATGGGCTTTTCTAGAGCAGGCCCCTGCGCACCTTCTCGGCTAAAGCTCAGGTGTTTGAGGGTGAGTGTTGGATCGTTGCGGCCAACACAAACTTTTGTTGCGGGTTTACCATCGGCACTCAGATGTGCGCTTGCGTAAAAAAAGCCATCCTTCTTAAAGAAAGTTCCCGGGGTGAGGGTTGGCGGTGTCCCACCGTTGTGCGCGGTGATTTCTTGGAGCATGCGTGCACGCCACACTGCACAAAAGTCCTCCGCCTGGGATTCAAGTCTTATATCGCCCCCTTGAATCGTGACAAGATAAGCACCTTTTTGCTTGTGTGTGTAGGTGAGCGCTTCTCCCTCCTCTTCTCCTAAACCACGAGAACGTGCGCTCATGAGAAGATTGTGACCGTTAAAACCCATGTCTTGAAAGTTTGGTGTGATCCATGAAGCGGGCGCGGGCGTGCGAAAGATGATGCTTACTTGGTCAACACCCCAAACAACCATTTTTTGCCCCAGTGTTGAGGAGATGTTTTCTGTCAAATAACCGGCAACAATGACTTCCTGCAAGGAATCGTCTCCATGGCGACGTTCAAAGATTATTTTATCCACCGCTCCGTCACTGGCTGCGTTGTACATCATGATGGGCTGATAGAGCTTTTTTTCTTCGTACCATACACTTTTGCTTTTCTGGGTGTGCAAGGCTTTCATGCGAGTGAGCCACGTGGGATCACTGTCTGGGTCAAAAGCTTCTGCAGTGATGCGTGGCCCTTCAATGGAAAGCCGCATCGCTTTGGCACCTGATCGGTGAGCAACGCGGCCCAAGGGGTGTCCGGTGCGCGCGTTGTGTTCAAGCTCCTCTTGTGTAAACGTGTGACCATTCATGATGATGGTTCTTAGGCAGGGCGGCCAGCTGAGCTTGCCGGGTTCCGCGTCTTCACTGCTTGCCAGAAGTCCAGAACTTGAGAAGAGTCCGACGCAAAATGTCTTAAAGAGTTTTGAAAAATCCATAGATATCCTTTTAGAGGTGATGGAAACATCTTGAAAAGATGGGTGTATCAGTCGTGCTTGTCAAGGTGCCCGCACAGGAACGCTTTAAGGGATGCACGGCAAGTTTAATTTGCCAAAACATGGGTGCAGCAGAGGTTAAAAGAACATGAAAAGTTTTTATGCTCGCAACCCTGCGGGCAAAGAAAAAGGACGAGGTCTGCCTCGCCCTTTTTACGAGTGAATATAATCACTCAGTAAAGCCGCGCTGTTTTCGCACACTGTCAATGAGGGCGCTTAGCGATGTCGCGGTTTATCTTATTGTCGAGAAACAGAGCGCCAATTGTCTCTTGAACGTCCTGGTACGCTGCGTCTGCTTCTTGTGCAAGCTGCGCGCGCAGATGCTCAATCCATTCGCCATTGCGTTCAAATGCAAAGAGCCCAGCCGTTATGCGCTTTCCATTAACAGTGAGGGAAACCCTTTCGGCGGTGGGCACAGGCCCATTCCATTCAGTTTGTGTGGCCCTTGCCAGCTGTGCCTGAATGAACTCTTGTGGGACGTGGAGGCTATTGGCGGCCGCAGCCCTTGAGATAGTGAGGCGAGTTGGCTCTTGCAGAGCGCCTTCTTGGTGACTTGCCAAAAGAGTCGCGCTTGCGACAAAGCCCACACATAACGTTTTAAATGTTCTCAAAATACGCATTTTTACTCCCGTAAGTGGTTGGTGAACCATGGGAAAATGACAACTCTAGTTTTGATTGTCAAGACGTACAAGTGTGACGCCCTCCGGCAAAGAGGGTTCCTCGTCTGAGCTCGTTAATGTGCCAAGCAAGAGCGCCTCTGGCAACGTTCGGTAGAGGGTCACCTTGTTCAAGAGCATGGCTGTGATCGGCGGGCAAGCAACAGCAGGGAGGGGCCCAAAGACGCATCCTTCTTCAAGGACGCTCAGTTCGTGTGTGCGGTGAAAGAGAATTGCCGCCACGCCCGGCAATTGGGAGCACGCAACAAGGAGCCCCTCACCGGGATCGATGGTCGCGGGTGCGTAAAAGATCCCTTCTTGGGGAGTGGGACAGAATCTTTCGGGAAAGGCCAATCCTGGTAGGGAACGCTGCACAGTTTCATCATCAAGGGGGGTGATCTGTGCGTGAGCGCCGTTAAAGGAAAGGGTAAGCGCCTTGGCGTGGGGGGTGCTAAAGGTGAAGGCTTCTTGGTCCGCCGGCCAAGGGGCGCCACCCACGTGTAGGATGAAGACGTCATCTAGCGCGCTGCTTGCAGACAGTGTCTGTGTGAAACAAAGAATGAATAAAAAGCAAAGGACCTTCAAGGGGGATCTCCATGGGCCGGTGCACCTGTCGATAAGGTTAGGACGCAGGAGATCCCTTTGTAAATAAGCTTTTATTGTTTGCTCAGAAAAGCCCTTGTCTCGCGAATGACGTCTGTGCGCAACACAAACAAGGCGAAGACGTTGATAAGCAGCATGAAGCCTAAGAAAATATCCGCCAGTTGCCACGCGTCCGTTGCGGAAACAATGCTTCCCACAGGCACAAGGGCCACAAACAATATTTGAAAGGCCCGCACGCGGTGCTCACCAAACAAGAACGCCACCGCCCTGTCCGCGCAAAAGGACCATGTCAGGACCGTCGTGAAGGCAAAGAAGAAGAGGGTGACGAGCACAATCATGCCTGCACTGTCATGGGACAAACCCACACAAAAAGCGTGCATGCACAGGTTCGTACTTTCAAGACCGGGCATCTGCCAGGCGTTGGTGGTCATGAGCACAAGTCCCGTCACCATGCAGACGCACATGACGATAAGAGGGGACAGGACGCTCATAATGCCCTGTGCAATGGCATTGGAGGGCACCCGGTCGCTGGGTGTATTGACGGGTGCGTGCAAAATGGCCGCAAGGCCAAGGCCTGCGTCAGTTGCGAAAAGACCACGGTCAAAGCCCGCTTGAACGCTGGCAAAGATGCTGTACCCAAGGGCGCCGCCTAAGGCCGGCGAAAGGCCAAAGGCGCTTTTCACGATGATCTCGAGGGCGGGCATGATGTGGGCGCTGTGTGCCCACAAAATATAGATGCATGTGCCCAGATACCCGGCCGCCATGAAAGGCACAACGCAGGACACCACATGGGTAAAGCGTGTCATGCCGCCCAAAAGGGTGGCGCCCAAGAGCACCGCCATCACAAGCCCCATGATGAAGGGTGAGTAGCCCGCTTGTGTCAGGGGAAGGCTTAAGGAGTTGACCTGAACCATGTTGCCGGTGGTCAGCGCCCCTGCAATGAGCAGCAAACAATAAATGGTTGCAAGCTTGGGACGCCCCACGGCATTTTTAAGATAGTACATGGGGCCGCCAACAACGCGTCCGTCCGCTTGGGTCTCGCGGTACGTGACACCAAGATACGAGCCAACGTATTTTAAAATGGCGCCCAAAAAAGCCATGATCCACATCCAAAAAAGGGCCCCTGGCCCACCCGTTGAAAGGGCAACGGCAATGCCGGCGATGTTGCCTGTGCCAAGATTTCCACCAAGCACCGCCGCAATGGCGCCGAAAGATGAAATGCTTCCGCCGTTGCTTTTAGGGCTCATGAGGCGCAAGGACAGGGGCAGCGTGCGAAACTGAACGGCCCGCAGCTTTTGCGTGAAGTAAAGGCCGGATACGGTCACAAGGGGAATAACAACAAGGAAAGACAAGGCGTCTTTGAGGGCGGTAAGAATGAAAATACGCTCCTTAAGCGGTGTGATAAGACGCCGGATTATGGCAGATCTTTTTCCTCATATCAATGCCACTTGCACAGCGCCGCCGAGCCTTAGTTAGGCCCGGCTGTCTCCCCATCAATACTGCTTGAGCTGGCGCGCATGGTTGGGGCGTATGGCACGCGCTCGCGCAGGGCCTCAAACGCTTCAAAGGTCATAGCAGGGGCACCTGGCGCCCGGCTTTTAAGTGTCTCCTCCAAGCGGTCCGCGAAGATGAGCGCCCTTGTCACATTCAAAACCCCCATACCGTAGTAGCGTGAATCAAAGCGGCGCTGGGCTTCAAAGGCTGGATTTGGATGGGTTTCGTAAACCCATTCTTCGCGCTCCCCTTTATGTGCAGGCGCAAGGAAATCGCGCACGGCACTATGCAGGAGACATTTTTTTACCATAACAGGCGAGAAGTCTGGCTTATAACTTTGCACAAGGGCGGCGGCGGCCGTGATAAGGGGGGCCGCCGAGGAGGTGCCACCGTCCTTCAAGGGACGATAGGCGTGTCCCGTTTCATCAACCCAGTAGGTGGCACACCCTTGGGCGCCTAGCGTATTGCGCCAAAAGTGCTCATTTCTGCCTGGAATGTTTGAGCTGTCGGCAACCCGGCCATGGGCGTTCACGTTGACCGCCAAGATGAGATTTTCAAAGTCAGCAGGACTTAGCTTTTCCAGGAGGCGCGCACTCACGATGCCTGCCGGGGCCGCATTTGGTGCTGGGTTGCTGAGGTCGCACATGTCATTTCCAGCTGCCTGAATAAGAACCGCGTGTGTTTGACCTAAGAGGTTCTTGAGCTCCTTGTGATGGCTGAAGATGGAGATGTCTTTAGTTTCTGGATTGTCTAGCCCTGCAGACCAAGAGCAATTGATGAAGGCAAAAGCACCGTTCTTCAGATCCTCCCCAAAGTGTTCTATTTTCTTTGTCGGGATGCTGGTGATCTGGGCGCAGGGTGCAACCTGGGTCACCAGGGAGCTTACACCCGTGTTGTGAGAGGATCCTTTATTAAGTGAAAAAAACGTGCGCGCGGACAAGTGTTGGGCCAAAAGTCCCTCTTTTTGCTCATCTCCCATGGCGCCAGGTTCGGTGACAAGGATCCTCACCCCCTGCCCAAAGAGCCCCTTAGTATAGGCACCATTCACATCAGCGTGGTTCCAAGGCGTGTGCACATGGGGCAACAAATTCTCTGTTTGCGTAAGAAGTTCAACTTTTTCCTGGTGCAGGGTTATGCGCTCTTCCTGCGTCAGGTGCGGGTTCGATAAACGCTGGGCAAGGGCTGCAAAGCGCGCGGCTGATTCTGGCGATGCCTCTTCAAAGGTGGCTGCAAGATGGGGGCGTCCCGTGGCCAAGGCCTCGCGTGCCGTGAGGGTTTTGTGTGTCGCCTCTAAGGACTCCCGTGTGAGGTCGGGCGTGCTGCCCTGCAGACGGGCAAGAAGCGCGTCTTGCATGTGCGGTGCGAGCGCCTGCCAAAGGGCAGGAATCTGGATCATTTTGTGAAGGTGCTGGTCGCTTATGGGGAAGCCGTCGTCACTGATGAGTGCGCGCATCAGGTATGCGTTGTGCTCCCTTTTGGACTTCTTGAGAACAAAATCTGTAAGAGTCTGGTCCCCCTTCACATGGGCCATCACCGCTGGATAGGTCAGGGCGTCAATGTCCTGCGCCGTGCGTGCGCTCAGTGACATGAGAAGGCCTATGTTGACGTTGACTTTGGTCTCTTGATCCACAATGAGTGAAACCAGATGCTGGAAAACGCCAGCACTTTTATAAAAGGATTTTGTGACCTCGCGCTTGTCCAAGGCAACAGCGCATCCGAGCGCCGTCATAAGGGTGTCTCGGTCTTTTTCGTCTTTGGATGAGCGTAAGACACTCACAATCTCATGGTGCGCAAAAAGAAAATCCAAGACCTTCGCTTTATTAAACAGGATGGCTGTCATGACAAGGCCTGCAAAGGGATGTTTCGCCCCCTCGAGGTCAGCAGCACTTTGCATGCGCCCAAAACACGTGGGGTCGCCTAGCATTTTAAAAAGGAGTTTGTTGTTGTTGGGGAAGGGCAAAGACAGGGACGTTATAAGACGGGCGCAGGGTGACTCTTTGTCGCCACCGCGCAGATAGAAGGAAGGGTGGTTGACGGCGTGGGCAAAGATGTCGCTCTGGTCGAAAAGCGCGTGCACCACGGTTTTTCGCAGGTCCGTAAGATTCCTTTCAATGGCTCCAAGGATCAGGTCCGGCTCTTCCTGGGTGGCGTTTAAAATGACGCCGCGTGCGTGGGGGAGGGCAATGAGACGCGCAAGTGCCCCAGGATGGGGAGAATTTGCAAGAAAATCAGATGTGAGATACCTAAACAGGCGCACAATTTCATGATCCGAAAGATCAGCGGGGTCCTTTTCAGCAAGCGCTTTGGTATCTTGCATGTGGTCCAAAAAAGTGAGTTTCAGCGCCGACAGGTCTAAGGTGAAGGGCCTCAGATTCAGGGTGGGCATGATGTAGCGTAGCATCTGGTGGGACGGCTTTTCCTGGAGATCAATGCCAAAGGGCTTGTAAAGATCCTCAAGGACGGAGCGCACCCCTTCGAGTGGGGGCAGGAGATATCCTTCCCGCTTTGGGGGCTTGTTTCTTAAGGGGGCGTCGGGTTCAAGAAGTGATTTAAAGAGGTCTGGCTTGACGCCTATGTCTGGTGAGAAAGGGCTGCGGAAATCAGATCTATTAAGCTGGGAGAAGAATCTGTCATCGCTGACGTGTGGGCCACCGAAAAGTGCTGCTGTTGAAAAGGGGTCTCTACCTACTGACAAAAAGGGATTGTTCTGGCTTGAAGAAGGGAGAGAAAGGTGCGCCTCCCCTTGCCAGGACGCACTTGCCCTTTGATCACCGCGCGCGACCATGTGCACAGGGGAAGATGAACTGGAATCAGACGCCCATAGAAAGGCGGGCAGGGCTGTTGTCAGAAGTGTGAGGCAGGAGAGAAGATGTTTCATGTTCTTTTTTTTGTCAAAATAATGTGTATGCTGTTTATATAGAGTGTGAAATCATTGTGTTCAATAAAAAAGTGATCGTGTTGATATTATATTGTCAACTCTTGTTTTGAAGATTTTTGAATTCCTTGGCGTAGCGCAGGAGTGTTGTCCCAGAAAAAAGAACCGTATAAAACCATGTTTGCCGCCCAAAGGATGCGGGCGACATGAGGCCTCGCATGGGGGGAAGGGGCGCTATCTTATTCATCACGTCTAGGACAGACGCGCTTCCCATGGTCCCGAAAAAATGCCCGTGTTGCTCGTCAAAGTTTGCCGGGTGCACGAGTGCCCTCGGGGAGGCATAAAGGGTGTGTTGTAGAGCTTTTAAGCGCCAAAGATCTTGTGTATGGCCTCCAAGCTTATAGGCGAGAATGTCATGTGGAGGCCGTACGTATGCGCGCTCCTCATCATCGAAGGGTGCAGCGTGGCACCCACAGAGCGCGGGGGCGAAGGCTATCACAAGGAAGAAGATAATCCCCATGCACGTCCTTATCTTATTGCGTAGACATTGATTTTATTTGGACATAGAGCGACCACGGCGTCAATAACGGGTGTTTTTGAATTGATTGGACAGACGCCTTAAGCTAGTCTTTTGTTAGTTAACATACTGGGAGGCATTTAAAATGCTTAAGAATACACTTGAAGAATACGGATGGTTGGCAAAGGTTTTGCACTGGGTTGTGGGCTTGGCCATGATCGGCATTGTGATCGCAGGCCTCATTATGACGGATATGGATCAAACAAACCCTGTGCGCGGCCAAATCTATATGATCCACAAATCTGTGGGTGTGACTATCCTGGCCCTTGTCTTGGTGCGCTTCTTGTGGCGGCTGGCAAATCCCGTGCCCGCCTTGCCCGGTGATATGCCCGCGTGGCAGAGCCTTCTGGCACACCTCAATATTTATCTTCTCTACGCGCTCATGTTCTCCATGGCCCTATCGGGCTTTTTGATGAGCTATTCCTCCTATGGGGTGCCGTTCTTTGGCCTCATGACCTTTAAGGGCGAGGGAATCTCACCGGATCTGGGTAAGTTCTTTCACACGGTTCACGTGTTTTTGCCTTACGTGCTTTACGCGTCCTTTACGGCCCATATTGTGGGGGCGCTTTACCACCACTTCGTGCGTAAGGACAATATCCTAAGGCGTATGCTTTAGATCGTAAAAGACTTACATTGAGCGCGCGTTTTTGTTAACACATCCTATGGGCGAGTGTTTGGAGTGATGGGTGTGGGTGAGACTTTACGCGTTATGCAGGTCATGGCGGGTGCCAAGCATGGGGGCGCGGAAGGCTTCTTCAAGCGCCTTGTGTGCGCTCTTGCTGAGGAGCCATCTGTAACCCAGCATGTGGTCACGCGCCCGCACACGGACCTTTTGGAGGCTTTTGAGGCCTACGGCGTGGGGGTGACAACGGCCCCCTTCTCAGGTTTTTTCGATCTGGGGACGCGGTGCCTCCTTAAAACGCAAATTGCCCAGTTTCAACCTGATATTGTCCTGACCTGGATGAGCCGCGCCAGCCAACTGTGCCCCTCGGGCGACTTCACATATGTGGCAAGACTTGGTGGTTACTATGATCTCAAGTACTACCAAAAGGCGGATGTTCTTGTGGGCAATACCCAGGACATCGTGTCCTATTTCCACGAAAAAGGCTGGCAAGAGCCCTACACGGCTTACCTCCCAAACTTTGCCGCCGCACCCGTCCCGACCCCGCCCATGTCACGGGCGCAGTTTGAGACACCAGAGGGCGCGCCCCTTTTGCTGACCCTTGGGCGCCTCCATCAGGATAAAGCCTTTGATGTGCTTATTCGCGCCCTCAAGGACGTGCCTGGGGCCTACCTTTGGATTGGCGGCGAGGGAGAGGAGGCGGCGGCCCTCAAGGCCCTTGCAAAATCCCAAGGAGTTGAGGCGCGGGTGCGTTTTATTGGATGGCAACAGGACGTGAGCGCGCTCTTCGGGGCATGCGATGTGTATGTGTGCCCTTCGCGCATTGAGCCCCTGGGTAACGTGATTTTGGAGAGTTGGATTCATAAGCGGCCTGTTGTGGCCGCCGCAAGCAAGGGTGCCGTTGGCCTGATTACACCCGGTCACGATGGCCTTATTGCGCCCCTTGAGGACGCCCCCTCCTTGGCTGCCCATTTGCAGGATTTGATCCAGCATAAAGACAAAGCTGCGGCCATGGCGGTCGCGGGGTACCAGACCTATCAAGAGCATTTTTCCAAACAAGCGGTTGTGGCCCAGTATCTTGCCTTCTTTGAGCGCGTGAAGGACTTAAGGCGCCCCCATAAAAAGAGGAGATTTTTCTAAGATGTGCGGTATTGCAGGATTATTGCTGCCCAAGGGTCACGTGCCGGACGAGGACGTGTTGGTGAAGCTGCAAGAGTCTCTTGCGCACCGCGGGCCCGACGACGCCGACCATAAAATCATGGATCACGTGGCCCTTGTGCACACACGCTTGTCCATTATTGACGTGGCAGGCGGGCACCAGCCTTTGGAAAAAGGGCAGGACCTCAGCCTTGTGATGAACGGCGAGATTTATAACTATGTGGAGCTCCACGCCAAATACGCGTCGTATCCCTTTACGACCCGCTCCGATAGCGAGACGGCGCTGCCCGTTTACGAGGATGTGGGCGCCCGGGAAATGACGGGCCATCTGCGTGGTATGTTTGCGCTGTGCTTGATTGACCGCAAGAAAGACTTGGCCATCCTGGCCCGTGATCCTTACGGCATTAAACCCCTTTACTATGTGGCCCTTGAAGGGGGCGGCATAGCCTTTGCTTCAGAGATTGCCCCTTTGGTGCGTGCGGGTCTTGCCCAGTCCATCGTGAACCCCCATGCTCGCGCCCAGTCGCTGCAGCTGGGGTTTGGCGTTGGGGACGCAACCGCCGTGGGTTTTGTGAAACGCGTGTTGCCCGGTGAGACCCTTGTCATCGAGGACGGGCGCATCACGGCGCGTTACCAGCAAGATCTGCCAGCCTTTGCCCCGCGGGTGCGGGGAGAAGACGTTCTTCAAAAGGAGCTTGAGGAGGTCCTGCGTGGTAGCGTACGGGTGCACCTGCGCTCTGACGTGCCATACGGCCTCTTCTTGTCAGGCGGCCTCGATTCAGCGACCCTTCTCAAACTCATGAGCGAAGAATCTGGCACGCGCGTGCGCACCTATTCCATTGGGTTTACGGGCACAAACGTGCACGACGAGCGTGAACAGGCACGCCTCATGGCGGGTCACTTTAACAGTGACCACCATGAGCTGGACTTTACCCAAGATGATTTCTGGAAGACACTGCCTCTTGTGGCCAAGGCCTGTGATGACCTGATGTTTGACCAAGCCATGCTGCCCACCTATAAACTTGCCGCCTTTGCGGCCCAAGATTTGAAGGTCGTCCTGTCCGGCGAAGGGGGAGACGAGATGTTTGCCGGGTACCGTCGCTATCAAAAGGTGCGCCTGCCCTGGTTTTTGGGGGGCGGCAAAAACCGCACAAAAGGCTTTGTAGACCGCTTGAAGGTGGGAAGCTACCATCTAGAGGATTGGCGCGACGCATATGGCGCCCTTGAGAAGGATTTGAAAGGGCAGGGGATGTCCAAACTTGATCTGGCCCAGCGCCTTGATCAAATGACATGGTTGCCCAACGATTTACTGGTGAAGCTCGATCGTTGCCTCATGGCCCATGGCCTAGAGGGGCGCACGCCATTTCTTGACCCAGAGGTCGGGGCCTTTTGCGCGTCCTTGCCAGAAAAGGCACGGGTTCAAGGGCGTTACGGAAAATGGATTGTGCGTGCGTGGTTGGCCAAAAACCTGCCCGAAAGCGCACCTTTTGCCAAAAAGCGAGGCTTTCGCGTGCCGGTTTCCCAGTGGATCGCGTCCAAGGGGCATCGCCTGGGCACTTTGGTGTCACGCCAAGAAGGGGTTGCGGAAATCATGGACAAGCGTGATGTCCAGTTCCTTTTTGCACAAAACGATGACCGGGCGCTTTTTGCGGCGTGGGAGCTTTTATTTTTTGCACTCTGGCATGAGATTCATATAAAAGGAAAAGACGTTGTGCCGGATACGCTGGCCATGCTCTCCAGGGGAGCCATCTAGTACAAGAAACAAATATAACAGGGGGATACCACAATGCTTGAGCGCTCAAACCTTGCCCACATGAAGTACTTTGTGGACGCAGCGCGCATGGGTAGCGTCACCAAAGCTGCCACCCAAAACCGTGTCAGCCAGTCGGCTGTCAGTCAAGCCATCACGTCCCTTGAGCGCATGACAGGGCAAACCCTTCTTGTGCACCAGCGTAATAAGTTTTCCCTGTCGGGGGAGGGCGAGCTTCTTTTTGCGCTCCTATGCCCCATTCTTGAGAAACTTCAAGCCGTTGAGGATGCTTTTTTTTCCCCCAATATGCCGCCCCAGGGAGAGGTGGAGATTGTGTGTCCGCGAAGTGTGGCCATGTCTCTCTTGGCGCCAAAACTGAAGGGCCTTAAAGAGAGTTACCCCCTCCTTGTACCGCGTCTGCGCATGTATACACCTGACGTGGCCAGGGAACGCCTCTTAAGCGCGTCCACGGAGATTGCATTCCTCATTGATAATGTAGATCTATCTGTCTTTGAAACGGCGCTCATGCATGAGGGGGCTTTTCGTCTTTTTCGTTCAAAGCGCTTTCCCCATCTGCCTGAGCACATCGTGATGTTCACGGATGAGCGGCGCGAGGTGAGTCTTTTCAAGCGCGCCTATCAAGAGGCGTACGGGCGCCCCCTTGAAACCTACCTTGAGGCGACCAGCTGGGATGTCATTGCACGGTTTGTGGATCAGGGGATTGCATGCGGGTATTTGCCCGACTATGTAGCCCAGGCCTTTCCAGATCTTGAACCCATAGACCTCAAAATTCCAGGCTTAACTTACCGCATTTTTGCCACGGCCAAGTCCTTTGACACTCTTTCCCGTAACGCCAAAGCGGTCCTCAGCTACCTCTGCCCCATGGCATTCATCAGCGGTGCCCGCGAGGCGTCCTGAGGGGCTAGACGCGCTCGTCCAACCAGGCCGCTTGGATGGCTTCCAAAATGCGTTCGCTGGAACGCTCGGGCGCGTCCGCAAAATCCGGAAGGGCCAGGACCATCTGCCATAAATCCGTAAAACGGATGTGCGTCACGTCTACGTCTGGATGGGCCTCTTCCAACGCAATGGCAATGTCATAAGTATCAAGCCAGGTCATGGCCATGGACGCCTCCTTGTGTCGTGGTTTAGTCGAGAAGCATGTTACGGGTGCCCTCGGGCAGGCGTACGACCAAACCATCAAGCTCAGGTGTCATGATGATCTGACAGCCCAAGCGGGAGGTGTGCGTCAGGCCAAAGGCCAGGTCCAACATATCTTCTTCGTCTTCTGTTGCTTCCTCTAGTTTATCAAACCAGACAGGATCTACAACCACGTGGCATGTGGAGCATGCAAGAGACCCTTCGCAGGCACCCTCTAGCTCAACGCTGTTCATGTGCGCAATTTCCAGAAGAGAAAGGCCCTCAGGTGCGTCAATTTCGACGGCTTTATTATCTGGCGTGATGAATGTCACTTTAGGCATGTGATGTCCTTGAGTTATGCAATTGGGTTCTCCTATCCTCAATAGCTGAGTTCGCGTATTTTGACAAGACAACATCGATCAAAACTGTTGGAGGTGCCATGGGTTGCGTGTGCATGGTGAGGGAAAACACTTTGTTTTTAGACGCTAAGGGCGGGACAAGAGCTGCTTAAAATGACACAAATCCCTTTATGATGCGTACCCATTTAAAATGGTGATCGTCTCAGACTTGACACCCAATGCGCGCATTTGTCTTGGTATACTGCGGCGCGCTTACCCTTGCCTTGTCTATGCCTGATTTTAGACTGTCTGCTGATTAGGAAAATATTTGAAAAGAAGAAAGGAGCTTCTAGACTTTTTGGTTTAGGGAAGCGTCACAAGTGGGGGCGTGGATACAAAGAAACCTCGCCCCAAAGGAGGCGAGGTTTCTTTGTGGTGGTTTCTATGTACGTTTAGTGCTTAGCTTGCTTGGCGACAGTCTCTTGTGCTTTGCGCATCATGCCCTTTGCTTCAGCGGCACCTTCGGAGAAACGCTTTGACCAGACATCAGAGGCCTCTTTTTGCGCCTTTTGGCAAGTTTGTGACATGTTACGTCCATGGGACATTGCTTTTTCAAAAGCGGCACGCATTTGGCGTGTTTGTGCCTCGATGCGGTCTTCTAGGCTTTTGGCTTGCGTCACTTCTTTCATGTGATTACGCATGTCACCAAAGGCTTCCTTGAGGTAGTCCTGGTGGGCTTGTGACAAAGACTTTACAGCGTCAAAGGCTGCGCGTTGCGCCTTTGTGAAGGCTTCCATGTTTTTGCGATGGGCGCTCATGGCGCCTTCGAAATCCACGCGTGGCATTTTAAAGTCCTTAAAAGCACCGAATGCATCGTTAGTAAACTTGTTGAATGATTTTGCGGCCATATCTATGTCCTCCCCCTGTTTGTGTGATGATATTAACATTCTATGCCAAAGATAAGAATGCGTCAAGTCTTTGTTCATTGTTTGTAAAGATGTTAGGCGTTATCAGCTCAGTCCTCATCTTTCCCGTTGCTTTCGTCTAGATCAAGTGGTTTAAGCGTGTCGGGCTCGGGCGTTTGGCCTTTGTCCTTTTCTTGAAAATTTTTTTCTTGGGGCGCGGGTGTCCCAATATCCTCTAAAAGAGGCGTGAGCTCATCGGTGGTTGTGGCTTCCGATTGCTCTTTAGGTGATGCTGCGTCGCTTTCCGGCGCTGGAAGAGGCGCCTCTTTTGTAAGGGCTGTGGGCTGTGGGGCAGGCGAGGAGGCAGGGCCCATGCTAGGCGCATCGCTACGCAGGCTGTCCAAGAGCTGTGGTGTGTCCACATGGGCGGGTGCGTGGGGATTTTTTCCACTGATAACGGACAGACGTTCAATATTGCGCCGGGTGATGCTCGGGTCTGTGTCGACGCTATAGATTTGTTCCGCTTTTTCTAAATTTCCTGAAAGTCCATAGGCAAGGGCCAGGTTGTGCCTGTCACGCACGCCAGCGCCCGGCATTGCCTTGACTTGCTCCAAAAGAGAGATGGCCTCTTTATAGTGCCCAGAAAGCGTGAGGGACAGGCCAAGATTGGACATAAAGCCCCGGTTAAGGGGCTCCTTTTCAAGGGCTTTGCGGTAGAGTGTCTGGGCTTTGTCATGGTTTCCTGCCATGTCAAAGCAAACGCCTTGATAGCTTAAGAGGCTTGGATCCTCTGGACGCTCAGCAAGCAGCCCCTCGAACAAGGCCATTGCCTCACTTCCCTTTTCTTGGGCGAGTAAAATACGCCCCATGAGACGGCGCGCTTCAAAGGAGGTGGGGTCTTTTTCCAGGGCAGACTTGGCGTAAAAAGTCGCCTCGTCGTATTTTCCCATTTTCCAGGAGCTCTCGCCCACCTGAACCATGAGGTGTGGGTTGCTTGGATCTTTGTCAAGCGCTTGCTTGTGAAATGTGAAGGCTGACCCGTGATCGCCTGATTCTTCAAAGCGTTGGGCAACACGCTTGAGGTCATCGTCTTGTGAGTGGGCTGTGGGTGATGTATTTTTGTCGCATCCACAACTTAAGCAAGACATAAGAATGATCAAGAAGCGGGAATACCTATAAATATCTTGCAGTTGCCCTTTTTGCATCGTAGCCTGTCTTTTGTGATTATCTTCCCGAGATTAACTCTTTTTTTAGGGTTTTGGAACAAATAATCTAAAAATTAAATAAAAAACTGGAGGTCCTTTTGGGAGGGTTTGAGGCGATTTTGCTTCTTGCATGTTTTATTGCTGCGGTTTGGGACTTTCTTTATTGGGAGATTCCAAACGAGATCATCCTCTTTTTAATTGCGCTCTACATTCTTAAGCTCGCCCTTGTGGGTGGATTTGCCCACGCGCTGACTCCTCTTCTGTTTGCGCTTGGAACGCTGGTGGTTGGCTTTGTGCTCTTTTATTTTAAGGCCCTTGGTCCTGGAGACTCGAAGTTAATTGCGGTGTGCGCTTTGTGGTTTGCGCCTCATTTGTTTTGGGAGTTCCTTCTGGCCATGGCCTGTGTGGGCGGCCTTTTGGCACTGGCATACCATTTGGCCTATGTATATATCAATGCCCTGCGCGCGTGGGTTGCCCAGGTGCTGACAAATATTTTGGTGCATATTCCTTTTGTAGGAGTGAAGGAGGTGCCAGCGCCTCCCATGCGAGAACAAGCCATGATTCCGTACGGTATTGCCATTTTTTGTGGCGCCCTGGCGGTTCATTTTATAGAGACGTAAAGGAGTTTGACTTTGAAGAACGCAATCGGTCTTTTTGCCGCATTCTGTCTTGCACTCATAGTGGCAATCTTTGTTTACTTCTCACAAAAAAGTGTTGAGCAGAAACAGCAAATTGTCGCCCATCAAGCGAAGACAGTGATGGTGCTTGTGGCAACCAGTGACGTTTTGGAAGGAACGCGCCTTGAGCTGAACAAGTTTGAATGGAAGCCATGGCCAGCCAGTGCCCTCCAACCAGATTACTTCCGCAAAGAAGATGAGAAAGAGTTGAAAACCCTCAATGGAGCGGTTTTGCGAAGCTCTGTTTCAAAGGGGGAACCCCTTAAGAAGACGGACCTCATTGATATTGGGACAAAAAGTGTTGTGACGGCTTTCGTGCGCCCGGGGCTGCGCGGGCAAGTGATCCCCTTGAGTAAAGTGGCTAACCCCAGTGCACACTTTTCACCAGGGGATTACGTGGATGTGATTTTGCCTTCCTCGGATAATATTAATCTCCAGGGGCAGCAAAAGACCATCCGTGGGGCACGTATTATTGCGGTGGACGATAAATACTCCAAGGAGGAAGACGCTGAGGATAAGGGAGCACCCAAGAATATTACTGTAGAGGTAACAGAAAGCCAAGCGGCTGCCATTGCAACGGCGATGCAGCAAGGAAATGTGACGCTCAGTATGTACAGCGCGTTTACACCGCCATCAAAGTCCGATGTGACAACAAGTGGAGACGCGCCTGCGGGTGATAAGGAAAGCGAGAAGGACAAGCGTCCGTCCGCAGATGCCCCTCAGACATTGAGTGCGCCAGTTGAAACCACCGCACCCGGTCCTGACGATGTCGTTATCTTGAGAGGCACCATGAGTGCAGCAGGGAAATAATCATGGAAACACAAAAAAATTATAAAAAAAGCAAGATGATGGGTTTTCTTGCGCGGTTTTGTGGCGTTGTTTTTGCCCTTATCTTAAGTGCTCAACTCCAAGCTGCGACGCGTACCATCACCATTGAGAAAGACACGGCAACGGAGCTGCCCCTTGATGGCAAAATTGGAGAGATCTTTGTCTCCAATCCAGAGATTGCGGACGTGCAGAACCACGGACAAAAGAAAGCATATCTCTATGGAAAGCATCAAGGGGTGACAACCATCATTTTGCAAAGCAAGTCAGGCGCTTCCGAGGCGATATCCGTGGTTGTGACACACCCCTTTTCCTCCTTGCGCACAGCCATTGCAAAAGTGCACCCAGACGAGAAAGTGGGATTCACGTCCTCTCCCCAGGGTATTGTGATCACAGGTGATGTGGCCTCGCCCAAAGCCTCCAGGGACATCGAGGAGATCGCCAGCCACTATCTCGACAAAGATGAGAAAGTCATTAACAACCTTGCTGTGACGTCACCTGCGCAAGTTTATCTGCGCGTGAAGTTTGCGGAAGTCCAGCGCTCGGTTTTGAACCGCCTGTCACCCAACTGGGGTTTGAATGTGAACTCACCCGGTCACTTTACCTATGGTGTGCTCACGGGGCGCGCGCCCATTGATACGGCGACGAATCTTTTCGTGCGCGACACAACCTCGACAAACGCGCCCTTTGGGAGTCTTGGATTTCGTGCAAACGACGGCGTGACCGATGTCACAAGTTTGCTCGATATTTTTGAGCAAGAGGGGCTTGCAACGACCCTTGCGGAACCAAATCTGATCGCCTTGTCTGGAGAAACCGCAAGCTTTTTGGCGGGTGGTGAATATCCGTTCCCCGTGCCCCAAAGCAACACGTCTCTTAGCATTGAGTTTAAACCCTTTGGTATCAGCTTGGCCTTTACACCTACGGTTTTGGGGTCAAACATGATCAACTTGCGTGTGAAGCCTGAGGTGAGCGATTTGGATACAAGCATCCAGCTGAGCTATCCCATCAACGGTGTTGCTGTGTCGGTGCCCGGTTTAAAGACACGTAAGGCGGAAACATCCGTTGAGCTGGCAAGCGGTCAAAGTTTTGCCATTGCGGGGCTTTTGTCCAGCACCATGGCGAGCACACTTACAGATTTGCCAGGTATTGGTGATTTGCCCATTATTGGTGCTTTGTTCCGTTCTACAAATTTCCAAAGCAAGCGTACGGAACTTGTGATTATTGTGACGCCTTATATCGTCAATCCGTCGTCGCCCAAGAAGCTGACGCTGCCAACGGATGGACTGAAGTTTGCCTCTCCCCTTGAGATGCTGCTTCTTAAAAGGCTTAACCGTGTCGAAGGGCGCAATATTCCAAGCGGACAGCATCTTGAGAGTTCCGCCGGATTTTATGTGGAGTGACCATAATGAAAAGACAACATTTTTTTGCGGCCGCCTTGACGCTTTCCCTCCTTGCGGGTGGGTGTAGCTATGACGAGATGCATGACGTGATTCCGCGCGGTCCATGGAAGACGGAGGCCAAAAGGCATTCTCACTTTGAGAGTTTCTCCATCGCGCACACAAAGGGGGATGGCCATAAACTAGAAGCTCTCTTGGCTAAGGCAACGCTGCCCACGCCTATTTACGCGCGCATTGTCGTGCAAGACATGAAAAAGACGGGGCCAGCGTCGCGCCGTGCGGCGTCCCTGCGTCGTCAGCTCAAAGCGTTGGGGGTCTTGCCTCACCGCATTGAAATTCAGCACCTAGACTCTGTGGCAGCGGAGCACAAGCACGGCGCCCACAAAAGTCTCATGGTGATCATTGATCAGTATGAAGTGATCCCGCCCAACTGTCCTGGATGGAAGGAATACATGGATGCGGGTGAGCCCCCAGAGCTTGAGGCGCACTTTGGGTGCGTGAATGAGCGTAACTTTGCCCATATGGTGGCCGAGCCCAAGGATATTTATGAAGCATCCAAACTTGCCGATGGGGATGGTACCTTTCTTGCGAAATCGGTTGATCGATACAGAAAAGATGCGATAAAATCACCAAGTGGAGGAACGGGTGCTTCAGGTGGTTCTGGTGGAAATGAATCATCAAATACCGGACTTCAGTCTGCTACGACGCAGATGGCTGCCTCCACAGCAGGGTAATAAATAAAAATATAAAGGGGACGATTGTGGCTGAAAAAAAAGGTGGTACGGACTCAGATGTATTCTTGGCGTTCGTCACCGACACAGAGTCTGAGCGGGTCCTACATGAGGTTTCCTACGGTGATCTTGGTTTAAAACCAGTGATTATGAAGGGGGACCTGGAGGATGCACAACGTTATCTGAAGGTCAATCGCTCCCCCAAAGTCCTTTTGGTGGATGTGTCAAAATCACAGCTGCCCATTTCGGATATGGCACGCCTTGCGGATGTGTGTGAGCCTGGTGTGGAAGTTATTGCCATCGGGCACGTAAACGACGTGGGTGTGTTTCGCGGCCTTGTCAATCTGGGTGTGCGCGATTATGTCGTGAAGCCCCTCACTGAAAATCTTGTGGTGCGCAATATTTCGGCCGTCCAAAAAGGCGCCGTGCCGCAGCAGGCAACGAGCTTTCTGGGGGCCGGCAATGTTGTGACCGTTCTTGGCGCCCGTGGCGGTGTTGGTACGTCAACCATTGCAGCAAATCTTGGGTGGATGTTGTCGGATACACTCCATAAACGCATCTATCTCATGGACCTGAATCTCCATGCAGGTGTCTTGTGTTATTTCTTTGACGTATCTCCTTTGCCAGGACTTGTGGATCTTTTAGGGCCGGAAGAACACATAGATATGAGTATGGTTGAAAAAGCATTTGTCTCCCATACGGACCGCCTATCCATTGCAACGGCACAGCTGGCCCTTCAGGATCACTTCGTACCCCAGGTTTCTTCCCTTAAAAAAACCCTGAGTCTTTTGGGGCAAAGCTCTCACTACACAATTATTGATTGTCCAAAAAACCTAGATTTCAATCTGATGAAGACTGTGGTGGCTGAGTCTCAAGTGCTTATCATTGTGTGTGATTTGACCTTTTTGTCCGTACGCGATACGGCGCGGTATTTGGACCTTGCCAAGACCGTAGGTCCTGCACAGCAGCGTATTTTTGTTGTGGCAAACCGTGTGGGTGAGTACAAAAAAGGCGAATTTCCCCAGGCGACGTTTGAGCAAGTTGTGCATCGCAGTGTGGATCACTGTCTCCCCTTTGATAATGCAGGCGTTCTTGAGGCGCTGAATAAAGGACAGCCTGTCTCTGCTCAGGCAGGTCCTTTTGCCAAGGCGCTGCCCGGTCTTGTGCAGCTTCTGATTGGGCGCGAACTTAAGGCCAAGAAAAAAGGACTGTTTTGGTAAGCTGAATGAGTGCTACACTTGTTCTGAGACGAGAATAAAAAAAGAGAACAGGTATGGCGCGTTTTGGCAGTAAAGACTCAGATGGAGTAAAGCATCCCTCTTCTCCCGAGGTTGTCGAGGCTCTTGTATACGACCAAAAAATCAAACAAAGTGAAGAGGATATTCCTGTTTATGAGGTGAAGACAACCCGTCTGACGCCTTCACTTGCTTTGTTCCGGGACCGTGTTTTTGAAAAGCTGGTGGCGCAAATTGATTTGTCGACAGCCTCGCGCATGCAGCGCCAAGATCTTAAAAATGCCGTTGAGCGTTTTGTGGGGGACCAATTGATTGAGGCCTCTATTCGCTTGTCGCACATTGAGCAAACGGCGGTTGTGGACGATATTGTCAATGATATGATCGGCCTTGGCCCTTTGGAGGTCCTTGTGAATGACCCGGCCATTACGGATATTTTGGTCAATGGCCATGAGCAAATCTATGTCGAGCACCGCGGCAAACTTCACCGCACCAATGTTCACTTTCGTAGCGATAAGCATGTGCTCCAGATGGCCCAGCGTATCGCGAACTATATTGGTCGCCGAGTGGATGAAACAAGTCCCATGGTGGATGCGCGCCTTAAGGACGGGAGCCGCGTGAATGTGATTGTGCCGCCTGTATCCCTTGATGGTGTTTCCATTTCCATCCGTAAATTTTCCAAGACCCTCATTGGTCTTGATCAAATGGTTGCACAAAAAAATCTCTCAAAGCCCATGAAAGAGTTTTTAGAGGTGGTGGCAAGATGCCGCGTCAATATCATTGTGTCAGGGGGAACGGGCTCGGGTAAGACAACGCTCCTGAATGCCCTCTCAAGGCTCATTGATCCAAAAGAACGTATTGTAACCATTGAGGACGCGGCAGAATTGCGCTTAGCCCAGCCCCACGTGGTGCGTTTAGAGTCACGTCCGCCCAACATTGAGGGCGTGGGTGAGGTCAGTATTCGCGAGTTGTTGAAGAACGCGTTGCGTATGCGTCCCGATCGTATTGTGGTGGGAGAGTGCCGTGGTGCTGAAGCCTTTGATATGCTCCAAGCCATGAATACGGGTCACGATGGGTCCATGTCAACGATCCATGCCAACAACGCTGATGAGACGCTCCACCGACTTGAAAACATGCTTCTCATGACGGGGCACGCACTGCCAAACCATGTCATTCGCAGTTACATTGCCGACGCCGTCAATCTTGTGGTGCACGTGGCGCGCATGCGTGACGGCATCAGACGTGTGATGCAGATCACGGAGGTCTTCGGGATGGAGGGGGAGGACATCCTGCACCAAGACATCTTCCGCTTTGAGTATGATCACGATGATGATTCTGGGGCCATCATAGGGCGTTATGTGTGTTGCCAAAAAAAGCCTCATATATTTGAAAAGGCAAAAGTCTTTTCCATGGATAAGCCATTCTTGGCGAGCTTGCGTGATGAGGCGCCTGCCCAATGAGCGAAATTCTTCTGGCGTCAATCCTCGGTTTCATGTTGTTTTTGGGGCTCTTTTACGCGGCCAGCTATATCTTGGATGAGATGCGGGCCGATTCTCACATCAAAGAGCGTTTGAACGCTTTTGCACCCGAGGAGATCCATGAAGAGAAAGAGGTACACCTTTTTCACTATCAAAGACAAAAGCTCATTGAAAAAAAGCTTCATAAATATCTGTCCACCATTAAGGACGAAAGCTGGATCCAGCTCAAGATTTATCAGAGCGGTTTGACCATTAGCCTTACGCGTCTGCTTTTGGTCGAGACATTTCTTGTCTTTGTCATTTTTCTTTTGGCTTATACGCGTTTTGGTGTTTCCGCGTTGTCGGCCCTGGCCTTTGGGTGTGTAGGCGCCGTTGGTATTAGCATGATCGTGATTCAAAGTCTCATTTCCCAAAGACATGACAAGTTTATGGAACTTTTACCAACGGGCCTTGATATCATTATGCGTGCCATTAAGGCCGGACATAGTTTAGACCGGTCGCTGCCAATGGTGGCGCGCGAGGTGCCTGATCCCGTAGGAAATGAATTTCGTCAAATCTCTGAACAAATAGAAATTGGCATTACCTTTGAAGACGCGCTGCGCTCCGCATCACAACGTGTGGCGCTTCGGGACTTTCAGTATTTTGTCACGGCTCTTGTGATTCAACGTCAAACGGGAGGCCCTTTGGCTGAAATCTTAGAGAGCATTATATATGTGCTCCACCGCCGACAGGAAATTCGCCTCAAAGCAAAATCCATGACAGCCGAGGGCCGTATGACGGGCATGATCCTGGGGGCGCTGCCTTTCGTATTTTGGGGCGCCATGAGCTTTTTGAAGAACGAATATATTCAGTACTTCTTTGAAGATCCGACTGGCAAGATTTTGCTGATGGTTATTATTGGCTTGACCGTTGCCCAAACCTTAACCATTCGCTGGCTTGTTGATGTGAAAGTGGAGTAGAAATCATGTCGTCTGATGCAGCTCTTCTTATTGCATGTGTTATTTTCTTTGGTCTACTCATCTTCTTTATGTTTTTGGATTCGACGCTAACCAACAGCTATGCCCAAAAACGTTTGGAGGACTTTAAAGAAGGTCGCATTACGGTCCCATATTTTCACCTCCAAGATAAAAAAGAAAAGAAGGTCACCGTGTTTGACGTGTTTGTCACGCGTGTGCGTATTCTGCTTGAGAAATACAACAAGAATATATCGGGCTCTATGCGCCTGCGCTTTGAGCAGTGTGGCCTCTCTCCCAAAAGCGCGCCCTATGTGATTCCCCTTTTTCGTATCACATCTTTGGTCGTTTTCTTGGGGTCTTACGCGTCCTTAAACTATTTCGTGCCAGCTGTGCGCAATCAGCTCAGTGTGGTGAAATATATGATCCTGATCGTTTTTGTGATTTTGGGGTATCGCTCCTTTGACTACTTCTTGGATATTTTGAAAAAGTCTCGTTACGCCAATATTTCAAAGAATTTGCCCAACGGTATTGACCTTCTTGTGTCGTGTACAAGGGGAGGTCTTAATATCGAGCGCAGTTTTGAGCGTTTGTCTAGGGAGATGCTTTATGACAATCCTGAGCTTGCCAAGGAATTTGCGGTGACAGCGGCGGAGCTAGGCATTTTGCCCGAGCGGCGTATGGCCTTTGAAAATCTGATGCAGCGCGTGGAGTTGCCCTTGATGAAGGGGCTTTGTATCAGTCTCATTCAGGCCGAATCCCAGGGTGTTTCCATTGCTCATACCTTGCAGATTTTGGCCCAAGAGTTTACCAAAAAGCAGCTCCTTGAAATTGAAACCCGCGCCTCACGCCTTCCAGCGCTTTTGTCTCTGCCGATTTTGCTATTTAGCTTACCCGCCCTCATGATTATCATTTTAGGCCCGGCGGTTTCCCAAATCACCACAAGCGCCCTGTATGGTAATTAGAGGAGGCGGTGTGTTTTGGATCGTAGAGTCTTGTTTTTCTTCTGCGACTAGCGTGAAAGTATGAAAGAAAGAGCACATCGTTTCGCGCTGAAAATTTCCTTTATTTTTGAAGGTGTCGTCCAGCGTATCAAGGCCGCGTTTCGCGCACTACGCATTTTTCATGCAGAACATAACTGGCACCTGAGTAAAAAGGGCAATTTCTATAATCCCATTTTAGAGGCCACGATTTTTAGGTCCCAAGGTTACTGGAAGATTGCCCGACATGATGAGTATTTTGGGCAGTTTGAAACCGCACAGGTGGCCCAGGCCTATGCCCTGCGGATGTGGATGAGGGAGCAAAATCTGTTGCAACTCCCCGGAAAGAGCCCGCTCAGGCAGGATGAGAGCAGGGTAGGCGGGAAGGATATGGTGACGGAAGACGCCTACTGTGAAGATGCTGTTGACTATAAAATCTATAAACGAGAAGCGAATGAAAATTTAAAAGCAGAATTCTTTTACTTGGCGCAAACAGGAAAGGATTGTTACAGGTGCCGCATACGGACACCCGTATATGCCATTATTTTACCCGAAGGCTTTGAGGCTGTGGACGAGTATGCGATAGAGGATCTGGAGGAAGAAGGGGTGGTTGTTGATGAGTATATTCCCTTTAGCGCCCAGGATTATTGTTCTCTTGTGAGTTATGTGGACTATATTTCGCCAAGTGCGCTTCGTGAAATTTACAAGCACACGGGAGAGAGGTCTTTTTGCATGGAATACTCCCATACCATTAAAGCAAGCTACTATAGATCAATTTGCTATGCGTGTGGTGCAGCCCAAGGGGATCATTTCATCTCATCTAAACTCAATACGCCATTTTGTCCGAGTCATTTCGAAGATTTCAAAAAGATCCGCTTTTATACAATCCACGAAAAGATATCTTTGCGTGCAAGGACCTACACCATAGACCACCCCTTCATGGAAGATGGGTTTCTTGAAAATGTGGCCTGAGGGTGAGGTGCCCACAAAATTGTAGCTGTCATGTTTGTGCCTTGTGCTCTGATAACCATGCACCGGGTAAGTGGGCACAAACGGTGTGGCGCGTACGCACCACACCGTTTCTCCATTAGCGGCGGATTAGAGGCCGTTCTTAAGGAGCTCCCATATCTGGTAGCCCACACACCCTGAGAAAAAGACAAGGCTCACCGCGCACGCGCTCACATCAAGGCGTTTGAGTGCGCTCTGTCCTTTCCTATAGGGCCTTGAGAGCACCATCACATTAGGAAAGACACCAAGGACAATGGCCACGAAAATACCAGCCAGACTTAGGAGCTGCGTAATGCCTGCTGGATAGAGCTGGATCAATAAAAGTGGTGGGATGAAACCAAGAAGGATGGCAAGGGGCGCCCTTCGCGGCGCGTGGGCGGGCAGACTGTCCATAACGTAACTGAACAAGCATTGTCCGACTCCCAAAAACGATGTCACAACCGCCGTGAGCATGATGCCAAAGCCAAAGGTTTGAATGGCAGGGGTGCTCACCAAATGGGTGAGGGCATTAATCACGCCAGTTCCTTTGTCTTGAAGCTTTGCAATGCCCTCTAAGCCCTGGGTGCCGGCTCCAATCACCCCAAAGCAGACGAGCTCCCACAAGGCGTAAATGAGGACAATAATCAGGCTCCCAAGCCCAAGGGCGAGAGTGAGCTTGCGCTTATTCCCTTCCATATAGGTGGCAAGTGACGGCAGGATAATGGAAAACCCGAAGGTTGTGAGCAGCATGCTGAAGGTGGCGGGCACCTCCCTGGGCTCAAAGGCGGTCAGATTGTGGGGCTTAATTTCAGGTAAGCTCACGCAGATGATCAACAGAAGAAAGAGGACCTTCGCGCCCGTAATCCATTGATTGACTTGTGCTAAGTTCCCAAGCCCGCTGTAGATAATGCTGGCAACGACGGCGGTGAAGATGATCTGTGCGGTTGCTTGGGGGACGAGCATCCCAAGGTGCTTGTGAGACAGCTCCACAATCCAGTTCGCCCCTACGGTGATGTACATGCTCACAAGGGCGAAAAGCAGACACAGATAACAGATGCGCAAGATCCACGCGGCGCGGGCCCCCAAAAGGCCCAGTGACATGGTATCGAGGTCAGCGCCTTGGGCAAAGTAAAGGCGCGCGCGCAGCATGTTGAGGGCAGCGTAGGTCATGAAGGCGCCCGTGATGACCAGGGCCACAAGTGATCCCCAAAATCCACAGCTCGCCGTGGACAGGGGAAGCGCCAAAATACCGGCACCAACACTGGTGCCAACGATAAGGAAGAGTGAATGTGCAAACTTCATAGCAAATGACTCGCGTTATGTTCAAAGGAGATCTGGTTTCAGATCAGGTAAAATAGCATGCAAGAGGGAATGGGGGGTCAATGCGCGGCTAGCGCGCAAAGGAGAAAAAGAAGGAGGTCAAAAGCATTTCCATATGAGTACTCTAAGGCATACCCCCCTTTTGCGCAAGCAAATATGACATAGAGGTGAAAAATCCACACGTGCTCGTCCACTTCTTTTGGCGCCTAAACGCGTAAACCCCTTGCGGGTCTGGTATAATTGGCCTACCTTTTTGTAAAAGGGAGCAACACGCCAAGGGAGCCATGACCAGCACCACAACCATGGTTGAAACCAACCAATCCTTGTCCTTAGGACAGGGAGTCCTCGTTTCTGGTACCTTGAACATGCGCGAGTTCTCAGGGGAAGAGATCCTGTCCCAACCCTTTGAGTATAAGCTCTTCATGACTTCCCAAGAAACGGGCCTGGATCTGGATAGCTTTGTGGGGGCGCCTGCAACGGTTTCCTTTAATAGCGGCGCAGGTGCACGCTACTTCAACGGCATTGTGGGGCAGATGTCCCAAAGCCAAACAGCACAATCTCCCAACGACGACAACGAGACATTCTATGAGGCGGTGCTTTATCCCAAGTTCTGGACTCTCAAATTTGTGACGGACTGCCGCATTTTCCAAAATATGCCCACCATGCAGATTGTCATGACGATCTTGGAGGAAAATGGTGTGAGTTCGGTCCAGGACATGACGGCAACCCACGGCAAAACACCGCGGGAATACTGTGTCCAGTATAATGAGACCTGCTTTGATTTTGTGTCGCGCCTTTTGGAGGAAGAGGGTGTTTACTACTACTTCACCCATGTGGACGGGGACCACACCATGGTCATGGCGGATCTTCCGGGGGGGCACGCGCCGTGTCCCGTGGTTTACACGGCCCAGTTTATGAAGTCCCAACAGTCTGATTATCACGAAAATGTTGTGAGCTTTTGCAAAGTCCTGGAGCGTGTGGTGCCATCGTCCCAAGCCCAGGCAGACTATAACTTCACGACCTCAACAACACCTCTTTTTGCGCGCTTGGACGGCGAGGCCAAGGGGGGCCTTATCTACGAATATCCTGACCAGACGGACCAGGAAGATATCCCAAAGCAAGAAACCGTCAGCTATTACACAGGCGTGCGCCACGACGCGCACCTGTGGCCCCAGCGCGCCCTTGAAGGCAAAGGCACCATTCCGTTCTTCACACAAGGGCACATGTTTAATCTTGTGGGGTATGACAAGCCTGGCGCCGATGGGGCGTATGTCCTCTACCGCGTGCGCCACCACGCGACCGCCTCCAGCGAGCTTTACGAAGGCCATGCCATTTACGAGAATTCCTTCATTGCCTTTCCCCAAGCGACGGTTTTCCGCCCCATGGAAAGGACGCCTAAGCCCAAGATTCACAGCATGCAGACGGCGCGGGTCACAGGCCCCCCTGGTGAAGAGATCTGGACAGACGAATATGGGCGCATCAAGGTCAAGTTCCACTGGGATGAGTCCGGTCCCCACGCGGGGCCAAGCGATGATAAAAGCTCATGCTGGGTGCGGGTGCGTGAGGGCTGGGCAGGAGACAGCTGGGGAATTCTCTTTACGCCGCGTATTGGCATGGAAGCCGTTGTCACCTTTATCAACGGCAGCCCTGATCGTCCCCTCGTCATTGGATGTGGGTGGAACAACCCTGGGCACATGCCGCCCTACTTGCCCCAAGTGCCCACCAAAAGCACCATCAAAAGTCACTCCACCAAAAATGGTGGCCCCGACAATTATAACGAGTTCCGTTATGAGGATTTGAAAGGCTCAGAGCAGGTCTATTTCCAAGCAGAAAAAGACTATGATGCCTATATTAAACAAAACTTCACGGAGCATGTGGAGTGGGGCAGTCAGTGGTACTGGATTGACCGAGGCAACCGCGATACGGCCCTTTTGCGCAAGGACAGCGCCAAGGCCAAAACAACCCCCGTTGGCCAAGACTTGCCAGCAGGCGACGGAGACGACAACCTTGAGATCACAGGTGGCAATCTCAATGTCTCCATGTTGTCCAGCCACGGTCCCATCGCCCACAACCACTTTACCGTTCAAGGAGACTATAACTACAAGATCGGTGAAGGGAACATGTTCAAGCTGCAAGGCAAGGGCACCTACTTTCACCAGATGAACGAAGGCGGGTACGACCAATACATGATGAAGGGGGACAAGTCCCTGACCATTCTTGAGGGGTGGCGCTCTAAGTATATTGAGCGAGGAAATGACAGCTTGCAGATCGCCAATGGTAACCAGTCCATGTTCATCAATACAGGGAGCCAGTTTACGAACATCAATCAAGGTGATCGTATCAAGGTGATTGATACGGGCGGGGATTACGAAGTTCTTTGGCAGGGAAACAAGTACTCCACCATCGGCACGGGCAATAACGTTTGGAAGATCTATGAAGGAGATCAGACCATTCAGCTGTTTGCGGGCAACCGCACAAAGGAGCTTTTTGCGGGGAACGAGTATTATTTCAACAACGGAAATTTCACCCAGGATGTGACGGGCAACTATACCCTCAACATTCAAGGGGACCTGACCATTGTGGTGGAGGGCACGATCTCCGTTGTAGGCATTGGCGGTATTTCCATGTTTACGCCCGCCTCCATTTCCATGACCGCGGGTGAGACCATTAGTATGACGGCAGGTACTGCTGTCAATACCACGGCGGGTGTTGGGATTACGGAAACAGCTGGGGTGACGATTGACGAAGATGCAGGTGCTGACATTACCATGACGGCAGGGGAGGTTATTTCTGCCGAGGCGACCATCGATGTCAGTATTACGGCAGGGGCGGATGTGTCTGTTGAGGCAGGGGCAGCCGTCAATGTTGTGGCGGGCGCTGAAATCTCCCTGACCGCACCCATCATTTTGCTCAATGCCTAAGGCGGGATGTCCTGACGCACTGTGGCTGCCCGTGGAAGCGGGCGTTGTCTTGGAGGAGTCGCGCGTCACCGTGCGATGGGCGACGGCTCAAGACTGGCACACGCTCGCGCGCACCGTCTACCCAGATCTTTTGACCCTGGATCTGGATGTTCTCACCCACGCCTTCAAAACATGTTTTTTCAAGAACCCAAAAAGCAATGATCTCATTGCCAAGCAGGATATTTGGCGTGTGGATATTAAGCATGAGATGACCAAGCCCTTGGCCGGCGTTTTCGCGCCCATTGTGCGCGCCATGGAGCGTGAGAATAAGCGCCGTTTGGACGCCCTTGACAGGGTGCGACTTCTGGAAGGATACGCGGCCCCCAACAAAAGTTTGGCCGAAAACTGGGTGAGGGTCAGGGTGACGGACGCGCTTGCGGATGCGTACTTAGGGGAAACCATTGCTGCTCCCGCGCCGACCCTTGAATGGTTCACCTATTACCGGGGTCTTTTTGGCCCCAATAGAGTGAGCGCCCAGGACCTGTGGGTGGATCTTTTTACAAAAGGCGTGCATCTTGAGGGCAGGCAGGGGAGCTTTGCGTTTCTTGTGTCCCTCGACGCTGGTGGGGACGCACGCCACATGTATAGTCAGTTTGAGAGGATTTAAAAATGCACGTGACGCGCTTTGTCCTTGCCCTCGTGGTCACGGGTCTTTTGTCGGGGCCCCTGATGGCCAATGACACAACTGCAACCATTGCGGGGGGCGTGATTACCTATACCCTCACGGATCAGATCAGTATGGACAGCGAGGTTTTACAAATCGGTGTAGACAACATCAAGGTTGATTACGCCTTTACGAACCACAGCCCCAAAGACATTGAGACAGATGTAGCCTTTCCCTTGCCGCCCTCTCCTGTCACGCTTTTTGACCGGGCACGCGCTTGGCCAAGTTGGGATGAGACCTATCACGCACACCGGTACTTAGAGGATATTCATTCCCAGGAGCAAAGCCACGTCATGCCCCTGCGCGCGTCGGTTGTCGGTGCGGCCTTCACAAATTTCATCCGCACCTATGAGGGGCAGACTTACGGCGCAAGCGTCCAGGTGAGAGCCATAGATCAACATGGTCAAGACATCACCTCTGTCTTGAAGAAGCATAAAATACCGCTTTCGTCCCTTTATCTGGGCGGGTTTATGGAGGAGCCCGCGCTCCATAAAGACGCGGCGCTCAAGAAAAAGCTCGCTGGGCTTAAGCTTTTGGGTGCGGATGATACCCCCCTTTGGCAAACTTGTATTACCTATTACTGGCGTCAAACATTTCCGGCCAATAAGACCATTCAGGTTACCCACGCCTACCGACCCTATACGGGTTACCAGTGGGTGTCTTACACGCCCAAGAAAGCGGGGCAGGAGGTTTCTTTGGGTGACATCGTTATTCACCACCGCGACACGGACCCTTCTGGGAATCCTGAGAAAAAAAAGCTTACGGATTATGCCATCAGCGGAGAAGACAGGGCTACGCTTTTGGCCATGTTTGGGAGGGATGCGGCCACAAAGGAGAATAAAGAAAGCAGCGCGCACCCCATCACCTACGGTATGCGCGAGGTCCGCTATATCCTGACCACAGGCGCCCACTGGAAGGGGCCTATCACATCTTTCCGCTTGGAGGTGATACCACCAACCAAAGACACCCTTGTTTTGACGTCCTTTGACGGGGTGCTTACCAAGGGGAGCGATGGCGTGTACCGTTTTGAGGCAAAGAACTTCACGCCCACAAAGGACTTAAAAGTGTTTTTTATTGACAGAGCGCGTTTTTGATTTTGATGTAATAGGTCATCTCATTTCTTGACAAAAATACACAAGTCGTTCATTTTTCTTTATGAGTTATGCCGTGTTCGAGATTTGAGATATGAAAAAAGCATTTTTGGCCTTTGTCCTATTAACCCAGAGCCCCCTTGGATGGGCCAGTGTCTGCGGTGAGAAAGAATTAGTGTGCGAGGCGGATTTGTCGCCGGCCACATTTCGCCCAAGCCAGCTTGTGCCCTTGGCTGAGTTTCTGGTGGTCCAAGCCAGGCAAACCGAAGTGTCCACTTACGCAGAGGTGTTTAGTGAGGCGGCAAAGGTGATCGAGATCACGCGCCCGGTGCTTGAGAATCTTTACAAAAAAGTACCTCAAAAAGGTGGGGCTCACAAAGGTCCGGGGCAACGGGAAGAGCGTTTTTTCTTGCCCCAAATGAGCAAAAGGGACGCCGTTGAAAAACTTGTGAGTTCAACTATTTTGCACCTGTATCAGAGTCTTTGCTTTGTGGTGCCCGATATGGCCGAGCGGATGTATGGTCACGGACTGCAGGAGGTGACAGAGCCACTTTATCACAAGCACAAGGACCTTTTTGACACGTACGGGCGTTTTTGTAATTTTTACGCGGACATGTTGAAGCAAATGCATCCTGAGAGTGAGCTTGCCAAAGGCGCGCGTCACGGTGCTTTGCCGGGGAACAAAAGCGTGCAGCTTTTGTTTGTGCAAGATGATAATGATTACTTAATGGTCCCCCAGATGCCCGTTTCCCCAGTTTCAGGCCTTGCGTCCAACTACTTTGTGTCCACGCCAAAGCGTCCCTTCATGGGGTCAACGCTTGTCTACGACGGTCAGGGCCAAATAATGGCTGGATGCGGTTTGATCCTCACTTATACGCCCGGCTATGATGAGGTGGTTGATTTGGGGAGAGGACCAGAGCGACGCCTTTTTGAGTGGCAGATCAGACTTCATGCGCCAGATTTTTACTTGTCTCCCCTGGTGAAGAAGTTCGAAACGAGCTGTTTCTTGGGAGGGGACCAATCTGCACGCAAAATAATTTCCGACACGCCTTTGGCCGATGCGGCCATGGCTGACAGCCTCTTTGCCCCAAGCGTGCGCGCGTTTCTAGAGAAAGGTGATCTAGACCACAACGGTGTAGTGGATTATGTGTCGCTGCCCACGTCACCTAAAACCCAGCGCGTGCTGCGACTTTTGATGCTGGAGGAGGAGCGCCTTGCGCTCATGCATGCCCAGGAAATGGAGACGCGTATCGAAGAAGTAGGCGCTGCGGTGAGCGCTGTGTCGCCCTACGTGGAGGCCATTGTCTCCGTTGAAAGTGAGATAAGGGCCATTGAGGAGTCCCTTATGGATGATGAGATTCGCGCACAGCAAGAGGCCATTTCAGAACGCGTTATACGGCACGCACAAAAGGTATCTGGAAAGCCTTCCGGCCACAGAGGTGGCAAAAATCGTGGGGGCACCAAAAGGAAACTGGCGGTAGTCCGTGCCGGTGTGGCGGCGTCAAGTTCGTCTCAACCCCCAAGTGGGCCATCGGCGGAGATGATCGAGGCGGCTAGGTCCCATGTGGAGGCTCTTAAGATAGAGGGACGCGTGAAGTGGCGGGCGCTCTTGGGGCATGTCAATACACTCATATCCCAGGGCCTTGTGGCCGCCAGTGACGTGCGTATAGGCGGGTCGCACATGGTGATGCACACCCAAACAGGTTCGCCTGTGACTTTGGTGCGCCCCCACGGCAAGCGTGACGCCCTCTGGGCACACGTGGCCAAGGACGCCCTCATGGAGATGGTTTTATCCACCCAAAAGAACGCCCTGACACAATAACACCGCGCGTCCCCCCTTGCATTTGGGGGGCGGGGTGCGTATCGTCACATACGATGGATTTTTTGTATGATGATGGACGCCGATGACGGACTATAAAGACACGGTTTTTCTGCCTAAGACCGACTTTCCCATGCGGGGCAACTTGCCCCAAATGGAGCCAAAAATGCTAGAGAAGTGGCGCGCCATGGGTCTATATGACCGTGTGCGCGCTGCCTCCAAGGGAAAACCCCTTTACGTGCTGCACGCGGGGCCTCCCTACGCCAACGGACATTTGCATATTGGTCATGCCTACACGGGTATCCTTAAAGACATCGTGGTGCGTTACAAACAGCTGCAAGGCTATGACGCGCCTTTCGTGCCTGGCTGGGATTGCCACGGTCTGCCCATCGAGTGGAAGATTGAGGAACGCGTGCGCGCGAGTGGCAAGCACAAGGAAGATGTGCCGCTCTTAGATTTTCGCGCCCAGTGCCGCACCTTCGCCAAGGGCTGGATGGACGTGCAAAACGCGGAGTCACAAAGGCTCGGGATCCTCGCTGACTGGGCGCGCCCCTATAATACCATGGATTTTACGTCCGAAGCCATCACAACGGGGGAGCTTCTCAAGCTTCTCATGGCGGGTAAGCTTTATAAGGGCGTCAAGCCCGTCATGTGGTCCGTTGTGGAGAAAACAGCGCTCGCCGATACGGAAGTGGAATACCGCGATCATACGTCTTTCTCCATCTTCGTGCGCTTTCCCATTGTGAAAAGTGAGCGCGCGGATCTTGTGGGGGCCAGTGCCCTTATTTGGACCACGACGCCCTGGACACTTCCGGGTAACCGCGCGGTTGCCTACCATAGGGATGTGACCTATAGCCTTATTGAGGTGAGTGATCCGCCGGAAGGGTCTCTGGCCCTGCGCGGTGAAAGGCTCATTGTGGCCAGCGATCTTTTGGAGGCCGTTGCCACCCAAACCCACCTAGGCACTGTTAAAACCCTTGCCACCTTTGAGGGCAGCGCCCTTGAGGGTACCTTTGCGCGTCACTGTTTGTGGGAGGAAGGGTACGACTTTGAAGTGCCCCTTTTATACGGCGATCACGTGACAACGGACGCGGGAACAGGACTTGTGCACACCGCGCCCACCCATGGTCCCGAGGACTTTGCTCTGGGTAAGAAATACGGCCTTGAGATTCCCGATACGGTCTCGCCCGAGGGTATTTATAACCCCAACGTCAAAGCTTTTGCGGGCCTCCATATCTTCAAAGCCCACGGGCCGATCCTCGACGCCCTTGTGGCCCACGGGCGCCTTTTGTTTAGCACAAAGTTCGTCCACAGCTATCCCCATTCATGGCGCTCCAAAGCGCCCCTGATTTACCGCACAACACCCCAGTGGTTCTTGTCCATGGACGGATTGCGGGACGAGGCGCTTCACGCCATCGAAGGCGTGACGTGGTACCCCGCGCAGTCACGCAACCGTATCCGGGCCATGGTGGAAGGGCGCCCTGACTGGTGTCTGTCTCGCCAGCGCGCATGGGGTGTGCCCTTGGCGATCTTTATGAATAAACACACGGGGCAACCTCTCCTGGACGAGGCTGTGAACGCGCGCATTGTGGCCGCCACGAAAGAGCAGGGGTGTGACGCGTGGTTTGCCACGGACCCACAGGTGTTTTTGGGCAGCGCTTACAAAGCCGATGATTTTGAGCAAGTGCGGGACGTCTTAGACGTGTGGTTTGACTCCGCCGCCACCCAGGCCTTTGTGCTGGAGGAAAGGGATGAGCTGACGCGGCCGGCAGACCTTTACCTTGAAGGCTCTGACCAGCACCGCGGTTGGTTCCAGACGTCCCTTCTTTTGGGGTGTGCGGCGCGTGGAAGTGCTCCCTTTAAGGGGGTTGTCACCCACGGATTTGTGCTGGATGAAAAGGGACAGAAGATGTCCAAGTCCCTTGGAAACGGCGTTGAGCCCCAGGCCGTGATGGATAAAAGCGGCGCTGAGATCCTGCGCCTTTGGACCGTGAACAGCGACTATACGGACGACTGCCGTGTGGGGCCTGAGATTTTGAAATCCCAAGAGGACCTTTACCGGCGTTTCCGTAACACCCTGCGCTATCTTTTGGGGGCACTCGATGGCTATGACGCGAGCCGCGAGGCGATCTCGTTTGACCAGATGCCTGAGCTAGAGCGTTACATGCTTCACCAAGTTCACGCTCTCTATCATACGATGCAGACGTGCCTTGCCACACATAGCTATCAAGCCTGGTTTGCAGCGCTTCACACCTTCTGCGCCGTTGATTTGTCGGCCTTTTACTTTGATATGCGCAAAGACGTTTTGTACTGCGACGCGCCTTCAAGTCCTGCCCGCCGTGCAACGCGCCATTTTATGTCCATTCTCTTAGAGTTCTTGATGCGGGCGCTCGCGCCTGTCTTGTGCTTTACGGCCGACGAGGCCTGGGCCTCACTGGGACGAGAGGGCTCCGTGCATCTGGCGACCTTTGAGGCTCCAGATGAGGCATGGAAAGACGCCCCCCTTGCCGCACGTTTTGACACCCTGCGCGCCCAGCGCCGTGTGATGACCGGTGCCTTGGAAGTTGCCAGAAAAGACGGCCTTGTGGGTTCAAGCCTGCAGGCACATCTTGTGCTCTATGACCATCAGGGTCTTTTGGACCACACCCAGCCGTGGCACGCGCTCACCATCGTGTCTTCTTTTGAGATCGTCAAAGGGGAGGCGCCCGAAGGAGCCCACACATCCTCGGATATACCGGGCTTGGGGGTTGTGGTTCAAAAGGCGAAGGGTGAGAAGTGTCAACGGTGCTGGCAGGTGCTGGAAGAAGTGGGGCAAAGTGCCCTCCACCCGACCTTGTGCGCACGCTGCGAAAAGGTTGTGGCATGACAAACACGCCTCTTTTCTTTTACCAGCGTCCGGCCTTTTGGGGCTGTGTGACTGTGACTCTCAGCTTTGCCCTCGATCAGCTGACCAAGTGGTTTCTGTTGGCCCATGTCATGAATCCGCCCCGCAATATCCCTGTGACGTTTTTCTTTGATATTGTGATGGCCTTCAACCGAGGGGTCAGCTTTAGCCTGTTTGCGCAGGATTCACGCACGGGCGTTCTTATTTTATGCGCCGTTGCCCTTGGCATTGTCGCGCTTTTGTCCTATTGGATGTTGCGGGCCCCCTCAAAACTCCTGGGCGTTGCCTTGGGGCTCATGATAGGGGGAGCCCTTGGAAACCTCATTGACCGCTTGCGCATTGGCGCAGTTGTTGATTTTTTGTATTTTCACTGGGGACCCCACGGTTTCCCAGCGTTTAATGTGGCAGATACAGCCATCACCATTGGTGTGGGGCTGATTTTGCTGGATAGCTATTTAGAAGGAAGGAATCGTTCAAAATGATGCATAAGACGTATGTATGGGCCTTAGTTGCAACCAGTGTTGTTCTTGGTGGTTGTGATAAGACAAAAGAAGCTTTGGGACTCAAGCGCGAGCAACCCGATGAATACACGATTCTCTCACGCCCTCCTTTGAGCGCGCCTCCGTGCCTGGCCCTTAATCCCCCCAAGGTGGGTGAAAAGCCACGCTTTGAGGCGGCGGGGGAGGACAGCGCCAAGGAGGCCCTTGGGGTTTCTGGAGAGGCGAGCGCGCGTCCATCTTCCGCGGAAGATGCGCTGCTGACAAATGCCAAGGCAAGGCCAGAAGACGAAAAAGCACCTTCTCCAGAGCGAGAGGAAGCCGACGATGAAGTCCCTTACCTTTTTGGCGCACCCAATAAAGGCAAGGTCATTGATCCAAAGGCTGAGCAGGAAAAGTACAAGGATAAGACCGCAACGACCGGCAACAAGGCTTAAGCAAACAGATACGAAAACGAGGGGCACACATGAGACATATTGCACGGTGGTTAGGGCGCGCACTTTTCATTGGGGGGGTGACGCTCACCTCTGCTTGGTCGGCAGGTCTTTATAATCCAAAGACCTTTACCCTGGAGAACGGCCTCCAGGTGGTGGTGTTAGAAAACCACCGTGCACCCATTGTGGCCCAGTTTTTGTGGTTCAAGGTGGGATCGTGTGACGATCCTTTGGGCAAGTCAGGTATTGCGCACTTTTTGGAACATCTACGCTTTAAGGGGCCCCAAGGCTCAGCTTCCAGCGAGATCATGCGCCAGGTGGAGGCGGTTGGGGGCTCCCAAAACGCATCGACCTCTTATGACTTCACGAACTTTTATCAAGTGGTGGCCAAGGAACACTTAGAGCGCATCATGAAACTTGAGTCCGAGCGCTTGGGGCGCCTGCAAACCTTGCCAGAACAAGCCGTCACTGAGCTCAAAGTCGTGCAGGAAGAACGGCGCATGCGTACGGATAATGAGCCAACCGGGCGCTTTGTTGAGGCATTTAACTCTCTTTTCTACCGCACCTGCCCTTACCGGATTCCGCCCATCGGGTGGCCCGAGGAAATTGCCCGCCTCACCCTTGATGATGCCCGCGCCTTTTACGAATACTGGTACGCCCCTTCCAATGCCATCCTCTTCTTAGCGGGTGATGTGACCCTGGAGGAGGCAAAGGCTCTCGTGAATAAGTACTACGCACCCCTTCCCAAGCGCCCTGTGCCCGTGCGCACGCGCCTGGGGGAGACCTTTCCTCTTTCGGGTCAAACGCGCTTCACCTATCCGGCCAAAGACATACAAGTGCCGCTTCTGGTGCGTGCCTATCCTGCGCCCAACTATTTGGATGACAACGGCGCGCACCGCTATACGGCCGAGCTCATCGAGAATATGCTTGGCGCGACGCCAACGGGGTATGTCTATCAACAACTGGTCGAAAAACAAAAGGTTGCCAGTGGATTGCACGTGGACTACACGGTCTTCACGCGCGGACCCAGTTCCTTTAATGTCATTTTGCAACCAACCCAAAACACATCCCTGGAAACCCTAGAAAAAGCCCTCGACGAATGCTTGCGTTCCTTTGCCAAGGAAGGCCTCACCGAGGAAGCGCTGGCCAAGGCCAAAAGCCGTATGCTGGCTAGCATCGAGATTGAGCGTGACAGCCCCCTTGCGGGCGTGGACAACTTAGCCCAGGGCCTTGTCATGGACATTCCCTTGGAGGAACTTGATCAGTGGGATAAGAGAATTGAGGCGGTGACCCTTAAGGATGTGAAGGCGCTTTACGCGCGCATTCTCGCACAGGAAACCCATCTCACGGGTTTACTTGTGCCGCCACCAAAAGACGCACCAGCGATTAAGAAAGAAGAAAAAGGAGCACGTCCATGAGGGCATTAAAACATATCATCCTGGGTGTGCTGATGGTCAGCTTGGCAAGTCAGGCACAGGCACTGAGAATTCAAGATCTCAAGACTAAGAGTGGCCTCACAGCCTGGTTTGTTGAAGACCACAGCGTTCCCGTTGTGTCCCTTGTGATGAGCTTTCAAGCAGGAAGCACCCAGGCGCCAAAGGATAAGATTGCCCTTCCTGACTTTCTGGCCTCAATCTTGACAGAGGGTGCCGGAGATCTTGATGCCAAAAGCTTTGCCGAACGCCTTCAAGACAAGGGTATTTCCATTTCTGTATCCAGTACGCCAGACCGCCTGTTTGTGGCCATGCGCGCGCCGCGCAGGCACTGGCAAGAGGGGCTTTCTCTTTTGAAACTGATGCTGACCAAGCCGCGTTTTGACCCCGATGCCTTTGAACGTGTGCGCCAGTCCATGATTCAGGGTTTTGAGAATGCAAAACTCACACCAGGATGGAAAGCAAGTGAGGCGCTGACAGAGCTCCTTTATAAAGACCATCCTTACGGCGCAACCGTGAAATCTGCGGCCGATATCAATGCCATTAATGTGAAGGATCTTGATCACTTTTTGCGTCAATGCGTGGCGACCGACAGCATGATCGTGGGCGGGTGTGGGGACGTGTCCCCACAGGATCTTGTGTCAGCCGTTGAGGAGATCACAAAATCCCTTCCCGTCAAAGGTGATTACAAGGCGGTTGCTGAAGCCTCTTTTCCTGACCAAGGCGAGACCCGCTCCTTGGCAACGCCTCATCCCCAAAGTGTTGTTTTGTTTGCCCATCCGGGTCTTCATGTCACCCACCCAGATGCCCTTAAGCTTTATGTCTTGACCTATGTTTTGGGCGGAGGAAGTTTCCACTCTTGGATGATGGAAGAGATCCGCACTCGCAAGGGGCTGGCCTATGATGCGGGGTGTGGTACGTCGAGTTATGCCCACGCGGCCCTTGTGAAGGGGAGCGTGCAAAGTGATGGCAAAACGGTGTTTGCAGCGATGGATTTGATCAAGTCCCTTGTCAAAAAACTCAAAAATGAGGGTATTTCCCAGGAGGAACTGGACGCAACAAAGAGCTTTCTTGAGGGAAGTCTTCCCTTGGAACTCAGCTCATCTTTAAAAATCGCAACGGCTCTGCATGAGTTGCAGGTAGACAAGCGTCCCATCGATTACCTTGATAAGCGCGCCGCACGCATTCAGGCTCTCACGCTCAAAGACGTGAACGCCTTTGCCAAATCTTTTTTTGACCCCGATCGTATGATTACCGTTGTGGCGGGCTCCCAAGGCCCCCTGCCAACCCCTAAAAGCGGAGACAAATCATGACATTTGTAACCCAGGATTTGTCGACCTTTGGCCAGTCGAGCGCCCACACCCAGGGCGTTGTGGCGGCAGTGGAAAGCGTGGTGCTAAAAGAGGGGTCTGGCGCGCTGCCTGCTCTTTCTTGCGTCATGCGTGAGGATGATTTGGAGGACTTTGGGCACCTCGCGCGTCACCTGGCTGGTTTTGAGCATCTTGTGCTTTTGGGTACGGGTGGCTCCAGCTTGGGTGCCAAAAGCCTGCTTGAGCTTGTGAGGCCTCCCTTTGGATATAAAGGCAAGTCTTTTCATTTTGTAGAGAACGTGGATCCCCATACGCTTGCAAGTCTGCGCGCCTACCCCCAGCCTGCCAAGACCGGATACCTTGTGATTTCCAAGTCGGGCACGACCGCTGAGACACTGGCACAGTTCTTATGCGTTCTTGACGCACTGCGTTTCAGCGTTGGGGATGGGCATGTGCGTGATCACGTGCTTGTGATAACCCAAAATGATGATACCCCACTGCGTGCCCTTGCCAACAAATACGATATCCCTGTGTGTGACCATCCCAAGGATATTGGTGGACGCTTTTCCGTTTTCTCGTGTGTGGGGATGATCCCTGCGCTTTTGATGGGTGTGGACGTAAGTGGTGTAAGAAATGGGGCGCGTCGCGTTCTTGAACGCCTGCGCGTTGAAAAGGAAACCCACGCAGCAGCAAGGGGTGCCGCCGCTTGCTTTGCCCTTGCCCAAGAAGGTAAGGGTGTGCACGTGATGATGCCCTACAGCGACCGTTTGGCTGTTTTTACCAAGTGGTGGGTTCAGCTTTGGGCCGAGAGCTTGGGTAAAGAAGGCCAAGGCACCTTCCCCGTTGCGGCCCTTGGGACGGTGGACCAACACAGTCAACTACAGCTTTTTCTTGAGGGCGCACCCCTTGGTGCCTACACCCTTCTTTTGACAAATCCCCAGGGACGGGGGGACGCCTTTAATGTGGCGGATTTGAGTTTAGATCAGCGCTTATCGTATTTTTCCTCCCGCACCGTGGGGGATCTTCTCGCCGCGGAGCAAGAGGCCACCTTGATGTGCCTGCGCGCAGCCAAGCGCCCAGTGCGCACCCTGCGCATGGACGACGTGACGCCACACGCTTTGGGTGCCCTCATGATGCACGCCTTTTTAGAGGTGATCCTGGCGGCAGAACTTATGGGAATTGACGCCTTTTCCCAACCGGCTGTGGAAGAGGGCAAAATTCTCACGCGCCAATTCATGCAAGAAGGATACGCTGCGTGAGTGTGATTCGCCGTCTTCCCACGACCCTTGTAAACCAGATTGCCGCGGGCGAGGTGGTGGAGCGCCCCGCCTCTGTCCTGAAAGAGCTAGTGGATAACGCGCTGGACGCGGGTGCTACCCACATTGAGATTCACATGCGGGAAGGTGGACGCTCTCTCTTGCGTGTCACCGACGATGGATGCGGCATGAGCCGTGAGGATCTGCCCCTGGCCCTTGAGCGCCACGCCACCTCTAAGCTCCCTGACGAGGATTTGTTTCACATCAAGACCATGGGGTTTCGGGGAGAGGCGCTGCCTTCCATTGCGTCCGTTGCGCGCTTGAGCGTGACCTCGCGCGTGGCAGGGGCGGTCGAGGGGTGGCTCCAAGAGGTTGAAGGTGGTCAGGACCTGGGGCAAAAGCCCGTTGTCCACCCCCAAGGCACGACGGTGGAGGTACGGGATCTTTTTTTCGCAACGCCCGCGCGCCTCAAGTTTCTCAAGTCCGCTTCGACGGAAAGCGCCCATGTACAAGAGACCCTTAACCGTCTGGCCATGGCGAGCCCTTATGTGAGCTTTCGCCTGGTTCAAGAAGGCAAGGTTGTGTGCGATCTGCCAAAAGCCCAGCGTGAGATGGACGAGGCGGGTGCGCGCCTTATGAGGCTGACCAAAATCATGGGTGCGGACTTTGGTGCCAACGCCCTTCCCATTGACGCCCACCGGGAAGGACTTCGCTTGTCCGGCTTTGTGGGGCTTCCCACCCTAAGCCGGGCCAGTCCCTCCCACCAGTTCCTTTTTGTGAACGGGCGCCCCGTGCGCGACAAAGTCCTGCAAAGTGCGCTGCGCCTTGCTTACCAAGATTTTCTGGCGCCCGCGCGCTATCCCCTTGTGGCGCTTTTTCTGGAAATTGATCCGGCGGCAGTGGACGTCAACGTCCACCCGGCCAAAACTGAGGTGCGCTTTGCGGACCCTGGGATTGTGCGCGGTCTTTTTGTGGGTGCCATTAAGGACGCACTGCGCGCGGCAGGGCACCGGGTCGCAACAACTGTGTCCCAGGCGGCCCTTGGCGCCTTTCGCGCAGCACCAGCGCCGAGCGCGCCTTCCCCGTCACCTTTCCACCAAACCACCTTTGCGCCCACGCCCATGGCCAGGTCGTTCTCTGCCCCCCAAGGACCGCGTTATACAACCCAGGGGCATGTGGCGTCCTTTCCTGCGTCCGGGGTGGCCGCTGTCTCTCAGGACGGTCCACAGTTTGGAGTGGCAGAAGATGCGCCCTATGAAACAAGCGCTGCGCCTGGTGAGAGCCATCCCTTGGGGCACGCTGTTGCTCAGCTCCACGGCACCTACATTGTTGCTCAAACCCAGGACGGCCTGATCCTTGTGGACCAGCACGCCGCACATGAGCGTCTTGTGTACGAAGACATGAAAGCCCAGCTTGCCAAAGGACGCATTGTGGGGCAGGGGCTCTTGGTGCCTGAGATCGTCGAGGTCTCCCCGCGACATGCTGCTTTACTGACCGAACACGCCGGGCTCCTTGAAGAGCTTGGCCTTGTGGCGGAAGCCTTTGGGGGAGGCGCCTTTGTTGTGCGTGAAACCCCAGCGCTTCTGGGCACCGTTGACGCGCGCGCGCTTTTGCAAGACGTGGCCGATTCCTTAGAGGTCTCGTGCGAGCCCCATCTTTTGAAGGAGCGTCTGCTTGAGGTTCTGTCCACGCGCGCCTGCCACGGCAGTATTCGGGCAGGGCGCAAGCTCACACTTCCTGAAATGGACGCTCTCCTGCGCCAAATGGAGACAACACCCCACGCAGGTCAGTGCAATCACGGGCGTCCCACCTATGTGGAGCTTCAACTCACGGATGTGGAAAAACTCTTCGGCCGTCGCTGACCAGGGGCGTGAGCGCTTTTTACGCAAGACACACGCGCCACCACCAGCTGTGTGTGATTATAGCCGAACCCTTATCATTTGATCATGCGTTACTCGTCGCTCGTGTATACCTATACACATCGCTTGCCTCGATTCCTGTGATCAAATGAAACTGTTCTAGCTATAGTCCTCATGTTAACGTCATTTCGACCAGCATGTCTTTGAAAGCTAAAAAAAAGGCCTCCCGTATGGGAGGCTTTTTTGGTTGAGCGGCAAACACTTAGTCTGAAGAGACGTGAGCACCACTGATGAATTTGTGGACGGTGCATCCTTTGTGGGATGGCTTGTCCTGAGTCCATGGCGCCTTTTCAAGGGCGCGCTGCATGTCATTGTAACCATGCTCGGCGCGGTCTTTGATGGAGCTCTTGGAGAACTCACAGTCCTTGGACTTGACTTCATAAGCAGGTGCGTCATACACCGTGTGCACAATGTCAAAATCCGCATCCGTGGCAAAGCCCTCAAGCTCCTTAATGATAGGATCTTTTTTGAGGTCATTTGGCAGCTTGGACACCACATGGGCAAGCGCTTTTTGAAGATTGTGGCGATTGGTGACATGGCCAATATGGTGGGCCGTGCGGCTTGTGTACAAAATATCCTTTGAACGGATTTCCACGTCGTCCATGTCTTCAGGCTCATGTCCCACAGGGTTGAACAAGTCGATCATGAAGCACAGAGTGTTGACCTTGGGTTGGGCATTGAAGATGCCTTCCAGGGGTGTGTTGGACACGCATCCACCATCCCAGAACATGTCACCGTCAATGCGCATGCCAGGAAAGCCTGGAGGCATGGAGCCAGAGGACATGACGTGCTCTGGGCCAATCTTCATATTTGCGCTGTCAAAGAACACAAGTTCACCATTTTTGACCCGTGTGGAGCCAAGAAGGAGGCGTGTTTTACCGCTATTGATGCGATCAAAATCTACGAACTCTAGAAGGGTGTCATGGAGCTTGCTCGTGTCGTAGTAGCTGGTGGCCTCAAGTGAGCCTTTCTTTTGCATTTTGGGACCAGGCACGCGGGGCGTGAAAAAGTTTGGCTGACCAAAGATGAAACCTTGCAAGGAAGTCAGCGTGTTGTGGTACTTCTTCATTTCAGCAGTTGCGTTGGGTAGCAGCGGCATATCTGGCCAAGAGATGGTGTCCCAGAATGCTTGGAGCTTGGCAACGCGGTCCGCAGGGTCATTGCCTGCAATGATTGACGCAGTGAAGGCGCCGATGGAAATACCTGACACGATATCGGGATGATAACCGTGTTCAGCCATTGCCTTGTAAGCACCAATGTGATAGGCGCCCAGTGATCCGCCTCCCTGGCAAGCAAGGGCAATGCGTTGGTATTTACCGTTTTTCTTCATAGCGTGAGTCCTCCCGATTATTTATTTTGATGTGACGCTTTAAAGTATACGCTCATTTACATGTGTCGCACAATAATTGTTTTTTCGCCAGTCATGAGTTCATTATATGCCTGAAAACGTTTCGAAAAGATTAAGAGAGGTGTCTGCTAGATCGTGCCAAAGAGACGGTCCCCCGCGTCCCCGAGTCCTGGTATAATATAGGCGTGGGCATTGAGGTGCAGGTCTTGGGCGGCTGTGTAAAGGGCAACCTCGGGGTGTGCGTTGAAAAAAACCTCCAAGCCTTCGGGGGCGGCCACCAGAGAGAGGAAAAGAATGGAGGAGGCGGGCACACCACGCGCACGCAGCAAACTGACGGCGTAGGCGGCAGAATGTCCTGTGGCCAGCATGGGGTCGACTAAAATAAAGGTCTTATCCTCCACCGGGGGAAGCTTGACCAAATACTCGACGGGGCGTTTTGTCTCGGGATCCCTAAAAAGACCAATGTGTCCCTCAAGGGCCAGGGGGAAAAGGTCCATGAGGCCTTCCGCCATGCCGATGCCCGCGCGCAATATTGGCACCACCACCAAACGATCTTCATGGGTTTTTGTGGCCAGCATGGAGGTCATGGGTGTTGTGATGCGTGTTTCAAAAACGGGCAGGTGGCGCGTAATTTCGTAACCCATGAGAAGCGCTATTTCTTTGAGAAGACGACGAAAGGTTGGCTTATCCGTGTTCACATCACGCATACAGGACAATTTATGTTGGATAAGGGGGTGATCAAGAACGTGAAGATGCGTGTGTTCCATGGGTGTGCGCTCATTTTTGATTTTGCCGTATGCTATCCCAGACTTTCGGCGCAGGCAAGATGATTTCATAAACGATCAAAGGGTTATGGGAATTTTGTGCGCTGGCGTTGAGCTTTTGGTAATACTTTCTTAAGACTGGGTTGCTAGGGTGTGTATGTTTGACACAAGGAGTGAAGGTCATGGTTCAAAAAGGCATCTATTTAGCGGGAGTTGTGATGGTGACCTGTATGACGGGGCACGTTTTCTCTCTTTCAGCCGTTTCCACGCCCCCATCTTTTACCATAGCTCAAGTGGAGCCAGGTGATAGACAATGCCCAAAGCTTTCTCCGGACGGCGCACTGATCACCTACATCTTGCAGGAAAACACCAAGAGGGATCCCACTCAAGAAACTGCGATTCTCCTTAATGGGGGGAGATGGCGCCTTATTGTTCACGAGAAAACGGGGGCGCCTGCGCCGAAAGAGCCTGAGGTAACCTACTTTGCAGCAAGGCGCTACGCCGCCACAGAAGCGAGAACCTGCGAATACTACTTTGCGGGCCAGAAGGCTTTCGAAATTTCCCTGATTGAGGGTGTGCGCCCTTGAGGCGAGGGTGTTTTGAAGCAAAAACCCTCAGAGCCAAAAGTCAGGCTCAATGGGGTAAGCAGAGCCCAGGGGCCTGGCCCCCTTTAAGGGAGGTAGCCATTCTTCAGTTTTTATTTTCAAAGCCTTCTTAACCCTTTCTTAATCTTTTTCCTCTATCTTCAGATACTTAAGAGTCTTAAAAAGGAATTATCTATGAGAAGAAACTTTTTTCTGGGTGTGGTGGTTCTTGTAGGCCTTGCCGGCACCGCTTGTGCGTCTTTTCCATCTGCAGCCCAAAGAACCGCTTTTAATGTGTCCATGAATAATGCGGGATGTCCCGAATTGAAGCTTGATGCCCCACTTTTTGTGTATATTCATGAAAGGTTTAAAGCGAATCAAATGCGTGGGACTCTGACTATCAACAGAAAAACATGGGCGATGGATCTAGAAGAACGTTTTCTTGCTGTGCGTGGTAAGTTAAATGATTTTCCGGAAAGCTTAGATGCTGTTCAGGCGCCCGCTGGCAGCTGTGAATACCAATACGTCAAGGGGAATGGCTCCTTTACTGTTACGCTAAAACCCGTAGAAGTGACAAGGGGACCAGGCATAAGGGAAGATAAAGGCCCGGCCTTGGAGCAGCTTAGGGGATATATGCGCGAACTAAAGTTACAATTCCCCACGCTATCTCAGAACGACTTTCTTTCTGTTGTGAAAGACGCTTTTAAATAAGAATAGATCCCTACGTAGAGTGCCGGGTCTTAATCCCGGCCGTCTTCTTTAAGGGTATCGATCTTCTAACCTTGCTATGGAAACGGTCTTTTAACCCTTTCTTAATTTTTTTCTTTCATCCTGAGTCAAGTGTAAATCTTCGAAAGAGGTTTTGATGAGAAAAGAGATTTTTGCCGGTATGCTTGTGTTTGCCAGCCTTGCCAGCACCGTGCACGGGTCTGCGTCGTCTGCTGCCGAAGGAAATGCCTTTAATGTGACAGTGGGCAGAGGAGGATGCCCTGAATTGAAGCTTGGCGATCCACTTTTTGTGTATATTCATGAAAGATATAAGGCGCGCCAAGAGAAAGAGACCATGACCATTAACGGAGAAAAATGGATTATGTCTACATTAATATCACTTATGGGCTTTCCCAGTCATACGGCACAGGTCAGGGAGGAATCGATTTCAACCTTCGGGGGACCCCCCGGTGAGTGCAGCTATCAATACAGTAAGGGGATGGGGGTCGGTAAGGGGATTTATGCCTTCAGTATTAATCTACGGAAAGCGCCTAGTATAGATGAAGAACAAAAAAACAAAGACATGTCGTCTCTGAGGGGATATCTACATCAGTTGAAAAGCAAATTCCCCGCGTTGACGCAGGATGACTTTCTCTCTGCTGTAAAAGGCGTTTTTTAAGAACAACTAAGCCATCGTACGTGCAGGTGCCGGGGCGTTAGTCCCGGCCTCCCTCTTTCAAGGTACGGCCCTTCTCACGCTGCCAGTCTCGCTCTTTCATGGTTTGGCGCTTGTCTGTCAGTTTTTTACCCTTGGCAATGCCCAGCTTCAACTTCACAAGACCCCGTGGGTTGAAATAGAGGGCCATGGGAATGAGGGTATACCCCTTTCTTTGCACCGCCGCCATAAGCTTGCGGATCTCGCGGCGCCTCAGGAGGAGCTCACGCGGGCGCTTGGGCTCGTGGTTAAAGCGGTTGGCTCCCGTATATTCGGGGATGGTCATGTTGAAAAGGTAAAAAATGCCTTGTTTTTCGGCCGCGTGGGCCTCAACGATGCTGGCCTTTCCTTGGCGCAGGGATTTGACTTCGCTGCCCACAAGGCGCAGGCCCACCTCAAGGGTTTCTTCGATAAAGTAATCAAAGCCACCGCGGCGGTTGTCGGCGATGGTCTCTCCGTTAGCCTTAAGCATGGCGAGCCTGTCCTGGTGTGAGAAGTCCTGCCTTGTGCAATGTGGTCTCAACGAAAGCACGCGCGTGGGGCGAGGCTGGGGTGAGGGGCAGGCGCAGCTCATCCCGACACAATCCCATGAGGGAGGCAGCACACTTCAGGGCAATGGGGTTGGTCACGCACAAGACCGCTTTGGACAGGGGGAAAATGGCGTCACGCGTCTTAAAAAACGTTGCAAGGTCGCCTGCGCGCCACGCATCATGAAGGCGGGCGTAAAGGTGCGGAACAATGTTGGCAGTGACGGACACGGTCCCGTCGCCTCCTTGGGCCAGGAAGGCCGCGCAGGTCAGGTCCTCACCGGATAAAAGGGCAAAGCGGTCCCCAAAACGATGCTTTAATGTCAAAGGCCAGGTGAGGTTGTCCGTGGAGTCCTTGATGGCCACAAGGCGGGGAAGGGACGCCAGTGCCTCAAGGGTGTCGTCTTCGAGTTTGCCGCATGTGCGCCCTGGATTGTGATAGAGCATGATGGGTAGGTCGACGGCGTCATGGGCCGCACGAAAGTGGGCAACAAGGCCCTCGCCCAATGGCTTGACCACAGACGGCGTCATGATCATAAGACCTTGCACACCAATCTTTTGGGCGCGCTTGGAAAGGGTGACGGTCTCGTGTGTTGTGACAGCGCCCGTGGAGGCAATGATGGGCAGGCGCCCGGCGGCCCCTTCAAGGGCGCTTTTGAGGAGAAACTCATGCTCGTCGGGCGTGAGAGAATTGCCCTCTCCCGTACATCCCCCCACCACAAGGGCATGGGTGCCTTGGGATGCGTGCCAGTCCACAAGACGCGCGGTTGCGTCCCCATCAATGAGGCCGTCTTTAAAGGGCGTAAAAAGTGCCACAACTGACTTTTTGAACATAGCGTTTCGTCCCAATTAAGGATAGAATCCCCACACCATAGCGTTGAGGAATGCTGGCGGCAAGGGGATTGTGGTAATGAGCGCGCGTGTTTGTCTTATTTTGATGGGTTTTTTTGTGGCTGGCGAAGCGGCGGCCCAGGGGTGCGCGACACGCCTGAAAGAGGCCTTTACCTACCGCTCTTTAAAAAGTGCCAACGCCCTTTTTGAGGATGGGCACTGCGCGCTAGAGAAAAAACTCATCACGTGGCACTACATGCGCGAGGGGTCACGGGAGCCCTCCTTTGAGGATTACACCCGCTTTGCAAAACACCACGACACATGGCCCTGGATGTTCCGGGTGCGCAAATACGCCGAAAGCCGCCTGAACCAGCAAACGCCGTCTTCCCATGTGCTTGCTTGGTTTGAGGATAATCCCGTCAAAACCCTTGATGGCGCCCTTGCCCTTTTAGATATTGTGTCCAAGTCTAGCGAGACCAAAGCCAAGGCCCATGCCCGCGAGATCTGGAAAGAGGTCAGCTTAACGCCAGAGGAAACAAAGACCTTTATGACGCGCTATGGGCGGCTCTTGAGTGCCCAGGACCATAAGGCACGGGTGCGGGCTTTCCTGCAGCGAGAGGACATCACGCCTGCCCAGGCTCTGGGCGCTTACGTGGATCCCAAAACGCGTCTTCTTTTTGAAGCCTGCGCCGCGCTTATTCAAGGGGACAAGAAAGCCCTCGCCCTCTATGAGAAGGCAAAGGTGCATGCCAAGGACGACATGGATTTACGCCTCGCTTACTTGATTTGGCTGCGCAAAAATAAGACCCTGGAGGGCGCCACATTCTTGACGCGTAATCCACGCCTTGCCTCCTACGCTCCGACTCTTGTGTGGAAGCAGGCCCATATATTGTTGCGCCGCGCCCTTGAGAAGGGGGACCGTAGGACGGCGCTGGCACTCGCCAACATGGGGCACGCCACATCTGGTGAGGATTATGCCCAGGCTCAGTTCCTAAAAGGATTTTTCACACTCGATAAAGATCCCGCGGCTGCCTTTGCCATTTTTGAAAAGACGGCTTCCTCTATGAAAAGTGCCATTTCCAAGGCGCGCTTTGCTTATTGGGCGGGACGTGCCTTAGAAGCGCAAGGAAGTGAAAAAGCGCACACTTGGTTTGCCAAGGCCAGCCGTTTCCCCTCCACATACTATGGCCAACTTGCGGCCAAAAAGCTCGGCAAAACCCTTGATGCGCCTGAGCCCCTGAACGTTGCACCAGATCTTCTGGAGAAAGTGCGCAAAGACGAGCGCTTCCAAGCGGCCAGAACACTATATAAGGCTGGGCGCGAGCGTGATGGTACAGAGTTTTTATTCATGATGGTGAAAAACGCTTCGTCTCAAAAAGAGCGCGAGGCCATTGTGAAGGTGGCGGCCCAGCTTTCTCCAACCCAAACCGTGGGCCTTGCCAAAGAGGCGGCCACCAAGGGCGAGATGTACTGCACGGAAGCCTATCCCGTTCTGGGCAATCTCCACGCCCGTGCCATGGAGGACGTGGACGCAGCGCTTCTCCACGCAGTCATTCGCAAGGAAAGCGCCTTTAATTCACGCACGGTCAGCAGTGCGGGCGCTGTGGGACTCACACAAATGCTGCCCTCCACCGCCAGGGATGTGGCGAAGAAAATGGGTGTGTCCTACAGCCAGGATATGCTTCTCAATGACGATGTTTATAATGTGCAGCTTGGTGCGCGGTATTTGAAGAGCCGCCTGGAGGCCTTTGATGATAACCCGTATTTGGCGCTCGTTGCCTACAACGCCGGCATCAAGTTTGCAAACGAGTGGGTGCAAGGCTTTGGTGATCCCCGCAAGGATGTTGATCCGACGGTGTGGAGTGAGCTGATTCCCTTTGGAGAGACGCGCAACTACATTCACCGTGTGCTCGAAGCCCGCCACGTCTACGCTTTGGGCGCCCTAGAGACGAGCCCCAAGAATGGTCAAGGATCAGGGCAAAATGTGCGGGAGGCGCGTCCTTCCGCGAAGAAAAAGCCCGCGTCCTCCCGCGCAAAGTAACGCGTTTCTTTGTCCTCAAAAAGGCTTGCCGTGAAGCGTAAGAGGGGGGCCGCCTCTGGGACAATATGGCCTTCTAAAATCTCTAAGGCTACTTGCTTTGCGCCCTCATGTCCTGCCTGAAAAATAAGCTTCCTGAGAGGCAAAACCGCTTCCAAGCTCAAAAGATCTGCGTCTGAGAGTATCGTGGGTGACACCCCAAAGGCGGCTTTAAAATGATCTTGGACGTCTTCCCCTTGCAAATATGTGGCGCCCTGGGGCAAGTCACTTCCAGCACAATCAGGCCAGTAAGCAACGCCGTCCTCCTCAAGTATTCTCACAAGGGCTGCGTTTAGGGCACGACTTGGCTTGTGCAAGAGTGGATGGGGCGCGCCCAAGAGATCGCTTTTTTGTACACGCAAAATATGAGAGACGTGATCACGACTTATGTCATGCCACTCCTGACAGACCGTTGCCGCCGCGGAGCAGTCAGCGGGATCCAGGTAGCTGAAAATGCGCAACAATGCTTCTTGAGGAAGGGCTTGCACCGGGGCGGCTGTTGGTGCGCCCACCTGCGCTGTCTCAAGCTCATGGGCGCCCGACGCAGTGCACGGCAGGGACATTAAAACGCCCAAGAGCAAAGATGTATAGCCGAACCATTATAATTTGATAATGCGTCACTCGCCGCTCGTGTATACTTATACACGTCGCTTTCCTCGTATCCTGTTATCACATTAAACTGTTCTAGCTATATTTAAAAGCTTCATACAAATATGCATCTTCCCTCTCAGAAAATGGTTTGCTCCACTATCGCCAATCGGGATGTTGTGTCAATAAAAACGGACAATTTGCCTATGGTGTCAATGTGCTTCAAGAAGCCCATCAGTTTTAGATTCCATGAGCCGGTGCAGTGGGAGTTGACAGAGCAGCCGGTTTTAGCATTTAATAGAAATGCTTGCTGCTTCGCGCTGCTCCTTGTAACCCTTGGAGAGTACGTCGCTTCTTTTGCAAGTGCTCCCATGACAAAACAACCTTAAAAGCCCTTGTGGGAGAAAAAACGTGATCTATACATCCGGCGTGTGCGCTTTTTTATGGCACTATGTGAAACAGTATCCTGTGAGTTTTCTTGTGCGTACGCTGACCATGCTTGTCTGGTCCGTGAACGAGGCACTCTTCCCCTATTTTATCAAGGAGATCATCGACGTATTGGCCGTTTCGCCAGCCCATGCGTCAGCGTGGACCCTTGTGGGGGGGACAGTTTACCAGATCATAGGCCTTTGGCTTTTCATGGATATCTGCATGCGCCTGGAGGGCTTTATGGGGGTGCGCTTCACGGCCAAATTCTGTAGACAAATCCGTCAGGAGGCTTTTTCCCACCTGACAGGGCATACGCCTCAGTTCTTTAATAACAACTTTGCGGGAAACATTGCAAATAAAGTTAATGACTTGCCAAGAGGGGCGGAGTTTCTTCTTGAGCAAATCATGCACAGCTTTACGCCGATTCTCTTTATGCTTTTGTTGTCCGTCATTTTGATGGCCAAGGTCAGCTTCTTTTTTGCTGGCGTGATCGTGACCTGGTTTTGCATCCATAGTTTGATTGTGCTGATCAACTTGAGAAAAGTGACCCAAGGATCGTCTGACTTGGCTGACGCCACGTCCCAGGTTGCGGGGAAGGTGGTGGACGCGCTGTCAAACATTCTCTCCATGCGCCTTTTCGGCCGCCGTTCGTATGAGCAGGCATATTTTGGCAAGATCCAGGACATGGAGGCCGCCAGGCGCACAACGGCGCGTAGCCGTATTGCGTGGTTGAACTGTTACCTGGGGGCGCTGACTTTTGTGCTTCTTGTGGTCACCCTTGTGCTGCTCATGAAGGGCTGGGAGGAAGGTTGGGTAAGCGTGGGTGAGGTCTCCCTCATTTCCATGTTAACCTTCACGCTCATAGGGCTCATTTGGCACCTAAGCTTTGAGTTAAGTTCGTTCTTCAAGGAGATGGGGCTCATTCGCGCGGCCCTGTCGTTCTTGCGTGTTCCCTACGGCATCGTGGAGGCTCCCAACGCCAAGATCTTGCATGCCCCCCATGGGGAGATCCGTTTTGAGAACGTGACCTTTGGGTACCAAGAAAACACATCTCCTCTGTTTCAAGATTTAAGCGTGCGTTTGGTTGCAGGAGAGAAAGTGGGCCTTGTGGGCTTTTCGGGATCTGGTAAGACCACTTTTGTGAATATGATCGTGCGGGCCTTTGACCCACAAGAGGGCCGCATCACCATCGATGGCCAGGACATTCGTGATGTCAGCACCGCAAGTCTTGCCAGTGCCATTGCCTTTATTCCCCAGGATCCTTCCCTGTTCCACCGGACGCTTTTGGAGAATATTCGCTATGGGCGCCTTGAGGCCAGTGACGCGGAAGTTTTTGCGGCCGCCCGTCTGGCCCATGCGGACACTTTCATTGAAGCACTTCCACAAAAGTACCACACAAGCGTTGGGGAGAGGGGGCTGAAGCTTTCGGGGGGGCAACGCCAGCGCATCGCCATTGCAAGGGCCGCCCTTAAAAATGCGCCGATTCTGATTCTGGATGAGGCCACATCTGCCCTTGATTCTGTTACAGAGCGCCTGATCCAGGACAGCTTCCACGAGATCATGGGCGGGCGCACGACCCTTGTTATTGCCCACCGTTTGTCCACACTTCAAGACATGGACCGCATCCTTGTGTTTGACCATGGGCGCATTGTGGAGGACGGCACGTGCGAGGCTTTACTTGCCAATGAGAACGGCGCTTTTGCCAAGCTCTGGCGCATGCAAAGTGAAGGGTTCTTGCCGGACAAGGAGGAGGGTTAACGCCCCCTCCTTCCCTACAGCGCGCATTTTAGGCGCGCGCGATTTGCCCACGGCGTTCTTGCCACAAGAGCGTCGCAAAGCCCGCGGCCCCCAAAACAAGGGCAGCCACAATGACCGAGATGCCGTAGGTGAAGGACACCTTTTCACCCATGGATTGGCTCAGCTGAATGACCCCTCCAATGGCGGCGTGAAAGGCATATCCAAAGCCCATGATGATCATGTTGGCAAGGGCGGTGGTCAGGCCCGCAATGTCCTCTCCCACATAGGTGGAAGCTTTGTAGATCGCAATGATTTGATAGGCGCTGGCAACGCCCACCATGATAAAGCCAATGGACAAGTTTGCTATGGTCAAGTGTCCTGTTAAAAGCACGGCAAAGACGCCAAGCATTGTGGCAGCACTTAAGGTGATGACGCCCAAGTCACTGCGTACCTTTGCGGCCAGCGCACTCAAAAAAGGTGCGCCAAAACACATGCCCACAAAGATCAAGGACGGCAGACTTTTGGCGCGTGTTGCCTCCAAACCGTACACTTTTTCCAAAAATGCGCTGCCCCAAACGTCCGCAAATCCTTCCATGGGTCCAACCATGAGTCCTGCCAAAAAGCACACCGTCAAGACGCGTCGGTTGGTCAGGACTTCCTTGATCTGTGCCCAGGGCGTCTTTGCGCGGGGCGCTTCTTGTATGTTTGGAATCACCATATAGGTCGCCACAGCCAAAGCGATGCCTAAGACGCATAGCACCTCTAAGACAGCGTTGGTGCCAAAGGTTTGACACAGATAAGCCACGGGACCACCGCCATAAATGGCGCCCACAAGACCAATGGAGACGCACAGGCTCAACATGCGTGTGAAGTGCTTTTCCTCAAACCCCATGCGGATGATCTTGAAGCTGCCTAAAATGGCGGCCGATGAACCAATGCCCATCAAAAAGCGTCCAGCTGTGGGCCAGATCCAGTGCTGGGCCATGATCATGGGCAAGGTGCCCAAAACCGTGAAGATAATACACACGGGCAGTACTTTGCGTGGACCAAACCGGTCAAAGGCCAGTCCCAAGGGTAAGTGAAAGAGGGCGTATCCGATGTAGTACACACCGCAAAATTGTCCGAAAGTGGCTGTATCCATATGAAAGTGGGTCATAATATCTTGCATCATGATGCTGGGGCTGACCCTCAAAATGAATTGATAGGCATAAAAAAGTGCGCCCATGAGCCACATGCTCCAGGCGGCTGCGCGTTTAGTGCGTGTCATAAGACTTCTCCAAAAAATCGTTTATAGGTCCTGTCCTTTTAGGGGCAGGGGAATTACAGGTATGGGGATGTAAGAAAATATGCTCCGCCTTAGCGGAGGAGGAGAAGACCGCGGGAGAGAACAGCAAAGAAAGGCGCGTTGCTTTTCAAAACAAAAATCCCAAAGGAACACAAGCGGGCCACAGCAGCGCGCATACGTCCTATTATATGGGGCCTCATAGGCAAAGTGTCAAGAAAAGAAAAGGGGGAGTGTGGGCTCCCCCCGAGGTGCGGTCTTTTATAGCCGAACCATTATAATTTGATAATGCGTCACTCGCCGCTCGTGTATACTTATACACGTCGCTTTCCTCGTATCCTGTTATCACATTAAACTGTTCTAGCTATATGCCCCCAATGGGTGGATACCAAAGGCCAAGAATTTATAGATGGTGACGTTGTCCATGGCTTGGATAAAGTCAATGGGCAGGTGCGCGTCCATTTCATGTGCGTCATTGATGCGTGCATCGCGGTCACCATCTTTCCAGGTGGAGGAGTCTTTAAGGCTTGTGCCCTTGTGATCAAAAAAGTGGGTAAGCGGCCCACTTAAGTCACCCCCATGGCCGTCTTTGAGCGTCATCAGATGGAATAATGCTTCATTAGACAGACTTTGGATGCGGGAGATTTCATGTGCAGAGTGCTTCTGCGCTTGGGAAACCTCCACGATCATGGCGTTGCGCATGTCCTCATCCCACGTATCAGGATGGGGCGGAATGGGGATGTGCGCGCCAAGGCGTGCCTGCATGTGCGGATCCTGAGTTGGGCGTATGCCAAAGGCGAGATAGTCGTGAATGGCAGCGTTGTCATACTCCTGGATAACGGGGATGGGCAGACCACTCAGCCCCGCCACGCGCAAAATCATATGATTGCGATGGGGGTCATCCCATAAGGGTGCCGGACGTAGGGCTGGCCCTCCACGCTCTAAATAGTGGGCAAGATGGGTGAGAGACATCGTGGCGTGCTCGGTGTCAGAAACCACATTTTGCTGGGCTGTGAGTTTATGGCTGAAATCCATCACCGTGTAAGGCACTCCCATGGCGTGGGGGATGATGGCCCCGTGGAGGCGCCCTGTGATGACGTGATAAGACTTTGCAATCTTTTCGAGGGCCTTTTTGGGTGTGAGGTCGGACTCGATAACCTTCTTATGACGATAGCGAAGGTCTTTGAGTGAGCTCGAAATACTACCTCCATAATAGACCTTGGCTCCAGGGAAATGCTCCTTTGCCAGGGCAACAAGATCCCTATCTGGATCAAAATTGAGAAGCGCAGGATCCTTTGGTCCGCCCCAATTCATCACAAGGAGTTTCGCGTTGTGCTCTGTAAGAAGCGCCTTGATGCGCGCACGTACCAGCTCTTGCCCTGTATGCACGGAACCCGTGGGGATAAGTGTTATGTACTTTCTGCGACGCTCTGGTTCTATGGACAGTACACTCGGCGCGAGGTACCCCAAATCGGGGTAGTAACGCACGCGGGACGCAGCTTCAGGGGCAAGGGCGCCCTGCAGGAGCCGCGCGTCCATGGGTGTGCGTGCAAAAATGAGGCTGGCTTGCTCAAGAAAATCAAGGGTGGTCAGTTCCCCTTCTGGAATAAAAGACGCGGGATGAGTAAAGCTAAGCTCGGCCGCCATACTTGAAGAGGACGAGGTGCTAGCAATACGTACGGGCGATAGAGCAACGGATCCTGAGCTGCCGCCTCCCAAAAGCACCCGCACGTCCGAGGGCGTTGGATTTTTAAGGGTTGTTTGTATGCCGACGGAGGTGAAGATCACTGGCTTGCGCCTTTGAAGTGCCCGCTCAATATGGTAGCGTAGGGCACTACGGCCGAGGTTCTTTAGGATGCCTCCGCCGCCCACAACAAGCGCATCAAACGCCAGATCATCACGCTTGTCGTTAAGTTCCATGAAGTGGCCGTCCGTTGACACACGCACGGTGTCAGGGGCGCAGAAGACCTCAAAGTTACTCTTTAAATAATGCTTTATGACAGCAGGGTAGAGTTCATCGCCAATGTTACCATAGCCTCCTGCGCCAAGAACAAGGACCGTTTTCTGATCATTGTTAAGGCACATGTGACACTCTGTGCCTTTATGGGTTTTGGGCGCCGGGAAAGTCTCATGGGGGCCAACCATGGGCACCTGACGGCGGCAGGCGTCGCACAAAACAAAAGGGTTGAAGGGGATTCCGAGTCTTGGAAAAAGGTTGTAGAACCAAAAAGCCTTGTCGGCCATGTAGCTGTTGGCATCCAGGTGGCGTCTAAAGAGGCCACTTTCTTGGGTGCCGTCAATTTCCTTCGGGTTGAAGATTGCGTCACCTATTTCTTGGGGAAGGCCTACACACTTTGTTCCTGTCAAAATGGCGTGGGCCTGGTACCACACATCGTCTGCGCAAGGCGTGAGCAAGTTAAACAGGGGCTTAAAGTCCTTGATCACGTGTTTACCCAAGGCACCGGGGAAATACTGCACGCCAGAAAAACCTTCAAAGATTCCAAAAATCGGAGGTCCATAGTGGGGATTACAAGGACCATAAGGTCCGGGTTGTGGCTGGGATCCTTCTGGGTAAACAACATCTTGTGCAAGGTAATTGATGCCGCCCCCATGGGGGAAACTGACATAAGCACGCACGTGGGCAGAAACGATGCATCCCGGGTTTAGAGCGTATTGGTCATGGTACGCTTGTGTCATTTGATCGTCGTAAGTACGATCGTCATCAATGGTTGTGATAAATGAGTTGGGGAAGGCCTCGTAGCAAGGTAAAAGTTTTGTCGCAACTTTATAGTTTGTATCCGTAAAGCGAATGCTAAGACCCCTGCGCCCCAACGCCTTCAGGCCTGGATGCAAATATGCGCTTTCAAACAGGTGGCGCCTGTCATGAAAAAGTTTCTTATAATCGCCCTCGTAGAGCCACAAGATAACTTGGTGGGCTTTTCTGACCTGACGCAGGGCTGACTCAATGGCGAGCCACGCGGTATTAATGCGATCACCGTGGGTTGTCAGGGAGATGATTTCTTCCGTCTCTCCATCTTGATGTTGGCGCACACCATCGCCTTGTGCATAAAAACTCACATAGACTTGGTATGGGGTTGGGTTTCCTTCCAGAGGGAAAAACTCTTGGAATTGATCGGGGTGAAACCACGTGTTGGGCGCAGTGTGTAAGTTTGTATCGCTCTTAAATTGCGTCCAAAATTGCTTCTTTGAAAAGGCGCGCTCACTCTGACCTGTGTGTCGCGCGTATGATTTATAATCAAAATCGGCATACGCAAGTTCTTCTGCGCTCGAACGTGCCGATGAGAAGGCGTCTCCTCCTATGCAAGACGCTACCAAAAGAACAACTGAAACAAATGAACCGATTTTCACGTGACGCCTCCCTTTTTTTGTAGATTTTTTAAGGGTATGGCAGGGCAGGTTAAGAAAAGTTTAACGGATTTAAACTTTTCCTTTCTCTATGAGTGTGTTACGAGGCGGGTGCGTCGGGAAGACTTGGATAGCTCGCGCAAACCCGCCACCCAAGGCATGTCACCATATCGAGGTGTAGTGTGAGGTCCGTTAAGCGCTTTATTGCAGCCCCATAAAAGGCACGGTTTGGCGGAGCGGCATTGCTTAAGGGGTTCTGGGCGCCGCGTGCACGCAGAAAATTCTGTAGGCTCTTGGGGCTTTTGAAAGAGAGTGTCATACGCTCCTCATCACAGATGCATCCCGTAAAACCTGATTGCGTGAAAAGCGCGAGGGTCGTTTGCATGTCCATCATGGGAATGGTGCGTGCCCTGGCGCCTCCTGAGACCTCAAGATCGGCCTGGATCAGAACGTCGCGAAGTTGGGACAAAGACGCGCCGCCCATGAACTGGGTCAGCAAGAAGCCACCCTCGCGCAGCATCTGGAAGAGGCTCGCCAGCGCCTTCTGGGGACGTTCGCACGCCTGGAAGGTGAGGCAAGAGACGATGATATCAAAGCTGCCCACGGAGAAGGGGGCGTCTTCTTCCCAAAAAACAGCTCTCTGCGGCGCATCAGGCGCAAGCGCGGCGTCACACCAGTCCGCCGTCACAATCATGGCTTCGGGGAAAAGGCGCGCACAAAGTGTGTAGAGAACGCTCGTGCGGGCCCCGTAAATCAAAATGCGGCGGGCAAAGGTGGAGGGAAGAGAGAGATCCTCAAGACGTTTTGTCAGACTTTCGTCCACGCACCCATAGATGGGACAAGTGGCCGGGTCAAAGGTGCCGGCGCTTAAAGATCTTGTTGCCTTGAGGCGCCCCCTATGGAAAAGGGGGCGCGAATCATTAGACATCCTCGGGCACGTCCACCAAAGGCTTGTGGGTGGCGCGGCTCAGGAACGTATAGACAGCTGGCACCACAAACAGGGTGAAGAGTGTTCCCAGTGTCATACCTCCCACGATGACAAGACCAATGGGGCGACGGCTTTCGGCGCCCGCACCGGCCGCAAAGGCCAGTGGCACCGCGCCCAGGACCATGGCAAAGGTGGTCATCAGAATGGGGCGCAGACGCAGCTTGGAAGCCTCAATGACGGCGCTTAAGCGGTCAAGACCGTCTTCCTTGCGCTTGTTGGCAAAGTCCACAATCAGGATACCATGCTTGGTGATGAGTCCAATGAGGGTCACAAGACCAATCTGGCTATAAAGGTTCATGCTTTGACCAAAGATTTTCAGAAGGAAAATACCTCCCGCCAAGGACAATGGCACACTGAGCATAATGATCCATGGGTCGCGCCAGCTTTCGTACTGGGCCGCCAGTACCAAAAAGATGAAGGCCAGCGCAAGGCCAAAGATCATGTAGACGTTGCCGCTTTCTTTGAGATAACGACGGCTTTCACCGGAGAAGTCAACAGTGATTCCTTCGGGTAAGATGTCGTTGGCTTGACGCTTAATTTCTGCAAGGGTCTCACCCAGGCTGTATCCTGAGTCAAGCTTGGCCGTGATGACCATGGAGCGAAAGCCCATAAAGTGAGAAATTTCCGTGGGGGCAAGCTGCTTTGTGATGGTCACGATTTCAGACAAGGGCACCAAAGAGTCCCGCTTATCTTTAATACCCTTGATGAACAAGCCCGTTAAGTCTTCAGCCGACTTACGGAATTTTTCCTCAATTTCCACGCGCACAGCGTACTCTTTATTTTCTTTAATGAAACGACCCGTTGGGCGTCCACCAATGAGCGTGTGGAGTGTATCAGAAATGGTAGACACATCCACACCCAGGGCTGCTGCCTTATCGCGGTCAATGGTGATCACGTACTCTTGTCCAAGGTTTCCGATGTCAGACAGAACGTTGCTGACCCCTGGCATTTTCCCGATGAGCTTTTCAATGTCTTTACCTGCGGTTGTCAACTCTTTTTGAGTCTTGTTGGTTTGCACCACGATCTCAATGGGCGTATCGGTGTCGCCGCCACCCACCAGGGTTTTACCACCCATGCTGGGGTAAACGGATAGGCCCGTTACCTCTGCCAAGGGCTCGCGCAGGTCGTCGGCAATGTCTTTGCTTGAGCGTTTGCGGTCTTCCCAGTTCTTCAGGGATAGCATGGATGTTGATTCGCCAGGCGCGCTGATCATGGTCAGGCGCTTATCTGTCGCCTCAGGGACGGACGCCAAAATCTTATCCACCTTCTCCATATACCTGTCTGTGTAATCAAGGTTTGCACCAAAGGGTGGGATAGCGCGGGCAATCACAAAGCCTTGGTCTTCACGCGGGACCAGCTCAGACGGCAGCTTGAGGCCAATCACGTACCCAAAGAAGGCAATAAAGGCGCCAACGCCCAAAACCCATATACGTTTCTCGAGGCAAAAGCGCAGCAAACGGGCGTAGCTGTTGTCCAGCTGATCGAGAAGTATCCCCATACGTGCGCTGATGCGTCCCCAGGTGCCGTGTGCGTTGTGCTCTTCCTCAAAGGAGACAAGGAGCCTGCCACACATCATGGGGGTGAGGGTCAGGGCAATAAATCCCGACAAAAGAACGGCGCCCGCCAAGGTGATGGCGAACTCCGTGAAGAGCTTGCCTGTCATGCCAGGGGACAGGGCGATAGGTGCGTACACAGCTGCCAACGTAATGGTCATGGCGATGATGGCAAAGCTGATTTCCTTGGCGCCCTTAAAGGCGGCGCGAAGGGGCGTTTCCCCATCCTCAATATACCGGTGAACGTTCTCCAGCATGACAATGGCGTCGTCCACCACAAGCCCAATGGCCAGAACCAAAGCCAAAAGGGTTAAGATATTGATGGTAAAGCCAAGGGCGTACATCAGCGCAAAAGCACCAATCAGCGACAAGGGGATGGTGACAAGGGGGATGAGCACCGCGCGCCCTGATCGCAGGAACGCAAAGATCACCAAAATCACAAGAAGGGTTGCGATGACGATGGTTTCATAGACCTCGTCAATGGAACGCTCCATAAAGATCGTCCGGTCGCGGGCGATGTCGAGCTTCATACCCTTGGCCAGGCGAATGTCCGGCAAGATCTTCTTCACGTCCTGGGCGATGGTCAGGGCGTTACCAACAGACTGCTTGGTGATACCGATGGAGACGGCACTCTTTCCGTTGAACAGAACCCGGTTTTGGCGGTCAATGGCGTTGAGCTCTGCGTGACCCACGTCGGACACACGGATCAGATACCCGTCCTTTTCACCGATAATGACCCGGTCAAAATCCACCTCTTTTAACAGGCGCGCCTTGGTTGTCACGACAAGTTCCTTGTCGGAGGTCACGATGTTACCCGCAGGCTTTTCAATGTTCTGCTTCTTAAGGGCAGTAGCCACGTCCTCAGGGGTCAGGTTGTAGCCCGACAGTTTCACAGGATCGAGGATGATTTTCATCTCGTATTCGCCGCCACCGAAAATATCGATGCTGGAGACACCTGGTACGGCCTCAAGGCGTGTTTCAAGATAACGCTTGGCATAGTCCGCAAGTTCGCGCACGTCATGGCGATCGCTAGACAGGGCCAGATGCAGGAACGCAACCGCATCGGCGTCGGCTTTTTTGATGACCGGTTGTACGATGCCTTCGGGGAGCTTTGCGTTGTTTCGGTTGATTTTATCACGCACATCGTTGGCGGCGGCGTCAATATTACGTCCGATTTCAAAGGTCAGGGTGATGCGGCTGTTGCCGATTTCAGAGCGCGATGTCATGGACTCAAGCCCCTCGATACCACCAAAGGCGTTTTCGAGGATCTTGGTAATCTGGGTTTCAATAATCTCAGGACCCGCGCCTTCAAGCTGGGTCCATACGCTGATCTGAGGTTGGTCGATATTGGGATACTGACGCACTTGCAGGCGTGACCAAGACACAAGGCCCAAGATCACCACCACAAGGGAAATCACTGTGGAGAGGACTGGACGACGGATGCAGGTCTGGGTGAGCTTCATGGGGTATTCTCCTGTGGGGAAAGGGAGCGAGTCATGGGGGCCATGGTGTTACGGTTTTGGCGCGTCCTGAGGGGCAGTGGCCGGCGTTGCTGGCGCGGTTTGCGTCGCGGCTCCTTCCGTTGCGGGCATGGCGGGTGCCGTCGCCTCAGGTGCAAGTGTCGCAGCCGCCCCTTCAGTTGTGGGTGCCGCTGGTGCGGGCTCTACGGCTGGGACTGCCTCAGGTGCCGGCGCAACAGGCACTGCGTCACCAGGCGCCGTTGGGGCAGGGGCGTCCCCTTTGGCCTCAGAAGACTTGTCCGCTGCCGGTGGTGCTGCTTCTTGGGTCTTGGCGTCAACCGCTTTGTCTGCAGCCGCTGGTGCGTCTGACTTGGCTTCAGCTGGCTTTTCTTCTGCTTTCGCGTCTTCCTTAGGGGGCTCCTTGCCCTCGGACTTGTCCTTGGCTTTTTCCAGAAGCTTTTTGAAAGCTTCTTCATCAAAGGCGTAGTCTTTGCCGTTTAATGTATAACGCACAGGCGTATTGTCGCGGATCTTCATCTGGCCCACGGTCACTACATGGTCGCCGGGGTTAAGGCCACGCACGACTTCAATGTTATCACCTTCTTGGATGCCAGTGATCACAGGCACGTGGATGGCAAGGCCTTCTACGACCTTATAGACCATTTCTTGATCGCCTTGCTTTTCAAGGGCTGAGGTCGGCACAATCAGGGTATGATCCTTGGCACCCACCACCACGTCAACACGGGCAAAAAGACCGGGCTTTAAGAGGTTTTTCTTATTGGGCACAACGGCGCGTGCGCCAATACTATGGGTGACAGGATCAACCTTGGAATCAATGGCCTCGATCAGGCCTGGGAAAGGTGTTTTACCAAAGCCGTCCACGACCACGCTGACCTTTTGGCCCGTGCTAACATAGGGCAAGTATTCGGCTGGAATACGAAAGTCAACCTTCATGGGTGTGACGTCCACAAGGGTCAGGATTTCCTTGTTACTGTCGATATGGGACCCGACGCTCAGGTTATGGATCCCCACGATACCCTCAAAGGGTGCGCGAATTTTGGTTTTGGAAAGATCGGATTCGGCGCGTTCAAGCTTTGCTTCTGCAATCTTGAACCCAGCTTCCGCCTCGGCAAAAGTCTTCTTGTTGGTCGTGAGTTGGTTGGCAGACAGCTTCTGGGCGCGCTCATAAGCCAGGCGCGCGTTTGTCAGCTGGGCCTCGGCGCTTTGCACTTCTGCGCGGAAGGAGCGATCATCCAGGGTAAAAAGAAGTGTGCCGGGCTCAACATACTCACCCCCACGCACATTTACCTGGGTAACAATACCGGCAACCTCTGTGCGCAGCTCCACCATTTGGTTCGCGCGCAGGGTTCCCACGGCTGTGATGGTGCGCGTCAAGGATCCCACGCGGACTTCCTCCACCTCAACAGGCACGGCGTGCTGCTTTCTTTGAGCTTCATCGGATGACTTCAAAGAAAGATACCCGCCATAAAGGATGGCAAGGGTTGGAAGAACAATTGCAATGGCAAGAAGGGGCTTTTGTTTGATAAAAGTAAGGATTTTATCCATGGGACGCGTCGCTCCTGGGGAATGAATTCCCCGTAAATCTGTTATCCGTAAAAACAGTATATCACAGCACGTGCAATTTTTTTACAAAATAGCGCGTTTCTATGGGGTAAGATAGCATAGAAGACAGACAGAACCATAAGAAATGAGAAAAAACAATGAGTGTGACGTATTCTATGCCACCGGCGGTTTTGCAAGTGTTGCCAAAGCTGGGGGCAGGTGGGGTGGAGCAGGGTACCATCGATATTGCCAAGGCTTTGATGGGTAATGGTTACCGTTCTCTTGTGGCGTCCCAGGGCGGCACGCGTGTGGAGGAACTTATGGAGGCCGGGGCACACCATGTGACCCTGCCGCTGGCGTCCAAAAATCCCGTCAAGATCTTGGGTGAGAATACAAAAGCCCTCCATAATCTCATCGTTGAGGAAAAAATTACCCTTGTGCACGCGCGCTCTCGTGCGCCCGCCTGGAGTGCCTACCGTGCGGCGCGCTTGGCGGGTGTGCCCTTTGTGACGACATTCCACGGCACCTACAATTTTTCCAACTTTGCCAAGAAGTGGTACAATTCAGTGATGGTGCGAGGTGCCCGTGTGATTGCCATCTCTGACTTCATCAAAGACCATATTCTGGATAACTACGGCTCTTATATTGCCCAGGACCGTATTACGGTGATTCCCAGGGGTATTGATCTGTCACGCTTTGATCCAAGTGCCATCGATGAGCACGCCGTGCGCCAGTGGCGCATGGATAATGGTATCTCACTCAAGATTGCGCTTCTTGTCATGCCGGGAAGGCTCACGCGCTGGAAGGGGCACAGTGAGGTGCTAAGAGCCTTCTCTTGCCTTGTGCCGGGAAGTGCGCACCTGGCCATCATTGGTGATCACCAAGGGCGTGTGGCCTACCTTGATGAGCTGCAGGCATTGGCGCGCACCCTGGGGGTTGCTCCTTATGTATCTTTTCTGGATCATACAAACCAGATGCCCCTTGTGTACGCCAGCGCCCAGGGTGTCGTGCACGCCTCCACGGACGCGGAAGCCTTTGGGCGGGTGGTGGCGGAGGCCCAGGCCATGGGCAAGCCGTGTCTTGTGTCCAAGCTCGGCGCGCCCAAAGAGATTGTTTTGGAGGATGAGACTGGCTGGGTTGCGGACCCCCACGACCCGCGGGCGCTTTATGAGGGCTTGCAGGAGCTTCTCAATGTATCACCCGACCGCTCTGATCACATGGCACACGTGGCACGCTCGCGCGTCTTATCGCTTTTTTCCCTTGAGCAAATGACGGGGCGTACGCTAGAACTCTACAAGGATCTTTTGGAGACATATCACCGTGAGGCTTAACCGTATTCTTGTCATTCGCCACGGCGCATTGGGTGACCTTATCATGGCAACGGGCGCCTTTGCCGCCATCAGAAACGCGCACCCAGATGCGCATATCACGCTTCTAACGGGGCCTTCCTTTAAGGGTTTTGCCGGGATGATGGGCTTCTTTGATGAGATTTGGACGGACGAACGCTCAAAAAATCCGCTTCAAATCTGGCAGGTGGTGCGCCAAATCAGGCGCGGCCAATTTGATTTCGTCTTTGATTTGCAAAACTCAAAGCGCACGGGCCTTTACCACACTCTGTTGAGCCTGACAGGAAAGCCCTTGCCTTGGAGTGGGATTGCGAGTGGATGCACACATCCCCAGACGCGCCCTGACCGGGAAGAGCTGCATTCCTTCTGGCGCTACCATGATCAGCTGCGCGCGGCGGGGCTACCCCTTGAGGGGGAGGCACTTTTTTCCGAGCTTTCGTGGATGAGTGGGGACCTTACGGCCTTTGACTTGCCTGAAAAGTTCGTGATCCTGATTCCGGGGAGCTCTTTGTCGGGGTCCTATAAGCGGTGGGGAGCTGCGCAGTACGCTGCCCTTGCACGTACATTAGGTGCCTATGGTGTGGGCAGCGTTTTGGTGGCAGGTCCCGAGGACAACGAGCCTGTGGATTATCTGCGCACCCATGCGCCTGACGTCGTGGATCTGAGTATGAAGTTGACACTTCCCCAGATTGCGTCCCTGGCAAGGCAGGCCCTTGCGGTTGTGGGCAATGACACGGGTCCAACCCATATCGCAGCCGGTGTGCGCACGCCCACCGTTGTACCCTGGGCGTTGTCAGCTGCCCCTCCTGCCATTTACGCACCCAAAGGTGATCATGTGCGCGTTGTGGGGAGCCAGACCCTTGACCAACTCTCCCTTGAGGAGGTTTTGCAGGCGTTTTTTGACCTTATTCCCCAAAAGACCCTTGATTCCAAGGGGCAGAGCCTGGCATCTTCATGACAATTGTTTTGAACGCAGGATAAGTGAAGGGGTGCAGCTATGGTGCGCTTAAGTCTGCCCGACGGGTCAGTCAGGGAGTTTGAGAAGGCGGTGACAGGTTTGGAGCTTGCAAAAAGCATCAGCTCGAACCTCGCCAAGAACGCTGTTTTCATTGAGGTAAACGGGGATGCGTGGGATCTCACGCGCCCCATTGACGAAGACGCAAAGGTACGCCTTGTCACACGCGCTGACGAGGAAGGTCTTGATTTGCTGCGCCACGACGCGGCCCACGTTTTTGCTCAGGCCGTGAAAGAGCTCTACCCCGAGACCCAGATCTCCATTGGCCCGTCCATTGAAAACGGCTTTTACTATGATCTGTTGCGTGAGGAATCCTTTACGCCCGAGGATCTGGCGCGCTTAGAAGACCGTATGCGGGAGATCGTAGACCGGGATGAGCCCATTGTGCGCGAAGTCTGGGAGCGAGAAAAAGCCATTGCGTACTTCAAATCCATTGGTGAGCATTTAAAAGTCGAAATCATTGAGGGTATTCCCGGTGATGAGCCTTTGTCTTTCTACCGTCAAGGTCCATTTATTGACCTCTGCCGTGGTCCCCACTTGCCGTCCACAAAGCTTCTTGGAAAAGCTTTTAAACTTATGAAGCTTGCAGGGGCGTACTGGCGTGGTGATTCAAATAACGTCATGCTCCAGCGCGTGTACGGCACCGCTTGGGCGGACCAAAAACAGTTGGATCAGTATCTTTTCATGCTGGAAGAGGCGGAAAAGCGCGACCACAGGCGCCTGGGCAAAGCCCTTGATCTTTTTCACATTCAGGAAGAGGCGCCGGGCAGCATTTTCTGGCACCCCAATGGCTGGGCCGTATATTTGTCCCTGCAGCAGTACATCCGCGATCGCATCAGTAAGCAGGGTTACCAGGAGGTGAATACCCCCATGCTTGTGGACCGGGCCCTTTGGGAGGCGTCCGGCCACTGGGAGAAATTCCGCCACGCCATGTTTGGCACCAATGAGGCGGAAGACAAGCATCTTCTCGTCAAGCCCATGAACTGTCCATGCCATGTGCAGATCTTTAAACAGGGCCTTAAGAGCTACCGCGATTTGCCCTTGCGCCTGGCGGAGTTTGGCTCCTGCCACCGTAATGAACCGTCGGGGTCCTTGCATGGCCTCATGCGCGTGCGGGCCTTTGTTCAGGACGACGCCCATATTTTTTGTACCATGGAGCAAATCGCGTCCGAGACCGTGTCCTTTGTGACACTGCTCCTGTCCGTTTATAAGGACCTGGGCTTTGACGATGTGCGCGTGAAGTTTTCTGACAGACCCGAGGTGCGCGCGGGATCCGATGATGTGTGGGACAAGGCGGAAGCGGCCCTTCTTGAGGCGACAAAAGAGGCGGGCCTTGCCTATACCCTCAACCCAGGCGAAGGCGCATTCTATGGGCCAAAGCTGGAGTTCGTGATTAAGGACGCTATGGGGCGCGACTGGCAGTGCGGAACGCTTCAGGTGGATATGGTGCTGCCCGAGCGTTTGGGCGCACACTACATTGGCCAAGACGGTGAAAAGCACACAGCTGTGATGCTGCACCGCGCCATCCTTGGCAGCTTTGAGCGCTTCATGGGTATTCTCATTGAGCACCACGCGGGGCGCTTCCCCACGTGGCTGGCGCCCATCCAAGTTGTGGTGGCTCCCATCACCAGTGAGTGGGACGCCTACGCCCAAGAGATCCTCAAAACACTCATTGAAAAGGGTGTGCGTGCGAAAAGTGATGTGCGCAACGAAAAGATCAGTTATAAGATCCGTGAGTGGAGTCATCAGAAAGTGCCCTTTATTTGGGTTGTGGGTGAAAAAGAGGCCACAAATAAAACAGTGGCTGTGCGCACCCTTGGATCCCAATCTCAGGAAGTGCTTGCGCTTGGTGACGCACTTGATAAACTGTTGGTTGAATGTGAAAGCCCAGCCAAACGTGGTTAGGCGGTTTTAGGAGTACTAGGTTGAGAGAAAAAGAAGAAAACACACAGCGTCAAGGACCAGGGCGTCCAACCCAAGACGGACCCCGTGTGAATGAGCAAATCCGCTCGCCCAAAATTCGTCTTATTGATGAGAATGGTGATATGGTGGGTGTTGTGACTCCTCGCGAGGGGATGGAACGTGCGCGTTCGCTGGGTCTTGATCTTGTGGAGATCTCGCCCGGTGCCGAGCCCCCAGTGTGCAAGATTTTGGACTATGGTCGGTTCAAGTATGACGCACAAAAGAAAAAGGCTGCGGCGAAGAAGAACCAGAAGATCGTTGAGATCAAGGAAGTGAAGTTGCGCCCCGGTATTGGTGAGCATGACTATCAGGTGAAGCTGCGCAGCATCCAACGCTTTATCAACGAAGGAGACCGCGTGAAGATCACTATGCGCTTTCGCGGACGTGAGATCACCCACCAAGAGCTCGGCTTGAAGGTCTTGGACCGTGTGAGTGCGGACGTGTCCGAGATCGCCAAGGTTGATCAGGCGCCACGTTTAGAGGGCAAGCAAATTCTCATGCAGCTTTCGCCAAAGGCCTAAGGAAACACTTGTCTTTTTGGCGTGGAGCTGATAGAAGAGGCCATGTGTGGTGACGGGCGCGTATGGGCTGCCTGGTCGCCTTGTAAAAAGGCTTATGTTACATAAGTCTTTTAGGAGTCGGGGTTTGTATAAAATCCCCTTGAAGATGTAAGGATGAAAAAATGCCCAAGCTTAAGACAAAAAGCAGCGTAAAAAAGCGCTTTAAGGTGACAGGAACCGGTAAGGTCGTTATGGCCCAGGCTGGTAAGCGTCACGGTATGATCAAGCGTACGAACAAGCAAATTCGTAATCAACGTGGGACAGTCATCATGTCCGAGCCTGATGCCAAGAGGGTTCATCGTTATTTTGCCCCCTATGGTCTATAAGGAGAGTACTTAGATGGCACGCGTTAAAAGAGGAACCACAGCCCACGCTCGTCAGCGTAAAGTGGTAGGAATGGCTAAGGGATACCGTGGCCGCTCAAAGAATTGTTTCCGTATTGCGCTGCAGCGCGTTGAAAAAGCGCTTCAATACGCCTACAGAGACCGCCGCACGCGTAAGCGTGATTTCCGCGCTCTGTGGATTCAACGTATCAATGCAGCCGCACGTCTTTACGATTTGACCTATTCACAGTTCATGAACGGCATTCATAAGGCCGGCATCGACGTGGACCGTAAAGTCATGGCAGATCTAGCAGTGCGTGAGCCTGCTGCGTTTAAGGCCTTGGTAGATAACGCAAAGGCGGCACTCCAAGCGTCCTAAACATTTGATGCTTTAAAAAAAAGGAAGAGCTGTCTTTGCTTTGACAGCTCTTTTTTTTTCATTTTTATAATGGAGAATGACGATGACATCCCCCAATCCGTCTGGCCAGGATCTGGCGGCCAAGCAAAGTCAATACTTGGCGCGCATTGAAGGTGCTGCGACCTTGGAAGCCCTGGAAGAGGTGCGTTTAGAAGCCCTTGGCAAGCAGGGTGACATTACTGGGCTCATGAAGAGTCTAGGTGGCATGTCGCCTGACGAGCGCAAAGAAAAGGGTGAGGCGTTTAATCAGATTCGCGTCGTTCTCCAGGACGCCATTGGCGCTAAGCGCGCGCGTCTTGAGAAGGAAGTGCTTGCACAGAGCCTTGCCAAGGAGTGGGAGGACGTGACGCTTCCTGGGGCGAGCCTCCAAAAGGGGCGCATCCATCCCTTGTCTCAAGCCATGTTTGAGGCCCTAGAAATTTTGGGCGATATGGGCTTTTATGTTGCGGAAGGTCCTGATATTGAGGACGATTTCCACAACTTTACGGCGCTCAACATTCCAGAGCTTCATCCCGCGCGCCAGGACCAGGATACATTCTATTTTCCAAAAGACGCCAAAGGCGATCGTTTACTTTTGCGCACCCATACGTCTCCTGTGCAAGTGCGCACCATGATGAACAAAAAGCCGCCCATTCGTATTGTGGCGCCGGGACGCGTTTACCGCAGTGATTATGACCAAACCCATACCCCTGTCTTTCACCAGATCGAGGGGCTTTATATCGATAAGGATATTCACATGGGGCACCTGAAGGGGTGCTTAGAGACCTTTTGCCAGCGCTTTTTTGAGTGCCCAGATCTGCCTGTGCGCTTTCGACCCGGCTTCTTTCCCTTCACTGAGCCCTCCGCCGAGATCGACATTGGATGCGGGCGTAAAGACGGGCGCCTCGTAATAGGGGGTGGCCAGGATTGGCTAGAGATCTTAGGCGCCGGCATGGTGCACCGAAAGGTCTTGGAGAACTGCGGCGTTGACCCCGATGTGTATCAAGGCTTTGCCTTTGGCATGGGCGTTGAACGCTTGGCGATGCTGAAATACGGACTGACGGACTTGCGGGCCTTTTTTGAGTCCGATGTGCGTTGGTTGGAACATTACGGAAAATCACCCTTTGCGGGTCTCATGGGGGGAGTGCTTTAACATGAAAGTTCCTTTGAATTGGTTGGCGGCGCACCTTGAGACAGACGCCTCACAAGAACAGATCGTGACAGCGCTGTCCTCCTTAGGCCTTGTTGTGGACGGCGTTTTATCTCCGGGTAAGATCTATAAGGGCTTTATCATTGCGCACATCGTAGGGGCCCAGAAGCACCCAGAAGCGGACCGTTTGCAGGTGTGTGATGTGGACACGGGCACGGCGCGCCTTCAAATCGTGTGCGGTGCACCCAATGCGCGGGCGGGGATCAAGGTGATTTTGGCCCAAGAAGGCGCCGTTGTGCCGGCCAATGGGATGGTCATAGGGCGTGCGAAGATGCGCGGCGTGGAGAGCTGTGGGATGCTGTGCTCATCGGCGGAGCTTGGCCTTCCCGACGCGGGGCCTGAGGGCATTTTTGAGGTTGAGGAAGATGTGGCGCTGGGCACACCGCTTGCGGCCTATCTTGGCTTAGAGGTGGACGTGCTGGACGTGGACGTGACCCCCAATAGAGGTGACTGCTTCTCCATGCGCGGCATTGCCAGGGATCTGGCGGCAAAGGGCCTTGGAGGCCTCGCTCCCTTGAGCATTCAATGCGTGCCAGTGACCCATGCCGACACCCTTGCCGTGTCCGTTGAGGAAGCTGCAAAGGACATGTGCCCCCATTTCACGGGACGCGTGATTCGCGGCGTAAAAAACGGCCCCAGTCCTTTGTGGCTAAAAAAACTGCTTCGCGCCAGCGGTCAGCGCTCCATCAGCACGCTGGTGGATGTGACCAACTACATGGCCATGGACCTCGGGCGCCCCATGCACGTTTTTGATGCGCGCAAGATACCCCAGGGTCTGCAGGTGCGTCCCTCCAAGGCAAAGGAGTCCTTTGAGGCCCTCGATGGCCAGACCTATACCCTTCCCGAGGGGCTCCTTGTCATTGCCAGCGGCGGTGAGGTGACCTCCCTGGCCGGTGTCATGGGCGGCATGAAAAGCAGCTGCGATCTGGAAACCGTGGATGTCTTCTTGGAATCCGCGTACTTCACGCCCGCAACCATTGCCAAAAGCGGTCAAGCCACGGGCATTTTGTCAGAGTCACGCAGTCGTTTTGAACGCGGTACGGACCCATCCCTTGTGCTTATGGGGCTTGAAAGAGCAACGCGCCTGATTGTGGAGCTGTGTGGCGGTGAGGCGGGACCAGTTATCGCGTGCGGCGCACCCGCCCAGATTGCCCATACCATTACGCTACGCCCCTCCCATATTGTAAAACGCCTTGGCTGGATGCCTGAGTACGGCGTCTACCACAACATTTTAGAGGGCCTGGGATGTATGGTCACACCCCTTGATGAGGACGCTGTGTGCGTGCTGACCCCCTCCTGGCGCCATGACCTGGCAGGGGAGGATGATCTGGTGGAGGAAATCGCCCGGGTTGTGGGATATGATCAGATCCCAAGCGTACCTTTGCCCCACGCAAACGCCGCCCTTGAAGCCTTTGAAAGTGCCCCAGGCGCCCATACCCGCGCCCGGCGTGAGTGGATTGCGCGCAGAGCCCTGGCGGCGCGACACATGGCGGAGGTCGTGACCTATTCCTTTGTGTCCGAGTCCCAAGCAACTCTTTTTGCCGAGGGCGCGCCTCTTTTGACCCTGGACAACCCCATCAGCCAAGAGCTTAATACCATGCGTCCACGTCTGTTGCCGTCCCTGATTGTGTCGGCCAAGCGGAACGTGGCCAAGGGGCAGGGGGATGTGTCCCTTTTCGAGGTAGCCAGTCACTATGGCGGCGCGCACCCTAGCGCCCAACGCCGCATGGTGGCGGGTGTGCGCTTGGGGGCCACCCATCCCCGCCATTGGCGCGAGGCGCCCCAGGTTTTCACATGGGCCCACGTGAAGGACGACGCCTTCGCCCTTCTTGCGGCGTGTGGGGTGGACACGCGTGAGGTGACACTGAGCCGCGACGTGCCCCCATTCTATCATCCTGGCAGAAGCGCCACGCTCATGCTTGGCGGGCAGGTCATTGGCGTCTTTGGTCAGTTGCATCCAGAGGTGCTTCGCGCCCTTGACGCCCCTTTGTCTCTCGTGGCCTTTGAGGTCTTTTTGGACGCATTGCCAGGAATGCGTGCGGCGGACGCGCCGGCTGCGATCTCAAGCCTTCAAAGTGTGGAGCGCGATCTGGCCTTTGTGATAGACGCGCGCGTTGAGGCAGCAAGCGTGATCGCAGCCGTCTATAAAACCGACACACTTATTGGTGACGTGCGGGTTTTTGACGTGTATCAAGGTCCCCATGTGGGTGAGGGAAAGAAGTCCTTGGCCATTACCTATCGCATGGATCCCGTCACTCAAACCCTGACGGACGCTCAGATCCACGACATTATGAACCGGGTCATTGCCCATGTTGAAAAAGAAACAGGAGGAGTGCTGCGCGCATGACCCAGACGAGTTTTATTCGTAACTTTGCCATTATTGCCCACATTGACCATGGCAAGTCGACACTAGCTGACCGCCTGATCCAGGTGTGCGGCGGCGTTGAACTGCGCGAGCTTAAGGAGCAAATGCTGGACAACATGGATATCGAGCGTGAGCGCGGTATCACCATTAAAGCCCAGACCGTGCGCTTGAAATATAAAGCCAAGGACGGGCACACCTACCAGCTGAACCTCATGGATACGCCGGGTCACGTGGACTTTGCCTATGAGGTGAGCCGGTCCTTGGCCGCCTGTGAAGGCTCGATCTTGGTTGTGGACGCCAGTCAAGGCGTGGAGGCTCAAACGCTGGCCAACGTTTACCAAGCCATTGAGCATGATCACGAGATTATCTTGGCCCTCAATAAGATTGACTTACCTGCCGCTGAGCCCGACCGTGTGCGCGAGCAGGTGGAAAATGTGATTGGTATTGACGCCAGTGAAGCGGCCCTTGTGTCTGCCAAAAGCGGCCTTGGTATTGATGATCTGTTGGAAAAGATTGTGGCCCGTATTCCCTCTCCCAAGGGTGACGAAAAGGCGCCCCTCAAGGCTATGCTTGTGGACAGTTGGTACGATCAATACCTGGGCGTCATCATTCTTGTGCGTGTCATGGACGGGGTCCTGTCCCAGGGGCAACGCATTCGCATGGTCGCCACAGACGCGGTCTACCAAGTTGATAACGTTGGTTATTTCTCACCTAAAAAGCACATGGTGAAGTCCCTTCATCCGGGTGAGGTGGGCTTTATCACCGCCAGCATTAAACACGTGGCAGACTGTAAGGTGGGTGATACCATCACGAATGAGCGTGGGGGCACAACGGACCCGCTGCCTGGCTTTAAACCCAGTATCCCTGTCGTGTTTTGTGGCTTGTTTCCAACGGACGCGGCCAACTTTGAGGAGCTGCGTGATAGCCTTGCGAAATTGCGCCTCAATGACGCGAGCTTCTCCTTTGAGGCGGAGACTTCCGCTGCCCTTGGTTTTGGATTCCGCTGCGGCTTTTTGGGTCTTTTGCACCTGGAAATCGTTCAAGAAAGGCTCGAGCGCGAGTTTGACCTTGATCTTGTGACAACGGCGCCCAGCGTTATTTATCGTATCCATTTGCGCGGCGGCGAGGTCATAGAGCTCCACAATCCAGCCGACTTTCCCGACGTGATGAAGATTGAGCACATTGAAGAGCCCTGGATTAAGGCCACTATTCTTGTGCCAGACGAATACTTAGGCAGCGTCCTGTCTCTTTGCACAGAGCGCCGGGGTGAGCAGATTGACATGACCTACGTGGGTGGGCGCGCCATGCTTGTGTACCGCTTGCCACTCAATGAAATTGTCTTTGACTTCTATGACCGTTTGAAATCTGTGTCGCGCGGGTACGCCAGCTTTGACTACGAAATTGATGACTACCGCGAGGGTGATCTTGTGAAGATGACCATCTTGGTGAATGGCGAGATCGTGGACGCTTTGTCGTGCGTGGTGCACCGGGCTCACGCAGAATCTAGAGGCCGCGCCCTGTGCGCACGCCTCAAGGACCTGATCCCACGCCAGCTCTTCAAGATTGCCATCCAAGCGGCCATCGGCGGCAAGATTGTGGCCAGAGAGACTGTCTCGGCCATGCGCAAGGACGTGACGGCCAAGTGCTATGGTGGTGACGTTTCCCGCAAGCGCAAGCTTCTGGATAAGCAAAAAGAGGGTAAAAAGCGCATGCGCCAATTTGGTAAGGTGGAAATCCCCCAAAGTGCCTTCTTAGCGGCCCTGCGCACAGGTAAAGAGTAGACAAGCGTGGACGGGCAGGCGACCTTTGCGCTTCTTAGCGAGGGCAATGGACCCGACCTTGCCCGTCTCCACGCCCAGTGCTTTGCCTTACCCTGGTCCCCTGAAAGCTTTGAGGAGCTCCTGGGCAAGGACACAACCCACGCCTCAGGCGCGTGGGTGGGGGGTACCTTGGTGGCAGCCCTGCTCGTGCAGTGCGCGGGCGACACAGCCGACGTTGTGACCCTGATGACAGCGCCCAGCATGCGAAAACAAGGATTGTCAAAAGAACTTATGAGACTTTTCTTGCGGGATTTTTTACAACACCCTCAAAAGACATGTTTTTTGGAGGTTGCACAGGACAATATACCCGCACTCGAGCTTTACAAGTCTTTGAATTTTAAGATATGCGGGGCGCGCAAAGACTACTACGATGTGGCTTTCGGGTCGCGGGACGCGTGGGTTTTGCGCCGGCCGTGAACATAAAATAAAATTTTTTTTTAAATATACTTGATTATATGTCAGAAGTATTCTAAGACAGTCCTGAGTATAAAACGTTAAGCCATTCTTAACATCATAGGAGAAAAAAATGAGTTTTCAGGACGCAGACTTGCACGCGCTCACGCCTGCAGAGATTTTGAGCATGGCCGCCGATATTACGGCAGCTTATGTTTCTGGCAATAAAACAGAAATTGCACAAATCCAAGATGTGATGCGCAGCGTGTACGCAACCCTGTGTGAGTTCAATAGCCGCGGTGGTTCCGTACTTGGTCGCCCAGATCCAGTCATTTCCATCGAAGATTCAGTACATGACGATTACATCGTGTGCTTAGAAGACGGCAAGCAACTGAAGATGTTGAAGCGTCATTTGAAGACAGCTTACAACATGACACCTGAGCAATACCGTGAGCGTTGGGGTCTGTCCGCAGACTATCCAATGGTTGCGCCAAACTACGCACGTCAACGCAGCGACCTGGCCATGAAGATTGGTCTGGGCCGCCGTCGCAAGAAGCTTGAGCAAAAAGCAGCCTAAGCTTCTTTATAAGATGCGATAAAAGGGCGCGTGGGTTGACAATGACCTGCGCGCCTTTTTTTGTTTAAGTAAAACGCTAATCCTGGAATAAAGCTTTCTGATGAAAAAGGTGCATATTAAAACCTACGGTTGCCAAATGAATGTGTATGACTCACAACGCATGGCAGACCTTTTGTCCCCCCTCGGTTTTGAAGAAACAGGCACGCCCGAAGATGCGGACCTTGTGATTCTTAATACCTGTCACATTCGGGAGAAGGCTTCTGAGAAGATGTACTCAGACCTTGGGCGCCTTAAGCCCCATAAGGAGGCGAGACTTGAAGAAGGCAAGAGCCAAATCATTGCGGTGGCCGGATGCACGGCTCAGGCGGAAGGCGCCCAAATCATGAAGCGCATGCCCTTGGTGGACGCGGTTTTTGGGCCACAGTCTTACCATAAGCTGCCTGAAATTATCGCCCGCGCCATGCGCTCTGCGGACAAGGATGAGGGCCGTGGGCGCGGTATCTTGGAGGTGGATTTCCCGGCCGAGTCCAAGTTCGATAGTCTGCCCGACGCAAGGGCCCAGGGGCCAGCCGCCTTTTTGGCTATCCAGGAAGGGTGCGATAAGTTTTGTCACTTCTGCGTTGTGCCTTACACGCGCGGCGCTGAGTTTTCACGCCCAGCCGCAGACGTTTTGAAAGAAGCGCGTGCCCTTGTGGATCAAGGTGTGAAAGAGATCACTCTTTTGGGCCAAAATGTCAACGCCTACCACGGGGACGGACCGGGGGGCGGCACGTGGAGCTTAGGTCGCCTCATCATGGAGATGGCCCAGCGTTTGCCAGGTCTGCACCGCCTACGCTATATGACCTCCCACCCCAGGGACGTGGATGAAACCCTTGTTGCGGCGCACCGCGACGTGGGTATTCTCATGCCTTACTTGCATTTGCCTGTTCAAGCCGGATCCGACAAGATCCTCAAAGCCATGAACCGCCAACATACGCGCGATACTTACCTGCGTATTTTGGATCAGTTCAGGAACGCACGCCCCGATATCGCGTTTACGTCTGACTTTATTGTGGGCTATCCCGGTGAAACCGAAGAAGACTTTGAAGATACCCTGCGCATTGTCAGGGAGGTTGGTTACGCGGCCGCTTACTCCTTTGCCTACAGCAAGCGCCCCGGCACACCAGCCGCCGCCCTAGACAATCAGGTGGCGGAGGAGGTGAAGAAAGAACGCCTCTCAAGACTCCAGGCTCTTCTTCAAGAGTATCAAAAAGCCTTCAATGCAAGCATGATTGGCCGCACCATTGACGTTCTTTTTGAGCGCGATGGTCGCTTCGAGGATCAGCTCATGGGGCGCTCGCCCTATTTGCAGTCTGTGCATGTGAAGGCGCCTAAACGCTTGATGGGGGAGATTCTTCCTGTCACAATAACAGGATCAACACTCAGTAGCCTTTCTGGGCAGTTGGATATCATTGACGCCTAAAGACCACAAAGGGTCTGGGGATATAAAAGTAAGGGGGTGGCGTGGCCAATATCATAACGAAGGAGCTGTCCTTTGAGGATGCTGGGTTAGTGTCACTGACCCCTGAGCTTCAAGGTTTACTGCGCCACATTACCCAAACCTTGGATGTGAGTATCGAGCTTGCGGGCTCCTCTCACCTGCGCCTCACGGGTCCCGAGGATAAAGTCGCCATCGCCGAGACGGTCATTGGGCGCCTTTACGCGCGTCTTTCTCAAGGCAACACCATGTCCCAAGCCGAGATTGAGGCAGCCATGCGTATGGCCTCCATGGATTTGGGGCGCACCCAGAATCCCGATTTACCTGCCCAGGCCTTTGAGCTTTCCATTCCCACAAGCCGCTATATGGTTTTGCCGCGTAGTGCCGGGCAGGGCGCTTATATGGACGCGCTCAAACAAAGCGAGCTTGTCTTTGTGGAGGGGCCCGCAGGCACGGGTAAGACTTACCTCGCCGTCGCCATGGGGGTTTCCATGCTTTTGGCCGGGGTTGTGGACCGCATTATCCTGTCGCGTCCTGTGGTGGAGGCGGGTGAGCATCTGGGTTTTTTGCCCGGAGACTTAAAGGAAAAGATTGACCCGTACTTGCGCCCTTTGTATGACGCCCTTTTTGACATGATGCCTGGGGACAAGGTCAGTAAGCGCATTGAGCGCGGCGAAATTGAAGTGGCGCCACTGGCGTTCATGCGCGGGCGTACGCTTTCCAAAGCCTATATCATTTTGGATGAGGCCCAAAACACCACAGAAATGCAAATGAAGATGTTCCTCACGCGTCTGGGCGAAGGATCGCGCATGGTCATCACTGGGGACTTGTCCCAGATTGACTTGCCAAATGGCGTGCGCTCGGGCCTTCGTCAGGCCCTTTATGTTGTGGAGGGCATTGAAGGTGTGCGCATGTGTCGCCTGAATCGCGCTGACGTTGTACGCCACCCCCTTGTGGGGCGCATTGTGGAGGCCTATGAGAGCAAAGTGGGTCTGGCCACAACACGTACGTGACAAGCCAACCTATCATCGAAATCACCTGTGACGCTGCCGCCTGGGAGGGTCTTGACCTTGACTTGGACACACTCTTTACGCAGCTTGCGCAGACTGTCGGGGCGCATCTTCTTCCTTGGGTCGCCTCCCCTTGGCACGTGAGTGTACTGCTTACAAATGACGCAGGGATCCGACCTTTGAATAGCCAGTACCGAGGCAAAGATAAAGCCACAAACGTGCTCTCCTTTGGGGTATTGGAAGTGCCTGTGACCCAGGAAGCCTGGCAGGCTCTTTCCCTGCCTGGCGTGCCCTTCTTTCTGGGGGACGCCGCCCTTGCTTTTGAAACTGTTGTTGCAGAGGCAGAAAGAGAAGAAAAAACCCTCTCCCAGCATCTTTCCCATCTCTTTGTCCATGCGCTTTTACATCTTTTGGGGTATGACCATGAGACGGAGGACGAAGCGCACGCCATGGAATCTTTGGAGGTGGAGATTTTAGCTAGCGCTCGTATTCCAAACCCTTATATACTGGACCATATTTGTGACAATGAAAGTGAGCAAGTAAACCCATGATGACGCAGCTGCGACGTCTTTTTCAACGACCCTCTCCCATGACGAGGCGCGAACGCGTACGTCAGCTTCTTGACCAAACGGAGCCTGACCCGGCGTCTTTGGACCGGGAAGAGTGTTATTTATTATCGAATATTTTAGAGCTGCATACGGTGACCGCGGAAGAGGTCATGGTGCCGCGCGCCGAGATCCAGGCCGTAGGCCGGGACGTTAGCCTGCAAGATTTTGGGGCCTTTGTGACCAAGGAACCTTTCACGCGCCTTATTGTATACGGCGATGATCTGGACGATGTGCGCGGATTCGTACGCGTCAAGGATATTTGTCAATTCCTTGACACGGATAAAGAATTTTCCTTGAAATCCATCACGCGCAAGATCCTTTTTGTCTCCCCTGCGCGTCCTGTCCTGCATCTTCTTATGCAGATGCGGGTCAGCCAGACCCCCATGGCCATTGTGGTGGATGAGATGGGCGGGGTAGACGGTCTTGTCACCTACGGCGACATCGTGCGCAAGATTGTGGGCGACATAGATGACGTTTCTTTGGAGGACACGCAACCTCAGTTGGTAGAGGTATCCCAGGGTGTTTACGAAGCGGACGCCCGTTTGCCCGTTGAGGCGCTGACCCAAGCCTTTGGTCTGACCCTGTCTGAGGCTGAAGAAGACGATGATGTGGAAACTCTAGGCGGCCTTATTGTCTCGTTCCTGGGGCGCGTCCCAGACCGATTGGAGGTTGTGACACATCCGAGCAACTTGGAATTTGAGATCTTGGAGGTGAACCCGCGACGTGTCCTTAAGGTGCGTATTCGTCAGCTGTCCGACAAGAAAGGTTAAGAACAATGATATATTTTTTGAAGGTGTGTCTTGTGCTTGGGCTGACAGGCTCTGTTTTTGCCAGTTGCGCTGTGGAGCGCGAGGATAGCGACGCCCGTCGCCATATGGAGGCGCGTCTTCACCATGAAGAAGCGCTCTATAATAGTACGATTGCAACGGGCGATACATGGACGTGCTTGCCGACGCAACAGCCTGAAAACTTGTGTGTAGCACTCGACGTGACAAGGATTCTGGTTCAGGTGATCAAAGAGTAGCGTTTTAAAAGCGTTTCCAGCAGGCGGCTCGTATTTTATAGGAGAATCAAAATGCTAAAGCGTTTTATTTGTGTGTCTTTGACTTTTCTTGTGGTCTTGAGTGCGCCGTGTTCGGCAACCCAAGAGGACCCGTTTCCCCATGGTGTGCCGCGTCCAAACCCTGTGAGGATGATGCAAGCGCTGCCAAGGGTGAACTTGGATATATCCCAAGAGGCACTGCGTTCCTATGTCATGCTGGAGAAGTACATGAGGGGTGTATGTTCGGAAGAGATCTCGTCCCAAGACCTACTGGACACAGTGATAAGCCATGGTGACAGGAACTATGACAGGGTTCGCGCGTTGGCCAGCAGCGAAGAGGTTGAGGACTTGCGCGAACGTCTCCAGAGCGCCCATAAAGCCCGTGATCCAGATATTGCTCTGGCGGTCTATAGTGTGACCCACCCACGCTTCTTTTTTGCAAAACAGCAGACTGGACTTCGCCCTGAATTCGCTGATCCTGCCGCCTACGCTCTCGGGTTTGCCCACCGGACCCTTGCCCTCTTTCTTGCTGACGTCGTTGATGAGGGTCTTTTTCCAGGTGAGAAGAAACGCGCAGACAGACAAGCCTTTGCGCCAGATCCACAGCACCGTTTGTGGATTGGGTACGGTGGCCCATGAAACCATAATGGGTGAGAAGAAATAGTAGAAGGAGAGACAAAGTCATGCGCGTTTTATGATGCTTTTAGTAACGTGCCTTGCGCGTGATGATCTTGAGTCAATGTATTATGAATGGATATCCCTCCTTCTTCGTCTTCCCCATATAGTTAAAAAAGTTGGCATCTATTACATTTATTGTATGATGTATGTGCGTTTTTTGTGTCTCGATTTATATTCTTGTTCTCTCTCTTTCCTGACTTCTGTATATGGATCTGACGATTCTTTGTGGTTTGATGGAATACCAACGCGACAGGATTTCGCGTCAACGACACCGCGCCGAGACATTTTGACACCAGAACGCTCCACGACCCCAATGGGTTGTTTTGCGCAAGATCTGGGCTTGCACCCTGTGACAAGTGCACGTGATGCCGCACAGGCCGACTGCGCGCAGGATGTTGAGTATGAAGATTTGAGAAACGTATGCCATTTTATGGCGCGACACGGTGGTATCGATGGATTTACGTTTACGACCAAAAATCAAGTTTTAATAAAAACAAAGAAGTGGATAGACACAGAACGCAAACTTGATCAGTTTGTGGTACAGGCAAATGCCTCACAAGCAGGTGACTTGCTTGTCTTGGAGGGGCAAGATCGTACCGAGCGGTTGAATTGTTTCATTTATCTGTGCGTTACAAATGCATTGATGGGGAATTCCCATGATGAACAAGAGCATGTCATGCGTAAAATATATGATGCTTTTGACGTTGATGCTGCTTGGTGTGATAACTGGTATCATTTATGGAAAGGGCGCTCCAATGGGCATAAACCCACTGATCACTTCATGGGCTCTTTGCATGAGGCGAATAAAAGGCTTGGACTCAACACAGGCAGAACGCGTGAGAGGGTCATGACACATGCGTGGCAAAGCTATCAAAAAACCTACTTTCATGAAGATTGGCAAACCATTGTGGCAGATGTGGTTTCCCAGACTGATTTTCCACAAGAAGTGGTCATGACAACACTCAATGAGTTGAGTAACTCTATTTTTCCAGCCCTCACTGTGCGTCTGGAACAAGAAAGCAGAATACATGCCCTGCCGTTACCCACACCAAGTGGTGATGCGTCTAGCTTTCTTCCCATCATTGCGGAGCTTTCTCCTGGCTATACGGCACCTTCTCCAGGAACGCCTTCTTTGGTACCTGTACGTGCGACAACCGTCTTTTTAGGAGGCAATGCGCGGCAGAAAAGACTGCGGGAGTCTGTTCACCCTTCACGCAGCGCGGCACCCAGCATCACAGTTGATCGGTGGATGGCAGCATCTCACGTATCTGCTGCGCGTAAGCGCGGTTCCCTGACCATGCCATCGGCGTTGGGTAGTTTAACGAAAACGCCAACGAGAGAGGTAGGGATGCTGCTGAAGGCTGTGGGACAACTTTATGGCGAAGAGGTTGCCTCTAGCGCCGCCGCGTCTTTGCAAAAATTTGATGAGGATAGCACGACCTCTACGCGCGCATCTGTCGCACGTGGATCACAAATGGGCGATGGCACATGGGTCTCCCTTTCACGGGCTGAGTATGCTCAAACACCGTTCAAGTGCGTGCGCAGGGATTAAGCGCAGTGCCGCGCCAGATGTTTCACGTCACGCAGGTCCTGTGTGCACATAAATTACTGAAATGTCTTTAGGTGCGTTTGAAGGGGCGCCCTTTCGCGTTTAGCACAAGCTTTGATCTTGGCGAAAGGGCTGTCGTTTGATACAAAGTGCCCCTAAGGCAAGTCTGAACCCGTTTACGTATAAGGAAAACAGATGATACATAAAGCGAGAAAATATATTTGGATGGTTGGCATGATGATCATCAGTGGGCTCCACATGTGTTATGGCAGCGCATGTGCGGACGACGACGCGCCTGTGCAAGGTGCGCGCACCTCTTATTATCACCCAGTGCGCACAAATGACGCTTTACAGCTCCTTTCGGTTGTGTTGAAGGGCGAGCGGTATTGGCAAGAAAATCAGCTGCACGCCCAAGATATACAGGACAGCCTTTCGACTTTCTTTCTGTCGGGAGAACTTGCTTTTGACCCCCATAAAATGGTGCAAAAAGAAAAAGTGCGTCGTCACGCATCCCCGAAGGAACAGACAATTTTGAGCCAATTGGTTGAGCGGCTTGTTACCCATGAAGATACACGCATTGCGCTTTTTCAAAACATTGTCTCGCCTCCTTGTATGGACAGAGCGTTTGATATGCCAGCGCGACTGAGGAAGACTTCCTTAAATTATGATGAGGTGACGTTGTCCTTGGTGGATGCGGTTTTGTGCGCGGGGACCAACGTGCTGCGCGATGCCTACACTTCAAAAAAGGCTATGACTCCAGAAGATGGCTTGTCCTATATCTTGATAGCTCTTCGCGCGTCACACGCCACCATCGTGGGCACCATTGCTTTGGGTGCGTCGTCTTAGGTGCTCACACGCGCCAGGATCTATGTGCGCTCATGATGCTTTTTTAATATGTTGGCATTTCAGACATTATGTGAAAAGATCACGTGATTTTGTAAGGAGTTTTCCCATGCATAGCTATCTTTCTGTCCCATCCCTTCTCTTGGTTTCATTCTTGATCCAGCCTTGTGGCGCAGCGTTTGAGGAAGACTTGCCTTGCGGCGCGCCACCCCGCGCGCAAGCAGAAGCCTCACCGAAACTAGACGATAGGGTTGAAAGCGCCCTTCGCGCCTACGCCATCATGAGAAAGTGGAACGTCGGGTGGCGCAAGATGGGGCTCTCTCCCCAGGATGTGATGAACGCTGTGTTGTGGCCGGGAGATGCCAGTTATGATGACATGCGTAAAAAGGCGCCCGAGGAAGATGTGGATAACCTGCGACAACGTTTGGTGGGTGGCGCTGAGCCCGTGGACAAGGTTGTGAGGCTCCTCACCGAGATTGCGCGCAGATGTGTGGCGCAAAGCCGATCACCGTACCTCGATGAGGTGACGTCATTTGTGTGTTTGGCCGAAACAAAGAGTCAGCTGAGCATGCTTCTTGCGCCTGACGAAGAGGCTGATCGCCTCGTGGTTGAGGTGCCGTACTAAGGGCCCTTCTGTTTTACAGCGTTGGGGCAATTGAGAGGGGGAATCAAAATGCTAAAACGTTTTACGGCTGCGTCTTTGGTGTTTTTTTCTGTGTTGAATGTTCCTTGCAAAGCAACACAAGAGGATCCGTTTCCAAGCACGAAAAACCCATGCGAAAACGCGTCGACATATCACAATTTTTATATCTGTGAAGAGGCACTGAGCGCTTACGTCATGCTAGAGAAGTACGTGGGGGGCGTGTGTCCGGAGGAGATCTCTGCCCAAGATTTGTTGAACACAGTGGTCAGTCATAATGACAAAGCCTATGACGAGGTTCGCGCTTTGGCGAGCACCGAGGAGATTGAGAATTTGCGCGCACGTCTCCAAGGCGCCCACAAAGCCGGTGATCCGGATATCGTGTGTGCGATGCTCTGTGAGTTACAAACACGCCATCTTTTTGCAAGTAACTGGTCTGGTTATGGCGACCCAGCTGACCATGCTCTTAGGTTTGCTCACCGAACGCTTCTAATCTTTCAAAATGACAGGATAGACAAGGCGTTTGTACAAGGTCAGGCAGAGCCTGCGGGCCGCACTTCTTTCGCGCCCTCGCAAGAGTCATTAACGCTTTCATATACAACGCTGCTTTTGTCCATCGTGAGAGAACGTCTGTAGCATGGTTTGGCACGGTGATCAGCGCATCGTGCTTGTTACAGAGACCATCACGATCAATTGCACGCTTGAGAATATTAATTTTGACAAAAAAGATTGATATTTCTTGCGGGAACTACCACTAAAATACCAATGACTGAGCTGTGATTTTGGTGTTTCGCATGAGAATTTTTCTTTTCGGATGTTTGCTTTTTTCCCCTGTTTCCGGATATGCCAGTGACGGGGACGCCCTTTGGTGGCACTCCCTCAACGCTGTGTACGGTGCGCCGTCTTCTCCCATGCAGGAACAGTATATTCTTACGCCAGATGATTTCCCTGACCTTGACGTGCAAGTGGTGCGGGAGAATGCCGTTTCCCCTATTCATGAGCGCGTGCCCATGGCTGATCTGTTTGAGGGGAGTTTGATCGAGGCGGACTTGCGATTTTTTCACATGCAAGGTGACGGAGAGCGCGCTGACACTGACAGCGGTTGCGCCCAGGCACCTAGCGTTTTGCCACAGGTGAGGCCATGGGCCCTGCCAGAAGGATGCGAAAGCGTGACAAACATGATCATGGCTGTGGCGCCCATGGGGTCTAGCTTCGTGCCCCAGCGCACCAAGAAAAGAGCAAGACCTTTGGCGCCACGCAGCCCACTGCCATACCCCCATTTGAGGAGCGCCCTGCCGCAGCTCTTTGACAAAGTCGTGCCAGCTACTTTAAGGGGTGACCCAATGCCGCTCTTGGAAGGGGCTGGCCAATCCGCCGATCCGGCGCAAGTCGTACAAAGCGCGTCGGCAGATCTGGGATCAGATATGACCGGTCATCCCGTGGAAGAGGGCAGCGTGCTCAGAAATGCCGTTGCCCAAATTTTTGGGTCCCAGAACAGTTCGGTGCCAAGATCAATAGATCCTTCCTTTTTGGTGTGGCAAGACTAATATTTAGGTCGCATATAACACTCAATTAACGTTATTTTAATTTGACAATTGTAATATGAAATATTGGCGTTCTTTTTGAGATGTAGTATGGCTGATTTAGAGTTGCATCTTCGCGATATCATTAAGCATATGGGTGATGATCCTGACCGCGATGGCCTGAAGAAAACACCTCAACGCGTCATACAGGCGCTCTCGGACTTGACCAGCGGATACAACGAAAACCTCGATGAGGTCATTAATGGGGCGATTTTTGAAAGCCCCAATACAGATATGGTTGTCTTGCGGCACATAGAATTTTACTCCATGTGCGAGCATCATATGTTGCCTTTTTTTGGCACGTGCAGTATTGCGTATTTCCCCCGGGGCAAGGTATTGGGTCTGTCAAAACTTGCACGGGTTGTGGATCACTTTGCCCATCGCCTTCAGATCCAGGAAACCCTCACAGTCCAAATCGGCGAAGCCATCGGGCACTATTTGAATACGCGGGATGTGGCTGTAACCATTGACGCCCAGCACATGTGTCTCATGATGCGCGGGGTCAACAAACAGTCTTCCGTCACAACCACGTCGAGTTTTATGGGTGTTTTTAAAGAGCATGACACGGTTCGGGGCGAGTTTTTACAACATCTTCACACGTGGAGCGCCCGATGATGGGGCTCGTCATCATCACCGGCGCTAGTCGAGGTATTGGGCGCGCCACAGCGCAGGTCTTCAACGAAGAAGGTTGGCGTGTTGTGAATCTGTCAAGGAGTCCATGCGACGTGCCAGGGGTCTTGAATATTGCCATTGATTTTCTCGAATGTGATTGGCAGGACCTTGCCCACGCCCACATCAGGCAAGCAGTCCAAGGGCCCCAGCGGATCTGTCTTGTGCACAACGCCGCTATCTCCCAGGCAGACACCATCCAAGACCTCGATATTGCAACCTTGGAAAAGAATCTGCGCGTGGGGCTGTTTGCGCCCCTTCTTCTCAATCAAATGCTTCTTCCGCTGATGGCGCAAGGGTCGTCCATTATTTACATTGGCTCGACATTGTCCGAAAAGGCGGTGCCCGGATCCGCCTCCTACGTCATAACAAAGCACGCCGTCGCCGGTGCCATGAAGGCAACCTGTCAGGATCTGGGGGAGAGCCCGAACGTGCATACGTGTTGCCTTTGCCCAGGGTTTACAAGGACCCAAATGCTTGAGGGTATTTTTAAGGGTGAGGGGCAGTTGGAGGCCCTTTTTGACCGTGTTTCCCAGCGCCGGCTCATCAGGCCTGAGGAGATTGGCGCGCTGGTGCACTTTTGTGCCGAAAGTCCCGTGCTCAACGGCTCTGTGATCCATGCAAATCTGGGTAATCTTGAGCGCTAGGCGCGTATCTCCACGCGCTGTGCAATTATCATCGTTGGCTGCCAAATATCTTTGAAGAAAATTATTAAATTGACATATGTGTGCTACGTAATAAATATTCCTTCTTTTTGAGTGGTGATTTATTAGTATGCGGCATTTTCTGGCAAAGTTTTTTTCTTGTTTTTTGTGGAGCGTCTTTTTCGCTCATGTTGTCCTTGCGTCTTCCCAGGCGGAGGAGCTGCTGGATATAACCCGGCCGACCTGTGTTCATGATCTTGCTTTTTTGGATGAGACCGGTCGCAAGGAGTCATACGAGGACACGTTCCATGAAACCCAGGCCATGTTTGGCGAAAAAGACACACTCTTTGGTGTTTATCTCCTTAAAGTAAACGCGGTCCCCGTTGCGGCCCACGCCTTGTGCGCCCATAACCATAACGGTTATCTTGTGGCAGAAGGAATGACCGATGTGCTTGAGAGCCACCAAGGCCGTCGCTATGGAACCATTTTGCGTATGGAGGCTGCAAAGCTGGCCCAAAGCGCCATTGAGTCTAAAAGGATATTCATGATGAATGAATGCCCCATGACCCTGGATTACCTTTATTCCACCAATGAATGGCTGTGGGGCGAGAATCATCCGTCCCTTAAATCAAGTCTGAATGCGGGATATGGTGTGGCGTGTGTCTCAAGTCATCTGGGTTTGGCGCATCTTCTATATCCCAAAAACGAAGCCATGTGGGCGGATGAGCGGGTGAATCATCTCATGGATGCCTCTGCCTTGATTTATAAAGCGCATCAAAAAGGGCGTTCGTTAACCCATGACGTGCGTAGTCATGAACAGATCCCATTTGATCAAAGTGTAGAAATTATTGATCACTTTAGGTGTATTATAAATGATCTAAATCTTGATAAGGATCATGACGTCATTTCTTTGCTGAGTCTCTTGAGCTTTCTTTTGACAAAGGGTGAGGGTTTGGGCGCAAGGAGAGTGGTTGAGGAGTACTGCAGCGCGCTAGACGATGCGCGCGCCCATCAAATGGTGCGTTTGCTGTGCGAGCAAGACGGGCCTGAGCCCAGGTTTCCTGGTAAGCTTACAAGATATTTTTCAGTCCGGATGCCAAATGCGTTGAACTGTCCTGGGCTTTTGCCTTTGCTTGAGCGCGAAAGCAAGGCGTGAGGGCCTCTCCAAAAGGCCTGTGAGGACGGGCGCGCTTATGTGCGCACAATCTCAACAATATTCTTCTCGGTCTCCCAGAGCGTCAGCTTGTGCAGGCCGTTTCCTGGAATATGGGGGTCTAGCTCTTGCCAGAAGGCGAGGGCAAGGTTTTCAGTCGTTGGGATGACGCCTTTTAAAAACGGCACGTCGTGGTTGAGGTGATAGTGATCAACCTTGGAGACAATCACGTCTTCTAAGATACGCTTGAGGTCCGTGAGGTTGATGATCATGCCTGTTTGGGGGTCGATTGTGCCTTCAACGCTGACCTCAAGCTGGTAGTTATGCCCATGGCCGTTTGTTCTTGCGCACTTGCCATAAACGGCCTCGTTCCAAGCCTTGTCATAATCAGGATTATACAAGTGGTGAGAAGCGCAAAAGGAGGCGCGCCTCATAAGTCTGATGCGGGTGTGGCCTGTGTTCATGGATTGAGGACGCAAGTTTACCTTAATTGAGACTAACATGGCGCTCAAAGACTTGCCACGATGTTTGATGGAACTCTCCTTTGACCCGAGTTGCATTGCACTTGCCAAAAAGCTAGGATCGCACCCAAGTTCATTTTGTTATGTGCGAGACCCCCATGGGTATAAACACTTTTTTTGAAAAGAACGCCCGGGCTTACGGCGGCGCTGCCTTACTGGGGGCGCTGTGCGCGCTGACCCAGGCGCCGGTGTCTTTCTCGCCGCTCATTTTCCTTGTCTTTCCAGTGCTTTTTCTCTTGCAGAGGGCGCGTGCGCCACGGGTACGTTTGTGGATCGGCTTTTTCTTTGGGCTGACCTACTTTGTGGGGACCCTATACTGGATTGCTGTGGCTTTTCATGTGGATATGGCCAGTTTTTGGTGGCTGACACCCTTCACGGTTTTAGGCCTTCCTGCGTTCCTTGCGCTTTTCTTTGTGGGCGTGCCCCTTTGGGTGTACGGGGAGGCGAGTACGCGCCTTTTTCAAAGGCGAGAGAGCTATCTTCTCATGGCGGCGCTGCTTGCCGGGGGTGAGTGGCTGCGCGGTCATGTGCTGACGGGCTTTCCTTGGGCCCTGTGGGGATACACCTGGGCACACAACGACGCACTGACCCAGCTTTTTTCCCTTGTGGGGGCTTATGGCATGAGCCTTCTTACTCTTCTTGTGGCGGGCGTGGGGCTTCTCTTTCCCTTGGGCGACACGCCTCGCCGTGTCGCTTTTGCAGGCGTGTGTGTAGTTGCAGTGGGCGCGTACTTCTGGGGTGCCCAGCGCCTGACCCATACGTCCATCTCATACGTGGATGGGGTTGGACTTCGCCTTGTGCAGCCGTGTATTTCCCAGAACCTAAAATGGGAGCCCGGACACCAGCGCGCCATTTTTGAGCGTCTCGAGACCATGAGTCGCCTTTCCCTTGAAAAGGACGTGACCCATATTATTTGGCCTGAATCAGCGCTGCCCTTTTTTGCGGCTGAGAGCGGGAAGGCGCTGGCGCGTCTGGCAAGTCTTGTGCCAGATGAGGGCGGGGCGGTTTTGTTCGGTGTGCCAAGGCGGTCGCCTGAGGGGCAGCCCGCGCAGTTGTGGACAAGCCTTATGGCCGTGGACAAAAACGCGCGCGTGATTGCCACTTATGACAAGCATCACTTGGTGCCCTTTGGAGAGTACGTGCCTGGGCGCGCGCTCTTGCCCTCATTTGTGAAAAAGGTCACGGCCGGGGCCATGGATTACAGCGCGGGCCAGGGCCCCCGTTTTGTGAAGATACCGAACCTACCGTCCTTTTCTCCTCTGATTTGCTATGAGGTCATTTTCCCGGGCGCTGTGGTGGACCGGGACAAGCGTCCCGCCTGGATGCTCAATATTACAAACGACGCATGGTACGGACGCACCTCAGGTCCTTTCCAGCATTTTGAGATGGCGCGCGTGCGCGCAGTGGAGGAGGGTCTTCCCTTGGTACGCGTGGCCAACAATGGGATTTCAGCGGTGATTGACCCCTTAGGCAGATCCGAAGTACGCTTAGAGTTGGATGAAGAAGGGGTGCTAGACGCGCGCCTTCCTAAGGCATTTGCGCCCACCCTTTACGGGCGCATGGGGGACACGCCCTTTGTCTTGCTCTTGTTGGCAGCCGCACTCCTTGGTATGGTTATTCCACACTTAGAAATAACAAGAAGAAAAAGGACACGCCCATGAGCCAAACACCCCTTATCCCACGCAGGGTTTTTTTCTCTAATCCTGACCATATTGGTGTACAAATTAGCCCCGATGGCAGGTGGCTTACCTATATTGCGCCCCATGAAGGGGTGTTAAACCTCTGGATTGCACCTTTGGACAAACCCCATGAGGGCACGCTCCTCACCCAAGATAAGGGGCGCGGCATTCGCACCTACGCATGGACACATCTTGAGAATTATCTTGTCTATCAACAAGACAAGGAAGGGGACGAGAACTGGATCGTTTACGCCCTCAATGTGGAGACAAAAGCGTTCCATGCACTCTCTCCCGAGAAGGGTGTCCACGCGACGATCCAGGCCATTGGTGACAAGGTGCCCGGTGAAATTCTCTTGGGTTTGAATGAGCGCGATCCAACCTTTCATGATATTTACCGCGTGGATTTGGTGTCCGGTAAGCGTATTCTTCTCATGGAAAATACGGCCTGGGCTGGGTTTTTGTGTGACGAGCACTTAAGTGTGCGCTTTGCCTTTCGCAGCCTTCCCGATGGGGGAGGGGCCTACCACCAGCTTGTGGGCGGAGAGGTGGACGAGGCGCCTTTCATGACCCTTTCACCCCAGGACGTTTTAACCACATCCATGCTGGGCTTTGATGGGAGCGGTAAACACGTTTATATGGTGGATAGTCGAGGGCGCAACACAAGTGCTTTGACCCTCATGGACCTTTCAACGGGTAACCATAAAGTGCTTGTTGAGGACTCCCTTGCCGATGTGGACGATCTTTTAATGCACCCAACCACAAAGGAGCTTTGGGGCGGGGCTGCAACCTATGACCGCAAGCGCTGGCAAATTAAAGACGAGGGTGTGGCCAAGGACTTGGCGTACCTGGAGACCCTCCAGGACGCAGACGTCGAAATCACAAGCATGAGCGCCGATGGACGTCTATGGGTTGTTGTGTTCACAAAAGACTGTGGGCCGGCCTATTACTATACCTTTGACCGCGACGTGCGCAAGGCAACGTTCCTCTTTTCAGCGCGCAAGTCCTTGGAGGGGCTTCCCCTTACACGCATGCATCCCCGCTTGATTAAGGCAAGGGACGGCTTGACCCTGGTGTCGTACTTAAGTCTGCCCGTTGATGTGGATGCGGGAGGAGCGGGCAAAGCGTCGCGCCCCGTGCCTCTCGTTCTGGACGTTCACGGGGGCCCACGCGCGCGCGATCGCTGGGGGTATGACCCTGTTCACCAATGGCTAACCAACAGAGGGTACGCAGTGCTCAGTGTCAACTACCGTTCCTCCACAGGCTTTGGTAAGGCCTTTATCGAGGCAGGCAACGGCGAGTGGGCCGGCAAGATGCATGAGGATCTTCTGGACGCCGTCAACTGGGCGGTAGAAGAGGGCATCACCACCAAAGAACAGGTGTGCATTTTTGGGGGAAGCTACGGCGGGTACGCAACCCTTGTGGGGCTTTCCATGACCCCAGACGTCTTTGCGTGCGGGGTTGATATCGTGGGCCCCTCCAGTCTTGAGACACTCATTGCGTCCATTCCGCCTTACTGGGCGCCTGTGCGCGATATGATGCGGCTTATGATTGGGGGCGATGCGTCCACCCAGGAAGGGCGTGACTATTTGAGGAGCCGCTCGCCGCTGACCTTTTGTGATCGCATCAAAAAGCCCCTTCTCATTGCCCAGGGCGCCAATGATCCGCGTGTGAAACAGGCTGAGTCCGATCAGATCGTCCATGCGATGCAGAAAAAAAGCATTCCTGTAACCTACGTGCTTTATCCAGACGAAGGGCACGGCTTTCAGCGCCCAGAAAACCGCTTATCTTTTTACGCCACCGTTGAGCGCTTTTTGGGACAGGTATTAGGTGGGCGTTGGGAAGACGTGGGCTCAGACTTTGAGGGCAGCACCGCGACCTTTTTGGCAGGGGCCGAACTCATTGAAGGCGTGCGCGATCACGCATCCAACGCCTGAGGATTTTGAGGGTTGGCGCGCTTTTTCGCCTTGTGCAAAGCGCGCCTCATGCGCTAAAGTTCACCCCATGCGCTCGTAGCTCAGCAGGATAGAGCACAGGATTCCTAATCCTGGGGTCGGAGGTTCGAATCCTCTCGGGCGCACCATATTGTGATCTACGCAAATTACCCCCATGCATGCGCTTTATGTGTTGTCCTATGATAAATCTAGACCATGGATTTGGCTGAGCGCTTGCCTCGTTTTCCGTTATCAAATTAAACTGTTCTCGCTATAATCCGTCGAAAGTTGACGTGAAAATGAAATATATCATGCCCAGTCTTGAGATTGTTGCTGTTGCAAGTTCTTCAACGCGCGCTTCACACATGAAAAAACAGTCCCTCTGTGTTATGAGGAAGTGCTCACAGAACTTAATGATGCATTTGATCATGCATCCACGTTTGTGCAGGATCCCTGTTCTCCCTTTGGATTGGTTTGTGAAAGTGTTTAGCCGTTAAATGTAGCCTTGCTGAAAGATCCACAAGTAACCCAACAGCCTCTTCGGAGTTCCCTTTCACACATGCACCAGGCTGCGTCCTCGAACACGCTCATTCTCGCATGGCGCCGTGCCGTCCAAGAGCGCGGCGAACATTCCAACCCCACGATTAAGCTGAGTGCCTGTACGAACTTGCTGCCCGACTTTATCTTTGCGTCTGGATGGGCACAAATCGTGCGTTAACACTTAGCTATAGCTTGATGCTTTTTGCTACGTTACATTTAGAGTCACTGGATTTTTACCGGGATGTCTCGGAAGTAAGGCTTGAAATCAAGATCTTGGAAGCTCACGCGCGGTGAGACCCAGTTTCCTAAAAGTTGTCTTACCCAGTAATACTCAAACGTGGGGTAATCATCCGTGTTTGGGTCAGTACGCAACGCGTCCGGGACTTCTTTGAACACAGCCACCTGTAGTGTGTCACGGCCATGGGCTAGGACAGGTCCTTTGCCCGCCAATTCAGTGTACCACGCATCCTTTATATCTGGGCTGACAATAGCTGTGTCTGCGATTGTCACTTCTCCATTCTTAAAATACATATGGTAGTAGCCGGTCCACATCGCGTTGTGGAACACCTTTAGTCCATCCGTCAGATGACCAGTTAATGGGCGCGTACTCAAATAGCCGCCGGGCGTCAAGAGCTTCTTTTCTTCTAAGAAAAACTCCTCGGTGAATAGATTGCCACCGCCAGCATGCCATGGCTCGTTGATCTTATTCTGAATCAGGTCATAATGCACGCCGTGTTTGATGGCAGATTGTACAAAACGCCGACCATCGCCGATGACAATTTCCACACGAGGGTCAGTGAAAATCCGCTTTGCTGACGTCTTTGTGTATTTTTTTACAGCTTCGACAACTTCCGCGGATATGTCAACGACGGTAATCTTTTCAACGAACGGCAGATCCAACATGGCATCGATCAAATATGCGTGCCCAATGCCGATGACTAGGATGTTTTTTGGACGGAAACTCGGATCAAGAGCCATCAAATCGGTGTGATTCCATCTCCAGGCCTCATATAGATCAGCTGGTCCAGGGTCAGCATTCAAAGCAGATGCCGATGCAGTGCGGTTTACATCAACGATTGTGTAGAAGCGTGAGGTGGGAACAACCGTAGCTACCCCAGTTCTACCTTCAAAAACTTCGGCGACTTCGTACTTTCCAAACTTAAATGAACGGTAATAGTCTGTGGGCATCAAGAGCCCTGCAACCGCGCCCGCCGCCAAGAGGATATAGGCCCGGGAACCGTGAGATGAAGAGCTATTACCTAACAGCACAAATAGTGAGCCAAGCGCTACAACCAACACAGTGGCCAATGCACTTAGGCCTGTGCCTAAGTACGGTAGTAAAAAGATGCCGCAAGCAAAAGCGCCGACTACGTTTCCAACAGTGTAAAGAGTGTAGATGCGAGCAAACCGATTTCCTGCGTCTTCAATACGTTGCGTGATCAGTCTGAACATCACTGGGAAGAGGCCAGACCACGCCATCACTGAGAGCATCATGCCGAAAGAAAACAGGAAGACTGTTATGGGCGATGGGTCGCCAATCAGATGAGCGAATTCAGGTGCGACAAGTTGACCATTAAAGCTGGAGAAGCGAAGTGCGTTGAAGTAGGCAGCCCATTCTGGAGGAAATGCAAGTGCAGCAAGCAAAAGAACTGCACCCAAAGCGAACAGAGCGGCTATGACATAAGGAAGCCGTTCGCTGTATCGGTCGGCCAATTGCCCGCCGACCCATTGACCGGCCGACATGAGGCACAGATAAGCGCATAGAAGGACGGGGAATACGATCGTTGAAAGGGTTAAGTAGTTTGAAAGAACACGAAAGAAAATGATTTGAATCGCCAGCGTACCAAAACCAAAAAGAACAGCGGAAATGGCTGCTGTCGTTGGAATCTTAGCTGGCTTTGTCCCAGTCGCGGTGGCATTGGTCCCTTGGCTGGTATGCGGTATCAGCCGCAGCCCCTTGATCGCTATTGCTGCCGCGACTACGTTTGCGCCAGCCGCGAACAACGTCGTGCCTCGAAGCCCAAACAGCTCAATCAGTAACAAGCCTGTTAGGAGTGAGCCAATGGCAGCACCGGCAATATTCCAGCCGTAGAGAAGGCCCACTGTACGACCCACGTTGGACAGACTTTCTTTCGCGACGTGCACGATCAGTGGCGTCGTGAGCCCCATTCCGATAATAGGCAGAGATAGCAGCCCGAGGTTGAGCAAAAAATCTGCGGTCAGTGAATCGCCCGTAACTGCACCTGTGCTGGCATTAATGGTTCTAAGAAGGGGTATAGAGATAATGCCATAGGCGGCCACCAAAACCTCAATGGTGGCGTACAGCCGCAACGCACGAGCCTGAGATTGTGCGACGAGGAACTTTGCAAGCTCGGAGCCTATGCCGAGGCAAATCATGAAAATAGTGACGACCAAGACCATCGAGATAGCATCGGAACCAATGACCTGCGTCAGGACGCGTTGCCACGCAACCTGATAAGCGAGGGCGGCAAACCCCGAAAGGACGAGTGCCACGGCGAAGCGGATTCTGGTTTTCTGCTGGTTTAACTGTTCAACAAATTGTTGAGTGGCGCCATTAGGCGCCCTATTACTACTAGTATTGACAGTCATATACCTGATTACTCCACGACAACGGGCGACATGCACTGATACCCCAAATGGCTCTTATTTTCAACGGCATTTTAAGATAAGGTTGAGCCTCACTTCGTCCTGGAGGAATGCGTGGATGTCAGTGGACCATATCTGAGAAATGATTTTGTGGGACGTGCTAGGTTTGGTTGAGAGATTTTGTAAGTTTATGGACTGTTGAGGAAGGCTTAAGTTTGTTGCCCTGCCTTTTTGCGCGACTGCTGACTGCGTTTTGGGGCAAGTCTTGGCAGGACGTTGGGAAGAAGTGGGCGCTGACTTTGAGGGTAGGCGCGCTTTTTCGCCTTGTGTAAAGCGCGTACCATGCGCTCATGGCTCAGCAGGATAGAGCACAGGATTCCTAATCCTGGGGTCAAAGGTTCGAATCCTCTCGGGCGCACCACCTCTTAAGATCCTGCCACAGAAAAGTAAGGCGCGTATTTTGCTTCAAACTCATCCACCTGCCTGTTGAAGATCTCCACCATACCACTGGCGTTAAATGACCCGTCTTCATTCCAGATGGGGAAGTGAATCCCTCCCTCCTTAAGCGCAGCCTGGGTGTCAAACAGGGTGTTGTATGCGTCATAGCCAAGATTACCCAGATCGTCTTGATAGTCCACGTCATAAGGGCTGTCGGCGCCTTCCGTCAGGATTTCCTTAAAGAGGGGAGCAAAGCATAAGGGGGGCATCTTTCGGTACTTGTTTATCAATTAAAATGCCGATGGGGCTATTGTTTTTGTAAGAGGCCACAATTTTTTTAAACGTGTACGTTGGTCTGTCTATAGTGCTTTGCAATCTGCTTAAATCATCCGCTAAGCGCTCTTTGACACTCTTGCAAGAGAGGGGCAGATTAAGACCTTTGGGGCGTTTAGGTCCGCCAAAATTATTAAGGCCTTCGTGCATGATTAAAAAGGTCCAAAAATGATCGTCACATGTGGCGCAGGGATCTGCTTGAGATGACACTAAGGTATAGAGCTTACTATAGGCGTCATAAACCGTGGACAAGTGATAGATGCGCACTTTCTCGTTGTAAGTCACATGGGGCCAGTCGTGCCCAAGAAACGTTTCACTGTCCGCCTTTGGTATGCCATCAAATCCGGACTCTTTGTAGGGGAGGCCACATAAGGGAGATTTCATTGCAAAAGCTTTATAGCCGAACCCTTATCATTTGATAATGCGCGTCTGGCCGCTCGTGTATACTTATACACGTCGCTTTCCTCGTATCCTGTTATCACATTAAACTGTTCTAGCTATATTAAGGAAGTCGATTGAAAAAACACAAGTCTGGGAAACAACCGTACAAGGGAAAAGACCACCTTTGGCGGCCTCAGCAATAATGTTTTTCGTCTCTTTTTTAAGGTTAAAGTGGAGTGGGGCGGGGGTGTTGTTTAAATACCCCAGGTGCTCCGTGACGGTCTTCTTTTGAAGGGGGGCATTTTTTTGGGGCGCTTTAAGGAAAAAAGGAAAGGGCGTCGTGACCCATGTTGAATTTGTAAAGAGTTAGGCCCTCGGCGCAGGCGCTTTGAATCTTTTGAGAAGCGTCATCAAAGGATGGCTGGAGGTCCGCGCGTACAAAGGCACGCATCACACCAATGTTCTGGGCGCATTGGGGCGCTAGCTCTGGAAACGCATCGGTTGGGGCGCGATCAGCTTTAAGCGTTTGTAAGTGCGCAAATTACTCCTCCGGACTAAGAAGAGGTGGCTCGGTGTTCTTGGCTGAAGCAAAAATACCAGGGATAGATGTAGACAGAAGTGTTAGAACAAAAAATTTACTGCGCATGTTTTTTTCTTATGTTTTGTTGAATGATGTCTTGTGTGGTATTTTTATTCGTTTCTGTCAATAAATGGGATGCTTTTTTTTTGAGTATTCATTTACACGAGAGCACGCCTTATTGTGTGCAGACGATTTGCATACCTTTGTGTAACTTTTTTGAAGTTCATGCGTGCAGGTCTTGACAAGCGGTCTGGGCTGGGTGTATGACGTGGACAAGAACTTTTACGTCCGTTTGTTGCTAAAGAAAGAAGAGTCGTTATATGACAAAGCGTTTAGAGTCCAAATATAAGATTGATCGCCGTTTGGGCGTCAACCTCTGGGGCCGTCCTGGAAGCCCGCTGAATGCGCGTAACTACAAGCCTGGTCAACATGGCCAAAGCCGCGCAGGTAAAATTTCCGACTATGGTATCCAGCTGCGTGCAAAGCAACAGCTGCGTGGTTACTATGGTAACATTGGTGAGCGTCAGTTCCGTAACCTCTATAAAGAGGCTGTGCGTCGCAGGGGTGATACAGGTGAGCAACTCATCGGCCTTCTAGAGCGCCGTTTGGACGCCGTAGTTTACCGTTTGAAGTTTGCCATCACAGTGTTCGCCGCAAGGCAGCTCGTGAACCACGGTCACGTTCTTGTGAACGGTAAGCGTGTGAACATTCCTTCCTATCAGCTGCGTGACGGCGATGTGATTGAAGTGCGTGGACCTGCCCGTGAGTTTGCGGTGGTGATGGAAGCACAACAATCCAACGAGCGTGATGTGCCCGATTACATCGAGTGCGATCCAAAGGGTTTCAAGGGAACCTTCGTGCGTGCGCCAGCTTTGGCGGATGTGCCTTATCCCGTGAAAATGGAACCACACTTGGTGGTGGAGTATTACTCCAGGTAATTTGACTGCATAAGTCAGAATGATAAGAAAGGGTGCCATTGGCACCCTTTTTTCTTTGCTTTTTGGCAAAAAGTGTGTTCTTTATGTCACTAAAGTATAAAAGGTGTTGTTTTGTGTGAAAAAGAGGGGTTTTTCTACAAAAAAGATACCATTTTGATACATATGGATGGTACTACCATGTACCGTGCGTGTTGTCCCTTGGAGTGACCAATTTATCCCATGACATTTGCTGATTTTTCCTTAGACGCCGATATTTTGAAGAGCGTACTGGAAGCGGGTTATACAACCCCGACCCCCATTCAACAAGAGGCTATTCCTCTGATCCTTGAAGGGCGCGACCTTTTTGGGTGCGCACAAACAGGCACAGGAAAGACGGCGTCTTATATGCTGCCTCTTTTATCTAAGCTACAATCGGGCCGGGTGCGCGCACGCATGCCAAGAGCCCTGGTGCTGACCCCCACGCGCGAGCTTGCTCTGCAGGTGCAAGAGGGTGCGGCGCGCTATGGGAAGTACACCAAGTTTGGCGTTGTGACCCTTATTGGCGGTGAATCCATGGTGCTCCAAGAAAAAGAGCTGAAAAAGCGTGTGGATATCCTCATTGCAACGCCAGGGCGCCTTCTGGACTTGTTGGAGCGCGGCAGCATTATGCTGGGCGCCCTTGAGTTTCTCGTCATTGATGAGGCCGATCGTCTCCTTGATATGGGCTTTATTCCCGATGTGGAGAAGATCGTTGCCAAGACACCCCAAGCGCGTCAGACACTTCTCTTTTCAGCGACCGTTTCACCAGCCGTGCGCAAACTTGCGGACCGCTTCCTGACGGATCCGGCCCAGGTGACTGTGACACCCAAAGAAGTCTCTGCTCAAACCATTGAGCAAAGCGTTGTCATGGTGTCTGCTCGCGGAAAGCAAAAGGCGCTGCGTCACTATCTTGAACAGGAAAAGCCTTCGGCGGCTATTATCTTTTGTAACCGTAAGACGGAGGTCTCACGCCTGAGCGCGGATCTCATCAAGCGCGGATACAGCGCAAGCCCCATCCACGGGGATCTGACCCAAAGCCAGCGCCGGGAGACCTTAGACGCTTTTAAAGAGGGTAAGGTGACCCTGCTTGTGGCCAGTGACGTGGCTGCGCGCGGCATTGACGTGGCGGACTTGCCCTTTGTGTTTAATATCGGGCTACCCATTAATCCCGAGGAGTACGTGCACCGCATCGGGCGCACGGGGCGCGCGGGACGCAGTGGTCGCGCTGTTTCTTTTGTTGAGCCATCCGAGGAAAAGCTCCTCAAGGCGCTGGAGAAGCTTCTGGGTAAGGACCTTGACCGGGTGACCTTTGAAGATGGGGAGGCCAAAGAAGAGGCGGCTCCTCCCAAAAAGCGTACCCCCAGGAAATCAACTGCAAAGACGGCCGCGCCTGAGGTTCAAGAGGTTGCCCCTGAGCCAGTCCAAGAGACGCCAGAAACAGCTCCTGCGCCAAAGCGTCAACGCACTGAGCGCACAACTGGTCGCACGAAAGCGGCGCCAAATCACCGCCATTCGCCCAAGGCCCCTGTCCTTGGGTTTGGCGATAGCGTGCCAGCGTTTTTCTCTATCGCGTTTACAGACGTGGGACAGGCGACTCCCACCAAAGGTGACGAAGCGTCTTAACTCGCCACTTGTTGCGCCTCTTCGGGGGCGCTCCTGGAGGGCACAAATGCGTCTGCAAAGATATGCTTTGAAGATAGTCCAGCTAGGAACGCCTTTGTCTTAAGGGCGTTCACAATGTCTGGCGCCCCACACAGGAAAAGCAGCGCCCTCGCCTTGTCTTGGGGAAGCCCCATGAGAACGATCTCTTTAAAATCACCTTGGGTATAGGCGCTTGACGCACCATCTGTGTGTAAGACACAGGGTGTATAAGTGAAATTTGCGTGCTGACCGTCTAGGGCGCGCAGCTCTTCCTCCAGATACAGATCCTGCGCTTTGAGGCTCCCATGAAAAAGCTGTATGGGCCCTTCATGTCCTTTTGCGAGCGCGTCCTTGAGGACTCCGTAGAGGGGGGCAAGGCCTGTCCCTGTTCCCGCCAAGACAAGGGGAAAGGTTGTGTCTTCTTCTTGCGTGTAAAAGCAACTCCCATAGGGACCGCGCACACGCATTTCATCCCCAAGGGACACTGATCTGAGCCACTGCCCCATGGCGCCATCGGGGAACAGTTTCACATGGAGGATGATGACGCCGTCACGCTCTGGGTCACTTGCAATGGAGTAGCTGCGTGCGAGGTTTTGGGGTGTCATGAGTGTGAGGTACTGCCCGGGGCGCGCTGCGAAGGGGCGCACGGGGGTGAGCGACAGGGCAATGACGTGGGCATTGAGAAAGCGCTTTTCAGTGACATGTACGGGTGTTTCAAATCCTGCCGCATCTGGGTCGCGCACCCACATGTCTTGGCTAGGAACACACTGACAAGCGAGGAAAAAGCCTTGCTCCTTTAAAGAGGCTTTAAGACCGTCCTGGGCTTTGCCTGGGATCACACGCCCGTCTACAGCTTGCATCAGGCAAGACTGACACGCGCCTGCGCAACAAGAGTGGGGCACAGGGATATGTTCACGCAGCAAGCAGTCCAAGACGCTTTCGTTTTCCAAAAGCGCGTACGCCTTGTCCTTGTAGGTAAGCTGGACCGCCATGGTGGCTAGCGGTCCAAAACGTCCTTGCGCGCACCGTTGGCGATGGCCGCGACTTCTGCGATGTCACTTTGGGGTACGCCAAGCTCTTGCAGGGTGCTGCCAAGGTGCTCAATGACAATGTCAACGTGCTGGTCATTTAACCCACGTGCGATAAGATGTTTGTGCCCCTCGCGCATATCCTTGCCTGTGTAGTGGTTCGGCCCACCAAAAGCCAGGGTAAGAAAGCCTTTTTGCTTGGCGATTTGCTTATCCATATCGGTGTTGTCAAAGAAATAATTCACGCGCTCATCGGCCAGCATCTTACGGTAAAAAATATCCACCGCCGCGTCAATGGCCGCCTGTCCGCCCAGTCTTTCATAAAGAGTTGCCATGGTGAAAACCTCCCTCATTTTTTATAAGTTTTTGTTTTTTATGGTTAAGTGAAGCTGGTGTGTATCTATTTATTTTCCATGTAACGTCTTTATTTTTTCAAGTTGCTGCGTCTTTGTCAATGGACTCTACTGCGTCTTGTTTTGACGCCACTTTTCATTGACATAGTGCGTGAGTGCTGGCCAGGTATGCGCCGAATCATAGACGAAGCGGCCGTCTTCATAAAGATAATGGTTGAAAAGAAGCTTCAAAAACATGGGATCTTGCCATGCTTCCACTGCCACGTTGGGGGGAAGGGTATGGGTGCCTTCCAAACTTTCTGGGCCTAGGGGGAAATGTCTTTCGCGCAGCATGGCCTGCAAATCTTCGAGGCTGTCTTCTTTCTGGATAGGCTCGGGAGGCGCTGGGGCAGGAGTTGCGCAGGAGAGCGTCTCCCCAAACATATGGGCAAAGAGATCAAATTCAGGGGGGCTGGCACCTGGTTGGGGACGAGGCTTCTCCTGGAAGGGAGGAAGGAACGAAGCCAGGGCCGGAGAAGCCCCCATCACAAGACAAGTCAGAACCGTCTGAGTGATAGGGGGCATATCTTTAATCCTTTCTCATTAATGGAGATGGTCCTTGGTTGCAGTCCCATAGTTTTTTTCAATGAAATCTCTCATGGCGTTCTCTTTTTCATACCGGCTGCCCCCGGCCGTCCAATACTCATAAATCCGCCTCATGCATGGGTAACTATTCCAAGCGGCCTCGGTGTGCTCCAAAGGAACACTAAAGTATGTCAAGTGGGTAGGACCTGTAAATGAAGTGTGTGTTGCTAAGTAGTACTGAAAACCTTTTACGTTTTGTGTGCGGTAAGTATCCCGCAGTATAGACTCTTCACTTAACTTGTGCATGGCCATAGAAACACTTTCGGCATATGAGGTGGGCTCTGGCACAAGGCTCACGCGTATGCCTGGCGATGAACCAGAGGGGAACATTCCCGTGGCGTCCAAAGCCCACACAAACGCTTTGCCCGTGGTCACAAGGATCTGAAAAAAACAGGGAAATACGATATTCTTGCACAGGGGTTCAACCACATTGGTACAGGTAGGTACAACCACTTCTCTACACAAGGGGGCAACCACGTTTCTACAGGCGGGTTCGCAACAGTCTTCACAGCAATCAAAAGATGCGTGGGTACTTGTCGCCCAAAACACGCCAAGGAGCATAAAAGTGCGTAAAAATGTGTGTGTCGCTGTCATTAGCCGCCTCCCATATTTATAAACTGGAGCTTTTATAGACGACACTATGCGCGGGCGCAAGCCTTTCCTTTTTCAGCAGACGCATCCAGATAATCTTGAACTTTATCCACCGTTTCGGGCTTCAGGAAATGGTAACCTTGCACAAGGCCCGATGCGTGCTCCTTCAGGTACTCGAACTCGACCTTTGTCTCCACACCTTCAAAAATCAAGGTTGCAGGCATTTCGTGGGCGACTTGAGAGATCAGCTCCAAAAACTTTTGGTATCTTGTCCATTCCTTTAGGTTTGCCACGATGCGTCGGTCGACTTTGATGTAGCTCAGGGCAAAGCCCGCCAGCGCGTGTAGGGACGTGGCACCTGTGCCAAAGTCGTCAAGGGCAATGGCGTATCCATCTTGCTTGAGGGTTAAGAAGAGGCGTTCGGCAGAGTTTGGTGATTCAATGATTGTTTTTTCAGAGAGCTCAAGCACCAGATTGTCGGCGGAAAAATTGGTATCTTGGCAGGCTTCTTTCAAGAAGGTTGTGAGGCCTTTTTGATAGAAGTGGCGCGCGGCAATATTCACGGACAGGAAGAAATTCTGGCCATAGTGCTCGCGCCAACTTTGCACCTGCTCCATGGCTTGGCGTGTGACAAAGCGGTCCAGCTTGATGATTTCCTCACTTTCCTCGGCGTAGGCGAGGAAATTATCGGGCAAGACAAGTCCAAGCTCGGGGTGTTGCCAGCGCGCGAGCGCCTCAAAGCCCACGACCTGCAAGGATTTAATGTCAAGGATGGGTTGATAACACACACGCATCTCGCCTTCGGTGACGGCCTTTTTGATCTCGTCTTGAAAGCGCAAGGTGGACACTTGCTTGTGGCGTGTTGCCGGGTCAAAGATGGCGTATCCGTTACGTCCCTTTTCCTTGGCCTGATAAAGAGCCATGTCGGCGTCCTTGAGAATATCATTGTAGGCCGTAAAAGAGGGGTCCGCGAAGGCGATACCAATACTGGCGGACGGATTAATGTTTTTGCCGGCAATGGTGAGGGGGCGGCTGATTTCTTCCAGTAGGCGCTGGGCCACTTGCTCAACGTCTTCTAACGATCCCGTGTCAGGAAGCAGCAGCACGAACTCGTCACCCGCCAGGCGTGCCACCGTATCGGCCTCACGGCAGCATCTTTTCATGCGCGGCGCTAGGGCCAGAAGAAGCTGGTCTCCCGCCGCGTGGCCGAGGGTGTCGTTGACCTGCTTAAAGCGGTCAAGGTCAAGAAACAGGACTGCAAAGGAGGTTTTTTTGTCACGCTTATAGCGGATAAAAGCTTGCTGGAGGCGTTCCGTCAAAAGAACGCGGTTGGGCAGGCCTGTGAGGGCGTCATGGAGGGCTGTGTGGGCAAGGCGCGCCTCAATCTTCTTGCGCTCTGTAATGTTGGTCTGGGTGCCCACCAAGCGGTAGGCTTTGCCTTTCTCGTCGCGAATACAAAGGCCGCGGGTGGACATCCAGCAGTAGGACCCATTGCGGTGGCGCAGGCGGTACTCACAGCTTAAGAAATCAATTTCCTTGGCAAGATAGGAATCGATGGCCGCGCGCAGCTCAATAATATCTTCGGGATGGACCCGGTTGAACCAGGTGGACAAGACCATGGGCAAGTCGCTCTCCCGGTACCCCACCATCTCGCACCAATAAGCGGAATAAAAGACTTCGCCGGTTTCTAAGTCCCAGTCCCACAGACCGTCCCTAGAGGCCTGGGCGGCCAGGTAATAACGTTCTTGGCTTTTGCGCAGCTCGTTGGTCGCGTCTTGAACGCGCTTTTCAAGGATTTGTGAGTACTCAAGGAGCTGACGCTCATTTTGGCGCAGCTGCAGCATATTGCGTGTACGTGCCAGAAACTCGGCGCGGTTAACGGGCTTTTGGAGGAAATCGTTGGCGCCCGCCTCCAGGGCTGGCTGGAGAAGTGAACCCTCATCGGCGCTGGAAATCATCAAAATTGGAACGGTCGCATTGGGGCCAGAGTCTCTGATATGGCGAATAAATTCCAAGCCATCCATCTCAGGCATATGATAGTCAACGAGGATCAGGTCAACGGGATTGCCCATGGCCCAATCCAGGGCCTTTCTGGGATCAGTGAAACACACACTGCGTCCACCAACGGCATGCACCATCCGCTCAAGAAGAGAGATGCTTAATTCGCAGTCGTCCACAATTAAGATATGAGACACAAAAAGACCTCGCCTAAATCCCTGTTCATCATTTCATTAGAACATGTTCGAGAAAGCGCCGCTAGTCCCTTTGTGTCTCCCCGGTTAAGCCGCTATGGCACTCATACGCCGGTAAATTCTTGTAAAGAATACGGCGAAGATACCGTTTCCAAGGATATTGGCTGTGGTACACACGGCGTCAAACAGGACATACAGCGTCAAAATGAGGTTCGCCATATCAGGGGTAAATCCAAGATAGCTCTTTAAAACAGGAATCATCACAAGGATACCTCCCGCCGGAACCGCTGCCACAGCAAATTTGTTAATCACAAAGAAAAACACAAAAATAAGATAGGTCTCAAGGCCAGGCATGGGCATACCAAAGCTGGTCATGATGGCAAGGGCCATAATGGGAATGGCGATGGAGTCACCCACAAGGTGAAAGTTCACCGTTGCGGGCACAACGGCGTCCACTAAGGGATCGTGCCGCGTGTTCTTACGCGCGCCTTCAATGGCCGATGAAAGGGCAGCTAAGCTCGACATGGTCGTGAAGGCCGTCAGAGCCGAGGGCAGGGCGTTACCGATGGTCTTGGCCCACAGCGTCGGGCGAAAGTGTGCGCTCATTCCGTAAAGAAACGTCAAATACAGCACTTGGGTGGCCGCGAACAACAGCACGACTTTCCCATATGTTTCAAAAGCCTGGAAGAGTGTGCCCTCATGCTGCATCTTGAGGGCAAACCCTACCACAAGCACAGGGATCATGGGCAAGAGAACCTTGGACAAGACCGTATTGCAAGACTCTTTCATGGTATTGGCAAAGGCTTCTACCTTCTCTGGATTTAAGACAAGAGGTGCAATAATGCCAGAGGCAATAGCAAGACCCAGCGCCCAAAGGTTGGACAGGAGGGTTGGCAGTTTAAAGGACCACAAGGGGGTAAGCGCCCCACCTTTGGCAAGGGCAGCTGTGGAAAGAATCCCCACATTGTGAAGGGCACTTGTGGCCACGCCGTATGACAGAAGCGTTGAGGCAGCATTCGACACACAAACACCTAAGAATAAAATCGCAAGGAACTTACCGGCCTGCTGACGAAAGGTCACAAGGCACGAAAACATGTAGGCAAAAATAAGGAAGGGAATTCCAAAGACCATGAGGTCTTGAATGGTTTGGGCGCTCGCATACAAAAAAGATTTGAAAACGATGGGAAGGTGATGACCTCCAAAGATCACAAACCCCACAAGCAGGATAAGGCGAAACGATAAGGACTGAAACAAGTGACGCAACACGGCACACACTCCTAAAAAGTATAATGGGAAAAAATGAACATCAAAAGGGAAAGAGAATGAATTACCGCTGCGACCCAGCGGTGGTGAAGGTGGTCGTCAAAAGGGTGCGTGCCCTAAAATCCATTGCGTGGTGTGCTCTTCACTTTAAAAGGAACCGCCCCCAGCATGCCGTGATACGGGGGGCGTGTCAAGTCTACCAATCGAAGTCGTCGTCACCATCGTCCTCGTCATCACTGTCGATGGCCATGGCAGCTCTTCTACCAACAAGAGTCGCTTGTAAGTGGCTTTGAGTCCTTGCTTGCTCAAGGCGCTCTGCGTCGAGTTGCGAGGGAGGCGGGGGGGCCACAGGCGCCACCGGATGCGCAGCAATAGATCTTAAGTTGCTCAGGTTAAAGCTGGTGATACTTGCCAAAACAGCTCTGCCGGACGGCGCATTCTCATCAGGTTCTTGCGCCATGGCGAGGGCCTGTTGTCTACTTGCGTTGGCTTGCGCTCGGCGTGTTTGCTCTGCACGTTCCTGACGCTCGGCTTCTTCACGTGCAATGCGCTCGAGGTGTTGCTGCTCAGCACGGGCGCGCGCCGCGGCCTGCCTTTGTGCGTTCTCAGCCTCACGGGCCTCTTGCTCTCTACGCACGGCGTCTAGGTCAATGACTGGGCGTGCCGTTGGCGTTTGTTGCGTGGACGCATTGCCCGCCAGAAGCGATACAAATAATTGACCCAAAGACTGAGAGGCCTGAGGCGCTGGCGTCACAGGTGTTGGCGTTATGGTTTGCTGTGAGCTTGTGCGCCTAAGTCCCGCCATGAGGTTACCCTGTGACAGCTGGGACAAGAGCGGCGCACGTTGGGCACTTTGTGCAATGCGAAGGGCTGCGTCTTGGTTGCCGGGATCTGCTGCACCAAGGACTGCCGACAATCTTGCAATGTAGGGAGGGGGCGGTGGTGGAGGTGTTGCGCCCTGTGCCACGCTAGGTGTGACAGGCACAGGACCTGTCTGCGCGAGGGGTTGTGCTGCAACTGGTGTCACGGGCGCATTTGGCTGAACCTGGACTTGTGCTTGCGCGGCCACCGCTGGTGCCGCAATGGTTGCGGGCTGCGTAGCCGAAGGTATCGTCACTGCAGGGCGTGCGCGGAAATTGCGTCGTGGTGCGGGGTTTGCTGCGTTTTGTTGCTGCATGAGGGCGCGTACCGCAGATGGCGCCATGCCCACAAAGCTGGGCTGCGTGGCCGCTTGACCCGGTACGGGCGCGCTAGCTCTGTTGCGGTTCATAGCTGCAAAAACAGTTGCCAGCTCGTTCGTGGACGTATCATGCACCTGCATGGGGGTTTGGGGCGTGCGTGAGCGCAACTGAACCGCTTGGAAGGGGTTTGGCCCATTTTGGCGTGGAGGAATCACCACATCGCCGCCGCCTCGGCGAGCGCTCATGGCAGCCGCACGATTCATTAAGTCGCCCATGTTAATGACACTGTTGCGAGCTGCATTGGCCGCCTGAAGATGCGGGTTGGGCGCTTGTCCGCGGCGGATCACGAGGGGGCCGCGTTGAGCAAATACTGGAGGTGGTGGCGGTGGAGGCGGCGCAAAGGAGGGTGCAGCTGGTGCACGCGATGGGCTTTGTGAAACACTGTCCAAAAGCTGCTGCAATACCACAAGTGGGTCAAAATTCATCTTACGGGGCTGTGTACGTGGGGCAAATTCAGGCGCAACGCGTCCAAATGAGCCTACGGATCCTGCGCCTGCCGCGTAACCTTTTTGCACGCGGACAATGTCGCCGGAGCGCTCAAGAATAGATTTATAGAAGGCGTCACACAGAGACTGGATCATGTCATCCAGCGCCTGTTGCTGAGGATCCTTCTTTTTAGGAGTCGCCAGTGACCCAGTCTTGAAAGGCTCCACTTTGAAATCGTGCGCCATAGGGCGCGCCACTTTTGCGGTGCTTGCCTCAAGGGTTCCTGCGCCAAAGGAAGCGGTCAGCATCAGGAGGGCAAGTGCCTGGGATTTGCGATTAAAAATGGTCATGGGTCTCAATTTCTTTCGTTAAGAAAGGTTAAAAATACCACTGGGGCAATGTTGATATAGGCGTTTCTGTTCTGTTTGTCAAATTTTTTTAGAAATAACAGCCCGAGGAAGGAGCTTTTTAGACCTCGGGCCGTTGGATTTGTAAAAAAAACTACTTTTTCAGTTTTTCGCCCAGGTAAGAGCCTGCTATGTGCCCTGAAAACAGTGCGCTTTGCATATATCCCGTAGGGATAGTTTTGTTATTATTTGCCTTGATTTTTGTGACGCCGTCACAGGTGTGCTCGCCCACAAAAAAGAGGCTGTCATTATTAAAAGGACCCGCCATTTGGGTGAGACCATGAAGCTGGTGAGATGGTGTGTAGCGCGTCTGAACGCCGTGGGCATCCTCACCGGCCACCATGGTGCTCCACGATCCACGAGCAAAGGGGTCTTGGGACCAGAACACACTTTGGGAGGGTGCACTCTGTGTAAAACCCATGGCGCCTACAGCTGCCTCGCAAGAGGCAACCTGATTAGGTAGGGTGGCAATGAACGTGACACCCTTTGGATTGCTCCAACCGGCGGTGCCAGCGCTTGCGTCAATAAAGTAGTTAATATGTGCCCTATCATTTGTTGGCACAATGACTTTGCCATTAACGCCGTAAGGCATGGTGTGGATAGTGTTTTGCACTTCATGTGGTAAGCCAAGCGCGTCCATGTCCATGAGCCCCCCTTGTCGCAGAACAGAAAAAGGTGCGCTGACAACGAGGTGGCGTGCGAAAAAGTCCCTCCCGTGTGTTGCAACACGGTAATGAGATCCTGCACGCGTGATATGGGAAACCGGTGTGTTGAGGGTGATGGTCCCAGCAGGAAGAGCTGCAGCCAAAGCCTCACACAAGCGTATGGTGCCACCCTGGACGCGGTACTGGAAGGTATAGGTCTTCAAGAACTGACGCTTTAAAAAGGAGGACTTTGCGTCCAGAAGCTCTTTATATTCGGCAAAACGACTCGCCCACAGGGAGCAGTTTACGAGTGGCGTTTCGTCAAGGGAGTGTCCCGCATCGTCTTGCACAAAGGCGCGAAACACACGCAACTCAAGGTCAGTTAATTTGAGGCGCGGTAAAAGAGCCGCGTAGGACCACTGATTGTCGCAGTAGGTCGTGTTTTCTACGGGGCTTAGGGTTTTCTGGAGCACTGTAAGTTTTCTTGTAAGGGAGCCAAGTGTTTGGCTTAGAGTGCCCGCATTTAGCTTTTGCCCGTCTTGAAGACCGAAAACCTCACCGTCCAGCTTCACCGTATCGAGCTTCAGGCCCAGCTCCTTCACAAGCTTTTGAATGAAAACTTGATCGGTGTCGATAATCTCGCCGCCCATCTCAACGCTTTCATGGGTCCAGGTACGTCCACCCAGACGGTCACGCCCTTCAAGCACAAGCATGCTCGCAGCAGGCGCGCCCGCGTGAATGGTGCGCGCAGCGTTCAGACCTGAAAGACCTGCCCCAATAATGATCGCGTCTTTGACGTCCTCACTATCTGCCGACCCAAATACATTGGAAGCGGAAAGAAGAAAAAGAAGAGAAAGGAGTGACTTTTTCATTTTAAAACCAGGGTTGTTTATTCCCATTGTCATATATGGCAAAAAAAAGAAAAGTCAAATTTTAATGTGAAAAGTGGGATTGTCTTTGAGAGAGCAAGAGGGGGGCAAAGCCCCCCGGTCAAAGTGTTTTATGCCAGCGCTTTGATGATGTGCTCGCACATTTTTTTTGCGTCACCAAACAGCATCATGGTGGCATCTCTATAGAACAGCTCATTATCCACACCCGCGTATCCTGACGCCATGGAGCGTTTAATGAACAAGGTCGTGCGCGCCCGCTCCACATCCAAAACAGGCATACCATAAATGGGGCTGGTGGGGTCGGATTTCGCCACAGGATTGGTCACGTCGTTGGCGCCAATGACAAAGGCCACGTCCGTTGTGGCAAAGTCATTGTTGATGTCCTCAAGCTCAAATACGTCGTCGTAAGGCACGTTTGCCTCTGCCAAGAGCACGTTCATGTGCCCTGGCATGCGTCCTGCCACAGGGTGGATGGCGTAGCGCACGCGAATGCCTTTTTCCTTGAGGGCGTCGGACATCTCGCGTAGAGCATGTTGGGCTTGGGCCACCGCCATGCCGTATCCTGGCACGATGATGACGGAGGTTGCGTTGGACAAAAGAAACGCTGCATCTTCTGCGCTGCCAACCTTTGCGGGTGGGCGGGCTTCTGCTTGTCCTTTGTCGCCGCTGGTGGCACCAGCGTCGCCCCCAAGTCCCCCAAAAACCACGTTCCACAAGGAGCGGTTCATGCCTTTACACATGATGTAGCTCAAAATGGCGCCCGACGCGCCCACAAGGGCGCCTGTAATAATGAGGAGGTTGTTTTCCAGGGTGAAGCCAATGCCGGCCGCCGCCCATCCGGAGTAGGAGTTGAGCATGGACACAATCACAGGCATATCCGCGCCCCCAATGGGAATAATGAGTGTCACGCCCAAAATGAGAGAGAGGGCAATAACGATCAGGAAGAGCTCTTGACTTTGTCCCATGACAAAGAGGGTCCCAAAGATGACAAGGCCTGCAAACAGAAGGGCGTTCAGACCGTGGTGGAAAGGCAGGCGAATGGGTTTGCCGCCCATAATGCCTTGGAGTTTGGCAAAGGCAATGACGGAGCCCGAGAAGGTGATAGAGCCCACAATCACGCCCAGGCACATCTCCACAAGGGAGCCCGTGTGAACGTTCCCAACGGTGCCAATACCAAATGCTTCAGGCAGGGCAAAGGCCGCCAGCGCCACACACACGGCCGCAAGACCCACCAAGCTGTGGAAGGCCGCCACCAGTTGCGGCAGCGCCGTCATGACGATGCGCTTGGCAATGAAAAGTCCCACGCCCGCGCCTGCCACAAGGGCTGGGATAATCCACCCAAAGCTGGTCACAGAAGGGTTGGCAAGGGTTGCGCCCACGGCCAGGGTCATGCCTGCCTGCCCGTAGAGATTTCCCATGCGGGAGGTCTTTGGAGAGGACAAGCCCCGCAGGGCCATCACAAAACAAACGGAAGAAATAAGATAGCACAGGGCCAGAAGGTTCTCGCTCATGGGTGGCTCCTTACTTCTTTTTCTCAAACATGCGCAGCATGCGGGTGGTCACGGCAAAGCCCCCAAAGATATTGATGGCGGCCAGGAAGGTGGCGGCGGCGCCTAAGAATTTCGCCTCCCCCGCCAAGTCAACGCCGCCAGTCAGGAGCGCGCCCACGATAATCACGCTGGAGATGGCGTTGGTGACGGCCATGAGGGGGGAGTGGAGGGCAGGGGTGACCTGCCACACAACGTAGTACCCCACAAAGCATGCCAGCACAAACACCGTTAGTCCCATGAGAAAAGGTGAGGGGCCCGCATTTGTCACAAGGGTTTCGCTCACCTGCACAAAAACGCTCTCGCTAGCAGGGGCGTCGAGGGAAACGTTCATGGCGGACGCGGTGAGTGCGCGCACGCCATCAAAAAAGGTATCAACGGTCATTGGGTGTTCTCCTTAAAGTCCGGGTGGCAAGTCGCGCCTTCTTTGGTGAGAAGGGTCTTTTGCAAAATTTCGTCTTCCCAGTTGGGGCCAGTTTCCCCTTGTGGAAGGAGCAGTCCCAAAAAGTTCAGCATGTTGCGCGCATATAAGGCGCTGGCGTCGCGGGCAATACGGCTAGGCAGGTTTGGGTGTCCTATAATGCGCACGTGGTTTGGGGTTGTCACAATCTCGCCCAGCTTAGACATGGCGCAGTTACCGCCCGATTCCACAGCCATATCCACAATGATGGCGCCGCTCTTCATACCCTCGACCATGTCTTGGGTAATGAGAAGAGGTGCTGGTCTGCCGGGAATCAAGGCCGTTGTAATGACGATGTCCTGGGTCGCAAGGGTCTCCTTTATCTTTTGGGCCTGGCGCGCTTTGTAATCATCATCCATTTCCTTGGCATAGCCGCCGGCGGTCTCGCCCCCTTGATTGGCAGGGACAGAGATAAAGGTGGCGGCCAGGCTCTCCACTTGCTCCTTTGCCGCCTCACGCACGTCGAAGGCGCACACAATGGCGCCCAGGCGCTTTGCCGTGGCAATGGCTTGAAGGCCAGCCACGCCCGCACCCAAAATCATGACGCGGGCCGGAGCCACGGTGCCTGCGGCGGTCATCATCATGGGGAAGGCCTTGTCATAAAGGGCTGCTGCTTCCATGACCGCGCGGTAGCCGGCCAGGTTACTCTGGGATGACAAAACGTCCATGCTTTGGGCGCGGGTAATGCGCGGGATGAGCTCCAGGGAGAAGCTTGTCAGTTTCCTGGCGTTATAGCGCGTGAAGAGATCCTTGTGGGTGTGTGGGGACAACATGGCCACAAGACTTGCACCTTCTTTGAGGGGGCCAAGCTCGTCCCGTGCCGCGTCCGTGCTGGGCACGCCTACCTTCAGGAGGATATCTGCGTCTTTAAGCGTGGACGAGAGATCAGAGAAAATCTGTGCACCCGCCTTGGTGAATGCTTCGTCCAAGATGCTCGAGCCAAGACCTGCCCCGGTTTCCACCCAGACGCTGTGGCCTCCATGGATGAGCTTGGCGGCGACCTCAGGAGTCAGAGCCACACGCTTTTCATGGGGCGCCGTCTCTTTTAAAACAACAAGTTTCACGTAAAAACTGCCTTTGCTAGCAAAAATGAGCCTAGGATCAGCTTATATCAAATCTCTCGCCTTTTGAGTCAATTTTTATGCAAAAGCACCTTAAAAAGCGCCCCTACTCCTTTGTTGCCGCAGGGGGCGTGGCGGCGCTCTGGGTGTTTGGGGTCACTTTCTTGTGTTTTGCCAAGGCGTTAGAGGCGTCTTGCATGGCTTGGACAATGATACCAATGAAGAGGTTCAAAATCGAGAACGCCGTCAGAATCAGAAAGACCACAAAGAAGGCCCACGCCCAGGTCTGCTTTTCCATGAGCGGGCGGATGATGTCACCAAGGTTGTCAAAGGCCATGACTTGAAAGAGTGTAAACATGGCACGCCCCACATTGCCGAAGTGATCGCCCGCAATGGTGCCAAAGAGGTGGGTGGCAGCAACGGAGAAGGTATAGAACACCACAAGGAGCAGAATAACCGCATTGGTGAGCCCTTCTACTGCGCGCTTAATGGCCTCCACCACATGTTTCATGGTGGGGATGAGCTCAATGATGCGAAAGAGCAGCATGATACGCAGCGCCGCCAAAACAGGGACATTATAGAGAATGGCAAAAACAGACAAGGACAGGATCACGGCGTCAAAGATATTCCAACCTCGCTTGAAAAAATGCGATCCCGTTAACATAAACCTGAGGAGCACCTCACCAATGAGCAGACCAATGGTCAGGTTATCAAGCAAACTGAGAAACTCTCCCAGATGCGCCTCAAGGGTTGGTTCCGTGCGCAGGCCCAAAACAACGCCGTTGCAAAGAACAATGGCAATAATAAAGCCGTGCATTGTGTTGCTATTTAAGAGGTCGCTGAGCTGTGTGCGGATCTGGCTAGACATCGGTCAAGTTCCCATTCTTATCAATCACCTTTATAGAATATCTGATGAAAGTTTCTAAATGCTTAAAATTTTCATTAAATGAACGTGATATGTGTTTTCAAGTTTTTTCCCCCGATTGGAAGGTAATTTTGCCAGATCTGTGAAAAATATATTGACATCGGGTCATTAAATCTTACATAAGAAGTATTCTCGTGACCTATAGGTTATCCCATGAAGAAGAAAATTACCTCACTCCTTATTACAAGCTCCTTTGTTGTTTTCTGTGCCACGGGGGCTGTCTTTGCCAGTTCATCCTCAGTACCATCCGCCTCACCCATTGCGGATATTGAAGAGATGGCCGCAAAGGGCTATTTGGCTTCCAAAGAAGCACACCTTAAAGCTGAGGCCAGTGGCTTACGCCTTTCTCACCTAGAAGAGCTGCTCGATCCAACCAACGCAAGATTTCGTGAATATTATATGCTTGGTGACGGCAACTGTGGCCTTTATTCCATGGGATTTGCCTCACATCAAGAGGCCAAAGATCTTCTTCTTGCTGCGGCAAACAGAGGTGAGATCCGTGACATGGCGCACTATGAGATTTTGACAGCGTTCAAGGAAAACCGCTTACCACAATCTATGTTTAATACGCGTGAGCTCAATGAGATGCGTGACCAGCGTGATGTTATTGACCTGGTTAAAGCGGAAGCAGGACAGATGTTGGCGGAAGAGCGAGCCGACTTCAACAACCAAGCAGACATATTTTTTGGACGTGTCGCTGCGTGGGCAAAGACTGAGGAGGCTTATCGGAGCTACATCAACAATGTTTTGGTAAATGGACACTTCATGGACTTTAATACGGACCATTACGGTGTTCAAACGGAACCTTCTTTCCTGGACGTTTTAGCCCGCCTTCTGAACAAAAATCTTACCATTTACGTGCAAGAAGACTACAGCAGACGGATCCTCGTAGGACGTGAGGCGGGTAATGTGCGTATGAGAATGGCGCACAGGTATACGAATATGGATATCGGCACCAATGGCACGCTTTTCCTGATTAACCGTGGCAATCACTTTAACCGTGTTGTGCCAAGCAATGATGCGGCTGCGTCTGCTGCCGCCCTTGTAGATGAAGCGCGTCATATTGATAGTTACCTGAACTTTTCGGGCAGCATTCTCAAGGCAAAATGTATGGTGACCGCAAAGCTTGCCCAAAAGCACCTGATTGAGACCCTTGGCGATCTGTCTGCCCTTGATGGGGATTTGCAAGGTGTGACCCAGGGCACAGCTGGTTACTTGGGCAGGGATGAGCAACTCAAAACACGAGAGGCAGACAAAACCTTTGCCTCCATCAAGCAAAACGCACTTGTCACGCTTCTGGCGCGCGCATATGCGATCAAAGTAGACACGATGCTCCAAGAGAATGAGGGCATCGATCCTCGTTATCAAGTGCACAGGCCAGAAAAGATTGCGCGGTATCGCACCTGGAGCGATACTTTGAAGGCACGCATGCCATCTGGCGCCCTTGATGAGCTTTCCTTAAGTCAAGACCTTTTTGTTCTTTATCAAGGTGTTGCAGACGAAGTCACGCGCTTTAAATCCGTTAAAGTTGATCCCTCCGCAAGCGATAGTGGCGCGGGTGAGGAAGCCTACCGCACGCTGATGGAGGAGTGGAAGGATGTTCTTGAGCCAGCATATAAGAAAGCCAGCCGAGATTTTGGTGACGGAAAATCCACGTATGTCAGAGGTTTTGTCACCGCCAAAGAAGAGCGATCAGCTGCCGCAAAAAAGTCTGTGACCATCTCCCAAAATATTGTCTATGAGGAGCAAATTGTCGCTGGAGGCCGTGTTTACGTACCTGTCGATAAATCCATTAAAACAGATGCCTCTTACGCCGAGGTTGAGCGCACATTGCGTGCGCGTCGCCAGGATGTGGCCCGCCTGAACCCCAATCAGGTTCAGTTCGACCCTTATTTAAAGTCCTATGACTTTGCCATCACAGGGGATCCGCGTTATCAAAAAGCACTTCAGCAGGGCGAAATACAGGCCTTTGAGCGGGATGTTCTGGGCACATTGCAAGGTGCTCGCGATGATACGGTTCAGCTTGAGGCACAGCTTGACAAGCTTAAGTATGATGAGCTTTCCTGGCGTCGTCTGAAAAGGCTCTATGACCACTACCTGGGCGGGGACAAGACCAGTGCGGCAAAACTTGCTGCCGCAAGAAGCCTCATGGGCGCTGTGCTTTCCAATTGGGATGGTTGTATTGACGGTGTAAAAGAATCCATTGGCGCAGCCGAGTGGCGCGCTTTTTCAGGCGATGTGCCGGAAACCTTTGCCCACCGAATTTCTCAGCTCATCACTACGGACCGGCTCTATTTCGTGCGTCAGCACAAAAAGCTTTTTCCCTTTGTTGGTGAGGATGGTGCGAGGGCACGTTTGACGGCTGAGTATCATAGTCAGTACAACGCTGAATTCGCCATGAATGAAAGGCCTCTTTATGTGCCTTACATTATGGAACACCGCATGATGGGGGCGATCTCAATACCTGGTACGCCGATTCCTTTGACCCACGCTTGTGGTGCAACCGTTGCGGCACTTCCGCAATTCTCTCCGGCGAGTCTGATCACACGCTATCTGGATGGCGGGCAGGTTTCCTATGGAGAGCACGGTTATAACTACCGACAAATCAATACCCGTGGGCGCACCCCTGATTACCTCTCCAATATGCTTCATGCCTTGACCTACTTGACGCAAAGCATGCCAGATGGCGATGCTGCAGATGGAGGTGACGCAGGTGGCAGTCGTCGCCTCACACTCAGGGAGCGCATTGCGAAAAAAGCCGATAAAAAAGAGTTTTATGACGAAGCTGTGGCGCTTTTCCCAGAGTTTGGGACCATGGACGAGGATATGCTCATTGACTACATGAACCGCGCAAAAGGGTTTAATGTACTTTTGAATGATTTTATTAATTTAGATGCTTACCTGAATCAGAAAATGAATAAGGTACTGGAATTTGAGGAAGATAATTTCTTTGATGCTGATCCTAGGCGTCCATATAAGAAGGCATTCTTTGATTATTTGCTGCGTAAGCTTGGTTATGTGATTGACCCGGCCGCACCCGCAGAGGAGAAAGCTCATTACTGGTGGAACGAAGACTTGCTTAAACTGACGTCTTCAACAGTGAGCTGTGTAATGCAAGAAAAGTGCTCTAAGATGAGTGAGTTCTATGCAAAGCTATTGAACACACCTGTTCAGGCTGCGCCGCTGGGGGGCGCTCAAAGACCTGCGGCCCTACCACATATTCACATGCCTGGTGCCGCGGCGAGCTCATCTGGTGCCGCGGCGAGCTCATCTGGTGCCGCGGCGAGCTCATCGGGCCATGCCGTTGCTGGTCCTGGAGCCTCACGCAGAGAGAGTTTGCTTGCAGAGGTAGCAGCAGCAGAGGCGCTATACTTGCAAAGGCAGCGCGAGGGAGCGCCCAGAAGAGCGGTTCTAACACAGAAGGCCCTTGTCGACAGTTTGCGTGCTCAGCTTGAGACTCTTCCTAGGGAGCCGATTGCTGCGCCTGCGCAGCGTGCACCACTGCCTGCGATGCCACAAGTCGTTCCTCAGGTCGTGCCAGCTCCTCAGGCGTCTGCTGCGCAGGAACGATTACGTCAAGCGCAGGATGCAATGCGTGTCGCACAACAAACTGGTGTCAGAAGGAATATTCTGACGGCACAAATGCAATACAACATGCTTTGTGCAGAATTGGGTATTCATCAATAAGGTCCGGGCTCGGCGAGTTTCTTGCCGGGCCTGTCCATGAACAGACGTATGTTTGGAAAGGGTTGCTTTGAAGTTTTACGAAGCAGCCCTTTTTGCGCGCCAGGCCTGGTGGTTGGTTTGATGCTGTGTGTAGGTTTTACTGAAGACATGTCCGCCTTTACCATCGGCGACAAAATAAAGATCATCCACGGGTGCGGGATGAAGCACTGCCGCCACAGATGCACGTCCGGGATGGCAGATGGGTGTGGGGGGAAGGCCCCTGTGCAGATAACTGTTAAAGGGTGTGTCCTCTTGAAGGTCCGCCTTGGAAAGGGCACCCTTTAGAGGCTCTCCTCTCTTTTGCCAAAGACCATATCGCACCGTTGCATCACATTGAAGGGGCATGCCAAGTTTCAGACGATTCAGAAAGACCGCCGCGACCCTTGGCCGCTCATGGGGCAGTGGCGTTTCCTTTTCAACGAGGGATGCCAGAATGACGGCCTCGCGAGGCGTTTGAAGGGGGAGTGAAGCTTGTCTGTCCCGCCAAAGGGCCGTCAAAAGCGCGTCGCGTGTCTTTTGCATGCGTACCAGCAAATGCATCTTTGTCTCAGGGCGCTGAAAATGATAGGTCTCGGGTAAAAGAGAGCCTTCTGGAATGTCGCGCAGGGTGAGTGGGCCGCCTAGCGCCGCCTCTTTCTGCAACTGTGCAAAAATGATCTCACTCTCCAGCCCTTCAATGATCCGAAAGCTATGGACCACCACGTCGCCCGTACGCAGTTTTTTAAGCACTTGCGAAGGCGTCATGGGGCTTGCGAACGCATACTCTCCCGCCTTAAAGGTGTCCCCACGCAGGACCGTATGGGCGCTGATGCGCAAGAAAAGTGCTGAGGAGACGACGCCGCTTTCTTGAAGCTTTTGCGCCATGGCCTTAAAGGAGGTGCCTGGTGGGAAATAAAGGACTTGGGGTGTGGCTGGCCCCACCGCTGTTGCAAGAAAAAGACCGCACTCGCGCCCGGCAATGGTGCCCACAAGTAAGGTCATGAGTCCTGAGACAGCCAAACACTGTCCCAGGGCGCATGTGAGGCGTTTAGTCAACACGCTGGAAGATGAGGGAGGCATTTGTTCCTCCAAAACCAAAGGCGTTGGATAAGACGCGGTTGAGTTTTTTCTCTTTGGCCTTGAGGGGCACAAGATCAATGCCAAGACAACTTTGGGATGGATTGTGAAGGTTCAGCGTGGGCGGCATGATGTTGTCGCGCATGGCCAGAAGGCTCAGCGCCGCCTCCACCCCTCCTGCTGCCCCCAAAAGATGTCCAATGGAAGACTTGGTGGAGGACATGGAGAGGGTCGCGCAGGCGCTGCCAAACAGGCGCTTGACCGCGCCAAACTCGATTTCATCACCCATTGGGGTAGATGTTCCATGGGCATTGATATAATCAATGTCGCTGGGGTTGAGTCCCGCGCGCTTGAGCGCCGCCGTCATGGCACGGAATCCGCCATCACCATCGGGTGCCGGCGCCGTGACATGGTGGGCGTCTCCGGAAAGACCGTAACCAATCAGCTCGCCATAAATACGCGCGCCGCGCTTTTGGGCGTGCTCGTATTCCTCCAAAACCAAGATGCCAGAGCCTTCACCCATGACAAAGCCGTCCCGTCCCTCATCCCAAGGGCGAGAAGCTTCTTGGGGTGCGTCGTTGCGTGTGGACAGGGCGCGCGCAGCAGCAAATCCAGCCATACCCACGGGGCAAATGGCCGCTTCTGCACCGCCCGCAACCATGACGTCGGCGTCTCCGTATTCAATGAGGCGTGCAGCGTCACCAATGGCGTGGGCGCCACTGGCGCAGGCCGTCACCGTCGCATGGTTCGGCCCCTTGAGACCGTACTTGATGGAGACGTGACCCGAGACAAGATTGATCAGGCAGCTTGGAATAAAGAAGGGAGAAACCCGCCGAAAACCACGCCCATGAAGGGTCAAAACCGTTTCCTCGATGCGTGGAAGGCCGCCGATGCCGGCTCCAATCATGACGCCAGTGCGCTCACGCTCCTCATCGGTTTGGGGTGACCAGCCTGAATCCTCAATAGCTTGGGACGCGGCTGAGACACCGTAGACGATAAAGTGGTCAACACGGCGCTGCTCAGCCGGTGGCATGTACTGATCCGCGTTGAGTGCGTCCGGCTCGTCACCTTCCGGGACAAAGCCACCAATGGACACAGGAATATCCTTCACATCAAAGCGCGTCACCGTGCGAATGCCAGAGCGGCTCGCAAGCATATTTGTCCATGTGGAGCGCGCGCTTCCACCCAAAGGGGTGACAAGGCCAATGCCTGTCACTACAACGCGTCTTTTCATAGGCGTTCTTCTCCCGCTAAAGTAACTTAGCTTGCGAGGGCGAGCTGATCTTGAATGTAGTCAATGGCGGCTTGAACCGTCAAAATCTTCTCAGCAGCAGCGTCAGGAATTTCAATGCCGAACTCTTCCTCGAAAGCCATGATAAGCTCAACATTTCCCAGACTATCTGCACCCAGATCGTCCACAAAGTTTGCGCTTTCCGTAACCTTGGACTCATCTACACCCAAGTGTTCAACGACAAGCTTCTTAACACGTGCAAATACATCACTCATGACCAAATTCCTTATTATTTAATTGTTTGTCAGCATAACGCCTAAACTTACCCCTCAAGCGTTATAAAGAGGGGTCAACATGGGCCCGATATTAGCCCAGATAGCCAATTCTCGAAAGAGGAAAATGCAACTTACGACGATTCTCGTCAAAAGACTGTTGTAGGCCCACAGAGATTTTGTAGATATTGCTGACTTTCTTGACAAAATACGAGTATCTTAATGTTCCTCATTGTGTTATTTGGTTTCTTTGTTAAATAATTTGCCAATCAAATGAGTTTATGATACAGATCTTATCTGTTTTTAGCTATGCATTCACTTCAATAAGGTTACAAACAATGCGTTTTTCTTTTTCTTTGGCACTTTCCATGGTGTTTGTGTCCTTCTCTTCATTTGCGTCGAGCCAGCATGAGCCCTCACTCTTTGTGGACGAGGAACCTGTTATGTCTTCTTTTCTGCCAGCATCATCTCCCTTTGATATCGATCATTTTCTAAACACACAGCAGGGTGGCGTTCCGTTGCCTGCTCAGGATGTAACTGGTGTGCCGTCAGATCTTTTTTCGGAGGAGGTCTTTTTTGCCTCATTTTTGTCTCCAAGCAATTACCCTCCAACCTGGTCACCCGAATCCTTCCCCTTGGGAGATGACGAGACGCAAGATTCTGGGGAAGAAGAGGTGCCAATCCACGTAAGCCAGGCATGCCCAAGCCAGAGCGTACACGCGAGTCGTCGACCTAAGAAGGCGCATCTCTATAGGGCAAGCACAGTAGAAAGACAGGAAGCTCAGGCGAAGGCACGCGCGCTTTTTACCCACTTTGAAAAGACAGGTGATGACGCGCCGGTGGGCAAGAAAGACGAGGCAATCCTCCAAAAAACCCTTGCCGTTGCAAGCGGGTTTAAGCCCAGTGTGTCAAACAAGTATAAGCTGCTTTCTTACGCAGCCCAGCTTGCCCTACGCCTGGGTCATGACAAAACGGCCATGGTGTGCATCACGGCGATAAAAGAGGCGCCAGGCAAGTACGTGACGGGTATTGCGCGTGAGCGTGCTGAAGCGGTTGAGGCGATTCTGCTCGTGAAGGAACTTGAGAACAAAAAGAAGTAATTGACGCTAAAGAGTCGCTATCAAACCACCTTGGGGTTTGTCCCCAAGGTGGTTTGTCTGGGGTCTAGATCATGGCCATACCGCCGTTGACGTGGAGGGTTTGCCCTGTCACGTAAGCGGCTTCATTGCTGGCAAGGTAGGCAACGGCGGCGGCAATGTCCGCGCTTGTCCCCATGGCACCCATGGGAATATTTTTCAACAGCGCCTCCTTTTGGGCATCGGGCAAGGCGTGGGTCATGGCGGAAGCCATAAATCCTGGGGCCACACAGTTGAGGGTAATGCCTCGACTGGCAACCTCCAGGGCGATGGACTTGGTCATACCAATGAGCCCCGCCTTTGAGGCGCAGTAGTTGGCTTGTCCGGGGTTGCCTGTCACACCCACAATGGAGGTGATGCTCACAACACGTCCCCAGCGCTGCTTCATCATGTGCTTTAGGCTGCTGCGAATCAAAATGAAGGCGGCTTTTAGGTTGACGCTAAGCACCGCGTCAAAGTCCTCATCCTTCATGCGTAGAGCAAGGCCATCCCGGGTGATGCCGGCGTTATTGACGAGGATGTCCACCCCGCCGCCCATAAGGGTTGCTGCGTGATCCACAAGACCCGCCACTTTTTCAGCGTCATCCAGTGGGCACACGGCCACATGGGCATTGCCAAGGGAGTGCGCCAGTTCCTCAAGGGCCCCTTGGCGGGTACCGCTCAAGACGAGGGTGGCCCCTTGTTTGGCAAGCAGCTGGGCAATGCCTTGGCCGAGGCCTCCTGCGGCGCCCGTGAGTAAAACGCGTTTTCCTTCAAGTGAGAACATGGGGGGCTTCCTTTCCTATGCGTGCGTTAAAAAGAGATCAATGTCTTGGGGTGTGGCGATGTTGGCGAGCTGCGTATCAGGATGAATGCGCTTCATAAGGCCCGTCAGCACTTTGCCGGCGCCAACTTCAATGAGGCGTGTGATCCCACGTCCGGGCATGGACTCCATGGTTTCACGCCAGCGCACGCGGCCTGTAACCTGGCGCACGAGGCTGTCCTTGACGTCGTTTAGGGCAACCGTGTCGGCCGTGACATTGGCAATGAGGGGGAAGGTGAGGGTGGCCAGGGGCGTATCTTTCAGGACCTGTGCCATGCGAGTGGCTGCCGGCTGCATCAGGGACGAGTGAAAAGGGGCGCTGACCCCGAGGCGCACGGCGCGCTTGACGCCCATGTCCTTGGCGACCTCAAGGGCGCGGTCCATGGCGTCGGTGTGTCCACTGATGACAATTTGGCCCGCACCGTTATCGTTTGCGATCTCACATACCTCACCCTCGGCCGCCGCCAAACAAATGGCCTCCGCCAGGGCCAGATCTGCTCCCAGAAGGGCCGCCATACCACCTTGTCCAGCGGGCACGGCTGCCTGCATGGCGTTTCCGCGCTCGCGTAGCACAAGGGCCGCGTCACGTAGGCTCAGGGCGTCTGCTGCCACAAGGGCGGTATACTCACCCAGGGAGTGTCCCGCCACGCATCCGATGCGCGTGGAGGAAAGGGCGTCCCCCCCTTGGTTTTGCAAAACCCGCCACGCGGCGATGGAGACACACATGAGGGCAGGCTGGGTGTTGTGGGTGAGGGTTAGTTCTGCCTCATTACCTGAGAACATCAACTTTGATAGGTGCTGGCCTAAGGTCTCGTCTACCTCAAGAAAGACGTCTCGCGCCTCTTCAAAAGTGTCGAAAAGCTCTTTGCCCATACCGACAAATTGGGATCCTTGTCCCGGAAATACAAAAGCGTCCATCGCATTCACTCGATTGTTTTAACTGCGGGCTTAGAGTGAAGGGGGCAGGGCACACTGTCAAGACACAAACAAAAGGCGCGCCTCAAGAAACTTAAGGCGCGCCGTTGATTTATGTTTAAGATCAATAAGATGTTTACGCCTTAGCAAGGGCCTTGATCATGGCGCCAAAGCCCAGGAGTTCACGCAGCACGTTGGCCTTGAGGGCTTTGCCTGCTTCAACGACTGTGGCGTGCTCATACCCTGTTTCTGCGTAAGTAGCCAGACGTGCTGCAAACGCCTCCTCAGACTCACCGCGCCCAGGAAATGTGGACACAAAGGGATGTCCATGATCCGTCCAAGGCAGGGACATGTGAATGCCCTTGATGTCGGCCGCCGCGTCAGTGTCTTGGGGCGCAAACTGATGATAGATGTGCTGCCATGTGCCCTGACGCATGGATAGATCCACAAGGCCAAGTCCATAAAGAACGGACACAGGATCCATGGCCTTTGGTTTGTAACCCCATGCGAACTCTGTATGGAGCTTTTCGACCATGTTTTTGCTCTCAAGGGCGGCTTTTGGGAGGAAAGCGTCATATCCTAAAACCTCTAATCCTTGTGCATAGAGGGGCATATGTCCCTCTGCTGCGTCAAAGACAGGCGCGTAAAAAATGGTGCCTGAGTCAACCACATGGAGGCTTTCATAGAGGGTTGGATTATCCGCCACACTTTGAAAGAAGCCTGTGAAAGCGCTTGGGTCAATGCGTGCATTCCAAGAGCCACCCGGGCGCTTTTCTTGGCGGTTAAACAATGCCGAGTGGGGTGTTTCAATACGCCCAATGACGCTGATATTAGGGATATGCTGGGTTAACTCCGGTGCTTGCTCGGCCAGATCAAGGGACAGGCGTGCGCTGCCGCCGCTGAGCAAAAAGGCCTTGTGGGTTTGGTAACGCCCTTGGAGAAGCTCAAGAACGCCGTGCGCGCCGTAGGTTGGGTGAATTTGAGAAATCAGCGTTTGGGCGCTCTCATCATATCCCATGCCAAAGTTGCCCAAGTAGGGGTTCACATAGGGTTCTTTCGTGTCGGTTGTACGGGTGCGGGTGCCTTGGACAACGTGAAGGTCCACAACATTTCTACCAAAGTGGGTATTGAGAAAGTTGGCCAGAGAGAAGAAGTCAACGGCTGCGTCTTGGGCACGCAGACCCAGGGTGGCAGGAAGTGTCTTCAAAAAGGCAACAGTCAATGGATCTGTATAGTGCGCCTTGGCAAGGGGCATATCCTCGTCCCACGGACCGGAGGCGGCAAGCTGCGCCGAAAGGTTTAGGGCGTCCTGGGCTGTATACTCATCATCGGTGTAAACAATCACCCCTAAAGGCGTCTGGGCGCCGGCTTGAACGTGAGCCTTTACCGCCAGGCCTACAGCAACAATACCGGCCAAGTTGCTGTCAGGATCGGTTTCATAGTCGTTGGCCAAAACCATTACGGTCTTGTCACCGCGCGCAAGGTTATTGGCTAGGGGGTGAAGGATGGTGTCATCTTGGCATTGACTAGAGGCCAGAATGAGGGACGCTGGACAAGCCACAAGGCTCAGACCGAGGGAGGCAGACAGCAAGTATTTTTTCAATTACAGGACTCCTAAAATGAGAAAAGAATGGGCAAACCACACCACACTCTCTCTGTATAGATAAGCGTTTGTTCCTGTAATTCAAGCCAAAAGAAGAAAAAGAAGTTACATGGGCGTGAGGGCAGGGGGCGCGATAATGTCTTCCACAGCCACAATGACGTCCTCCAGGCCCCAGCCTTTTTCGCTGCTGGTGGCCAAAAGAACGGGGAAGGCGGCCGGGTGGGTATCGATCTCTTTGCGGGTGCGCTCAATCATCTTCGTGCGTGCGGCCGAGGAGATCTTGTCCATCTTGGTCAGGATCACTTGATAAGACACAGCGGACTCGTCCAGAAGCTTTATAACCTCCAAGTCATTCTTCATAATGCCGTGACGCGCATCAATCAGAAGAAAAACGCGCTTCAAGCTCACGCGGCCGCGCAGGTAATCCTTCACAAGGCGCGTCCATGCATCAACCATGGCCTTGGGCGCTTTGGCGTAACCATAGCCCGGCATGTCCACAAGATAAAGACGCTCGTCCCAGGTGAAGAAGTTCAGCATTTGGGTGCGCCCCGGCGTGTTGGACGTGCGCGCCAGTCCCTTGGCGCCCACCAGGGCGTTCAAGAGGGAAGACTTCCCCACATTGGAGCGCCCCGCAAAGGCGATCTCTGGTAAAGCCATGGGAGGCAATCCCTTGAGGGAAGGGGTCGACGTGACAAAGGTGCACGCCTTGCCCTTCAAGAACTGTGGCGTGCGCCTCTCTTCGTCAGGGACTACGCGCGCGTCTTCGTTATCGCTCATGGTTCTTACGCCTTATTTGCGTGGGGCAGCTTTGTCGCCCGACTCATGATGAAGGCCTGCTGGGCGATGGTCAAAAGATTGCTCCATGTCCAGTAGATCACGAGGCCCGCCGGGAAGCTGGCGCAGATGTATGTGAACATGATGGGCATGATCAGGAAGACCTTCGCTTGGGCAGGATCCGTAGGCGCGGGATTGAGCTTTTGCTGCGCCCACATGGTGAGCCCCATGATGAGAGGCCATGCACCCAGCATCAAGAAGGTAGGCGGCGTCCAGGGGATCAGGCCAAACAGATTAAAGACCGTTGTGGGGTCCGGAATGGACAGGTCATGGATCCAGCCAAAGAAGGGCGCTTGGCGCATCTCGATGGAGATGTAAATCACCTTATAAAGGGCGAAGAACACAGGGATCTGGACGAGCATGGGCAAGCAGCCGGAGACAGGGTTCACCTTCTCGCGCTTGTAAAGCTCCATCATCTCCTGATTGAGGCGCATTTTGTCATCTGCGTAGCGTTCTTGAAGCTTCTTCACCTTGGGCTGCAGGTCCTTCATGCGCGCCATGGAGCGGTACTGCTTGTTGGCGATGGGCAAGAAGGCAAGCTTCAAAAGAAGGGTCAGGAACAAAATCGCCACCCCAAAGTTGCCCAGGTAATCATAGGCAAAGGTGAGGAAGTAGAACGTGGGCTTGGTGATCAGATAGAACCAGCCAAAGTCCACAGCCTTATCAAAGTGAGGCACGCCAAGTTTGTCCTCATAGGAATCAAGAAGTGACAGGACCTTGGCACCCGCAAACAAATGGGCGGTGGTTGTCAGGGACTTACCACTCTCAAGGACCCCAAGATCTTCCATGTAGTCGGTCTGATAGGATGGGCGCCCACCTAGCTCTAGGTAGCGGTAATGGGCCTTGAGCGCGTGCTTTTGGTCGGGGATAAGGGCCGTCAGCCAGTACTTGTCCGTGATACCCATCCAGCCACCAGTTGTGTTTTCTGTGACAATTTTCTTATCTTTGAGTTTGTCGTACTTATACTCAATAAGAGAGCTGTTCATGTAGCCCACAGGCCCTTCATGGAGGATGAAGAGGTCATCTGTTTTGGGTGTGTCTTGACGGCTGATCTGACCATAGGGCGCCACATGGACAGGGGCGTTAGTATTGTTGGTAACCTTTTGGGTAACGCTGATAAGGTAATCCTTATCCACAGCAATGGTGCGCTCGAATACAAGGCCTTGTCCATTATCCCATGTGAGGGTGATGGGCGTCTCAGATGTGAGCTTTGTGGCGGTCGTCTGCCACTGGGTTTTCTCGTCGGGCACGCGCACGCTTTTGCTGCTTGCAACCCAGCCCATTTGGGCATAGGTCGCATGGGCAGTTTGCTCAGGTGACAAAAGGGTTACAAAGGGGCTGTCTTTATTTGGGGAAAGGCGGTACTGGGTGAGGACCACATCGTCAATGCGATCGCCCGTGAGAGGGATACTTCCCTTAATGAAGGGTGCGTCGATGGGGATACGGGCACTGGTTTGCAGAGCCTCTCCACGTGAGACAAGGGTCACTGGGCGGCTAGCATCGCTTGGAGCCAGTTGTACCTCAGCGGTCTTTTGCACAGGGGCCTGTGTGGGCGTGGGTGCCGGGAAGAAGTGACTCCATCCCAGGAATATCAGAACCGACAGCACACCAAAAATGATAAAATTTCTCTTGTCTTCCGTACCCATGGTTTTACCTTTTTTTCCTCAATGAAAGCGATGATAACGAAAATTCGACTGGCACGCTATCCTCTCCAGAGCCACCCCAGGGATGACACCTTAAGATTCTGTGCACGCCTAAAAGCAGTCCCTTTAAAACGCCGTGACGCTCAAGGGCCCGTCTTGTGTAGTCAGAGCAAGAAGGGTAGAAGCGGCAGCGCGGACCTAAAAGGGGAGATAGCGTGAGCTTGTAAAGGGCGATAAGTGAGGTGAGGAGACGCCGCATCATGTTGGGTCATCCTCTTTCAAAACACGCTCTAGGTGGGAAAGCCCCCACCGCACGTTTGCCACAAGATCGGCGTAAGGGTGATCAAAGGAGCCGGGCCTTGCGATTAAAACAACATCGCCAAGGGACCACTCTTTCTGTGAAAGGATTTCACGCACTGCTGCACGCAAACGTCTTTTGACTTTGTTGCGCACCACCGCGCCGCCAACTTTTCTTGAAACAGTATAGCCCACCCGAATCTGATTGTTGTGAGATTCACAAGGGCGGGCTCCTTGAAGGATAACAGATTGTGTCACCCACTTTTTGCCCTGTTGTGCCAGCGCGCGAAATTCGCGATTCTTTTTAAGGGTCGGAAACGTGGCACGCAGAGACTTAAACCTTTAGGCAGACAGACGTGCACGACCCTTGGCGCGACGACGGTTCAAAACCAAACGACCACCTGTTGTTTGCATACGCGCACGAAAACCGTGGCGACGTTTGCGAACCAGCACGCTGGGTTGATATGTTCTTTTCATGTTTGACTCCTAAATCAAAAAGGATGCACCCCACAAAAGAATGGGGTGCTCCAAAAGTAATACTAGCGCTTGGAGAACTGGAAGCTACGACGTGCTTTACGCTTACCGTACTTCTTACGCTCAACCACACGGCTGTCACGTGTGAGGAAACCTTCAGGCTTCAAGACAGCGCGCAGTGTGGGCTCGTAATATGTCAATGCCTTGCTGATGCCGTGACGAACCGCACCGGCTTGTCCGGAAAGACCACCACCAGCAACGGTGCAGATCACGTCAAAGTGTGTCTCGCGCTTTGTATGCACGAGGGGCTGACGCATCAGCATTTGCAAAACGGGGCGACCAAAATAAACATTGCCTTCACGACCGTTCACCGTAATGCGGCCTGTGCCAGCCTTAATCCATACACGGGCAACAGCGTCCTTACGCTTGCCTGTGGCATAGGAACGACCAAGTGAGTCGATCTGTGGCTTAGCCTCAACAACAGCAGGGCTAGCAGGTGTTGCGGACTTGAGGGACTCAAGACCTACTGAATCTTTTGCCATGTTTATTGGCTCCTTCTATTCTTTGGGTTCATGGCACCAACATCCAAAGGCTCAGGCTGCTGAGCGTCATGGGGATGAGCTGGACCAGAATAAATGCGCAGGTTCTTAAGCTGAGCACGTCCCAACGGGCCCTTTGGCACCATGCGTGTAATGGCTTTTTCAAGCACGCGCTCTGGGAAACGGCCTGCCAGGAACTGTCCTGCAGTACGCTCTTTAATACCGCCTGGGTACCCTGTGTGCCAGTAGTAGACCTTATCATCAAGCTTGTTACCGGTTAGGGCAACTTTTTCAGCGTTGATGATAATGATATTGTCACCGCAGTCCACATGGGGTGTGTACTCAGGCTTGTGCTTACCGCGTAGGCGATTTGCAACCAACGAAGCCAAGCGTCCAAGCACAAGGCCGTCTGCATCAATCAAGACCCACTTTTTGTCAACCTCAGCAGGTTTTAGGGAAAAGGTTTTTCTCATGGTATGTAATCTTTTTTCCAAACAAACACAGGCCACCTGAGTCCAGGCAACCACGAAACTTAGGACACTGATACTCTACTTGGTGGGCAGCGTCAACGAAAAAAGCATATGATCCTGGACAAGATTCTGATGAAAAGAGTCGAGGGCACTTGACGCTCTGATAAAATCGGACCAGGATGAACGTGCGTAGACAAATAACAGGATAGAAGGCCATGGGCATGAGCTGGTCCAGCGCACATAACAAAAAATATCATAACGAGGTGCGTCCCATCGATCACATGGTTGCTTACTCCGATGCATTTTGTGCCGTGACTGGATGGACCATGCAGCGCATTGGACGTTTGCGTTACCTAGAATCTGGGATAGAGCACTCTCTCTTTAACTGGGTTTACGGGGCGCCGAGCACACTGACGTCACATCAGGTGAAGGATTTTATCCATCTGCTTGGAAGCGCGCCTGCTTCATGGCTTTGCGCGAGTGAGGAATCTCCACACATGCAACCTTTTTTGGACGCGCTACCCATTGCCCATATGCATCAGGTGAAGGGCGTGACCTTCGATCTGTCGGATCTGATGCTACCAGATCTGAAAGAAGTGTCGGATCTAAAAATTAAACCAGTCGCCAATCACAATGAGATGCGCACCTTTGACCGTCTTTCTGCGCCGACCTTTGTCCATGAAGAGGGAATGGTTATGAATTTCATGCGGGGATTGCCTGCCAAGAAACCCAATGTGCACAAACTTGAGTGTTATCTGATCGAATATAAAGGGCGTCCCGTGGGCTTTTTTCAAACCTATGTCCATGATGATGTTTTGGGCGTTTACTGGGGCGGGATTCTGCCCGAGGCGCGCAATCGCGGGATTGGTTCTGCCGCCTTTGCCCGGGCGCTTCAGGAAGCTCGCGATCAAGGGTTGAAGGCGCTTGTGGCGCACTTGCTTCCCTCGTCGTGGTCCCTTGTGAGCCGCTTTATGCCCCACAGAGAAGAAGTGCTCGATTTTTATGTTTTGATGCCTTGATTGCTCCCCCGTTTTCAGTGTGCTACCATCGGTATGTAAAAAAATAAAAATGGGAGTAGTGTGATGATCAAAGTATTTGTTTTTAGTTTTGCGGGACTTGCTCTTAGTGCGCCCTACGTCTACGCACAAGCAGCGCCCCAATCACAAGCCCTTGCAAAAGATGATTTGGTCAGGGTCTGCCCACCGAGCTTGACGGCAAACCAAATTAAAACGCTTCAGGGTGATGAAACCTCATCCAGCTATGGCAATAACATTAACTTCTTTTCTTCCATCACAGTTCCTCAGCTCCAGGCGGCAGGCCTCTTACCTGAAGGCATACATGGTGTTGCAGGGGGATCCTTGCTCGAGTTTACCAGGGATCCAAAAACCACTGGAAGCATTGTGGGCGGTCGAGGGTTTACCTGGTCTAGCGTCCAGAGTGGAAAGACCAAGATTGAACGGGCCGACGCTGTGATTGAAGATGGGAAACTGGCCTGTGTGTATCGCTATAAGCGCTCATACCTTGGAGGAGATGCCTCATTTAAAATTTACTTGGCAGGCAAAGATCGCCACGCTGAATAGAGCAACTGTAGGGAGCACGCCATGACACTGGATACCCATTTGACAGGAGGCTGCTTTTGTGGTGCCGTAAGATTTCGCCTTGAAGCGCCTCCCCTCAAAATTGGTGTGTGTCACTGCCAGGCTTGTAAGAAACTAACGGGCGGGACCTCGTGGTCCTTTGCCCTCGCGCTGACGGACGCGCTGCACGTGACGGGCGAGGTGCGCGAGGTCACGCGCATGAGCGAGAGCGGTTATCCCGTTCACGTTGGATTTTGTCCCGCGTGTGGGACAACGCTCATGAGTCGCTCCGACCACTGGGCCCAGTTTCGCACCCTTTCTGTCGGAGCCTTTGACGACACCGATGGCCTGACCACATCCTTTCACATTTGGACAAAAAGCGCATACCCCTGGGAGATCATGCCAGAAGGGGCGCGGTGTTTTGAAGGGCATCTGCCTGAGAAATCCCCTTCATAGGGGCCCTCAGTTAAAAACTTGCCCTCAGGCCCACGCCAAAGCGCTCACTTGAGTCATAGTTTGCGCCGATGGCCCATGTTTTGTTCAAGTCCCAGCGCAGTGTGAGGGTATAGTCCCGGTCCGTATTCCAGGCCCAGTCAAAGGAGAGGCGATCGCTCAATTGGTGGGTGTTGGCAAGGGCAAAACGCACTTTTCCGGTGTGCCCCATGTCAAGGGATGCGTCGATCAAAAGGGGCAGGGTGTAGCGCGCGCCAATGAGCGGCATGTTCTCACGCTTATCATCCTCCAAACGAAAGCGCCCGCCCACATATATCCCAAGAAAGGTCGTGATATAGCGTGTATAGGCTGCCTCAATCTCGTAGTCGCGGGTATAGGCGCGGCGTGCGTTCAAAGAGATGCGGTTCTCAACATGCATGAGGGTTGTCTCAAGCTCCGCAAAATTGGAAAAAACGTCCATGTGGGTGGCGTGGAACCACAGATCTCCATGCTCACTGGCGTGGGAGCCCCCGTGACGAGCCAGGTGTGGGTCAAGTTTGCTGCCGGCGTAGTGCAGGACGCCTCCCATGCCAAGCTTCATGTGATAAAGATTGTGGCAATGGAAGATCCAGTCTTTGTCCTCATTTGCGTCCATCTCAATGACGGTGGTTTCAAAGGGCGAAACGCTGACCGTGTGTTTCAAGGGGCTGTAAGCACCTTGGCCGTTGAGGACCCGAAAAAAGTGCCCATGGATGTGGATGGGGTGGTCCATCATGGTTTCGTTGATGAGGGTAAAACGTACGACCTCACCCTTTTTAATGACGATTTTGTCGGCCGCGTACATGGGGGTGTCGTTGATGGTCCACACATAACGCTCCATGGAGCCTGTCAGCTTCAGGGTAATGTTGCGCACAGGCTTCTCGTCAGGAAAGGCGGTTTTGTGGGGTGCCCGCAAGGGGGCGTAGGAGGCAAAGGTGTCGACCTGGGCGGGCGTACCTAGTTTTTTGGACGCGTGCGCCGTGTGTCCCATGCTTGCCATATCATGACCCATATGTGCCATATTGTGGCCGCCCATGTTTGCCATGTCGTGGCCACCCATGGTGCTATGGTCCATCTCCATAAGCAGCACATCAGGTTTTTCGTAAATGGGCGCCGCGACCTTGGGGCCTTGCCCGACAAAGGTGGAGGCAAATCCTGTGCCATCCGTGGCGCTTGCGCGCAGCTCATAGGCTTTATCCGCTGGTACGTCCACAAGCACGTCCAGGGTCTCGGCCATGGCCATGCGGGCGCGCTGGACCGTGAGTGGTTCCACGTCAACACCGTCCGCCGCCACGATTGTCATAGGGCCGCCTGCGTACTCCACCATGAAATACGATGAGGCTGCGGCGTTAATCAGGCGCAGCTTCACGCGCTCGCCTGCCTTAGCGCGGCCAACGGATGAGGTGCGCTTGCCGTTGATGAGAAATGCGTCATAGCCAATATCGGATAAATCCATGGGCGACATGCGCGCCCACGCGTTTTTGAGGCGCACGTCCACAGCGTCCCAGCCTTTCTCGAAGATTTTTTTCCAGGACTGGACAGAGTCCTTTTTCAGCGCGTAATAGTCCGGATCTTTTTTGATGTGCCCCAAGATGTCTTCAGGTTTTTCATCACTCCAGTCCGACAGAACAAGGACATGCTCCTCCTGGGTTTTCTCCTTAGCTGGGGTGTCTCCTTCAAGGACGATGGCGCCGTAGAGACCTTGCTGCTCCTGCAGCCCCGCGTGGGCGTGATACCAATAGGTGCCCTTGTGGGTGATGGGAAAGTGGTAATGAAACGAACCACCTGGCTCAATGGGAAGCTGGTTCACAAAAGGCACGCCGTCCATATTGTTGGGCACCAGCACACCGTGCCAGTGGAGGGATGTGGGCTCGCTCAGGTGATTGATGACGTGAACGCTCAGCTCATCCCCCAGGCGCGCCCTTAAGGTTGGTCCAGGAACCGTCCCATTGATGGTGAGGGCGCAGGCGCTTTTCCCCGAAAAGGACACAGGCGCCTTCCCAATGTGAAGTGTATAGGACACGACTTTTGCCAGAAGAGGGGCCGCGCTCACCAAGCCTATTGCAAAAATCAACGCCCACAGCCCTTTACGACTCATCCCCATGTCCCATCTCCCTGTCTTTTTTGGGGTATTATAACACAGGGTTAGGGGTGCGCACGAGAGAAGCGTTCGTGCTCCCTAGGCTGCTTTTTCAAGCGTAAAACGGTACTCGTGCCCGTTGCCATCATAATAGAAATAAAGGCACCTTTTTGCTTCAGTCGATGAGGGGAGCGTAATGCGGGGCCGTCCTGGGCCGCTGGGCGCAGTTCCTACAGCGCCAATATAGAACAACGCATGCCATTTTTGACCATTAAAAACCGTGGAAACATTCACCTCAGAGGCTCCGTTCTGACGGGGCGCCCCGTAATGTAGGTTTTCTGGTAACTTCTGGAGGAATGCATTGTCGGTGGTCAGGCTCAGGCATCCACGGGGAGAACCTTGAATCACACTGACAATTTGGGTGTCACTGCGAGCGTTTTGCAAATCAAGGGGTGGCACATTTTCGCTGGACGCCGATGCGTGAGCAACTGACGCACCAGATAAAAGAGCGTATACACTTAAAATGGGTAAGATGTACTTCATGACGGTTCTCCTTCCACAGATTCCGGCATCCTATCATTTCATTACACTTCATATCTTACGCCGGGTGCGTAAAGTTTTCGTTAAAGGGGAGTTCTTGAACAAGGGCAGTACGCTTAAAAGAGGACGAAAAAACTGGCAATCAAAGTTTCTTAAAAAAATAATTTGACAATTTTATTTTTGATCATAAATAAGAATCATGTTGTTTGTTTAGGATTAAAATCTTGCTTAAATTGTTGCGTAATGCATCTTTTCTTGGTTTGGTATTTGGTTTTTCTGTGTGTGCGACGGACGTGGTTGAGGAAAGAGGGGATCCTTTTGCCTTAGTGCCTACTGAAATCACAACAAAGGTTTTGTCTTATCTTGAGCCTGGCGACATTGGCCGTGCATCCCTCGTGTGCAGCCAATGGCATGAGATTTTAGAGGGACTTCACGGTCCATCTGCTGATTTATCGGCCCATCTCTATGATACTTCACCTGCCGCCCAAAAACGCGAGATTGCTCAGGAAATTTTGACGCTCACTATGGCGCAAAATCTTGAAAAGAAGGGTTTTGTACCCCTTGAACATGTTTGTGCGGGTGCAAGCGCTTACCCTGAAGGTGCACGTCTTTTGAGTGCCAAGGATTTACAGGGGGATGAGGGAATTGTTGCGTCATGGAGGGCGTCTCTTTTTGGTGCAAAGGCACCAAAAGACGAGGCGCCACTGTCGTGCGTTTTAGCGGCCCTCCCCCAGATCTTGGTGCAAGACACGGTGAGTGAAAAGACCCTTCTTGCCGTGGGCGCTTATGTGGCCAAACTTGGCAATAGCGTCCCCCACCTTTATTTTAGTGGGTCAGATAAGACACAGGACGAGGAAGCACTCAGCGCACATGCCCACGCCATTGTGGTGCGTGCAGGGAACTTTAAAGCGCATAAAGAGAGACTCAACACCCTACTGGCCACCCGTAACGACCACACGGTGGTGCTGGCCCTTGATGATGATACCTTTGTGCAAACCGATGGACTTACCATGTCAAAGGATGATCTTCCCGTAAATCTCCATCATTTGGTGCTTGCGGACCCCCATGGGAAGATCACAGCCATTGGATGGGATTTTTTGCAGTCCAGCCAGTCTCTTCGGTCGCTCAGCACCAAGGGATTGACCAGTGTGACGCACATCAGCGACGAGTTTCTCGTTGACTGCAAACATCTCTTGTCCATAGACACCAGGGGACTCCAAAACGTTACAGATATCGGTAATTGCTTTATGTACGGAGACACGCGCCTAAAATCCCTTGATACAAGGGGCTTTCAAAAAGTGAAAACCATAGACTTTAGTTTTCTTGGAGAATGCATCGCACTTGAGTCCATTCATACGGGTGGCCTCTCAAACGTCGAAATAATTCCAGAAAACTTTATGGGACAATGCAGCGCTTTGCGTTCATTTGACACAAAGGCTCTTGGGGATGTGGAAATAATTAGTCACCTTTTCCTTCATGAATGCTTTAGCCTCAGGTCCTTCGATCCTGAGCCTTTGAAAAGTATAAAACGTGCAGGTTGGCAATTTTTAGAACATTCAGGTCTTTCCAAAGAAGCATGGGGCAAGGTCAACGCCTTTTTGGACAGGACCCCTCGCCTGGAAGCCCTTTAGGATCTACGCATATATTTAAGGTGTCTATGCGGGATTGCAATTAAAGGGTAAGCCGTCCGCCGGCGCCCCATACACCTTCTTTGCCATAAAGCTGGCAAGGGGCAGAAAGAGATTTTCTGGAAGGGCGTCTGGCGCGAACCACTGCCAGGCGTGGGTTTTATGGGGCTCACAGTTGACGATCTCCTGACCAGGGGGCAGATCCGCGCGCATGAAAAGAGAGATGTAGTGTTTGCCTTCTTCTTCAAATACGTCATTGGTCAACCCCAAAAAGGTGAAGTCCTGGGCACGTACGCCTGTTTCTTCCAAAAGCTCGCGTGACGCGCACCCTTCCAAGGTTTCTCCAAACTCCAGATGTCCGCCTGGCGGGCCCCAGGTGTCTTCCCCGTGGGCACCTTTGCGCTGTCCTAAAAGGAGGTGTCCAGCGTCGTTGAACAGGAGGACACCGACACCGACTTTGGGGCGATTTGAGGGTGCGCTCATGGGTTTTCCACAGCCGTATCATAGTGCTTGCGGCACAGGGCCACATAGCGCTCATTGCCACCCACCTCGACGGCAGGGCCTTCCTTCACCGCGCGGCCGTGGGCGTCCACGCGCAGGTTCATGGTCGCTTTGCTGCCACAATGACAGATGGTTTTGATCTCAGTCATTTCCTGGGCCCAAGACAGGAGGTACTTGCTCCCTTCAAAGGGCTCGCCCTGAAAATCCGTGCGCAGGCCATAACACAGGACGGGCAACTTCAACAGGGTCGTCACTTTGCTCAGCTGCACCACCTGGGCCTTGGTCAGAAACTGCGCCTCGTCCACCAAGACGCACGCAAGCTTGGGTATCTCCCCACGCGCGCGCGATACAAACTCAAAGAAATCAAAGGTATCGTCCACGGGATAGGCGTCCGCCTCCAGCCCGATGCGCGAGGAAATCACGCCGCGTGCCCGGCGCGTGTCGATACTGGGGGTAAAAAGAAGCGTCTCCATGCCCCGCTCGCGGTAGTTATAGTTGGATTGCAACAGGGTCGTGGTCTTACCCGCATTCATGGCGGAGTAGTAAAAATAAAGCTTAGCCATGGGACGCGTCGTGGGTCTTTTTGCCCCACAGGAGCTTCATGATAAGGACGGCGCCTGCCAAAAACAATGTGACGATATTGGCGATGATCACGGACATGGAGCCAAGGAGGAGCCCGTAAGCAATCCAGGTTGCCAAGCCAATGACAAGAATGACGTACATGACAAGGGAGATGTCCGAGCATGAGCGGGTCTGCCAGACTTTCACCACCTGGGGTAAAAAGGCGCCTGTTGTGCAAAGGCCGGCGAGCATGCCAACAATTTCAATGGTTGTGCGGTCCATGGTATTTCCTGTCTGTTGTATAACCATATTTATTTTCTCCATAGCATGGGTGCGCGCAAAAAACCACGGGTCTTATGAAGGGGGGCTTGTGGGGGAAGGGCTTTTGTTTTCAGTCGTGAAAATGTGTGCGCCCATGATATGCTGGGCCCACATGTGGACGTGGAGAAAAGTCATGGGTGAGCGTAAAGTCTCTTTTGGATTTGAGGACGTGGATTTTGGCGCGAAGGCCGGCCTTGTGGGCGACGTTTTTCGCCGGGTTGCGCCGCGCTATGACATTATGAATGACCTTATGAGCGGCGGACTCCACCGCCTGTGGAAGCGCGAGCTTGTCAACCAGGTCAGCGTGCGCCCGGGAGGCGTTTACTTGGACGTGGCCGCTGGAACCGGGGATATTGCTAGGCGTCTGAAGGCGCGCCTTCAAGAAGGGCAGGGGCGTTTTTACCTGTGTGATCCCAATCCGGCCATGTTGGAGGAAGGGCGCAAGAATGCCCTCGATAGCGGGGACTGTGCTGACCTCACCTGGGTATGCGGGCGCGCAGAAGATCTGCCTTTTGAGGACAATACCTTTGACGCCTACACCATTTCCTTTGGTCTGCGCAATGTGACGGATATTGAGGCGGCGCTGCGTGAGGCGCGCCGTGTCCTGAGGCCTGGGGGCAGCTTCTTTTGCTTGGAATTCAGTAAAATCACCCACGCTCTTCCGCGCGCCCTTTATAAAAAGTACGCCTTTGAGGTCATCCCGCGCCTTGGGGGACTTGTGGCCGACGATGAGGCCGCCTACCGCTATCTTGTCGAAAGTATTGAGCGTTTTCCAGAGCAAACACTGCTGGCGGCGCACCTGGAGGACGCAGGCTTTGCGCAAGTCTCCTACCTTAACATGACATACGGGGTGGTGGCGCTCCACCGCGGTCTGAAGCTCTAGGGGATATCTGGACGAAAGGGTCTGACGGAAAGGCGAACGCCCGGGCCCGCGTTAGGGTCATTGGCATATTGGTCCATATCCAGGCGCCACGCGCCGTAAGACCACGGAAGAACAAGCATGGTGTTGGCGTCCATGGCCCTCAACCTCTGGCGTTCGGCGCCTTCGGCAAATCCCAAAATCTCATAGGCCTTGTCACCAGAGAGAATTTCCGCGTCGCTCTCCCAGGCGTTCCAAAGGGTATCACGCCGCAGGTGCAGCGCTTGTCCCTCAATAAAAGGGCCTTCATTCTGTGAGGCCAGGCCGTGTGTGGCGCCTAAAAGGGTCAACAGAAAAAGCATGTAAAGGTTCATGGAAAATCCTCTATGGGTGTGGAATGGGGATCATGCGTACGCGCACGTGGTGTTGTGCGCCGTTTCCTCCCAACAAGTGATCATAGACCCACGCGCTCCCTTCTCCACCGTGACGCAGGAATATAACGGGCGTGCCTGGTGGAAGGGCAACCCACTGCTCATACCCAAGGCCTTCCATGGCTGTGCACAGATGAGGCGTATTATCGACGGTGACGGGCGTGCCTAAATGGGGCGCAAGCATCTGCTTTGTCAAGGTGACGTGAAAAATACCCGGGTCTTCTTCGTCGGAGAAGAAGTCTCCTTGGGCATGTGTGTACTGTGCGCAAAACGTGAGACCGATCGTGGTCATAAGGATTTTTGGGGTGAGGGGCATCATAACATCTTCTCCAGCATATGGTTTATTTGGCTGACGATGGGGATAGCATAACGGAGGTATGTAGGCTATGTGAATGCCTTTGAAAGGGAGGCATATTTTTGACTCCCGCTCTTTGGCGTGCAGGGCGCCCCCCGCACGCCAGCGAAGGGGATCCTACTTCGCGCTGGAGTGCGTCACGGGAATGAGGCGCAACATCTCATGGTTCTTCCCGCCACTTATAAAATTTGCGTAGAACTCACGGCTCTGTCCCAGTGAGCGGTAGAAAGTCACCTTGTCACCTTCACTGAGTCTGTTGAGGAACGGCGCCCCCGCATCGCAAACGTTACACTGAAATTTCTCACAGTTGACGCGGACCACTTTGCCCACAAACGGGGTGATGCTCTTCTTTGTGGTGGTGAAACTATCAATTTCGGGAATGGTTTCGTGGCTGAAAAATTCAGAAGCCTGGCAAGAGGCCATACCTAGATAGAGGGAGCTTAGTGTGAAAAGAATCTTTTGTCTCGTCATAGTAATAGTACTCCAATAAATGTCTAAACGTCATGAGGCGCGCGCGACGATGTGGCGACTGGCGTTAAGCGGACCAGAGGTTTTTTCTCTTGAATCTTCAAGCACGTACTCATGAGTCCATATTTTTGGCCCGTCGCTTTTGAAAGTCAAGGATGGCTATGCCGAAATGCGTGACCACATGGCATGGATGCCACAAGTGGTAAAAGGGATCCTGACCTCAGCGTCCATGTTTTCAATGCACACGCTGTGGAGGTGTTTTGGGCGCTGTGATCCCCAAAAGGAAGGGCGTTTTGGCGACCATCCATTGCATATAAAATGTCTTATAGCTAGAACAGTTTAATGTGATAACAGGATACGAGGAAAGCGACGTGTATACGTATACACGAGAGGCGAGTGACGCATTATCAAATTATAATGGTTCGGCTATATTTAGTGATCTTTGTGCCCAGGATCAAGGTCCTCGGGTCACATTTATAAATCAATTTTCTCCCATGGGGTTCACGAAACTGTGGCCGTGCCTTTGTAACTTTTTTCTATGGCAAGGAAATGACTTTGTTATCCTTACGAGTCCATGGTTTTTTGTGATATTTGTAATCATTACAAGGCGTTTTTCCATGGACGCCCCAAGGGGGAGGCCGCTTGCGTTCGACAATCGTCTTTTGCGCAGGGGCTCCTCCAGGGGCTTGCCTCTATGCCACATCAAAAAAAGTGCATAGGGATTGGCGCGCCTTTTACCTTGTTGGTGTTGTGAGGGCATTGGCACGCACACGCAGCACGTCGTAGCTCTTCCCATCATCACGCATGATAGTGCAAATCCAGTCCTCATTTTCGCAAGGCTCACGACGAAATATAACCTTGGCATTATCGTCTAAGGCGTCCCATTCTTCCTGGGAAAAAGCACTCAAAGTTGTTAGTTGATGCATTTGGCCGTCCAAAGAAATTGTCTTTCCAAAATAAGGGGTTAAGGCTTGTTTTGTGGCTATAATTCCGTCAATGTCTGGCTCAATTTCACCGCTGAAAAGGCGTGTGGCCTCACACGGCACGGCCCCTAAAGACAAGGCGCCCAAAGTCAAGAGAATCTTCATTTTAGTCATGATGTTGTGTCTCCAAAATTGACCCACTGTCACGTGTTGGCCGTTTCAGGTGTGCCTGGGTAAGAGGCGAATGAGAAGTCTTTTATCAGGACCTGAAAGGGAATACACGTACGTCCATATCTTTGGCCCGTACATGTGGAAAGTCAAGGATGTATCCGGAGGTAATCGTGACCATAAGGCATAGCTATCGGCGGGAGCCACGGGCACCGTGACGTCGTAGTCCGTATCATTGATGCACACCGTCGAGGGGTCTTCCAGGGCACTGACAATGGCCGCCTTTGTGAAGGCGATGGTGTCAAAGAAAGGATCCTCTCCCTCAAAAGACGCGTGGGACGCCTCCCACGGGGCGGGCGAACAGATCAGCAAAAAAAATAGTGTCTTGGTCGTTACGCCCTTCATGGGATGGTCCTTCTCAGTCGCCTTGCTCCTCGTCATCAAGGGTCATGGGCCATAGGAACAAGTCCACCTTGTCGTCGGGATCTTCGCCCTGGTGACGGTAATGCCATGTGTTACTGACCCAGGTGAAGGTGAGCAGTGTTGCGTCAGGAAGGGCGTACCACGCATCGGTGTATTCGGTTGTTCCTAAAATCCCTCCCAAAACCGTAAATGTGTTACCGTTGATCCTGAAAATACCTTCATCATTGAAAACACCTATGACATGGGATTTACGGTATGTGACAGGCGGGGGATCAGACTCTGCTAAATCCGCCTGTGTATTGCTGTGGCATAACGCGACGCTATATGCTTGAAGGGTCAAAGCCGTCCCCAAGATTAAGGTGCGCGGTATCTTCTTGTACATGTTCAATTCCCTCTTAAATCATGTTGCCAAAATTCTAGAAGTGCGGTTCCATGGGGTCAAGATTTTCCTCATCTAAATTGCTGGTCACGCGTTCGTGACTGGGTAGTGGTGGAAATCAACGAGGCGCACACATCCATAAAGACCATTGTATAGCCAGGATCCTTCGTGATCCCAGGAAAAGACAACACGCTTGTGGGGATCTGCCAGAAGCCCTTCTTGGGTTTTAGCGTCGTCAAAAAATCCTACGAGGTAATAATCTATCCCTGCACATGTAAACTGCTGGGCATCAAAGATGCTGGAGAGCTTGAGCGCGTAAGGGAGTTCCTCCTCGAGGGGGACAGGGCCATTGATTTCCACGGAAATGGGGGGGTGAGAGAAAGGAAGGGCGGCGGGTATGTCAAGCTCGAGTCCGGGGATGTTTCCCAGTGACGCGCGGCACACAAACAGACACAGACTTATTGCGCACAGGACATAACGCACGCGCTCCTCCTTTTTACTGAGTATTGATTAGTGGGACGTCCAGCCTCCATCGATGGGCAAAAGCGCGCCTGTGATGGACGCAGCCGCGTCGGAGCACAAGAAGGAGACAAATCCACTGATTTCCTTTGTTTCAACAAAGCGCTTGGTGGCTTGGGGGCCCAGCATCACGTCGCGTATGACGCTTTCGCGGGAAATGCCCCGCGCCTTGGCCGTGTCATCAATTTGGGCGTCAACCAGGGGCGTGTGGACGTATCCTGGGCAAATGGCATTGCAGGTGATGCCGCTTTCTGCGGCCTCCAGAGCCACGACTTTCGTCAGTCCCCCAATGCCGTGCTTGGCCGCCACATAGGCGGATTTGAAGGGAGAGGCAACAAGGGCGTGGGCCGAGGCGATGTTGATGATGCGGCCCCACTTGTTCTCCCGCATGGTGGGCAAAAACAAGCGCACGGTGTGGAAGGCCGCCGACAAATCAAGGGCAATGATTTGGTCCCACTTGTTGGTGGGGAAGGACTCAATGGGGCTGACAAACTGAACACCTGCGTTATTGACCAAAATATCAATGCCGCCCAGGTTTTTGATGACACGCGCCGCCATGGCCTCAATGTCCCCGGCGTTTGTCAAATCAACCCCTTCAAAGGTGACCTCCACACGGTGCTTCCCGGCCATCTCCTGACACAGAGCGTCGATGGCTGACTTCTCGCCAAAGCCGTTCAAAATGATGTTGCAGCCTTGGGCCGCCAGCTCCCCCGCAATGGCAAGACCAATGCCACTGGTGGATCCTGTAATGAGTGCGCGTTTGCCTTTTAACATGGTGAGCTCCCCTGCATTATTTTATGATGATTGCCTCTAGTCTAACAGAAAAGCGCGGCCCTTGACGAGAGCGTCCTTTTGACAAAGGGGATATTTGTGGCGTATGGTGCCCGTGCGTATGGTTGTAACCCTTTCAATACGATGACATTTTTTGCCAAAAAGACATTTCTTGTGGCGGCGCTTCTGGCCACGCAAACCCTTTGGGCCAGCTCCCCCTTATGCAAGGATGATAGTGACGATGAAAGTGGTGGCATTTTCATGTCCCCCGATATTTTTTGGGGGCGTGTGCGCCATCAGCCCTTTGCATCCCAAGGGGGTGAGGTGTATAAAGCGCCCCCCAGTCCCACACACTATGATCATCTTGACGACCGTCCCCACACACAAATGGAAGACGCCCAAACTGAAGTGGACGATAGTGAGGACGATAATGATTCTTCGTACCTAGGATCCCCCCCATTCTCACCCTCGCCCCCCCCAGGACAGGGGCATACATACGTGCCGCCCTACACGCCCTTTCAGGATGAAGTTTATGAGATCTCCAATACGCACGGTGGATTGCAGGGTGCCCTTCGTGGTGATCTGGGGGAGCTTATGCATATATTGAGCAAAACAGACGAGCATACCCTCCCAGACGCCCTTTTTGCGCAGCTCAGAAGCGCCATGGGCCCCTTGCAGGAGGCTTACCAGAAGGCCTTTGAGGCGGTGCGGGAGGTGAGCACAAAGCTTGAGAAGGGCCCGCCCTACGACAATTGAAAGATCTTGTCGCGGGATGTGTGCCCTGAGATGAGCGTCAAACGGGACTTTGGGACCTTTAGAAACTTTGACAACAGGGCGATGGCCGCCTTGTTGGCTTTGCCGTCCTCAGGCACGGTGGTGATATAAACGCGCAGCTTGGGGGGCGCGTCCTCTTCTAAACTTTCCACCACCACCTCGTTCCTGGAGGCTTTAGGTGTGACGCGCACAAAAATCCTGTCGCCAGTCTTGAAGGAGAGAGAATCAGTCAAGCAGGGCCAACGCTTCCTTTTTCCAGCGACCTAAGGTATTGCTGGGGCTTTTATCTTGGGGGGCTGCGTCCACAATGGCCACAAGTGCTTTTACAAAGGGTGCAACGGCAGACACCCCGCCTTGTGTTTTGAGGGGCTTGAGGTCGGTCATCAGCTCTCCCAGAAGCAGGCTGAGGCGCTTTTCTTGCAGCGTCGCTTGGACGTGATCACATAGGTTTTGGCTGGCGCGCAGAAAGTGACCGCTGAAGCGGTAAAGCTCACAGTACGCATCTACTTTTTCAATGACTTGGGGCGTGGGTGCATTTGTCGCCGCAAAGCCGTGGCTTGTTGCACATATGACGACGGCAATGGAAAAAAGTGTTCTCTTACGCATTGATGGGGCCCCCTTTTTCTTGAGTTTACCCTATCCATGGAGGTAATCATAGATCTGCTGGGCGAGGGTATCACTGATGCCGTCCACGCGGGCAATGTCCTTGGGAGTTGCGTCCTGGACCGCCACGGCTGAGCCAAAGTGGGCAAGAAGCGCCTTTTTGCGTTTAGGGCCAACGCCCGGCAGGTCATCTAAACGCGAGCGTAGCATGTTTTTGTCGCGCCCTTTTCGGTGGGTGCCAATGGCAAAGCGGTGCACTTCGTCCCGAATGCGCTGAAGAAAGAAAAGAAGCTCGGGGTCATCCTCAAGGGAAAAAGGATCGTGCCCCTTGCGGTGGAAAGTCTCGCGCCCTGCGTTGCGCTCTGGTCCCTTGGCAATACCTAAAAGAGGAATATCCAGGCTAAGGGCCTCCAACACGTCGTGGCCAGCACTCACCTGTCCCGCGCCGCCATCAAGAATAATCAAATCAGGAAGCCCCGCCTCTTTGACCGTCGAGCCCGATAGGCGCCGGGTCAGCACCTCACGCATCATGGCAAAGTCATCTCCTCCCTGGGGAAGTTCCGCCTCCCGGATTTTGAAGGTGCGGTAGGAGGCTTTCTCGAGACCCTGTGGGCTGACCACAACCATGGCGCCGATGCGGTGTTTGCCTTGAATGTGGGAGTTGTCATAAAGCTCGACGCGCTGCAAATCGCCAATTCCTAGCCTTTTGGCGAGGGCACCTAAGTGCTTGCGAAAGGAAGTCGCGTGGCTTTCCTTGCGCGCCAATGCTTCTTTCGCATTTTTAAGGGCTTCCTCCACGACGAGCGCCTTGGGCCCTCGCTTGGGGGCACTCACACTTACGCGCTTTCCCGCCAGGTGTGAGAGCGCCTCCTCAAGGGCCTGGGTGTCTTGGGGACCAGGCACAATATTGCTGTAGATTTCCTGGGGCGGGGTTTTATCGGCATAAAAAAGGGCCAAAAACGTGGCCACCGCTTGGGGGAGAGAGTCCTCCTCATCCATGCGCTGGGGAAAGAGGCTGACACTGCCATAGTTGCGCCCCATGCGGTAAAAGAAGACCTGCACAACAGTCAAAGGCCCCTTCTGGTGAAAAGCAAAGATATCCGCGTCGGCCAAGTTTTGGATGTGTACGCTTTGCTGCTGCTGAAGGTTGGTTAAGGCCCGCAGCTGGTCCCGCAAAACGCGCGCGCGCTCATAGTCTTGCTTGAGGCTTGCCGCCTGCATTTGGCTCGCGATTTCAGCCTGAAGACTCGTGTCCTTGCCTTTGAGAAACGATACGGCTTGGGCCACGCTTATGGCATAATCTTCTTGCGAGATCATGCCCACACAGGGGCCGCTGCACCGCTTAATGTGATACTCCAAACACACGCGTTTGCGGCCCGCGAAAAAAGAATCCGTACACCCCCGCAGGCCAAAGGCTTTGTGCAGGGTCTCGAGGGATGCGTACACACTTTGCGTGGAGGCGAAGGGACCGAAATATTGACTTTTTGTGGTCAGGGCCCCTCGGTGTTTGGTCAGGCGTGGGAAGGGATGTGCGGTTATTTCAAGATAGGAAAAAGATTTATCATCTTTAAGTAAGATATTGTATTGAGGCTTAAATTTCTTAATGAAGTTGGCTTCAAGGAGAAGTGCCTGGGTTTGGGTGGGGGTTGTCACAAACTCCATGGTCTTGGTGGCCGCCACCATGCGCTGGATGCGTACACACAGACGCCCCACCTGGGTATAGTTGGTGACGCGTTTTTTTAAAGAGTTGGCTTTGCCCACATAAAGCACCGTCCCCCGCTCGTCCAGCATGCGGTAAACGCCTGGCGCGTCGGGCAACACCTTGACATACTCCGCAATAATACGCGCGCCGGTCGAAAACAGGGTAGGCTCAACGTCCTGGGTCATAGTGGCATAAGACCCGTTTGGCGTAGGGCTTCGGAAAGAACCATAGCGCCGCTGATGGCAACGTTAAGGGACCGCCTTCCTGGGTGCATGGGAATGCGCACCCGCGCCTCTACGGCGTGCGCCACGCTTTCCGGGACCCCTGAGCTTTCCGTGCCAAGAAGCAGGGTATCTTGGGGGGTGAAGGTGAAATCAAGGTACGAAACGTCTGCACGCGGACACAAAAGCACGGTGCGCCTCTTGTGGGTTTCGCAAAAGAGCTCAAAATCTTCCCAGGAGGAGTGTCGGGTGAGCTTGGCAAGCTCTGCGTAGTCCATGCCAGCCCGGCGCAGGCGCGCGTCCGAGGGCACAAAGCCGCAGGGCTCAATCAGGTCAAGGGGAACCCCTAAGCACGCGCCCAGGCGCAAAAGAGTGCCCGTATTTTGGGGAATTTCAGGATGATAAAGGGCTAGGCGCATGGGGGAAGGGTGCCTCCTGCACAGATGAGCGTATTTTCTAAAAGGCATGCCACCGTCATGGGGCCAACGCCCCCGGGCACAGGGGTGATGGCCTTGACCTTGGGGGCAACCTCATCAAAGGCGACGTCTCCCATGAGGGTGCGCGTGCCGCCCTCCACCAGCGCCGTAATGCCAACGTCAATGACAACGGCGCCTTCCTTGACCCAGTCGGCTTTGACAAGGTGGGGACTGCCGGCGGCAACAACCAAAATGTCCGCTTGCCGCGTAATGGTCCATGGGTCTTTTGTCGCCAGGTGCACAACGCTTAAGGTTGCGTCTTGGCTGAGTAACAGATTGGCCATGGGGGTGCCCACTAGGCGCGATCTGCCCACAACCACCGCGTGCTGGCCTCTGATCTCGGGGCACACGCTTTGAATGAGATGCATGCATCCCTTGGGGGTGCACGGCACAAGGCCTTCCTGCCCACTCATGAGGCGCCCCATTTGATAGGTGGTCAAACCGTCCACATCTTTATGGGGGGCAATGGCCTCAATAAAACGGCTCGCCTCCAGATGTGGGGGCAGGGGAAGCTGCAAGAGAATACCGTGGACGCTGTCGTCTTCATTTAGCGCCCGGAGAAGGGAGAGGAGTGCCTCGCTCGAGGTGTCTTTGGGTAAGTAGTGGGGAGAAGGGGTGATGCCCACCTCCTCGCACTGGAGGCATTTGCTTCTCACATAAATATGGCTGGCGGGGTCGTCTCCCACTAAGATAGCCGCCAAACGAGGGCGCACGCCCCGTGCCTTAAGGGTCTCTACACCCGTGCGCACACGCGCCTTTAAAGCGGCCGCATGGGCGCGTCCATCGATGATATGTGTATTCATAGGCGCCTTAAAGAAGAGCCGCCCTCACAGCAAGCCCCCCCATAACCATCTCGAAGAAAACGATGATGAGGATGAGCACAAGGGGAGAAAAATCAAGGCCGCCCATGGAGGGCAAAAGACGGCGAATGGGGGCCAAAAGGGGCTCCGTCACACGAAAGAGCACGTCACCCACCATGTTTACAAAGGGGTTGTGTAAATTGATGATGCCGAAGTTTAAAAGCCAGCTCAGGATAACGTTTAAAATCACAGCCCACTTAAGGAGGCTCAGTACCAGGCCAAATACATAAAAAAGCGGCCCTAAAATCACACCCATAGTCTTCTGCTCCATCATGACATCATGCCCACACTATACATCAAAGGCTTATCCCCTGTCGAGCGCTTGTGGGGGATGATCCAGTCTGCCTTCGTTTCCCACCTATGCAGTGTTACGCTGGGCTACTTGCTCCAAAAACGCATCGACCCTCGTCCTTTCTTCTGGTGAGAGGGGCGTACCATGTAAGAAACGCTGCCCCACCTGTTTAACAGCTGTGAGGGGCGTTGGATCGAAGGATTTGAGGCGGTTGCAGCTGTGAAAGCAATATTCGTCAATGGTTGTAAGGCTTGTCAGGCCGCGGGTGTCGACGGATTTGAGACTTGTGCATGCAAGGAAAAAAGCGCCAATGTTCTGGAGATTTTTGAGGCCCCGCGTGTCAAAGGATGTGATACCTGTACCTACGAGAAAGCCTGTTCCAATGGTCCTTAGATTTTCTAGGCCGCGGGTGTCGACGGATGTAATGCTTGTATCTGAAAGGAAGCCGTCTCTAATGGAGCGGAGGTTTGCTAGGTGACGCGCGCCGAAGGATTTGAGGTTTGTCTTGCGAAGGAAAACGTCTCCAATGGCGCTTACTTTCCCTAAAGGATCGGCCAGGGTCAGGTGGCGCAGGTTGTCTGGGATATCCTCCTCTGACATGGTCAGGACGCCGTCTTGGACGAAGGCATCGCCGTCGATGGCGAGAATCACGCGGTGGTCGGCGCGTGTGTCCAGAAGCGTGGAAAGGGCATTTTTATGTGCCTGCAAATCATCTGAGCGTACCACAAGGGTATGGGCAGACGCGCGTAGAGCGCCTTGATTTTGCTCAGTTTCTAAGCCCGTAAAGCGCACAAAACGCGTGTGCTTGCCAACTTGTTTAACATAGGACGCCATGTGGGAGAGGGTCTCTTTGCTTGTGTGTTCCCTCACCAAGATTTGTGGCAGGGCGGCCATAACGAGGGCAAGGGGTTGCGCGTCTTGGGGTGCTTCCCCAAACAGCGCCGTGTACCAAGCGGTGAGGGCATCCGGGTGTGCCTCAAGATCTTTTTTCTCCAACAGGCGCGCGCCTTGGGGGTAATTATTGGGGCCGATGAATACATTCTCGAGGGGCGCGAAGTGGCTGTGCTTTATGTGGAAGGCAAGCATTTGTGTCACATCAGCGTCGGGAATCAATGACGTATCTATAAAGGAATAAGGGTTATAAAAAGCGTTGGAATAAGCAAATGCTTTACGACCATGCTGGTTTTCCAAAATAGCGCGCCATGAGCCGCATACAAGGCGCGCCCGGGCGGCCTCTTCGGCGCTGAGATAGGACAGGATATGCTCCGTGACCTCATTGGGCATGACGGCAAAGGGGCCGGTTTGCGTGACCGCCATGCCTTGGGTCTCGTTGTCTACAAGCTCACTCGCCTGGGCGCAAAGGCTCGCCAACAGTGACACGCCCAGCAGGGCAAGGGATTTTAAAAGATTCTTCTTAAACATCATGTTCTCTAAATAATGACTCCATGATTCTTAGATGGTTCGTCAGACGAAACAGTCAAGAAAAAATAAGGATACTTTTCGTATGTAAATTTTATTTTTATTAGATCAGGATTGTGGCGCATTTGTTCTTTTTTAATGTTTTCTTGACACAATTGGGGCGGCGAAACTATGTGCGCATGCCGGAGGAAAAAATGGCCAATAAATTCATAATGTTGTGGTGCTTATTGCGCATGACAAGTCTCATGGCAAGCGCACAAGGTGACCATGACGCGTGGGAAAAGTTGCCCACCTATAAGGCGGGCCTTCTTGAGATTACCAGCATTACGGGACCTGACATGGAGGATTGGGTGGGGGTTTCTTCCCAAGAACCGAAGAAAGAATACGCAGATGCTTTTATCGTTATCAGGGACTTTATGGCAGAGACGGTTTTTATGCGTAGGGACGAGCTTTTGTACAGGGAAAAGCATGGTCTCTACACGCACGTGACATGCCACACGAGGGACAGTGTTGTGGTGAGCCACACGCACACTCCTTATGCTGTGCGGGTCGAGGACGGCTTTATTTCTTTTCTTCAAGAGCGCGTGCGCCAGAAGAATATTGCATTTATGACGGATCTGTGGCGCATGGCGCTGGGTGAACCGTGGATCAGTACCCGCGATGGTCCCCTGGCACTGAGGCGCCTCATGTTGATACTGGGCACAAACGAGGTTGACCTTAGTAAGGTAGATGTGCCTTTTACTTTGCTCGAATCCTTAAAGACTGTGACGGGCGCGCATATTAATCTTAGCGCGTCCCCCCACGATAAGGCAAAAAGGGCGGCCCTGAGTCTGGCGGCTGCGCGGGTGTTTGTGTGGGCCAAAGCCTATGAAAAGGAGCACAGCGGCAAGTGGGGGAGCGCTGGCCCTGGCCTCTTTGCCATACAAAGGAGTGCAACGTTTCCGCTTATGCATAAAGGCGCGCGCGACGTGTTGTTTGGATAAAGGGGCGACTTTGCGCTACACTAACAAAAACATGCACGCGCTTGGGAGGCAAACATGGTTAAGGACAGTAAGAGTCTTCACATTTTTCCAGAAGTGGGCAGTCCGTTCTTTTGGTCTTTATGCGCGGCCAAGGAGGTGGGCAGCTCCCTCATGAAGCTTGAGGAAAAGAACCTTAAGTTCGTTGAGGAGGTTGTCAAAACACAGGTGGTGAAAGGCGCACCCCCATGGGCGACACCCCATAAAAAACGGTACGCCCTTGAGACTTTTTCCCTTTTGGATTTCTCAAAGAAAAGTGACGCCTCGCACGCGCCTGTTTTGATCGTGCCACCCTTTGCCGGGCACAGCTCAACCATTGCGGACTTTCACCACAACCAAAGCCTTGTGGAAACCCTTCTTCAGGAGGGCCTGATGCGCGTCTTTTGCCTTGAGTGGCACAGCGCAACCCCTGAGATGAAGGACTACACCCTCGACATTTATTTGGCTCAGCTGCATGTGGCCATTTCTGACTTAAAGGAGAAGGTGCATCTTGTGGGTCTGTGCCAAGGCGGCTGGCTCATCAGCCTCTATGCGGCGCGTTTTCCTGAGCATGTGGCCTCCCTTGTGATTGCGGGATCCCCCATTGACACCCAGGCAGGCAGCGGCGTCATCAAAGAGTATGTCAACACCCTGGATATAAAATTTTACGAGGATCTTGTGGCCTCAGGTGGGGGGCTCCTCAAGGGCGCCTATATGCTAGACGGCTTCAAAAGTATGCATCCTGAGGAGCATTATGTTGATAAGTACATAGAGCTTTATGAGCACATCGATGACCCAGATTACGTCACGCGCACGGAGAATTTCGAGAGGTGGTATGAGTATACCCTAAACCTGCCAGGGCGCTGGTACTTACAAGTGGTGCGAGAGCTCTTTAAGGACAACAAGTTTGCGAGAGGGAAGTTTGAGGCCCTTGGGATGCCCGTGCGTCCGGCGTCCATTGTGTGTCCGACCTATCTTTTGGCGGGTGCGCGTGACGACATCACACCCCAAGAGCAAGTGTTTGAGGCCAAAAATTTGTTTGGTACGCCAAAGGACAAAATTGTCACGGATTTGGCGGCCGGTGGTCACATTGGTCTTTTCATGGGACACGGGGCCCTTACCCAGAACTGGCCAAAGATAGCTGCGTGGCTTAAAGCACTATAGGGCTCGTGACAGGCTCCATGCGTAACCCCTCGACGTGGCCCTGAAAAACAGGCATTCTTTTGGGGAAAACATGTGTCCCCAGGAGAGATCCTTGCCCAGCCGTTCCCTTGTTCCCAATGCCTTAACGCTTCTGCGCATTGCCCTGGTGCCTCTTGTGGTTCTTTTTATGTACATCGAGCATCACAAGGTCGCCTGGATTTCCGCAAGTCTTTTTGTGCTGGCCTGCATTACGGATTATTTGGACGGTTTTTTTGCGCGCCTTTTTCACAGTGTCAGCCACATGGGAAGATTTCTCGACCCAATTGCGGATAAACTGCTCGTCGCGTCAGTTCTTTTGATGCTGGCAGGGCTGGGCACACTCCATGGCCTGGCGCTTATCCCGGCGGTCGTGATCTTGTGTCGAGAAATCCTTGTGTCAGGAATGCGTGAGTTTTTGGCCGAGCTGTCCGTACCCTTGCCGGTGACGCGGCTAGCCAAGTGGAAGACGGCCCTTCAAATGTGCTCCCTCACCCTTCTTGTGTGGGGGGACCCATACCCAGGCATTCTGCCTTTAGAGGATGTGGGGTTGTGGGGACTGTGGGGGGCCGCGTTTTTGACGCTTATCACAGGATACGACTACCTCCTGTGCGCGCTCCAGCACATGAGCGGCCCCTCAAAAGACTAATCAACATACGCAAAGTGGCAATGCCCTAACGACGGCGGCCTTCTTTCTCGTCCATATTCTTGCCGATCCAGTTACCGGCCAGGGCGCCGCCAACGGCACCCACCGTCGCGCCCACCACTTGGCCAGATCCACCACCAAATTGTGAGCCCACCAGTGCGCCCGCACCGGCGCCTACAACGGTTCCCACTGTTTGGTTGTCCGTTGCACAAGCACTCAGCATGAGAAGGCTTGCAAAAGACACTGCTGTCATGATTTTTTTCATGGTTTGTCTCCTTTTAAAAGATCACTCCACTAGCCTAATCATTGTAGCAAAAAAGAGTTAACAATTGGTCACCATTTTAATTTTGCAGGCAATATTAACTTTCAAGAAGGGCTTTTATTTTCGCAAAGGTGGCCTTGTAATCATTTGTTTTATTGAGCTCAATTTCTCCTTTGAATTTTTGTACGACCCTGATGACAGTGGCTTCGAGAACAGGAATTCTAATATGGGTCTGGTAGAGCGTATTGAGTTCCCTTTGCAGGCTTTCCTCTATCTTCCCCGTTTGTTTGTTACGCAGTTCCATGATTTTTTGCAGAAGCGCTAATAAGTCTACACTGGGATTGGGTTTAGCAGCTGTGGAGGCGGCAGGTCTAGAGGCTGGCTGGGAAGAGGACGGCGCTGGCTGGGCCGAAGGAGTTGTGCTGGTGGTCGTGGACACTGGTGTTGTCAAGGCCTCGAGGTGTTTTTTAAGGAGGGTCAAGGTCGTTTGGTCAGGGACTGGTTGTTTTTGATGGTACGCGATGCTTGCACGCAGGCGTTGTTCTTCAGAGACTGTTGCTGCATAATTTTGAATGACCAGGCGGTCGCGCTTGTCTTTAAGGTCTTGTTTGTGCGCCAGTAATTCGGCCTGACGCTCTTGGGCCTCTTCCATGTCGCGGGAGACCTCACGCAGTGAGCGTGCCGAGGACGATGAAGCGCTTGACGCCGGTTTAAGCAGCGACACAAGGGCGTCTTCCTGAAATGCAAGGGGCGTGACCTTTTCGTCTGCCGAGGCTGAGTCCCCTTGTGCGCGACCCGCAAGACAGCGCGCCGTCGCTTTTGCAAGGGATTTGTTTTCGACGGTTGAGGCGTCGAGATGCACGACTGTGAGAAGTTCCTCAAGGGGCGTGCTGTTCAAGTGCTGCGCAACAAGCAAGTCATCATGCTCTTTCTGGAGTGCGGCAAGGGTGTCTTTGCTTTCGCTCAGTTGCCTGGCAATGGCCTCGATCTCGTTCTTGAGCACATCAAGGTCGGATAAGGGGGGCAAGGACGATGAGGCGGATGTCGACGTAGAGGCACTTACCAGGGGAAGAAGGGACACGTCTTGGGCGTCGCTTGCCAGGGTCGCCTGGGTCAAGAGGGTCGTTGTCATGAGAATATGTTGGATGCGTCTCGTCTTCATGGTTTTTCTCCCTTTGTTTGTGATGTGACGATTATTTTTTAAAATTATGCGACACTTATGAACAAACGTAAAATGTCTCGTGTGGGTTTTGTGAAAAAAATTCACAGGGTTCCTTGTAAGCCTTTCACCTTGATGGGCGCCTTCAAACACCTTAGAGTGAGTCAGTGACCATATTTTGAGCCTGTTTGGACGTTGCGCACACTTTTTCTTTTACTGGGAGTTTTTGTTTCGCTGTTTGTGGAGACAAGCGTGCACGCAAGCGATGAGCCCAAAGTCCTCAACGTATACCACTGGTACCAGATGATTGATCCCAGCATCCTTGCACAGTTTGAAGCGGAAACGGGTATCAAGGTCCACATGGATGTTTACGATAGCAACGAGATCCTGGAGACGCGGCTCCTTGTGGGAAACTCGGGTTACGACGTGGTGGGACCAAGCGCCCTCCCGTACCTTGCCAGACAGGTGCCCGCAAACGTCTACTTGCCACTAGATAAAACCAAGCTTCCCAATGCCAAAGGTCTGGATCCAGACATCATGGCGCATTTGGCGAGGGCGGATCCAGGTAATGCCCACGCGCTGCCCCTTGTGTGGGGGCTTGTGGGGATTGCCTATAACAAAGAAAAGATTGCCGCCATTGACCCCCACGTGGACACGAAAAGCTGGTCCATGCTCTTTGATCCCAAGGAGCTGGAGAAATTTCATAGGTGCGGGGCGACGATGCTTCCTGAGTATACGGACATTTTTCTGCCCATGTATTTATACTTGGGTCTTTCGCCCAAAAGCCAATCTCTCACGGATCTCGATCTGTCCGTGGAGCAACTTTTGAAGATGCGCCCCTTTATTGAGCGCTTTGATTCTTCACGCCCTATCCTGGAGCTTTTTTCAGGCGAGGTGTGCCTGGCCATGGTTTGGTTATCGGATCTGGAGCGCGAGCGCTCGCGCATCAAGAATAAAAAGCGCGCCAACCAAATTCAGGCTGTGCTGCCAAAAGAGGGGACCGTTTTGTGGATTGATACCATGGCCATTCCCAGTGACGCGCCCCACCCGGGTAACGCCCATGCTTTTTTGAATTTTCTCCTGCGGCCCGACATTATTGCAAAGGTGACCAACAAATCCTACACCGCCAACGCCGTGCCCGCCTCAAACCCTTACATCTTGCCGGAAATTCTTACAAATACAGGCATTTACCCCGAAGAGAAAATGCGTCCACGGTTGTTCTTGAATGAACCTGTCTCCCCAGCGTTCCAGCGCCGCCTCAACCGCGCCATGACCAAGATTCGCACGGGACGCTAGGCCCCAGCTTGCCTTTTAGATTGGACAAGGTACACTAAAGGAGCTCATACGTGGGCGTTATAACAATAAAAGGAGAAGGAATAACATGAAAAAGATTTTGGTTTGCGCCAGTGCTGCTGTTGCTTTTTTTGCTAGTGCATCGTCACATGCCGTTGACGCGCCCATTGCTGCCCTGATTCAGCAGCGTGACGCGTTGCAAGCGAGCCAAAAGCAGCTCAGTGAATCCCTCATGAAAGAGATACAAAGTCACGCAGAGCTGCAAGTTGATCAAAAGTGCCTTGGCGAAATTATCGCGGCGCAAGGTAAGGCAGAAAACGTGACGGACCAAGCCTGTCTGTCTTCCTGGCTCGAGACAATCAAGGCGGGTAAGGCGTTGGCACTCAAAGAGCGTCCCACTTTTAAGGAGATGGAAAAAAACGCCAAAGCCCTGGAAGCGCTTAACGTGAAACTTATTGAGACGCTCCTGTCCCAAATGAAATAGAGCGCTTTTTAATCGTCACCCCCTGAAGAGAGTGTTTTTCAGGGGGATTTTTGCCTAAGCAGGGTCTTCGGGCGCTTTATCTTTCAAAATAAGGGGATTTGCGCGGGCGCTTTCTTGGTGACGCGCCAAGTGCTTGTAATGACTCAGGAGTGTCAAGAAGATCACCTTGGTGGGGTTCGTCCCGTCCTTGATGACCTCATAAACGACACGGTCACCTTTGCTGAGGCGCCGGGAGAAGAAAATCCCCTCGTGTGATTCCAGGCTCTCGGGCCGACCTAACCCCCCCATGATCTGAAAAGGATTTTGTGCAATTTCCTGGGCAAAGGCATGGAATTTGTCCCTGAATGCTGGCGAAAGCTGCGCGTAATCTGCCTGTGCTTGCTGCTTCATGAAGAGGGTTGTTGGGGGTGAGGCCGCCGGGGCAGATTGAGGGGGCTGAGTTGCCACAGTTTCGCCTTGTGGTGTGGCCGTCCCTCGCGTCTTTACCTTAGTCCCTTGTTGCGGCAGCGGGCGCTCAGGCGCCACGTCTATCAACGAGAAGGGGGCCGCGCCCTGTTGGTTTTTACTGAGGGCGGCAAGGTACGCTTTGATTTCTTTTTCTCTGGCCATTTCATATTCACGCTTTGCTCTCTCAAGATCTTTTTCCAGCGGTGCAAGCTCTTTTTTAAAGGCCATCACGGCCTGGCCCACCTGGCTCAGGGACGGGGTATTGTTTGCGTAGGAGGACTCAGAGCGACTCGAGGCGTTTTTTTTGCCATTTTGAGATTGCCTTGCTTGCTCACACGCTTGCGTAAGTTGCTTTTGAAGGTTCAGAACGTGCACTGTATGTTCTTGTATGCGCTGTGAAAAATTCACAGAGATGGAGAGTTTTTGAGCCTCTTTATCCATGTCCTTTAGGTGAAGAAGCAGATCCTCAATGCGCTTGGTGTAGTGGGCAAACAAATGGTCTTTTGCAGCATTTGCGATGGAATATCCTTCTCGCAAAGGCGCGCGGTGGGCGTGGGTCGGTTTTTTGTTTCTTTTTTTGCGTGAAGACGCTTTTTGCTTCAAGGTTTCCTGGATACGCACCTTGGGATCCGCGTTCAGGCGGCCTGCTTGGGCAAAGGCCACAGCGGCGTTCTGGATATCAGGCATCAGGTCTTGTTGGATCCGCCCAAGCTCTTCTTCAGGCACAGAGCCATCGATTTTCATATAGATTCTATGCGCGTCGTATTCAAAATACTGCTCATATATCTTTGCCGCCTCTTCATAACGTCCCAGCTCCGTCAGGGACCTTGCCAAGCTAAGAGACAAATTGAAATGATGATTTTTATAAGCGGATGTTTGAGGGTCTTTCAGCAATGACTCGCAAAATGTATCCAAGTAGACAATTGTTTTTTTGGCCAGATCAATCACCTGTTCGTGACGGTTGAGGCGCGCAAACCCACTAACAGCGTGGGTGATGGCCCGTAAGGCTATGGGGATTGGCATCAAACGGTCTTCATGAAACTCGTTGACCTTAGCAAAGCGCTGCCACCAGCGCTCAAGGATAGGCGCCTTTTGGGTAAACTTACTGACGTGCTCCAGTCCGTTGACCTGGTCTATGAAGCGCCAACGATCATCTGCATGGTTGTGCTTTTCGTATTCCAGCCAGGTTTGCACGCACTCCTCCCCTCTGTTGAGGGACTTGTAGGCCATGGCAAGAAGGGGCAGCGTCCAGCTTGTGACGTATTTAGGTAAATCCTTTTGACCAATGATGTGCGCATTCTCATTGATGATGCTTTGGGCAGTTTGTGCGTCCATGGGGTTCTTTGAAGCTTCTGCGTTGGCAAGGCGCAGGAAACCTCTCGTGTAATCGAGGTCATCTTGGGAAATTCCGTTTGTATGCTCAATGATTTTCTCCAGGAGTGTGCGCTCCCATCCACTGCCCGTACACATCTCAAATCTGAGGGGGGTCTGATAGGCTGTGCCAATGATTCTTGTGATATGACCACATTCCTCAAGGCTTAACGCACCCCTTGAAGACATGATGCGGTCCAAGTAGTGGGTGGACAAAATCTCAAGAATACGCAGGAAAGTAAACTTGGTTATGAACATATCTTGGCGTTCTTGGACATGGGTGGGCATGTCGGCAAAATAAGCCAGATTGAGACGAAGGAAGCACTCAGCCACCTTTGGCAGTTTTTTTTCGTCAGGGAAGTAGCGGCTCAACTCCACCATGGTCAGGCCTTTCCCCCGCGGGTCAATCTTCGAGGTCATGAAGCCAAGATGGGTCAGATAGTGGTAGGCATCTTCCAGTGAAACACGCGGTATTTGCTCGTCTATCAAAAGGATCCAGTCAGCCATTTGGCCTTGGGACGCAAAGCCCGTGGCCGCGCGTTCAAGAATCACTTGGGAGACTGGGCGCTGTGTATTTTCAAGGAAATCTTTGCGCCACTCGTCAATATTAAAAGTGCCCGATTTCGCCTTACCAGCCTGCGGGTGCGCACCTTGCGGCGTGGACCTGGCAGAAGATATCTCGCTTTCTGTAAAGGCGCTGCTTGCGCACACTGTAAAAGTCAAAAGGGATGACAAGCAAAGGGCGGTTGAAAGATAAAGAGTGGTCATGATCAATAACGCATAAAATTTGCCATATAGTATTTCTATGTCCCGATGAAATCCACTGTCAATCCATTTTTGTAATAGGTTAGGAAAATAAAGACTGCAAATTTTGTAGTCTTTTTTGATTGTGTTGGTACGCTTAAGGCACGATTCCAGCTTACTCCGTGCCAGGGAGGGGCGCAGGGTAAGCTGGGGCGACACATAATACAAAAGGTGTCATTTCTTGGACGTCCCTAGGACAGCTTTTCCTTAGCTTCATTTT